>CAZLMW010000140.1:0-1239 GCA_964560875.1 uncultured Enterobacteriaceae bacterium
CTTGGAGCCAACGAGCGGACTTGAACCGCTGACCTGCTGATTACGAATCAGCTGCTCTACCAACTGAGCTACGTTGGCGGGGTTGCCGGTGCTCGACCGGTTGCCGGGTGGCGGAATCTAGCCGCAGCCGCAGCGGGGCGCAAGTGCTTTGGCGGGGCTTCAAAAACGGGAACAGACGCGGCATTTGTGGCATTGCTGAGGGAGCGTAGGAGACAACGTGGGCGGCGACGGCGAGCACACTACTGACGACGAGCCTGGCCGGGGACGACAGGTCATCTGGCGCGCCGTGGGGGCGGCGACTGGGCTGCTGTTTGCGTTCATGGTCGCGTTCTTCGTCAAAGAGCACCGCGCAACGACCTCGCCAATTCCGACGAAGAGCGCCAGTTCGTCGAAGCGGCCGGTGATGACGGCGCCGGGCACACCTACGAAGGGGCCGGGACCGAATGCGGCCGTTGTGAAGCGCTTGGCGGCTGGCAAAGGCGTCGAGGTCAACGCGGCGAAGCGCATGCTCGGGGACTCCAAGGCGATCGAGGGCGACGACCCGACCGCGACGGCGCCGTGGCGGATCGATGAAAACGATGGGCGCAGCATCGGCACGCCGCAGGACGGTCGGCTGGAAGGTGGCGGGGATGTGGCGGCGCGGCCGGCGCCGGCGATGCGGGTGCTCGACAAGACGCAGCGGCGCGGGTTTACCCACGGTACGTCGGAGTTGATCGCCTTGCTCGCGGATACGTCGGCGGCGGTTGCGCGCGCTTTTCCGGGGGCGGTTATGGCGATCGGCAACCTGTCACGGCCCGGTGGCGGGGATATCCCGCAGAGTGTCAGCCACAACTCGGGGCGGGATGCGGATATCGCGTTTTATGCGCACGATGATCGCGGCAAGCCGATCACGATCACCGACATGATGCACTTTGACGACCAGGGGTTTGCGACAGGGCCCGACGGTCGGCGGCTGCGTTTCGATCCGGCCCGCAACTGGACGCTTGTGCACAACCTGCTGAGTCATCCAGCGGTGGTTGTGCAGTGGATCTTCGTGTCGGCGGCGCTGCGCAACATGCTGCTCGACCACGCGCTGCGGGTGAAAGCGCCGGACCTGGTTCGTGAGCGGGCGCGCCGTGTGCTGGTGCAGCCGAGCGACTCCAGCCGCCATGACGATCATTTCCACGTGCGGATCGCGTGTCCGAGCGCGGATCGGCCGCATTGCATCAACGGCTCGGGTCGGACCAAGCTCGCGCGGGA
>CAZLMW010000140.1:1339-3682 GCA_964560875.1 uncultured Enterobacteriaceae bacterium
GTCGCCAAGGACTCGTGGAGCCCGATTATCGACACGAAGGCGCCGCCCAAGGACGTCGGCCAGGAGATCGCAGAGCCCGACGAAGTGTCAGCCGTCGATGTCGCCCAGCTGCCCAAGCCCGCGACCGTTCCCAGCAACTTGCCACCGGGCGTTGTTGGCATCCCGGCAGCGTCGTTGGCGCTCGAAGAAGACGGCAAAACCAAGACCTACGATGTGAACCTGCCCAGCGGCACGGTGAGCTTCCTGGCGGTCGTTCTCGGCAAACATCCAGGGCATTTCACGATCGCGACGGCGGTGCATTCGATCTCGGGGCTATTGGGCAAGGGCCAGTGCCAACCGCTGTGCCTGTCATGCAAGAACCGACTGGCAGGGACGGCAGCGAGCGGGGCGGCGCTATTTCCAAGCTCGTCGGGGGTGAAAGTCGTCGGTGGGCCGTGGACGCTAAGCAGCTGCGGCTTTCAGTGGAAACAAGAGGGCGGCTCCTACTCGGTCCAACCCGTCAAAGACCAGAGCGTCGATACGTGGGTGTTCGCGCGCGTCTCCAAGGACGGCAAGGTGCCGGCAGCGGCGACCCTGAAAGTGCGTGTCTGGGCGGCCGGCTCGATCAGCGCGGCGGCGTCGCACGACCACCCGGTGACGTCGGTGATGCTCGCGGAGGCGGCGACGATCCTGCAAAGCGCCGCAATCGACCTGCAGATCCTCGACCGAATCAACGCGCCAAAGGGCTTTGCGACCCTGAACCTACCCGACGGGCTGACCACAGACCACTCGAGCAACGCCGATCAGCTCTTCGCCGCCGCAGCCAAGGTCGGCGGCGCCGCGGTCGTGGACATCTTCCTGGTCGATAACATCGTCGGAGCCAAGGAGAGCGGGGCGGATGTGCTCGGCTGGACCGGCGGCATTCCGGCGGCCGCGTTCTTCCCGGGACGACCGCGCGGCGGCATCGCGATCGCAGCCAAGGCGTTCAAGGACGGCAAAGTGGCGGGTCGGCAGCTCGCTCACGAGATCGGCCACTATCTCGGCCTGTGGAACACGACAAACGCCGACGGCAACGGCAGCGACCCGATCAAGGACACGCCGGTCTGCCCCAAGACCGCCGACAAAGACAACAACGGCATGCTGTCCGCCAAGGAATGCGAGGGATACGACGGCGGCAACGCGATGTTCTGGCAACCCGCCGCTGGCAAAGCCATGTTTACGGCCGGCCAGGCGACGATCCTGCGCGGCAACCCGGTGCTGTTCGCGAAATAGTGTGGTCGGCGTATTGATAAAGGCGGGCTATTTGCCCCTGTAGCTGTCGAACAACAGCTCGTCGGGGTCCTGGACGCGAAACGCGAAGTGCCATCCCATCGCGACCAGGCTGAGGCTACTCGCATAGGCGCCGCCAAACGCCATCAACGTGCTGGCTTCGGTCGGCTCGGAGACGTTGGCGTGAGCGATCCCCATCAAGACCCCCAGGCCAAGCCCCATCACGCCGAAGAGCAGGCCACCGGTCTGGCGGCGTTCACGCGCGGTCTCGGCGAGGCGGCCCAGGTCGGCATAGCCGGTCAGCGCGGCGTCCTTCTTTGCGGTGCGGCAAGCGGTTTCAAAGCTGCGCGCGAACTTCTCGGCGTCGGACTCGGCGATAGCGCTGTAGATCGATAGACCCGCGACCAGCCCAGCGCCCGCGAGCAGGCCAACACCGGCGGCTTCAAGGTCCTCGTCGTCGGTAGCCAGGAAAGCGCCGCCGAGCAGCCCCACCTCGAGGGCTAGAAACCCCGTTGACCAGGACTCCGCCTCGCGTTGCTGGCGCGCCTTCTTCGACGCGATGGCGAGGTCGCGGCCGATCACCCCGCTGTTGAGTCCGCAGCGGTCGACGAACAGGGGCCCGCGCACCTGGGCGGCGGCGGTTTCTGGAAGCATCCCGGCCGCGAGCAGCGCGACAACAGCAAAAGTCTGGATTACGCGATGATACATCGCAGCGAGATTGCCAATGATGGCCGCGTTCTGCGAGCGCCGGGTTGAAATGCCGGATCGACTGGGCGACAACGGGGCGACCCCGCACTGGAGCGACCGATGAGTGACCCGATCTGCGCCGAAAAGGCCCCCGCTGTGCTGCAGCTCGAGGCCGGCGAGTACTGGTGGTGCGCTTGCGGCCGTTCCAAGAACCAGCCGTGGTGTGACGGTTCGCACGCAGGCACCGGCATCGAGCCCAAGCAGGTCGAGATCACCGAGACCAAGAAGTACGCGCTTTGCCAATGCAAGGTCACGCAGATGTCGCCGTTTTGCGACGGCTCGCACCGCCGGCTCTAACCGGTCTCAACCGCAGCTTACGTATCGTCGCTCGACTCACCGGGCGGTTTA
>CAZLMW010000140.1:3782-5491 GCA_964560875.1 uncultured Enterobacteriaceae bacterium
TGTTCAGGGCCTTGTCGCTCGCGCCAGATCGCCTTGCGCCACGCCAATGCCGCGAACCAGGCGACAAGCGCAAGCAGAGTCGCGACCGGCAGCTGAACAAAGCCGAGGCCGAGCAGCAGCCAATGGCCCGTGTGAACCGGCAGGTTGGGAATGCGGCCAAGGGCCAGGGCGAGCAGGATGAGCACCGCCACGTGGCTCCAGAAAAGCACCGCAGGACCCCATTGCGGTCCAAAGCCCCAGAGCAGCCAGCGGTCCTCGCCGCGCCGAATCGTCAAGCGTGCGTTGACCGCTTCGCCACCGAGATCAACGGGCGGCATCGTCTCGTTGAACGAGCGTTGCCAGGCTTGCTGCCAGCGCAGGTGGAAGTTCTGTTTGCCCGGCTTGAGCGGGAGGCTGACCACGCGACCATCGGGCCGAATCGTGCGCTCTTTTTTGTCGATGGTGATGCGCTGTAGCTCGGCGCCTTCGGGCAGGGTGATCTTGCGGAAGCCGCCGCGCGAGGACCGGATTCGCAGGCGCAGGTTGGCTTCGAGCAGGCGCTTGCCGGGTGTCACCTTGTAGTCGACCCGATCGATGGTCACAGCCTGTCCGGGCGCGCCGTCGGGGCGTATGATGCTGATCGCGACCTTCTCGCCGGGCCAGGGCCACCACGCGTAGACCTGTTCGCCGCTTGGGTCTTGCCGCTCGACCGGGGCGACTCCCTTGGCGGCACATCGGAAGATGGGGCTGCATTGCAGGCGCCAGCGCTCGGTCCACGGGCGTCCGTTGGGGGCCTGCAGGTCGATCGATGGACCCACGGGGAGTTCGGATTCGAGCCGAACTTCGGAGCGCCCGGTCGGGAACTGCAGCAGCGCGACTTTGCCACCGCCAGCGGCCTCTTCGACCCGCACACCGGCAGCGAGGACGGCTTCACCGGGCAGCAGTGGCAGCTTCAAGAGCGTCGGTCCGTCGGCGCGGTTGCGTGTCACCGTCGTCTGGACCTGCCACGGCAAACCCAGCAGCAACGTCCTCTGCACGGTGAACCACGGCGGCAAATCGGCGCCTGCGACCGTGGCAGTGGCCTCTTCAGGAGCATCGGCGGTGCGTTTTCGCGCCAGCTGCAGGGTCGCGTCGGGCACACCGTTGGTCCCGAGCCCGTCGATATGCCAGCCGTGCATCTTCGCGGTGAGGCGGCGCGGTTTGGCGTCCTCGGCGAAGTGCATGGCGATGACATTCCTGGCCGCGAGGGTGCCGGTGGCGACAACGACGTGACGGCCCGGTCCGAGGCGCACCTGGAGCATTCCATCGTCGGTGCGGCGCAGCTGGCCGGTCGGTTTGCCGTCGACGGTCACGCGGGTAAATCGCACGGTGCTCAGCGGTCCGGGCAGCGTCCAGGCGGCAAGTCGTTGCGCGTGAACCTCGGCGGTTAGCGCGATGGTGTTGTCGTGCAGGACCAGCTGCACCGTCGAAGCCACTGTGCAGGGGCCTTCGCAAGCCGTCGACTCGAGCAGGCGCTGCTGCAGCGTGGCGAGCAGCTTGGCCGCCGGTCCTCCCGGCCCTTTGGGACGCATGTCGTCGAACTTGTTGCGTTTGCCGATGTTGGCGATGTTGGCCGCGTTGAGCTGCTGTTGGACCTGTTGCTGCAGCTGTTGAATGGGCGGCGCGGCGTTGGACGGCTTGGGTGGCGGCATTCGCGCGGCGGCTGTGTCGGGAGCCAGGAGGCACAGCGC
>CAZLMW010000140.1:5591-19512 GCA_964560875.1 uncultured Enterobacteriaceae bacterium
CCGGACCATCGCAGCGACCAGTTGGACCAGTTCCAGTCGGGCAAGCCGGGCCCTGTCTGCACGACTGCGTTGGGATCGACCTGCTGCAGCTGGTTGACGCGCTGTTGCCACGAGCCCTTCTTGCCGCCGCCTTTCATGCGGCGCTTGTACTTCTTGGACGGCGCGCTGCGGCTTGCCAGCGAGACACCATCGTCGAGCACTTCGGCGACCGCGGCCGCCTGTTCAGCCTTCTCCTCCATCTCAGCGGCGAATCCTCCGCCCATGCCGTAGCTCTGTTGTTTGACCTGCGGATACATGCCATGGCGCACCTGGTGGATCGAAAACGGCACCAGCATCAGCACCATCCACAGCAGCGCGCCGCCGCGATACACCCACGCGAGCTTGCGAACGAACCCGGCGGGGAGCACCCGAACCAGCGCGATCGCCGCCAACAAGTGCAGCCAGACCCAGCGCGGGGCGTCGTCTTCGCCGTGGCAGATCGCCAACCCCAACAACGCAACCAGCGACCACCGCCAGCCGAGCAGCTTGCCGGTCCCGAGCGCGACCATCAGCACCAGGAAGAAATCGAACAACGTCCAGCTGCCGATCCACGTGCCCGGAGCTTGGTCGACACCGGTCGCCCCGAGCAGCTTCCACCCCGGCGGCAAATGCAGCGTCGTAGCGACCGAGCGCGCGTCGAAATCCCACCCGATCGCGTCAAGTTGCGCCGCCTCGGGGACGCGCAGGTCCGCGCGGAGGTCGATCTTTCCGGTGCGCAGCTCGACGCCGGTCCGACCGGCAGGTGCGCCCTTGGGTGCCGCCTTGGTGCCCGGCGGATGGGTGATCAAGACGTCGCTGTAGCGCCCGGCGAGCCGCTGCGAGACACGGCCGAGCTGCCCTTTTCCCGCGTAATCGAGCCGCCAATCGCGGTGCATGGCCCCGGTGATGCGATCGCGCACCGAAAACGCCGTGCCGTCGAGGTCCAACCACAGCTCGCGCCGCAATTGCAGGCGGTTGGGGGGCGGTTCGGGTTGGCCGCGACGGGTCTGCTTGAGAACGAGCGACTTGGCGGCGACGGCGATGAACGTGGACCCTTGCCGCCACTGTTTGGGCAGCGATGTGCGTTCGGGATCGACCGGATCGAGGCCGCTGAGTTGGACCGAGCGCTGCTTGGCGTCGGCGACCCACACCCAGACCTCGTGGCTGTCGGCGTCGGCGAGACGAGCGGGGACGTTGAGGGACTTGGGGGCGCCGGGATGGACCGCATCGACCGTGATCACGTGGCTGCCAGCGCGCACGTGGACGCGGGCGACTCCGTCACGACCGATCTGCACGGGGAGCGGGCCGTTGACAGAGACCGGAACGGACCCAGCGACCAGCACATCACCGAGCACGACATCGCGGGCCTTTCCGGCGACCTTGAGCGCAAGGCGCGTGGCGATTCGCAGCGGCACACCGTCGACGATGCGGCGCTGGACCTCGATGCGGAGCGTGTCCGTGTCGTCGCGTACCTGCTTGCCGCCGCTAAGCCACAGCCGCCCTTGTTCGCGACGCGGAGCCTGGATCGGCTGCCCATCCCGGGTCACCGAGAGCACGGCGACGTCGGTTGGTAGCGCCACAACTTCGGGTGGTCGGCTCCAGTGCAGGCGACCTGTCAGGCGCGTGTGTCCGGCGGCCACCGTCACGAAGGGCTGGCCGTCGCTCGTGGTCTTGACGGTCACGGCGGTCTCGCCCGCGCGGACCTCTTGCGGCCACAAGCGCGCGTCGCCGGGCAGGTCGACGTCACCGGGCCGGTCGCGCCATACGTGGAGCGAAAACGTCGCGCCGGTCTTGCCGAGCTCGAGCGTCAATGCGCCCGGCCACGCGCAATGGCGATCGTCACCATCGGCCGTGCAGCGGTCGTCGAGATGATCGTGGAGCACCCAGGGCACCCAAGGCTTGAGCGCGTCGGGAACCGCTGGAGCGTCCGCAGCGACGGCAGCGCCCGAGAATCCGGCAAAACAGCAGACAACGGCACAAAAGAGCCCGAAAACCCGGGCCCTGTGATGGGTCACCCTGCAAAAAGCCTCGTGCATGTGACCCTCCGTGCGCCTGTTTCCGCTATCGCGGTGCGCAGCTCAAAGCAGACCTTCTCTTGCTGCACGGAAGAACGCGTCGATCGCGGGCTGGATTCCCGCCGCGTCGCTACCACCCGCCTGGGCGAAGTCCGGACGGCCACCACCGCGTCCACCGATGAGGGGAGCGAGCTGGCCCACGAGCTTGCCGGCGTGCAGGCGCTTGGATTCTTCCTTGCTGACCGCAATGAGCATCGTGACTTTGCCATCGGCTTGCCTGGAAAGCAGCAACACCGCGCCGCGGCCGTTCTTGTCGCGCTGCTGATCGCCGAGCGCCCGCAGGTCCTTGCCACCGACACCGTCGACGACCTTGGCCATCACGTGCAGGTGACCGAACTTTTTATGAATCGCGCCATCTTCACCGCCGTCCTCGGAGGCGGCCGCTTTGGCGAGCGCCAGCTGTTGCCGGGTCTGGCGGAGCTCTTTTTCGAGCCGTCGCACCTGGTCGAGCGTGGCTGCGACCCGCGCATCGGCGTCTTCGACCTTGGCGTTGAAGCGTTGAGCGACCGTGTTCAGCGCCGTCCACGCCTCGTTCATCCGGTCGACGGCCGTGAGGTGACAGACCGCTTCCATGCGCCGCACACCGGCCGAAACGCCGGTCTCGGTCATCACCTTGATCAAGCCGATATCGCCGGTGCTGCCGACGTGCGTGCCGCCGCAAAGCTCGACCGAGTCGCCGATCTCCATCACGCGAACGACGGCGCCGTACTTGTCGCCGAAAAACATCAACGCGCCGCGATCCTTGGCCTCGTCCATCGTGCAGTTCGACCACGTCGTCTGGGCGTTGGCGAGCACCATCTCGTTGGCCGCGCGCTCCACATCTGCGACCTCTTTGGCGGACAGCGCGGCGAAGTGGCTGAAGTCGAAACGCAAGCGATCACACGTCACGAGCGATCCGCGCTGCTGGACATGACCTCCGAGCACGTCGCGAAGGGCCTTGTGCAGGATGTGTGTGGCGGAGTGATGGGCTTTGACGCCGTCGCGGTGATCAGGATCGACGGTTGCGCGCACCTTGTCGCCGATGTCGAGCGAGCCACGTTCGATGCGAACCGTGTGCAGCACGATGCGGTCGGCGGGTTTTTGCGTGTCCTCGACGATGGCGCGATCGGCGGTGGTCTTGAGGTCATTCCACGCGAAGTGGCCCTTGTCGCCGACCTGACCGCCGCCTTCTCCATAAAAGGGCGTCTTGTCGAGCGCGACCTCCACGAGGTCGCCGGGATGGGCAAACTCGACCCGCAGGCTGTCCTTGTAGATGGCGAGCACCGTGGCGCCCTCGACGAAATCTGTGTCGAACCCGACGAACTCGGACGTCAGCCCGAGCCGCTGCAGGTCGCCAGCCACGCCGTCGGCCACGCTGATCGTCTGTTTCCACGACTTGCGACCACGCTTGCGCTGCCTCTCCATCGCCGCGTTGAAGCCGTCCATGTCGACCGTGCAGCCGCGCTCTTCGGCGATCAACGCCGTCAGATCGACCGGGAAACCGTTGCTGTCGTAGAGCCGAAAAACCGTGCCGCCGTCGAGCTCGGTCCCGCCCTGGGCGACCACTTCGTCGAGCGCCTTGCCCAGCATTTTCAGCCCGCTCTCCAAGGTGCGGCCAAACCGCTCTTCTTCACGGCGCACGACGCGGACCATGACCTCACGATGGGTCGCCAGCTCGGGGAACTGTTCGCCCATCAGGTCGACGACGCGATCGCAGACCCGCCACAGGAACGGCCCGCCGATGCCGAGGTTTCGCCCGAACCGAATCGCCCGCCGCATGATGCGCCGCAGGACGTAGCCGCGGCCCTCGTTGTCGGGGTAGATGGCTTCGGCGATCAGGAAAGCGGCCGCCCGCGCGTGGTCTGCGACGACACGAAACGCCACGTCCTGCTCGATGTCGGGGTCGGTGCAGACCCGTCCGTCGGCCGAAAAGCGCGCGCCGTACGTCTTGCCGCACATCTGCTCGGTCACGGCCACCAGCTCGCGCATGATGTCGGTGCCGTAGTTGCTCGGCACGCCCTGGACGACCGACGTGATGCGCTCCAGCCCCATTCCCGTGTCGACGCAGGGCACCGGCAGCGCGTTGAGGCGGCCGTCGGACTGCCGGTCGTATTGCATGAAGACGAGGTTCCACACCTCCATGTAGCGGGCTTCGTCGGCGGGGAAGCTCCACGGCTCGCCCGGGCGCATGTCGAAGTAGATTTCGCTGCATGGACCGCACGGGCCGGTCTCCCCCATCGCCCAGAAGTTGTCCTTGGCGGTCATCGGCACGATGCGATCGGCGGGCAACCCGCTGATATCGGCCCACAGCTCGCGCGCCTCGTCATCGCACGGCACGTTCTCGTCGCCTTCGAAGTAGGTGGCGACAAGGCGCGACGGGTCCAGGTCGAGCACGCCGGTCAGGAAGTCCCACGCGTGGCGGATGGCCTCTTCTTTGAAGTAGCCGCCGAAGCTGAAGTTGCCGAGCATCTCGAAGAGCGTCTGGTGGCGCTGCGTGCGACCGACGTTTTCAAGGTCGTTGTGTTTGCCCGACACGCGCAGGCACTTCTGGGTGGTCGTGACGGCAGCGTGAGGCGGGGCCTGGACGCCGGTGAAGTAGTCCTTGAACTGCACCATGCCCGCGTTGATGAACAGCAGCGTCGGGTCGGCGGGCGGCAGCAACGAGTGACTCGCCATGATCCGGTGTTGCCGGTCGCGGAAGAAGTGCAGGAAAGCGGTGCGGATCTCGGCGGTGGTCTGAGGATTGCCGTACATCGTCATGCCTCCAATCAGGCGCCCTTTTCGCTGGCTCGGGGCGCGAGGGGCCGGGACTATACGGGACCGCACCGGCGTCACAAGGCCGAACGCAGATTCGAATCAACCTCAGCAATAACCGTCTTCGGAGGGCGGTGGCTCCACGTCGAAGAGAAACTCGCCGTACTTGGCATCGAAGGCGTCACCGAGATACGGATCGAGGTGCCAGAGGAGCTGCGCGGCGGGCCAGCTGAAGACCTCCCAGTACGGCCACGCGATCGGGCCGTCGGTCGTGCCCAGGAACTCACAGCGTTCGATATCGGCTCGAAGGGCCTCGTACTCGCACCGCAGCGGGTGGTGATCGAGGTCGACATAGTCGCGCCGCATCGCGATGTTGAGAAGCGCAGCGCTGGCCCGCAGCTCGCCCAGGGTGATAGGCTTGGTGCGCACGTCCAGGCGCGAGTCGATCCAGCGTTTGACCACCTGCGCGCGGTCGCAGTGCACGGTCGCGACGTGTTTGTAGGCCTTTTCGCCCGCCGTATCACCGTTCACGGCGCGCACCAAATCCGCACGCGTGCAGCCCCAGCACACGATGCGCTCGATATTTTCGTGGGGAAAGCGCCGCGCGAGGTCGTCCAGCAGCTTGCTGACGGCCCGCGTTGTTGTCGGCGCGTCGGTTGGGTCGAGCCAGCGCGCCGCTTCGCAGAAATCGTCGGCCCACGATGCGATGGCACGCGGCAATCCAAGCACGGCCATCACGTCAGCGAGCGTCTTGAGCGGCACGTCCGCGGCCACCGCCAACACCTCGCGCCAGACCTCGAGCCACACATCGCAGGCTTCGTCGAGGGTGGCCAGCTCGAGCAGGGCATACCCTTCGCGCAATCGCTCGCGCAGCCAACGACTCCTATCGCCGGCGGTCTTCCAGCGCTTGTGCATCGGCCCCGACCTTTGCATCGGCCCCGACCTTTCGATCGACCCCTGCGGCCCACTGCCCTGTTCGTCGCGGCGTCGGTCGCCGCCCGAGAAGGTGATCGGATTGGTGTTGATCGCGGCTTTTTTCCGCTGTCCTGTTGGTCGCATCGGTCATCTCCCGCCGGCAAATCCACGCCGGCCTCTTTGATAAGTGATCGGGAGTTCGCCGAATTTCTTTACGAACCGTGGCACTGAAAGGCCTTGGGGGAGCGCCTCGGCGGGCGTGGATCGGGCGGTGACAGGGCCCGGTGGTCGCAGATTTGGCTTGCCGCTATGCTCGCGGCCCCCGCTGTCCACGAATCCGGAGAGGCGCGATGCCCGACGACGTTCACGGCCGTTCCCCACAAGGCACCTGGACCGGTGCCAGCGTGCCCAGGCCCGAGGCCCGAGATAAGGTCACCGGCGACCTCAAGTACATCGACGACGTGCCCTTCGAGGGCCTGTGGGGTGTGACCCTGCGCACCACCGTCGCGCGCGGCACGATCACCAACGTGCGCTTTCTCGATGGCGGGCCCGATTGGCGCGAATTCGTGATCGTCAGCGCCAATGACATCCCCCGTCTCGGCGCCGATGGCCACGACCGCAACCTGGTCGACTTGATCGAACGCGATCAGCCCTACCTGGTCCGCGACGAAGTGCGTCACGTGCACGAGCCGATCATGCTCATCGGACACCGCGATCTCGAGACCGCCCGCGAGGCGCTCAAGTTCATCGAGGTGAAATACGCGCCCAAGCCGCCGGTGCTCGATTACCGACAAGACCCGGCGCCCGACCAGATCCAACACGGCGACGACAACGTCTTTCACCGCATCCTGGTGAGCAAAGGGGCCGCCGATGCCGACGACGACGGCCGCGCGTTCGAGGACGTCTTCGACAACGCCGCCAAGATCATCGAAGGCCAGTACGGCACCAGCGCGCAAGAGCAGTGCTACATCGAACCGCAGTGCATGATCGCGCGGATCGACGTCGACGACCCCAACGAGCACGCCGGCCCCGTGTGGCCGCGCAACGGCTTCAAGGTGACGATCGAAGGCTCGATGCAGTGCCCGTACTACGTGCACAAAGCGATGAAGACCCTGTTTCAGCTGCCCGACAAGAAGGTGCGCATCATCGCGTCGCCGCTCGGTGGTGGATTTGGAGGCAAGGAAGACTACCCGTCGATCATCGCCGGACACGCCGCGCTGCTGGCCCTGAAGTCTCGGATGCCGGTCAAAATCCTCTACGACCGCGTCGAGGACATGTGCGCCACGACCAAGCGCCACCCGTCGCAATCGTGGATCCGCACCGCACACGACGAGGCCGGTCGGCTGCTCGGTGTGGACATGAGCGTGCGACTCGACGGCGGCGCCTACCTGACCCTGTCGCCTGTCGTCCTGTCGCGCGGCGCCATTCATGCCGGCGGGCCGTATCGCGTGCCCCATGTGCGCATCAACAACGAAGTCGTGCTCAGCAACACGCCGCCCAACGGAGCCTTTCGTGGCTTTGGAGCGCCGCAGACAATCTTCGCCTTCGAGCGGCACCTGGACATCTGCGCGGACACGTTCGCGATGGATCCCGCTGACATGCGGCGCATCAACCTGATCAAGCAGGGCGACGAGATCGCGGTCAGCCAGACGATCCATGAGCCGATCAAGCTCGAGACCTGGATGGAGGCCGCGCTCGACGCGACGAACTACCATCAAAAGCGCAAGGAATACGACGAATTCAACGCCGAACAAGTGGCCAACAATGGGCCTTGGCGACGCGGGGTCGGGCTGGCCACGTTCATGCATGGAGCCGGGTTCACAGGGTCGGGCGAGGACTATCTCGCGTCGATCGTCGACGTGCGCGCGACGCCAGAGGGCCAGGTCGAGGTGCTGACCGCAAACACGGAGATGGGTCAAGGCAGCATCACGGTGTTCACCCAAATCGCCGCCGACGCGACGGGACTCGACCTCGAAGACATCTGGATCGCGGCCAACGACACGGAGCACGTGCCCAACTCCGGCCCGACGGTGGCGTCGCGCACGTCCATGGTCGTCGGTCACCTCGTGGCGCGAGCCTGCGATAACCTCGTCGAAGGGCTGCAGAGCGCGCGACTGCTCGGCGACTCCGATATCCGTGACGACGGCGTTCCGACGCCAATCAGCGCGCTTTCCGAGGGTGTTGGCCAGCGCTACAAGGCCGAATCCCTGCGGCGCGCATTACGAATGGCGGCTGAGCGCGGCGGAGACGTCGCGAAAGGCACCGCGCAATACCAGCGACCGCCGGGGCCAACCTGGGACGACAAGGCTTACAAGGGTGTCGCCTATGGCACGTACGCATGGGCTACCTACGTCGCTGATGTCGAGGTCGATATGCGCAGCTTCGAGGTCATCGTGCTCGACTTTGTGGCCAGCCAGGAGATCGGCAAGGTGCTCAACCCTGTGCTCGCCCGCGGGCAGATCGAAGGTGGCGCCGTGCAGGGCATCGGTTGGGCGTTGCTCGAAGACACCGTGCTCGATGAAAACGGCGGCATGGCCAACCACAACATGACGACTTATGTGGTGCCGACGTTCGCCGACGTGCCGCGCATCAACGTGCTGTTCCAAGAGCAGCCTTACGACTACGGCCCGATGGGCGCCAAGGGCATCGGCGAGCTCCCGATGGACGGTCCGGCGCCCGCGGTGGTCAACGCCGTGTCGCACGCCGTCGGTGTACAGGTGAACGATTTGCCCTGCTCGCCCGAGCGGCTGATGGACGCCTATCTCGCCGGGGTCGCCGCGCAGAGAAGCGAGGAGGACGCGCAATGAGTGAAATCACCCGAGACCGCGTGTCCGCCGGGGCGATCACCCAGGCCGTGCCGGTCGTGGTCGAATTCGAGCTCAACGGCAAACAACGCCATTGGGCCGCGCCGCCATTTTCCCGGTTGCTCGATGTGCTCCGCTACAAGATGGAGCTCACCGGCACGAAGGAAGGCTGCGGCGAAGGCGAGTGCGGCGCGTGCACGGTGCTGATCGACGGAATGCCGGTCAACGCCTGCCTGGTTCCCTTCTGCCAGGTGGCCGGGGCCAGTGTCGTGACGGTCGAAGGCCTCGCTGAACACGACGTCCTCCACCCGGTGCAAGAAGCGTTCATCGAACACGGCGGCGCCCAATGCGGCATCTGCACGCCCGGCATGGTCGTGACCGCTGCGTGGATGGTCGACAACGGCATCCCCGGCGACCACATCGACAAGGTCATGGCCGGCAATATCTGCCGCTGCACGGGCTACGGCTGCATCGTCAATAGCGTCAAGGCCGCGATCGACCGGGTCGCCGAGATGGAAGAGGCGGAGGACGCTCGATGATCCAGTACTCGCGCATCGAGGTGCTGCGGCCGACGAATCTGAACGAAGCGCTCAAGTGGATGCACGACGCCGCTGAGAAGGGCGACCCGTTGCGCCCGATGGCCGGCTGCACCGACATCATGGTCGACGCCAACAGCGGACGGCTGAAGTGGCAGCGTTTTATCGACCTGTGGGGGCTGCGGTTTGCGCTCGGTGAGCTCGAATGGGCGCTCGCTGGAGCCGTCGATCCCGGCAGCCTGCAGATCGGCGCCCTCGCAACGTACGGAGACCTGCTTGCCGACGCCCGCGCTTGCGAAGAGCTCCCCACCCTCGCGTGCGCGTCCTCGCTCATCGGCGCGACCCAGATCCAGGCCCGCGGAACGTTCGCCGGAAACATCGAAAACGGCTCACCGGCCGCCGATGCGGTGCCTGTGCTGATGGCCATGGACGCCCGCGTGCGCCTGCAGAGCGTGCGCGGAATGCGGGAAGTCGCGCTGGCCGACTACTACACCGGCTATCGCGCCACCCAGCGCGCCGAGGACGAGCTGATCACCGCCATCATGCTGCCCAAACAAGCGATCGGCGCCCGCGGCCACTTCTTTCGCAAGGTCGGCACCCGCGCCTTCCAAGCGATCACCAAGGTCGGACTCGCCGCCCGAATCTGCTGGAAAGACGACGCGATCGAGCACGCCCGCGTGGTCGCCGTGGCGATGGCACCGACGATCACCCGCTGCGAAAACATCGAACGCGCGCTGCTCGGTGTCTCGGTGGTCAATGAAGCGGTCAACGACAAGCTGCGCGAAGCCCAGGCCTACGATCTCAAGCCGATCAGCGACGTGCGCTCCACCGATCGGTACCGCAACGAGGTCTTTCACCGCCTCGTCTGCCAGGCCATCGCCGAAACCCACCCCGACGCCGAGTAGAGGCGATCGGGCCGACAATCTCGTCTCAAACAAGCCAGACTCCACATGCACCCCGTAGTCCTCGATCCCGAGGGGCGCGTAGTCCTGCGTCACCTACCCGGCCTCGTCGCCGCTGGCCCCGCCGTGCTCGTCACCGTCTTCGAGGTCAACGGTTCGACACCGCGCCGGGTGGGCGCCCGCATGGTCTGCCGCGACGGACGCCTGCTCGCGGGAACAGTCGGCGGCGGCCACCTCGAGCTGCGCGCGATCGAGCTCGCAAAGACCGTGCAGGAATCGGGCAAAGACCACCTCAAGCGCTACCCGCTCGGCCCTGAGCTCGCACAATGCTGCGGCGGGGTGATGACGCTTCTCTTTGAACCGATGAACGCCGCGCGCGCCGACGTGATCTGCGCCGCCCTCGACGCCGCCGAAAGAGGCGGACCACCGCTGCAGACCAGGCATGGCGACAAGGTCCTGGCCGAGCTCCCGGGTTCGCCGGCCACCGCCGTCATCTTTGGCGCCGGACATGTGGGCGCCGCGCTGGCCAACGTCCTTTCGAGCTTGCCGTGGCGCGTGGTCGTGATCGATAGCCGACCCGAGTGGGCCGATCCGGCGCGCTTTCCCGCCACCACAGACGTGCTGTGCGAGCCGCCGACCGACGTCTTGCTCCGTTGGGGGTGGCTGGGACTCGACGCCACAAACGCCAGCGACGCGCCGGTCGCCAAGAAACGATGCTTCACCGTCGTCATGACGCATGATCACGGCCTGGATCGGGAGCTTATCGACGCCCTTTTGCGGATCGATCAGCGCTGCGGAGGCGGCGACCTGGCTTATGTCGGCGTGATCGGCAGCAAGACCAAGATCGCGACGATGACCCGGCGATTGCGCGAACGCGGCCTGCCCGACGAGACGCTGCAAAGGCTTGTGGCCCCGATCGGGTTGCGGGTCGACGGGCGCATGGTGGGCGGCAAGCTCCCCGGCGAAATCGCCATCTCGGTGGCGGCCCAGCTGATCGATCTCGCCAAGAACGAGGACATAGCCACATGAGCAGCCTCGCAGCGGGGTTGGTGCTCGCAGGGGGTCATGGCCGGCGGGCAGGCGGACCCAAGGCGCTCAAGATCATCGATGGTGAGCTGTTGTGGCGCGCCCAGGTCAGGCGGCTCCAGGACGCAGGGGTGGCCCCGATCGTGGCGGTCTTGCACCCGTCAGCGGCCGAGGGTGCCGGAGCGCTCGATTTTCCGGGCCGAATCGAAGTGGCCGACGCGGATCGGCCGATGTTTGCGTCCTTGCAGCAAGGTCTGCGCGCTTTGATCGACCACGACGCGCCCGTCGTCATGCACCCGGTCGACGCTGGGGTCCCTGCATTGGCGACGATCGAGGCGTTGCTCAACGCGATGGCCGGGTTGGAGCCAAATCAGCAGGTCAAAGTCATGCGCCCGCTGCTCGTCGATGGCGAAGAAGCCGGCCGCCGCGGTCACCCGATCGTGCTGATGCCCGATTTCTGCGCGGAGCTGCTGGCGATGGACGGAGATGCGGGCCGGCTCGACCATGTGATCGCGGCGTTACGCACCGATCATGCACTGGACGTGCCGACGTCGGACGCAGCGATCCGCGCGAACTACAACTTTGACGGGATTGCCAAGTAGAGGCGGCCAGGGCTAGCCGCGGCTAGCGGTTGTGGTGGCTAACGGTTGCGGCGGCGGATTTGCACGTCATAGACGTTGCGGCCGCGGCGACGCTTGGAACCTGTGAGCGTCAGCAGGCCGAGGTGCAATTGCGCGACCTTGCCCGATTCCATGCGGATCGAGACGCGATCATCATCGACGACCTGGACCACTTCGCACTCACCCAGGCGGGGGTGCTCGAGCCAGTCGCCGACCTTGAGCTGCGGCATCTCGTTGGGTTCGAGCAGGCGCGAGGGCATCGCTTCCATCGCGACCCGGCCGCTCTTGACCACCTCGGGGGCGGCTTCGGCGATGTTGACCGCGACGTCGAGCCAGCGGGCGAGGCCGACTTGTTCATCGTGGTAACGACGCAGCGTGATGTCGTCGCACGTCTGGCAGTTGAGCTCGAGCGACGCGGAGATGCCTTCTTCGAGCACGCCGGCGGCGACAGTTCCGTCTTCACCGTGGAGCATGGTCCGCACGATGAGGTCGGTTTCGCCGCCGCGTTCGGAGACGATTGCGTCGAGGGCTACCACGAGAAAACGGCCGGGAAATGCCTGGGGCTCGCTGAATCCGCCTTCATTGAGCACGCCGCGCAGGATCGGATCCTGCACGTAACCACTGCCCCGGATCCAACCGGTGGTAATCGAGTATTGGCTCAGCAGCGAATGAAGGGTAGCGACGATCGGGGCGCCCGGATCCAGCTCACCAACGAACCGCCTGCCTTCACGGGTTTCCGTAAAAATCATCGGGGCGCACGCTAGCCATGGAAGGGCACCCATGTCAAATGTGCGGGGCCGCTCGTGCGACCCAGAACGCGCGAAGGGAACCGCTTGGATCGTGCGCGTCGAGGTGAAGATTCATGTCTGAGGCCGATACCATCGTCGCGCGCGCAACAGCAGCCGGCCATGCCGGTGTCGCAATCGTCCGCCTGTCCGGTCCCGAAGCGATCGCGATCGCCGCCGAGATCGGCCGGATTTCCGCCGATCGATTGCGGCACGGGCAGCTCCGATACGCTCGGATGCGCGAGGCGACCGGCCAGCTCATCGACCGCGGGTACCTCGTGGCGATGCATGCGCCGCGTACGTTCACCGGCGAGGATATCGCCGAGCTGCAGCTTCACGGCTCGCCAGCGGTCATCGAACGCGCGATCGCGGCATGTGTAGCGCTCGGAGCACGCCGGGCGGAGCGGGGTGAGTTTTCCCGGCGGGCGTTCCTCGGTGGCAAGCTTGATCTCGTCCAGGCCGAAGCGCTGCTGGATCTCGTGTCCGCGCGCACCGAAGCGGCCGCAGAACTGGCGCTCGAACACCTCGACGGCCGCATCGGAGAGGCTCTTTCAGCCTGGCGAACCCCGATCATCGACGCGCTCTCCGAGGTTGAAGCGCGCCTGGACTTCTCCGAACATGAAGACGTCGGCGGGCTTCCCGCGTCCCTGCGCAACGACCTCGCGCACGCCGCCAGCGAGATGGCTTCCCTGGCCGCAAGCGCAACCGCGGGGCGACTGCGGCTCGATGGGGTCCGAATCGCGATGTACGGCGCGCCAAACGCGGGCAAATCGACCCTCTTCAACGCGATGCTGCGCGCCGATCGCGCCCTCGTTCACGAACAGGCTGGGACAACGCGAGACGTCATTGAAGCGGCCGGTGAGCTCGACGGAATCGCCGTCACCTGGGTCGATACAGCCGGCATTCGCGGCACCGAAGGCGCGGTTGAAAAGGCGGGGATCGAACGCGCCCGCGCATCTGCAGCAACCGCAGACGTGGTCCTCTTTCTGCGCGATCAAAACGCGCCCGCGGCCGACCTTGATGATCCGCCCGCAGGCCCCGCGCATCGCCGAATCATCCCGATCGCGACCAAGTCCGACCTGCCGCGCCATGGCGAGACGATCGATGACGCCGTCGCCGTGTCTGTGCTCGATCCGGCGTCCGTCGACCAGCTGCGGGCCGTTCTCGGTGGCGTCGTCCGTGAGCTCACATCGGCTTCAGTCGCCGACGATCTCGTCCTGACCCGCCAGCGCCACGCCGACGCCCTCGCACGCGCATCGGAGTCGCTCTACCGGGCGCTGGGTGCGATGGACGAGGGCACACCGCTTGAGTACATCGCCGCCGACCTGCGCGACGCCACGGATGCGATCGCCGAGATCACGGGCGAGATCGCGCCCGACGACGTGCTGGACGCCATCTTCGCGCGCTTTTGCATCGGCAAATAGCGACGCCCTTTAGCCCCAATGCCGATCGTCTAGATGTGCCGGGCACGAGTGCTGAATCGTTTTTCTTGCCATGTGATCCCGTT
>CAZLMW010000141.1:0-19404 GCA_964560875.1 uncultured Enterobacteriaceae bacterium
CGCCGCTTGAGGATGCGCCGCTTGAGGATGCGCCGCTTGAGGATGCGCCGCTTGAGGATGCGCCGCTTGAAGATGCGCCGCTCGTGGACGACGCGCCGCCAGACGAGCCGCCACTAGACGAACCGCCACTAGATGAACCACTATCACTAGATGAATGCCCACCAGAGCTCGCGGAGTCCGCGCTCGTGCTTCCGGCGTCCGTCGCGCCGCCACCGCTGCTAGCACCTGCGTCATTCTGGACAGCGCCGTCGCTGCCTCCGCCACCGCCCGTAAATCCGGCACCGCCGGCGCCAGCGCCACCGACACAAGCGGTCAGCGCCAGGCTCGCGGAGAAAACAACCGACAACTTCAAGAAGTTCTGCATATTCGTTCCAGTCTCTTGACCCGGGGGGCCGCCGCAGGGCCAGTGCATGCCCGTTCGCGCGGCGCGATAGCACAATCGACGGTCGGACGCAGCAGAATTCAGGCGTGTCGTCTGCCGGATCGACCGTGCCCGTGTGCAATGGAGCGGCCACCTGGACGGTTGCGACGTGGATCGCGACGGTATCTTCGAGGCGCCGCGGATAGCCGCCAGCCATGGTCACCACCACTGGCCACCCGTGCTGACGACATGCGCGAAGCACCAAATCGTCGCGCTCGCGCAGGTCTTCGATTTGCAGCGCAAGTCGCCCAAGCCGATCGCTGCAGACCATCGTCTGGTCGCGCAGCTTTGGGTAGACTCCGTGTCATGGACGAACGCGACAACCCACCTCGCTCACCCGCGGATCATCGGGCCGACGCACCGGCAACACGCCGCAACCGGCAACCCCTGCTCGATGTGCTCCGCGATTACATGCCCAACCACGGCCGCGTGCTCGAGATCGCCGCCGGCACGGGGCAACACGCCGTTTTCTTCGGCCGCCATTTCCCCGGGCTCACCTGGTTTCCCACCGATCCCGACACGGCCAGTCGTCGTAGCATCGACGCGTGGCGCGCCGCTGAGGGCTCCGGCAACGTGCAACGAGCTCAGCATCTCGACGTGTCGGATCGGCCGTGGCCGGTCGCGTCCGCCGATGTGGTCGTCTGCATCAACATGATCCACATCGCACCCTGGCACGCGACCATCGATCTCATGCGCGGCGTCAGAGAGACGCTGGCGATAGGCGGTCTGCTCGTCACCTACGGCCCTTACAACGTCGACGATGCGTTCACGTCGCCGAGCAACGAGCGGTTCGACGGCTGGCTCAAGGCGCGCGATCCCAGCTTTGGCATCCGAGATATCGCCCGCGTCGCGCGGATTGCGCGCGTCAATCGGCTCGAGCTGCAGGCTTTTGTGCCGATGCCGGCCCACAACTTCACCGCGGTCTTCGAACGTAAATGACGCGACTAGCGGTCCGAGAAGCTACTCCGCGGCGGTCGGCAGCCGTACCAGGTGGACCGTGACAGCCACGGCGATCGTGACCAACGCGAGGTCGCCGGCCCAATGGGGCACGAAAAGGGCCGCGGACGTCAGGCTTCGCTCACACTCCCTCCAAACGGTGGCCCGCTCATGATAGGCCTCTCGCCCGCAGCCGCACGCTTCTGCTACCGTCGCGCCATGACTTCCCGTTTCCGGTTATTGGCGTTTTTGGTCGCGGCGGCAATGTGCCTCGCGCCCGTCCGTGGGCATGCACATAGCCAGGTCCAGGCGGCGCGTGAACTCGCGGTCACGCCCGACGGCAAGCGCTGGTCCGTGGCGCTGCCCTCCGGCCTGCTGCGATCCGACGACGGCGGCAAGACCTTTCGATGGCAGTGCACCGTCGCGTTCGGAAGTGGCGGCAAGCTCGGGCTGCAACGTCGCGTGTTCCCCCACGGCAGCGGCTTTGCGATGGTCGATCAAGCCAAGCTCATGTCGACGGCCGACGGCTGCAGTTGGAAGACCGTTTTCGATGGCGGAGTCGTCGCTGGTAGCGAAAGAGCCGGCGCGCTGTGGGTGGTTCGCAGCGACGGCGGCAAGACGCGGATCCATCGCGCTGAATCCGGCGGCAAGTTCGTCGACGTGACCCCGAGCGGCAGCGGCGGCTGGCGGCATGTCGCGGCAGCGCACGGATCGACCCAGCATGCGATCGCGATCGCCGTTTCAGGCGGCAAGACTCGGCTCGCGGGAACGTCCGATGGCGGCAAGTCGTGGCAAGATCGCGCGGCGCCCAACGACCACGGACTTGAACCGCTCGGCTGGCACCCCAAGACCGACGTCGTGGTCTTGCGCGGCAGCGGCGACGATGGCGAACGCCTCTGGACGGCAGCCGGCAATGGCGCGTGGAAGAAGCATGTCAACCTGGCTCCCGGCGATCCGCTGCGCGCCGCTGTATGGCTACCAAATGCCGGCACGGAGGTGCTGCTTGTCGCCGGACACGAGGCCCGCATCCTTCGCTCCGTGGACGGCGGGGCCAGCTTCGCGCACATCAAGGACGCGCCTCACGCACCGTGTCTCCGAGTCGTTGCAGGTGGCGTGATTGCTTGCTCCGACAACCTGCTCGACAAGGGTCTGCTCTCGCGCAGTGACGATGCTGGGCTGACGTGGAAATCAATGATGTGCTTGGGGAAATTGCCTGGCGCCGTGACGTGCGGCCCATCCCAACCCGTCTGCGAAAACCTGTGGAAACTCGCACTTCTTGATGCGCGCGCCGTTGCCGGGACCTGCGACGCGAAGCCGCCGCCGCGCGTGGACGCCGCGAGCTCATCCAGCGGTGGCAGCGATGCTTCCGCGTCGGGCAGCGGCGGTTCGTCGACGAGCAGCTCTGGCGGCGGATCGAGCGGCGAGGCGTCGTCGGGTGGCGTTGTCGCCGAGCCCCCGGCCAGCGACGACGGCTGCTCAGCCTCTTGCAACTCCGATAACTTGCCCGGAGTCGTTGTTCTTATGCTGGTTGCCGGGTTGCTGGTCGCGCGTCGGCGCCGCTTCGGTTAGCGACCAAATCAGAGTTTAGTGACCAAATCAGCTGTCACCTGGTAGCTCACCAGCCGCAGCTCGCCCAGCCGCCGACACCCTCGGCCTCGGCTTCCTTTTGCGCCCTGACCAGCGTGACCTCGTGGCGAAGACCCTTCGCGAAGGGGTAGTACACGCGAGCGAGCCCGAGTCGGACCAGCCGCGCATTGATCATTACGGGCACGCCGTCTTGCTTGATCCAGACATACCGCAGCAATCGGCCGTAGTGGTCCTTGTCTCCGGCCTTCTTGTCGGACGTCACGCAGACCTTGGTTCCCTTGCCTGCGAATTTGGATGTGAATTGGGTCGCTTCCGCGGCCATGCAGTCCTTGGACGATGTCTCGGGCGTATCGATACCGAGAAGCCGCACCTTTGCGCCCCCGTCGAGGAACAGCGTGTCGCCGTCCGCGACCCATGTCACCGTCACCCACGTCACACCCGGCGCGCATTCGACGGCCGATGCGTGCCATCCGTCTGGCCCGTCGATCGCCTCCGGCCCGGTGTCGATGATTCCGCTGTCTGTCGTGTCCTCGACGAGGCCGGTCGCTGCTGACCCGGACAGCTCTGCACACGCCATCATCGCGCCGATGAGCACAATTGCGAACAACGCGCGAGCGGTGGCACCGCGGGATCGAGCGACATCAAGCCGCATGAATCCGCCAAGAGGGTTGGTCGACATGGCCGCAACCTGCCCAAGCCCGGGTTTGTCCGCAAGCAGCGCGATCACACCTTGACGGTGCGTTTGTACCAGCCCATGTCGAGCCGGCGGGTCGGAATCTTCGGATCGTCGATGCGCATCCGGATCTGTGCCGTCATCGGGCCCTTTGGATTCCACAGATACCGCCAGAGCGTCCACGTCTGGTTGGTGGCCTGTTTCGGGCAGACCTCGACGGGATGAAGAGGCCCCTTGGTCGGCGCGCTGAATTCGATGGCCAGCTTCTCGGTCAGCTCGTAACCACCCCACATCACGCCAAGAATCATGTGGGCTTGCGTCCCGTCGGCGAGCTTCCACCGCTCAACACGAATCGGCATCGCCACCTGGTCCATGGTCGCGGGCTTGAAGCTCTTGGCCAGCGCATGCGCGGCGGTCTGGTGCGTCCTCGAGGCGAACTCCTTCATCTGCGACGTCGACTTGGCGTCGTCTTGGACCCACTGGATATCGGTCACCCACTTGATATTGCAGCACCCATACCAGCCCGGCACCAGCAACCTCACGGGCTTGCCGTGGTCTTCCGGTAGCGGTTTGCTGTTCATCTCCGTGGCGAGAAACGCGTTTTCAAGCTGCTCTGGCGTGAAAATCCAGCTCGCTCCTGGCTTGGAATGGTTGTTCTCGCTCGGCGTGCTGTGGCCGTCGAAGCCCTTGATCAGCACGCGTTTTCCGGCGGCTTTCGGCTTGACCATAGCGAGCAGCTTCGGGACCGGTACGCCCTTCCACTTCGCGGCCGAAATCAGCCCGAACTTGCCGCCTTTTCCGTTTCCGCTGCACTCCATCAAGTGCACGCCCATGTCTTTGGTCAACGGGCTGATATCGGCCATCGCGAGTGTCTTTGGCGCGTCGACGAGCCCACCGATTGTTAGCTTCCAAGGTTTTGTCGTGTCGATTTGGTCGGGATAGCGCGTGCGAATGAAGTGCTCGCCGATGGGGTTGATCATCGTGTCGAGGTTGAGCTTGGTCAGGTCGCAGTAATAGCGGCCGTCCCACCCAACGCCGTACTTCGTGGCCATGAGCTTGCCGCCTTCCTGGATGAAGGGGACGAGCCCCAGCAGCTGCCCGCCGGCCAAGGGGTTGGGGCATCCGGTCGTTCCGGCGTCGCCGCTGGCGATGTCTGCGAAGCCGCCTGTGTCCCCATGGACCGCGTCGGTCGGCGACGGGCCTGAGTCTTGGGCGAACCCCGCATCGACAGGCGTGTTCGAATCCGCGGTCGTTCCGCCGTCTGGGGCACTCGAAGTGTCGTTTCCAGTATCGGGGCCCGCATGGCCATCGCCGCCGCCGAATCCGTCACCGGATGCGCCGCCAGCGCCGGTACCCGAGTCGCCCTCGCCGCCGCATCCAAGCAGCAACCCGGCCCCGACAAACACCGCGTTTCGCAGGAACTCGCGCCGATCTGCCGTCCTGGTCATTGGTCGCCCCGCATTGCAAGCCCGTTTGCCCGGAAAGGACGGCTCGGCGTACAGAACGTTACGACTGCCCGGGGTCGAGGCCGATCAGTCGAGCCGCTCGCCGATCGCGTGACTCGCAGGCGGACCGCACAGGACCTGGTTGATCCGCGACAGGTAGACCAGGACAACGAGCAACACGACCATGACCTGGCTGCCCACGAACACTGTCGCCGCCATCGCCGATGCCCAGCCGGGCGGCGTATTCGCGGTCATCGCCTTGACCACCACCCAAGCTCCGAGCCCAACCGAGCTGAGCAACGCCAAGATGGACATGATCATCACCGTGTAGACCGGCAGGGGCGAATAGTTGAGCAGCAGGTTCAGCGCCAACGACATGCTGCGCTTGAGGTTGTAGTTGCTGCTCCCATATCTCCGCTGTTGATGTTGCACCGGGACGTTGATCGCCGTGGTCCCATTGGCGAGCACCATGGCGGTAACGTAGGGGTATGGCACGGGTCCGGCTTCGATGCGCTTGATGACCCCGCCATCGATGGCGCGGAAGCTGGTCAGTTCGAATTCGTGCGGAAGCTGGAACAGCCACCGCAAGATGCTGTCGATCGTGCGTCCGCTGACGTTTCGCCACGCAGCATGGCGCTTGTTGCCATACGACGCGATCGCGACATCCACGCCCTCATCGACCGCCGCTACGAGCCGCGGCACGTCTTCGGGCCGGTTCTGCAAGTCATCATCCATCGTTACGACAATGTCTGCTTCGACCAAGGAGAAGCCGCACACGATCGCGTTGTGCTGCCCGACGTTCTTGAACGTGCGCGCGGCCTTCAGGTTGTCGGGATATGCCGCCTTGAGCGCTGTCACTGCCCGCCACGTTCCGTCGGGTGAGTGGTCGTCGATCAGGACGATTTCCCACGCGCGGTTCAGGGCCGAGAGCGTCGCGGCAAGGCGCTCGACAACTTCAGGGATGCTCTTTTCGGACCGATAGCACGGAATCACGACGCCGATCTTGCCGGCTTGCGGCCCGGTGGCGGCGCTTAGAGCGGGCTGCCCGCTGCTCTCAAGAGGCGGCGAGACAACGAGCATGGATGAACTTGTAGTCGCCCCACCCATGTTCACCGAGCACGCGCATGGCGACGCTTCCGGAGCGGTACACGGGCACTGTGAAGCGCTTGGGCATCGGCAGATAGGACAGAACGAGCCGGGTGGGCCAGAAATGCAGCTCGCGCGTGTCCTCGATGCTGAATCCCGCGTCGCGCACGGCCTGCTTGAACGCGCGGAAGTCGAGGTCCAAGACCCGTGACAGGAACCCGGCGTGGGCCGGTTCGATCAGCAACAGCTCACCGTCGTCCTTCAGGGCCGCGCGGATGCGCTGCAGGGCCTGGGCAAGCTCGTCGTTGCCTGAACAGGCGACGGTCAAGACACCACAAACAACAGCCACGTTGAACAGCTCATCGGTGTCAAGATCGAAGACGGAGCCGCACCGGAAGTCGATGTTGGCGTGGCCCGAGAAGCGCTTGGCTTTCTCGATCGTGTCGGCCGAGAAATCCCACGCCTGGACAGTGGCGCCGCGCTCGGCGAAGTGCTTGGACATCCGGCCGATGCCGCAGCCGATGTCCAACACCTTCTTGCCGGCGACAGATCCGGTGTGGTCGTCAAACAGCGCGGTGTGTTCGCCGTGATAGATCTGGTTGAGGTGGTCGTTGGTCCAGAGGCTTACCGACAGTCCGTCGTACTCTCGGGCTTTCGCATCCCAGTAGTCCGATTTCGAGTAGATTCGACGACGATCCAGCCGGTTGCGCACCATATGGTAGAGGCCCGCGGCTTTCATATTGTTAGCTTCCTTACGATGTGCGCCCAGCCCATCGATGCGGACGCCCACGATTTGCGGTGATGAGGGGCGCGCGTCGACCTGCTCTTCACCGCGCGAGCAGGCCGACGCTCAAAGACATCCCATCGGATACCTGACCCGAAGAACTACGATGGAATGGCGCCCTCAACTGTTGCCGCCGAGGCCCCGGACGAATCCGTTGCGTCAGCGGTGGGACCTAGTGGCCTGTCCAGCACGAAGACCGGACAGGTTGCGTTTCGAATGACGTGTTCGGCGACGGAGCCGAGCAGCTGCGAACGAATGCGGTCGGCACCAACAGCGGGCAGCACGATCGCGCCGAAGCCGCCTTCGCTGGCGTACTGGCAGAGGCCGCGGCCGACGTTTTCGGCTTCGATCACATCGGCGTGGCCGGTTACCGAAGTCACCTCGGTCAGCCGATCTTCGAGCCGCTTGCGCGCGCTTTCGAGGATGTCGTCTTGCTGAAAGGACATACCGAGCTCGTCGGGGAACTCGGCGTAGAAGTCGTCCAACTCAAGGCTGCGAACGCAGTGCACGAGATGGAGCTCGCTTCCGAGCAGAGACGCCAGCGATTCGGCCGCCGCGATGCCGTGGCGGTGGTTCGCACCGAACGTGACCGGATGCAGGATCTTGCCGAGGCCGCTCCATCCGCTGGCGAGCGCCGACGCGTTGTCGCTGACCGTGACCACCGGGACCTGGTGGCTGCGGATAGCGCGGGCCGTGACCGAGTTGCTGATCGGTCGAATCAGCGAGTGTTGGCTGCGCGTGGGGATGACGACGAGGTCGATGCCGAGGCGCTCGATGGTCTCCGGCAGCAGATCGTACGCGCTGCCGATTCCGGCGATCATATCCACTTGCAGGCCGCGGCTCTCCAGCTCTTCCCGGAACAGGGCAAGACCAGCGAGGACGCGTTTGCGCGTGGCGTCATTGATGACCGCGCGGATCGAGTCGGCGAGATAGAACCGTTCACTGGCGCCTGCGTGGGCGTGATACAGCACGACGCGGGTGTCGCGGTCTGCCAAGCGGTCGAGAACTGGGAATGCCAAGCGGGTGATGTCGGTGAGATCGCTCAGCAGCATGATGTTGCGAAACATTTGGGCCTCCTTCATCGAGCAGGCAAGGCGCGCCCCCATCGATTTCAACAAGGTGTTTTTCCCCGGCTCAACCGCGGAAGTTGCCCCGGTGAGTTGACGGTCGGTCGTCAATGCTGGGACAACCCGTGGGACGCGGTACCTGTCCCACCGACCCACAAGCATGATTCGTCTCTCCCTGCGCAACCCGCATCTCGTGCTCGTGTGTGCGCTCATCGCAATCGTCCTCGGCCTCGCGTCCTACTCGCGCTTACCCGCGGATCTGCTGCCGATCTTCGATACACCCGCGGTGCAGATCGTCACGTTCTATCCCGGCATGTCGCCGGAGGTGATGGAGCGCGACATCATGAGCCGCCTGGAGCGCTGGACGGGGCAATCGGTTGGCATCGAGCACCAGCAAGCCAAGGCGATGCTCGGTGTGAGCGTCGTGAAGGACTTCTTTCGGGAGGACATCTCGCTCGACACGGCGATGGCGCAGGTCACGTCGTACGCCGTCAGCGACATGTTCTATCTGCCGCCGGGAACCATCCCGCCTATGATCATGCCGTTCGATCCGACGGCGGCGCTTCCCCTCTGCCTCGTCTCGGTCAGCAGCCCGACAATGTCCGAAAAAGAGCTGTACGACGTCGCCTATTACGAGCTGCGCAACCGTCTGCAGTCGATCAGCGGCGTGATCGCGCCCGCAGTTTATGGCGGCAAGCTGCGGCGAATCCTCGCGTACATCGACCCGAAGAAGCTGGACGCCCACGGCCTGGCGCCGCTCGACGTCGTCAAGATGCTGCACACGCAGAACGTCTTCATCCCCGCCGGCGACATCAAGATCGGCAACTTCGACTACCAGATCTTCACCAACTCCATGCCCGAGAAGATCGGTGAAATCAATGACTTCCCGGTCAAGGTCGAGGGCGACAAGGTCGTCTATATGCGCGACGTGGGGCGGGTCAAAGACAGCTCACAGATCCAATCCAATATCGTCCGAATCAACGGTCGTCGGCAGGTCTACATCCCCATCTACCGCCAGCCTGGCGCCAACACGATCAAGATCGTCGAATCCATCCAGGGCAAGCTGACCAACATCCTGCAGCGCCTTCGCGACATGGACGAACGCGCGGGCGACCTGGCGCTGGAAGTCGTCCTCGACCAAAGCGTCTATGTCCGCAATTCGGTTGACGGGCTGAAATTCGCTGGCCTGCTCGGCGCGCTCCTGGCCGGTCTCGTCGTCGCCTTCTTCCTGCGCTCATTGCGGACCACGTTCATCGTCGTGATCGCGATACCGATCGCCGTCTTCGCCGCGATTGTCGGCCTCTACTACACGGGACAGAGCCTCAACGCGATGACGCTGGGAGGGTTGGCGCTTGCTATCGGCATCCTTGTCGATCAGTCGATCGTGGTGATCGAGAACATCGTTCGCCACCTCGGCATGGGCAAGACACCGGAGCAGGCCGCTGTCGATGGCGCTTCTGAAGTCGCGATGCCGGTGCTCGTATCGACCATCACGTTCATCGTCGTGTTCTATCCGGTCGTCTTTCTCTCCGGCACGGCGAAGTTCCTGTTCACGCCCTTGGCCCTGTCCGCGACATTCGCCATCGTGGCGTCCTACCTCGTCGCCATCACGCTGTTGCCGGCCTACTGCGCGCGCTTTCTCAAGCAGCTGCCGACGACGAAGGCCCGCAAACGCAAGGACACAGTCGACTACGACGCGCCGGACCATGCCAAGGGCCGCAAGCCGATGCCCGCTGGCGTGCCGGGCCCCCTCGAACGCCGGCCAACGCGCGAGATGCTTGCTTCCGATGCGCCGATGGTCGGCGCGATGACGACCCGAGAAGAGTCTCAAATCGCGCGGCTGGCGCCCGAGAGCACCTACACCCGCACCCTTCGCAAACTCATCGCAGGCCGCTGGCTTGTTGTCCTCGGCTCCATCGCCGCCTTTGTCGCCGCCGGATTTGTCGCGCTGACAATCGGCCAGGAGCTCTTCCCCCGAGTCGACGCCAGCCAGTTTCGCATTCAGCTACGGCTGCAATCCGGCACCCGCATCGAACAAACCGAAAGGGTGGTGAAGGACGTCGAGGCGATGATTCTCGACTATCTCGGCACGGCCGATCCCGAGTATCCAAAGGTTGAGAAGCACCCCAACAGCGATCTGCGCCTGCTGATCAGCAACCTCGGCGTGCTGATGGATTGGCCCGCCGCGTACACGACCAACAACGGGCCGATGGACGCGTTCATGCTCGTCCAACTCAAAGGTAAAGACGGCTCTCCTTCGACCTTCGAACACGTGGAGATCCTCCGCGACCGGCTGCATGCACGCTTCCCGGACGTCGAATTCTCGTTTGACACCGGCGGGATGCTGAGCGCGGCGCTCAACTTTGGCGAACCTGCGCCCATTCACGTCCAGATCGTCGGCTCCAAGCTCGAAAAGAGCCACGAGCTTGCCAAGAAAGTGCAGCGCGAAATCGCCAAGGTCGATGGCACCAACGACGTCGTTATCAAGCAACGCATCGACTACCCGACGCTGCAGGTCGAGATCGACCGCGTCAAAGCCGCCCAGCTGGGGCTCACGGCCGATGGCATCGTCAAGGCGCTGGTCACCGCGACCAACTCGTCCATTAACTTCAAACCGGCGTTCTGGCTGAGCCCGAAGAACGGAAACCACTACTTCATCGGTGCGCAGTACGCCGAGAAGAATATGGTCAACATCGATACACTGCTCGACGTCGGGGTGGTGAGTCCTCGCACCAAGAAGCCCGTTCGCGTCCGCAACATCGCGACCATCAAGCGCGGCGTCGGCCCCGCCGTTATCAACCACCACAACATCACCCGCGTCGTCGACGTCTACGCCAACGTGCGGCCCAGCCGCGACATCGGCTCGGTGATGGCCGCGATCGAAGAGCGGCTGCAAGAGGCGTCCGCGCTGATGCTTGTCCCTCGCGAAGGAGCGGACGAGTTCGAAGTGAATGGCCCCGGCTACAAGGGGCGAGGTTATTCGGTACGGGTGATGGGCGAGGTCAAGTCGATGCGCGACGCCTTCTCGCAGTTCAGCAGCGGCTTGGGGCTGGCGGTCATCCTCGTGTTCCTGGTGATGGTCGCGCAGTTCCGCAGCTTCGTGGACCCGCTCATCGTGCTTGTCGCGGTGCCGTTGGGCTTTGTAGGGGTCATCCTGCTGCTTTTTGCGACAGGCACGTGGCTGTCGATCCAGAGCGGTATGGGCATCATCATGGTCGTCGGCATCGTCGTCGAGTACAGCATCGTGCTCGTCGACTTCGCCAACCATCGCCTCGCAGACGGGCTGTCCCCGATCGACGCGGTCGTGGACGCTGCGCGGATCCGTTTGCGGCCGATCCTCATGACCTCGCTGACCACGTTGCTTGCGCTCGTGCCGATGGCGTTGGGCTTTGGCGGCGGCGAGGCGAACGTGCCGCTGGCCCGCGCGATCATCGGCGGTGTTCTCGGCGCGATGGTCCTCACGCTGCTCGTTGTTCCCTGTGTCTACGCGATCGTGAAGCGCGAGGTGACTGCATGATGCGACGAACCGACATTGTAAGGAGGCTAACCATGTCGTTGCGAACGGCGGCCCTTTGGGGGGTGACGCTCTTTTTGGCGGCCGGCTGCGCCCGGGTTGAAGCGGGTGAAGCGCGCACGGGCTCGTTGGCCCCGAAAGTGGGCCTCACGGCGCCGTCCAAACAAACCCTGTCGCGCCAAATCACGGTCGCCGGATCGCTTCATGCGTGGCAGCGCGCGGGTGTTCGGTCGCGCATCAGCGGCTACGTGGCAGACGTCAAAGTCGACATCGGAACCCGCGTCAAGAAGGGTGACGTGCTGGCGTTCGTCGCGGTGCCGGAGCTCGACGCCGAGCTGGCCGCTGCGAAGGCGCGCGCCGCTGTCGAACGAGCTCGCGCAACCGGAGCAGGTGACATCGGACGGGTCTCGCGCAAGCGGTATGCGCGGCTCAGCAAGCTGTTCAAAGGAGACCCCGATGCGGTCGCGGCCGATCGCGTCGACGCCGCCCAAACCCATGCTGTGCGCTTCCGATCTGAGCAGATGACAGCCGAAGCGATGCAGCTGGCCCGGATGGCCGAGCTGCGACGCGCCGAGGCTCTGCGCGACTACCAATCCATTCGCGCCCCTTTCGACGGCATGATCACCGCCCGCAACGCCGAAGTAGGAGACCTTGTGGGCACCCGCGACGCCAAGCCGCTGTTCACCGTCGCGAGCACCGGCAAGGGGCGACTCCGATTCGCACTGCCCGAGGGCGCCGCGCTCCAGGCGACACCCGGCGAGACCACGGTCATGGTCAGCATTCCCGCCGCCGCGGCCCTGGGAACTCGCGAGGTCAAGGTCAGCCGCAGCACCGGCGAGGTGGATATCTCAACGCGCACCGTGACCTTCGAAGCGGACGTCAAGCTCGACGGCACGCGTTGGATTCCCGGGCTCTACACACGGGTCGTCGTCGATCTGTTCCGCAAAGAAGGCGCGCTTGCCATCCCCGCCAAGGCGCTCGTCGCCAGCAAGAGCGGCAGCTTCGTGTGGTTGTGCACGGCGGGGAAAGCTTCGCGCGTCAAGATCGACGTCGGGCTCGATGACGGCGCTGTTGTCGAAGTGCTTGGCGGCGTCGACGAGGGCGCGCCCGTGGTGCTGACCGGCAAAGAAGCGCTCGTCGAAGGCGGCGGGTGCCGGCTCGATCCCAAGCAGGCGGGCGGCAAGAAAGGCGGGAAAGCGAAGTGATGCGCCGGGTTTGCTTCATCGTAGCGCTGGCGGTTGTCGCGGGCGCCTTGCAGCCCATGGCCAGCGCTGCGGAACGGCGCAAGGTCACACTCGCGGATGCGGTGAAGTGGGCGGTTGAACGACGTGGTGACCTCAAGGCCGCCAAGCTCGCCGTCGAGGTCGCCCAGCAGCAAAACAACCAGGTCGTTGCACGCTTCATGCCGGTCATCACCGGCAACGCCAGCGCCAACGTCGGGCTCGCTGGCAGTTTCCAGGGGCTCGGGCTCGTCGGTCTGTCCATGTCGCCGTACAAGAGGCTCATCGGTGGCTCACTCGACGGTGTTTGGGAGGTGTTCGATTTTGGCCGCACCATCGCCGATTCCGTCGCGCAGGGTCACGAGATCGGCGCCGCGCGCTATCAAGCCGCCGATATGGAGCGTGTTGTCCGCTTCCGCGCGGCCGACCTGTACTTGCGTTGCCTGGCGTATCGAAAGGCCAGCGAACTGGCGCGCAAACACCACGAAACGGCCGAAGAGGGGGCTCGGATCGCCGAGGCCCACAGCAAGGCGCAGCTCATCGCCACAGCCGATGCTGACGTCGCGACTTTGCAGGTGCTCCAGGCTCACCGCGAGATGCGCGCCGCCGAACAAGCTGAACACGCGTGCACCGTCATGTTGGGCGGGTACATCGGGACCAAATACGACCTCGATCTCGTGGACGTGAAGGACAAAGCCGGGCGGCCTCCAGTCGGCGAATCCAAGCTCGTCGACCGCGCTCGCACCCGGCGTCCTGATCTCAAGGCCATGCGCGAAAAGGCCGACGCCTGGGACAGCCGGGCGACCGCCGCCGGCCTCGATCACCTGCCGCGAATCCGCGCTGTCGGCAGCCTCGGCTGGGCGCTGCTCGACCGCCAAGCGGCCAAACTCATCCTCGAGACGGACTTGAACCACGCCTTTTACGCCGTCGGCGTCGGCGTGCAGGTGCCGATCTTCGAGGGCGGTAAGGTCCACGCGAAGATGCGGGAAAACCAGGCACGCCGCGACGCGCAACGCGCCCGAACGACCGACCTGGAACGCAAGATCACCGCACAGGTGCGTGCTGCCGTGAACGCCTGGAAGGTCGCGTGGGACCAGCTGCAGCGGACGACGTCCGAGGCGGATCGCGCCGCGAAAGTCGAAGCCACGGCCCGAAAACGCTGGAAGGCGGGGCTGAGCAACATTCACGCGTGGACAATGGCCCGTACGATGGCGTTTCGGTCATCGATCGCGCACCAGACGGCGCGTTATCAGCTGTTGCGGGCCCGAAATGCGCTTCGATTCGCGGTCGCGGAAACCGCCAAGTAGCCCCGACTCAACGCGAATCATCCAATCGTACTATCGAGTCATCCAATCGTAATGTATCGAACGATCGGTACAGTTTGTTGCGATTCAAGGGGCTACGACTTTCTTCATCTTGTCGATGGTCGCCTTGCTGAGCGGGACCGCTGGATGCGGGTCATCGTGTCCGGATAGAACCACGGACTTGTGGTCGTCGGTGATCATCTGGTCGAGCCGCCACTTCGTTCCATCCCCGTCGACGAACACGTACTTGTCGCTGCCGTAGCCCCAGGCGCGCCGAACCTGTTCTTCGTTGCTCTTATCGGCCTTGAGGTGGCAGTAGTCGCAGTTGGAGAAGCGCCCGAAACGCCGCGTCGTGTGCGGGTTGACAGGACGCGCACCCATGCCAGGCACGCCACCAGCGCCGACTTTTCCGGGCACACGCATGCGCGGGCGATCCTTGAAGACGTAATCGACCTTCTTCTTGCCGGCGGCGTCCGTCGTCGTCTTCTTCACGGTCAGGAAGAAGCGTTCGGCGGGCATGGCCGGCGCGATTTTGCCGCGAACACCCTGCATCAAGATCAAGTCGTGTACTTCGACCCATTTGCGACGACCGGAAGGACGGCCTGGGGTCAGCTTGCCGGTGGTCAATGCCGGTGCAACCTTGCCGATATCGAGCGTGACGTGGCAGCCGTAGCAGTTGGGCATCCAATCGCTGTGGCACGTGTAGCACTCGACAGTATCGAGGTGGGAGTGGCCATTGGCGTCCCGCCCCATGTGCTTGTCGGCGAGGGCGTTGTAGTACGGCGACTTCTTGTCGATGACCTGGCGGATCTGCTTCACGAGCCGTTTCTTGCCGTCGATCTTGCCGCGCAGCCACACATCCCCGTTCGCGTCGCGCCACATGTGGTTGAGCGGGCGCCCGCCAGCGGTTGTGATCGTCGAGTCCTTGTCGAGCGACCCGTGGCAGTCCTCGCAACGGATCTCGATTTGGTTGAGCGTGTCGCTGTAGATGTGCCCGTCGCCATGGGAATCGTGCCGTGTGTGGCAGTCGATGCAGTGCATGCCGCGCTCGAAGTGGATGTCCGCGGGCGTGTCGTCGGCGTATTTGTCTTTGTCGCGCTCGTGCGTGATGTAGTAGCTCGGGCCGTTGCCATGGAGCCCGATCCCGAGCACCTCTTTGTCCTCGGGGTTGTGCCCGGCGGCCGCCGACTCGCGATACCCTTGGTAGCTCGGTCCGATGCGAGCCCCGCGGTAGTGACAATGCGTACACTGCTCGGTCGGAATCGCGTTGGTCAGTCGATGCTTGCGCGGGTGCGGACGCGACAGTTTGCTGATCGTCGGGTCCGCGCTCCGCGACCGACCGTCATCGGCGTAAACCATGTGACAGGACGTGCACCCGCTCGAACGGTAGTCGCCGTCGAACTTGTTTTCGCCAAAGTCGGATGTGTGGCAGCGAAAACAGGCCTTGATCATGTAGTGGTCTTGGTAATCGCCGTAGGTGGGATTTGCGCCGAGCGGGGGCGGGTCGAAGCGGCCGATGGATGTCACCGTCGTTGGCAACGACGGGTTGAAGTCCGGGTCGACGAGCGGCATCGCGCCGTACGCGCCATAGGGACTCTTCTGGGCGTTGGCGCGATAGCGGGCAACCGTAACTTCCCCCGACGTATGCGCCATCATCGACCGTTTGACGTGGTCGACCGTCACGCCGTGGCAGTCCTTGCCGCCACACGTCTTGTCCGCGACGCGCAGGTCGCCGGGATTGACGAACTGCAAATAGTCCGGCCGCTTGGCGTGCAGCTTGTCGAGGTCGCCCGCCTTGAGGTTGCGGATGTAGCGGATCGGTTGGCCCGCCTTGAGCTGCTTTTGAACCGGCAGGACGGAACCGTCGTTCTTCGGCGCCGCCACGTGCGCTTTGGCCTGATCCAGGGTCTTCGGATCACCGCCATGGCAATGAATGCACGTGAGCTTCTGCCACGGGTGGGCTTGTTCGAGTCCCTCAGCGTGGCCTTGGTCGTTGAGAGGCTGGTGGCACGTCTCGCAACCGCTGCGATCCAACACCTTCTCCTGGACCGTTGTGCATGCGGTTGGCATGCCCACCAGGATCACGCTCAACAGCGCGATAGCAAGACATCGGATAACAGGGAGCGCGCCCGAGGGCCGGGCGACTGGGATCGAGCGGGCCACGTCACCCCTCCACGAGAATGATCGACGCGGACGCCTTCACCTGCTTGCCGTCGAGCTTGTTTTGCAGGATCACGCGCAACGTCGCCTTCTTGCCGAACAGGCCGGTCAGGGCGCCCTCCTTGGCGAACGCGTCGAGGATCTGAATCGGCAGCTGCTGCTCCTCGCATTTGCCATCCGGCGCCAGCTTGAGCTCGTAGTGCGCGTAGACGCTTCGCGCCACGAGCTTGCCGTCCACCTCGATCTCGCCGATGACCTTCACGGCCGGTTCGGTTCCCAGAACCCGAACCGCTGGCATGCACCACACGCCGCCTTGGAAACCCGTCCGAATCGCCGCTTCCGGCTCGTCGCCAAAGGGCGTGAACAGCTGCTCGCGATACATGCCGAGCGTAAACTCTTCGCTGCCATCACCGAGACAGTCGTTGCCCGTCGCGGTCCATTGCACCGGCGGGTCGATCCAGCGGGTTTGTGTCTGGCAACCCGCGGCCGCGGCCGCAAGAGCGAGCGCCGCAACGGCACGCATGGCCGCGATGCGATGCCTCTGCGTCCTGCGCGGTCGCCTCTGCCAATGCATGGAGCTACTCCAGTTACGCCGCGAGCCGTCGGTCGCGGGACCCGTGCATGATATGCGTGTCACAGCGTCAATCAAACGCCCGTTGCGGGCAGTGGCCCGCGATGCCAAGATTCCGCCGGCTAACCCTGAGCGATGTGCATGTCCGAACCCACCGGCCGCCGATTCTGTCCTGTCTGCGGCGACGAGACGAACGCGCAATTCTGCCCGAACGACCGCACACCAACGGTTGTTTCGCAGGGGTTCGCCAAGCATCCACGCTCGTATGAGGTGGGTGACATCGTCGCAGGTCGGTATCAAATCACCGGCGCCCTGGGCGCAGGTGGGTTTGCCGCGGTCTACTCCGCAGAGCACATGGGCACCGCGCAGGAAGTCGCGGTCAAACTCATGGCCTTCGACATGGCCGGAGCAAACGGCGAAATCGCGGTTCGACGGTTCTTTCGAGAAGCCCGAACAACCGCAGCGCTAAAACATCCGAATACTGTTCGGGTATTCGACGTCGGCCAAGACGAGCAGGGTCCGCTCTTCATCGCGATGGAGGTGTTGCGCGGCGAGTCGCTCGAAGACCTCATGAAGCGACGCTTCTCGGAAGGCCGCCAGCTGTCTGAGAAGGAGACGCTGGACATCGCCATCCAGACCTTGGCGAGCCTCAACGAAGCGCACGAAAAAGGACTGGTCCATCGCGACTTGAAGCCCGGCAATATCTACCTCGCCGAAAGTGAGACCGGGCCGACGATCGTGAAGGTCCTCGACTTCGGCATCGCCCGAACAGCCGACTCTTCGCTCACCATCGGCGGCAACATGCCAGGCACGCCGCCATTCATGAGCCCCGAACAGTGCCGCGGGGAGGACCTCGACGGCCGCAGCGATCTGTATTCGCTCGCCGTGTTGATGTTCCTCTCGGTGTGCGGGCGTTTGCCGTTTTCCGACCGCAACATGCTCAAGTTGATGCGGATGCACTCGTTCGATCCGCCGCCCGATCCGCGCAGCTACGACGGCGTCATCGTCAGCGATGAGCTGGCCACCGTCATCCTGCGGACACTCGCCAAGCAGCCGACCGACCGTCCTGAGACAGCAGCGGTGATGCGCGACGCCCTCGAGGCCCTTCGCCGTGGCCGATTTGGCGACAGTGGTATGATGATCATACCACCTGTTGACGTCAGCGGCGAGCAGGAGGGGATTTCGACCATCGATTTGCTGGACGAACCGACGAAGGAAAGCGCTTCTATTCCTCGGCCGGCCATCGACCCCAGCACCATTGATATCGATTTTGACGACGATACCGGGGAAGAGGACCGGGTGGCCGCTGCGACCCGTGGAGCCCGCCCGCACTACACGGCAGAAAACGCCCGGATTTCGTCGCCGGAGACCAAGTCGACGTCCACGTCCAACGCTGATCTGACCCATCCCGAAGGCGCGCCGAGCGGCATGGACGTCGCGGCCGCTGCGCCCCGACCGGCGACCCTGACGGCGCACACCAGCAACGTCTCGGGCGAGATGGACGTTTTCGGCGAAACACGTGCCGCCACTGCAGCCGCACGAACATCAAGCCCTGCAACTGCCAAGCCCACACCGGCCGCGGAGACGACGCCCCCGTCTGCGTCCGTGTCCGTTACGCCCGATCCGGCGGCAATTGCTGCGACCTCGTCCGTGACGACGACCGGAGAGACGGGGGCCGCCAAGACGAGCCAACAACCCAGCGGTTCTTCACCGATGGTATGGGTCCTGCTGTTGGCGATCGTGGTCGGTGGGATCGCCGCTGGCGTGTTGATCGGCGGTGGCTCGGACGACGCGGCGCAAGCAGCAGTTGAAGCCACGAAGAGAGCGGCGACCGAGAAAGCCGAGGCCGGGGCGAAGGCGGCCAAGGACAAGGTGAACCTGAAGGCGCAGGTGGCTGCCGAAATGGCGCGACAGGAGACCGATCCCGCCAAAAAGCTCAAGCACGCAAGACACGCTGTTGAGCTCGATCCGGGCAACGCAACCTACAAAGCCCTACTCGACGAAGCGCTCAAGGCGGTCGAGGCCGCCGGGACCGCGAAGGCCAAGAACGCCCCTGAGCCGGCGCCGGCCGTCGATTCGCCGCCGACAGGACAAGCCAAGCCGGCCCCTGCTCCGCCAGCGGGCAAGCGCACCAAGCGTGCGACGCGCCATGTGGGCAAACCGGCTGCGTCGTCCGGCGGGGCCAAACCGTCGGGCGACAAACCTCCGCCGCGCCGGGTCAAGCCGGCGATCCTCGAAGAATAGACGCCCTTGGAAGCGCTGCCGCGTTTCACCGGGGTTGAGCCGGTTGGTGATGGTGACGGTGCTGCAGGCGTACACGAAGGCCTCGGACGCGGTGGCGGTGGAGAACGCGCTTCTCGACAGCCGCTGGCAGATGGTCCTCGACTGCTTGGACGCTGGTGGGCCGGTGTTCTCTCAGGGCGTTCTGGTCGACTTCCGCTCGCGTCTCATTGAGCACGACATGGATCGCCGGCTGCTGGAGCGGACGGTGGAGGTCGCCAGGGTGACTGGTGACTTCGGACACAAGGCGCTGGTAATTGCACTGGACTCGGCGCCTTTGTGGGGAGCTGGGCGCGTCGAAGACACCTTCAATCTCATCGGGCACGCGATGGACCGCTGAAACGGACCACTAGAAC
>CAZLMW010000142.1:0-19322 GCA_964560875.1 uncultured Enterobacteriaceae bacterium
CTGATGCCCGCGGGGCGCTCGTGGGCGGGCGTCAGCGCACGATGGGCGTTCGCGGTGCACGCGCACCGTGTGGGTAATCAAGATGAGCGCCGACTACCTCGAATACCCGGGATGCAGACCGGCATCCGGGTCCAAAGCGAGACGGCTCGGGGAGGGCGACGTGCGCGATCGGGCCGGCCGGGATAGCGAACGGCAGTGCGGCAGCACCCGCGGACCCTCGCGCCCCGCGAACTCCGATCGAACCTGACGATAGCCCCGGAGACAGAGCCGCAGGACGGCGCCGCTGCTATACTTTGCCGATGATTCACCTCGCAATCGGATTGCCATGCTCCTTGACCCGCGCGCCCCAGGTTTGTCTCGCCGCGGTGCTGATCGCGCTTTCGTGTGGATGCGAGCCCGACGCCGGCACGGACAGCGCGGCGGATGCGGGCGGCGATTATGCGAATCCGACCTGCGAGGTGGGCACTCTCGACGACGACGGTCGCTTCTCCGCGTGGAAGGACGGCGACAAGGCCGAGCTGGTCGAGGGCTACCAGGGATACCTGCTGTTGCTCGGGTGGATTCACGTCAGCGATGGGGACATGCCGGACAAACCCAACGTGCTCATCGAGATCGATCGCGAGGGTGGCAAGACGTCTCGCACGACGTATGTCCACTCGGGCCAGCGTTTGTGCGACAAGAAGCACCCGACCACCGAACGGCTGGAGATGTGGATGGTCCCACCCGACCCCAGCGCGTTCATCGGTCGCAAAGGCAGCGTCACAGTCACGATCAAGGGTCGCGATGGCGGCTGCTCGGCGAAAGTCGCGGTGCAATTCGTCGACGACGTGCCGTGCAAGCATTTCGATGACGGGACCATCTTTTGCCCCGGTGACAAGCCCGTCGGCGCGGCTCCATGATTGCGGACGACGCAATTCCACAGTCCGTTGTACAGACGATCGTCGCATCGGGGCTGGTGAGCCGTTAGAATCGGGCGATGGCCCGCCGATTTTACACCTCGCGCAAGCGGGCATACCGCGCTCGACGCGACGCGTTGGCAGAACATTTCGCCGCAGCGCACGATTTCCTGCGCGGCCTCGAAGTGCTGTGCGAGGGTGAACACGGCTTCCACATGGGCACCGCGCTGCATGTGCAGATGTACCTCGGGGACCGGTTCCTGTTTCACCTCGCCATTCGCGACGCCGCAACCGACCACCCCTGGCTGGAGTTGTCGCCCCGGCACCACGGCCAGCTCAAATCGGGAACGCGCCCTGCCCCCAACCTGTTGTTCCGTGAACGCATCCATCGCGTGTTGGAACAGGCCCCTGTGCCTTCCGCCTCGGTCGTTCGTCGCGACGAGGCCTATCGAATGGACCACCAGACGCCCTTAATCTTTTTCCGGCTGCTGCAAGCCGAGTTGCTCGATCTGCTGGGTTCGGGCGACTTCCGGCCGTCCCAACAGGAGCTGTTCGCCGAATCCAAGCCGCGTCGCCGGCGACGCAAACGTCGCAAAAAAGACCCGGATGACGAGCTCATCGCGCTGGCCGACGACGCCGAAGATGCGCTTGGGACCCTTGCTCGGGCGTTGGAAGCGCGATTTGGTCGCAACGTCCAGGTCGGCGTCAACGCGGATCGGGCGGTGGTCCAGGTGGACGAGAGAGACGAGAGAGACGAGAGAGACGAGAGAGACGAGAGAGACGAGAGAGACGAGAAAGAGGCGGCCGCGTATTTTGCAGAGACGCTGAAAGAGGCGGTCGCTGCGGCGCTTTTCGAGGTGGCACGTGGCGACGACTAGCCAGGCCATCATGCGACGCGCCAGCCGGGCCATCTTGCGGGTCCTGGTCGTGCTTGCGGCGCTCACATCGGCCTGCAGCGACGATTCCAACGGCGAGGGAGCGGTCGACGCCGGCGCCGATGCGGCGTCTGTGGACGCGGAAGGCACGACGTCGGACGTCGACCAAACCGGCGACGATGCCGCGGCTGACGTCATGGGCGACGAATGCGTCAGCTACACCGACTGCGCGGACAAAGACGGTTTCAAGACCGCCGGGCAGTGCTTCTTGGTCACGTGCGACTTCGGAACATGCGCGCTCGTGGCGAAGGCGGACGGCATCAAGTGCGACGACGGCGACAAGTGTACGGCGTCCGACCGCTGCGTCTCCGGCAAGTGCGGGTCAGCGAAGAAGACCGACTGCGACGACTCCGACCTCTGCACCGACGACGACTGCGACGAAGACAGCGGGTGTTACCACCTGCACGCGCCCAACGGCACCGGGTGCGACGACGGGCACAAGTGCACGCACAACGACAAGTGCACGGCGGGTGGCTGCTTTGGCAAGGCGCTCGCGTGCGACGACGATAACGGGTGCACGATCGACAAATGCACGCCTTCCAAGGGCTGCGTCCACGGCGCGCTGGCGGGCAACTGCGACGACGGCGACGACTGCACCGACTACGATTCCTGCGACAAGGGTGTGTGCAGCGGCCTGCCCAAGTCGATGGCCTCGTGCGACGACAACGATCCATGCACCGCCGATGGCTGCGTCAAAGGCATCGGGTGCATCAACGAAAAAGCCGGCAAAGACGGTGCTCCCTGCGCGGACAGCAACCCGTGCACGTTCGGCGAGACGTGCATCAAGGGCACATGCACGCCCAAGGGCTCGAGCACCTGCGAATGCACCAAGAACGCCGACTGCGCCAAACACGAGGACGGCGACAAGTGCAACGGGACTTTTACCTGCGACACATCCGCGCTCCCGTTCGCGTGCACGCTCGACTCGGCGACCATCGTCAAATGTTCGGGCACGTCGCTCAACCCCTGCACGGCGCCGCAATGCGACAAGCAGACCGGCATCTGTGTCTACCTGCCCAAACCCGACGGCTCGTTTTGCGACGCGGACGGCAGCAAGTGCACAACGCCCGACCGCTGCCTCGGGCCAATTTGCGTGACCGGCCCCAAGCTCAAGTGCGATGACGGCAACGCCTGCACGGTGGATCTGTGCGACGCCAAGAAGGGCTGCTACAGCAAGCTCCCCAAACAAGACGGTCGCCCCTGCGATGCGGACGGCGACGCCTGCACGGTCGGCGACACCTGCCAAGCCGGTGTGTGCCTGCCCGGCAAGGCGACCGTCTGTGACGACGACAACGCGTGCACCAAGGACCTGTGCGACAAGAAGACGGGCGCCTGTTCGCCGCAGCTCACGGCGTTCAACGGCAACGCGTGCACCGCGCAAAACGACAAGTGCTCCGCCGCGGCCATCTGCAAGCAAGGCGTCTGTCTCACGACCAAGACAAAGACATGCGACGACGGCAAACAATGCACCGAAGACCTCTGTCACGGCGTTCACGGCTGCCTCTTCGTGGTCAAAAAGCAGTCAACGCCCTGCGACGCCGACAACAACAAGTGCACGGTCGGCGACGTGTGCTCGGGCGGAACCTGCCTGCCGGGTCAGGCCACAACGTGTGACGACAGCAACGGCTGCACGCTCGACAAGTGCGATCCCAAGGACGGGCTGTGCGGTCACTCCGTGCTCGAAATGCATGGGTTGAACTGCAACGACGGCAACGCCTGCACAAAGCTGGAAAACTGCAACCTGGGCACGTGCAAAGGCGGCAAGGACGTGGTGTGCGACGACGGCGACCCCTGCACGAAAGACGCGTGCGACATGGCCAGCGGCTGCACCATCACCGGCGGACCGTTGGTGTGCGAGGACGGCAACCTCTGCACCGGTCCCGACGTGTGCAAGAAGGGAACCTGCACGACCGGGCCCAAGATCCTGTGCAACGACGGCAACGAATGCACCGACGACTCGTGCGACAAGCAGCTGGGCTGTGTGTTCGAGGAAGCCGAACGCCCCTGCAACGCGGGGGGCGTACACGGGCTTTGCTACGAGAAGGCCTGCGTGAAAGACACGAAAGTTCCGTGCGGCCTGTTTGAAAAACGCATTCGACCCACTGGGCTGGAGTCGGGCTGGGGCGTCGCCGCGTTCAACGACGGCGCGATGCTGACCGGCTTCAACGCGGTGCCTTCGCAGCCCGGTGGCGGACGCGGATGGGTCGCGCGGATCTCGCATTTCGGCGACAAGCTCTGGCACCGGCAGTACGACGGGACGCGGCAGCTCTACAGCGTCATCCTCGGCGCCGGGAACACGGCGATAACGAGCGGCAATACGGCGGCCTGCCAGGGCATCGTGCTCGGCGTGACGTTGTCGAGCGGCGCAACCAAGGTCCAGGCGACCCACAAATCGTTCACGACCGTCCGCAACGTGCTGTTCACCAGCGGTGCAACCGCCGCGGCGGGATGGGGCAAGGGCGCCAAGACGGACACCGACGCAGTCGTCGGTGTTGTCGACACCAAGAGCAAGTGGAAGTGGGTTCGGCGCTTCGATCGGCCCGGCTTTGACTACGGGTTTGGGGTCGCGAGCCTGCGCGCGGGTCACTTTGCGCTCGTGGGCGTGCGGGGCGGAGCCAAGGCGTTGCGGCAGGGCTATTGCGACAACGCGATGGCGGCTGAACTGAGCGGTGTCGCATTTGCAACCGGGCTGTCCGCCAGCGGCGAGGTCGCCTGGGACCGTACCTTCCCGCCGCCCGCAGGAAGCACCGACACGTTTACCGCGGGGTTCGCCGCCGCACGCGTTTCGGCAGGCGGAATCGCGATCGGTGGTGCGACGGGCAAGAAGGGCTCCAAGACCTGGCGGATTTGGGTCGCGCGCATCGGGCAAAAGGGCCGGGAGATGTGGCGCCGCACCTACGCGCGCGGTTATGCGACCAGCCTTGTCGAGCGGTCCGTGGGCGGCCTCGCGATCGTCGGCGGGCAAAACGTCGCGGGTTTCCCGGGCTCCCCCCTCATCATCACCGACCCGGTCGGGAGCTTGCGAAAGTCACGTTCGTACAGCAACGGCGGGTTGGCGGCGTTCGGGCAAGTGGCCAACGCGGGCAACCACGGGCTTTGGGCAGCGGGCGTCACCAACGTCAACCCGAACCACTTCTTCGACGCCTTCGTGCTGCGGACCGACCCGTGGGGCCAGGTGCATTGCGGCAAATCCGGCAAATGCGCCGCCATTCAGGACGCCTGCGCCGATGGCAACCCGTGCACGGTCGATGACTGCTTCTTCAAGACAGGCTGCGTCAACACCAAGATCCCGGCGTGCATCAGCGGTCACGACACCGACAACGACGGCACCTACGACGAGACGCACGACCTCGACCACGACGGCGTCTGCGAATCCAAGACGTGTCATACGAACGCAGTCGACACGTGCCCGCATACCTGGAACCCCGACAACGACCCCAAAGCGTGTCCCGCCCTGCCCTCTGGTTTCAGCCCATCGATGCCGCTGCAGATGAAACAGGTCGGACTCCACTTCAGCCACTCGTCGGAACGGCGAACCCACGACCTGGTGGAGGTTCCCATCGTGACGGGTCTGCTCAACGCCTCGGTCATCGCGCGGCTGCCCCTTCGCGGCACCGGAAAAGACGAGGGCCCGCTGAAACTCTCCGTGAAATCGACCGCCGTCAAACCCGCCGTGAGCATGCTTGGCGCGCCTTCTGGGGCCGTCGACCTCGCCGCGAAAGCCAACGTTACGGTGTCGAAGATCCCCGGCAAACGACTCGACCAGGCGACGATCGCGTTGCGGGTCCGGCCCACCACCCATGTCGGCGGCGAAATCGCGCGGCTGGACGGCGGCTCCGGCACCGTCGTGCGGCTATGGATGCAAGGCGGCGCGCTCCGTTGCAGCTACCGAGACAACGCCGGCAAGAACAGCGCTATCACCGCAACGGCCGTCGAGCATCGGCTGCGGCTCAACACGTGGCGGCACGTCGGCTGCACCATCGGCGCGGGCAAGCTATCGGTTTACGTCGACGGGCTGCTTGCGGCGAGCCTCCCGAGCAAAGCCGCGCCTGCCGCGACAGACGCAACAACCTTCATCGTCGGCAGCAGCGGCGGCGGCGATGCAATGGCCGGTCGGTTCGAAGACGCGGTGCTGCTCAACCGCGCGCTGCACCCCGAGGACATCCGCGCCTGGTCGGTTTCCCGCGCGCGCTTTGGCGACAAGCTGATCCCTGCGGTCCAGGACGATTTCGATGACCTGCGCGTGTCGGTAACGAGCCGCTACGCCAAGCTACCGGTCCAGGTTGTGACCGACATCGCCGGGATGGCGCGCTACTCCGACTCCGCACCGGGGACCGTCAGGCACTGGCCGCTTGCTGGCCACGCGGTGGATGCCGGCCCCATCGGCAAGGTCGGAAAGGCCGTCGGCAGCAAGGTAGCGCGCGGCCCATTCGGCTCGCTGCAGGGCGCCCTGTCATTTGCCGGCGCGGGCCACGTCGACACCGGCGCGAAGTGGTCCGCGGACACCGACGAGCCCTTTGGAATCCGGCTCTGGGTCCGCGCAAAATCCGGCACCAGCGGCGCACTTGTCGGCGCGCGCAACGAGTCCGGTAGCGGCATCGAGCTCGCGTTGCTGAACAAGTCCCAGGGCGCCGGCAAGCCCGCTGGCGTGCGTTTCGCGATGACCGATGACGCCGGCAACAGCGTGACTGCGGTCGCCCCCGGCGCATGGACAGACGAGCGGTGGCATCACATCGCGGTGCTCCGCAAGACCGGCGCGAAGAAGAGCCTGCATGTCTACGTCGATGGGTTTGAGCGCAGCGTCATCACGGACACCACCGCCAAAGCCGTCACCATCGGGGTGAACAACCCACTGTATCTCGCCGCCGTAAACCAAGCCGGCAAAGCGGCCAACGGCATGACGGGCGAGCTCTCCGATGTGGTGCTAACCGACGGCAAGGGTGGTGTGGCGACCGTCGTCCGCGGCGCAACACGGCTGCCGCGCATCCGGTTTCTCGCGTCGACCAGCGCGTATGCCAGCAAGTCCGGCACCTGGGCGTACCTTCGCTACCGCATCCACTTCGGTCAGAAGAAGGCGAAGATGGTGCCGGCCCGACGGGTCGCCCTCGACGGCAAGACCACCTGCGATGGCCTCGTCAATGCGTGCCTGGGCGTCGCAGGTTGGTGGCGGATGCGGCGCGATGCGACGGGACACACGCCTGACATCACCCAAGCGCGCCGGCAGGCATCGGTGGGCGCCGGAATCGCCACCATCGTCGGTCGAGAGGAGCTCGCGTTCGCCGCCGGTTTCCCCGCGGCGCTTCGCATCAATCAGCCCGGGTTCGACGCCGACAAGCCCTTCACGCTCGAGGTCGGCTTGCGCAACGACGTCGGCAGCAACGGCGTCGCGCTCAGCCAGTTCTCAGGCAAACGCGGATTGCGGTGGATCACGGTACCCGCCGGACTCGCTCTGACAATGTCCGACGGCACAAACACGATCGCGCCCGTCGTGAAGCTGTCCGAAGGCCGCTGGTATGACATCGCGTTGAGTCGCTCGCACCACACCGCCACGGCAAGGCTGAACGGCAAGACCGTTGCGACCGCGAGCACCGAAAAGCTCGGCGTGGTCGACGCCGAAACTGCGCTTGACGTTGGCCGCAGCCACGACGGCTTCAAGGGCGCCATCGACGAGGTCCGCATCAGCACCCGCGAGCTCGCATCCGACGAGCTGATCATCCATCCCCGAACACAGGTCTTGCTCGGGTGCGACAAACACGCCGACTGCCCGTCCGCGGGACCGTGCGCGACGGCCAAATGCAACCCGCCCGGCCGCTGCGAATACGACGCCAAACCCAACTGCAAGCCCTGAATTCGGCGCCGTTCAGCCATGGGCGGCGACCGTCTCGATAGCGGCCATAGGGTCGCTTTCACCGGTCGCGACGAGCGAGACGACGAGCCGTGAAACGCCGAGGTCCTCGTACGCGGAGAGCGCGTCAGGTTCCTTGACCAGCGTCCACATGGCGGTGATTTCGATCGTGTCCGGATCCCGGCCAAGTTCCGTGCTGATGCGTCGCAGCCGGCCGATCTGGTCACGCAGGTCGTCCACGCCCTTGTTGGGCGCAAACCACCCGTCTCCGAGCTCGACGACACGGCGGAAAGCGCGATCGGACGTGCCGCCGATGACGATAGGCATGTGCGGCCGCTGACGAGGACGCGGGTGGCTCTTGAAGCCCGACCACTGCACGAATTCGCCGTCGTGTTCGACCGTTTCGCCTGACCACACCTTCTTCATCGCCCGCAGGTAGTCGTCGAAACGTGCACCGCGGCGGGCAAAAGGCGTGCCGTTGGCGTCGAATTCCTCGCGCAGCCAACCGATTCCAAGGCCGAGCTCAGAGCGCCCTTCCGACACGGCGTCCAGCGACGCGGCCTGCTTGGCGAGCAGCAGCGGATTGGCCTGCGGGAGGATGTTGATTCCCGTGCACAGGCGCAGCTTGGTCGTGACGGCCGCCGCATGAGAAAGCGCGATCAACGGGTCGACAAACGGGGTCTCGGGCGCGATCGGCATCTTGCCGCTGCTGTGATACGGGTAGCGCGACGCGTAGTCGATCGGGACGATGACGTGCTCGAACGTCCAGATGCTGTCGAGCCCGCATTCTTCGGCTTTCCTCGCGAGCCCGCAGACCTGGCGGCCGGTGCTGACGCCGACATTGATGGGTACGACACCGAGTTTCATGCGCGCCTCCTGCGGCGGATTGTGACGGCGGCTGCGGCCAACAAGAGCAACAGCGCGTGGGATGGCGAACCGGTCGAGCCCGCGGTGCAACCGTCGTCGGTGGGTTCGGGCTCGGGACAGTCGCAGGGCACGGCGTCATCTGTCGTGTCGGGTGCCTGGACAAATCCCATGTCCAGCGGCGTCGTGACATCGTCGCTTGGGCCGGCATCCCCGACACCACCCGCGTCTTTCGGAGCGGTCACATCATCGTCGCTTGGGCCGGCATCCGCGACACCACCGGCGTCATTCGGAGCGGTCACATCATCGTCGCCACCTGCGTCCACGGCGCCAACCGTGTCGTCGGTCGATGCGACGTCCGCTGTGGTTGTCGCATCGTCATGAGCGCCCGCGTCCATCGTCCCTGAATCGTCTGCCAGGCCGGCATCGATTGCCAATCCAGCGTCCGTCGCAACGCCCGCGTCAAGCCCGCCACCCACATCCGCCGACATCCCCGAGTCCGCCGACATCCCCGAGTCCGCCAATGTCCCCGAATCCGCCGATGTCCCCGAGTCGACTGCCGACGACGTGTCCTCCGTTGAACCGGCGTCCGCTTCGGTGCTGCCCGCGTCTTCAACCGGTGGCGCGATGGTCGCGGGGATGACGATCTTGGCCGCCCAACGCTTGCCGTGCTCGACAAGGCCGGGTCCGTTGAAGTGTACGCTGTCATGGCGCCACTTGCTGCCGATCAGGTCCTCGGTCGTCGCCCCCACGAAGACCAGCGGATCGGCCGCGATGACCGCTTTTTGGCCGGCGATGACCGCCGCGATGCCCGTTTTCGCGGCTTTGGGCAAGTAAGCGGCGAGCGCGATGCCCCAGGGGATGTCCCACCCCGCCTTCTTGCGACTGGCGGCGATCACCGTCTGCAGGCGCTGTTTGTAGACGTTGGTCGACGTCTTGCCCGCTGCATCCGATTCCCCCTGGTGCCACAGGATCGCCCGCGCGCCGTACGGTCCGACCTCGTCCAGCGCCAGCTCCAACCTCGGGAAGAGCTTCTTGGCGTTGCCGGGCAACCACTGCTGAACCGAAGTGCCGCCCCAACCGACGGAAATCAAGCCGATCGGCACGTTGTGTGTCGCCGCGAGGATATCGGCCATCGGCGGCCACGGGGTCCCGCCTCCTCCGGTCGCAATCGGCTGCGGGTCGTTTGCCACACGCCACCCGTTGGGCCCCCATGCACTCACGCGCGGGTCCTTCGGTTTTTGGGCCGGCTTGCCCGAGTTGGCGCTGTTGCTCTGCCCTGCCGTGATGAACACCTCGCCGACGCCAAACGGGCCGTAGGTTCCTTCCAGGATCAGCTTCTTGCCCGAGTAGGCGCGCACCTGCAGGTCGTGCCAGCCCGTCGTCACGTTGATATGGCCCACAAACGTCTTGCTGGGCTTCGGGTCCACAAGCTGCCACGGAGTCGTGACGCCACCGATCTTGGCGACCGCCCGCGCTTCAACCCGGGTCGCCAGCACCTTCAGAGAGCCCTGCACGCGAACCCACGACTTGCCGTGCGCGTCCCGTTGCACAACCTGGTGGGGATTGGGCCGCTCGATCTGCATCACGAGGTTGGCGGGCGTCGGCCCTTTCCGCACCAGGATCCGCAGCCGTTTCAGCGTGTATTCGTGGGCGTTGCGCCGAAACGTCCAGTCGGGGTGAATTTCGCCGTTGGACGCCTTGGTGACGTTGTTGCCGATACCAAGATCGCTGGACAGCGTGCTGTTGCTCCACGCGTTGTAGGCGAGCAGCGTCGTCTTTGCACCATGGTCATGGATCTGAAAGCTGCCGTAGCCCGCGGAGTTGGCCGGCTGGTCGCCCCAGTCGTACAGCGTGCTGCTCGCGTTGGGCACCTGCGTGATATTCTGCCTTCCATAGTTGCCGCGCCACATCTCGATGTTGCCGGTCGTAATGCCGTTTTTGCTCGCGATCTTGGCGTGATTCGTCTTGACGTTCATGTCGCTGACCAGCCGCTGCCAGTGGATGCCGGTGCCGCTGTGCGGAATGCCGAGCAGCTTGGGATCGTCGGTAAAGGCCGCGATCGACACCCACATGAAAGTGCGCTTGCCGCCCTTCGGCGTGACCTCCAAGTGATAGCCAATGCGATCGAACGAGTCGCTGAACGTCGTGGACTTGTTGACCTTCCACGCCGGCGCCTTGGCGTGAAACGAGGCCTTGGCGGGGATATCCAGGTCGAATATGACCGTGTAGCCGTTGGCCTCGGGCGCGTCCTTGACGATGTCGGCCCATGTGTCCGTCGCGACGAGCGCGCAGCTGACGAAAGCGACAACCGCGACCCCGTTGAGGATCACCGACCTGAGATGCGTGGAGCGGATGTTCATGCGGCGAGCATGGCCCGGCTGGACGCGGGGGACAACGCGCTGTCACCACTTCTTGCAGACCATCCGCTTGATGCGGTGGTTGTCCGTGTCCGCGATGTAGAAGCCCCACAGCCCGTCGGCCGTGATGCCGCGCGGCTTCTTGAAACGCGCGTTCTTGCCGCTACCGGTCGCGTCGCCGTGCCGCTGCGCTGCGCCGGTGGTCGGTTGCGCACCTGCTGCCGTTTCGGTCGCGCCGCTTCGGTGCACGAGCCGAATCGCGCTGTTTTCCACGTCGACGACCATCGCCGACCCGGTAATGGTGTGCACGATGTCCTCGGGCCGATTGAACTGGACCTTCACACCGCCGTTGGCGTCATCGACGTGGCCGGCCGTTCCGGTGCCCGCGAGCGTGTTCATGAGGGTGTTGGCGGCGATTCGAATACGGTTGTTGCCGGCGTCGGCGATCCAGAGCTCAAAGTTGTAGTTCGACACGTTCCCGGGCCCCTTGAACAGGACTGACTTGTCCAGGAAGTGCCCCTTGTCGCCGCCAAACCCGGGACCACTGCCGATAGGTTCTTTGATGACGCCCTTGGAGGTCAGTCGGACGATGCGGTGTTTGCCGGAGTCCGCGACATAGAGGTCGCCTGAGTTGTTGAACAGCGCCATGCCGCGCGCCGCCTTTACCGGATCGGGGCCTGTCCCATCGGTTACTACGAGGCCATTGCCGCCGTGAAGGTCGAACTTGCGAATCGTCGAGGTGAACAGCTCGCCGACATAAACGCTCTTCGTCGCGGGGACCCAGAGCACGGTCGACGGACCTTTCATCAGGCTGGCCATCTTGCCGACCGGATAAACCGTCGAGACGGTCCCGCCGATATCGATTCGCCGCAGGCTGTTGGCCGCGCGGTCCACGACAAACACGCGACCGGACTGGGTGACGGCGACATCCCACGGATAGTTGAACTGGGCGTTTGTGAGGGCCCCTCCACCCTGGAAGCCCGCGGCGCCCGTGCCAGCAAAGTTGATGACCGCCCACTCAGCGCACGGCTTCCACTTGCACGACGCGCTGCAGCTATCCTTCTGGGCCGGCACGCCCGGATCGCACTGTTCACCGGCAGACGAGTCGATGGTGCCGTCGCCACAAGGTCCGGTTTGCTTGGCGACGCACTGACCGGCGTTGCAGATCTTGTCGGCAGCGCAGGACTCCCCGTCGGACCGTTTCTTGTTCTCGCACGCGGCCACGCCCGGGCACGAATCGATGGTGCATGGGTTCTGGTCGTCGCATACGGCCGCCCCGTCTTCGACCTCGATGCCGGTGCAGCTGCCCTTTTTGCAGCTATCCCCGGTCGTGCATTTCAAGTTGTCGTCGCACTTCTTGCCCTCGTCACCGGGCGACGCGGTGCATTTGCCGGTCTTCGGATCGCAATAGGCGACGGTGCAGGGTGCCTTGGTCGTGCAGACGATCGCGTCCTTGGTCTTCTTGACGCATTTGCCCTGCTGACAGAGCAGCGTCGACTTGCACTTGTCACCGTCGCCGAACTGCGCACAGTCGCTGTCCTGCTTGCACACCGAGATGTCGGTGCCGGGGACGCAGGTGCCGTTTTCACAGGTGTCGGACTTCGTGGCTGGGTTGCCGTCGTCGCACAACGTGTTGGCGGGCGCGTGGACGTTGGCGCACTTGCCCGTTTTCACGTCGCACACATTGAGGACGCACGGCGCGGCGCTCGACGAGGGACACACGACGATGGTCTTCGGGTCGACGACGCATGCCCCAGCCTGGCCCGGTTTCTTGTCGCAGACCAGCGTGCCGTTACACGGGTTGCCGTCTTCTTTCGCGGCACAATCGGCGTCAACTTTGCACCCGCAGTTGTTCTGGCTCGCCGTGCAGGTCCCGTTCACACACTTATCATCGGGCGTGCACGGCGTGTTGTCGGCGTCGCAGCCCAGCCCATCGTTGCGCGCTGTCATCACGCACTTGCCAGTCTTCTTCTGGCAGACATTGCTGGCGCACACCGTGTCGTCGACCGACTGGCACTTGATCTTCGTGGCGTGGTTGAGCTCGCAGGTCCACGGCTGCTTGGCCTTGTCGCAGTACAGGATGCCGTTGCAGAGGTCGCCGTCGTCTTTGAGCGCACAGTCGTTGTCCGACTTGCACTCGCACAGGTTCGTGCCGCCTTTGCAGACGCCTTTGGTGCAGCCATCGCCGACCGTGCACGGGTTGCCGTCGTAGCACTTGCCGAATTCGTTGACGAGCTCGGCCTTGCACTTGCCGGTCTTGGGCTGACAGGTGTTCTTGACGCAGGCCGTGTCGTCCACAGACGGGCAGTTGATGACCGTCGCTGGGTTGTGCAGGCATTGGCCGGTCACCTTGTTGCAAAACAGCTTGCCGTTGCACGCGTTGCCGTCTTCATGCTTGGCGCAGTCGAAGTCGCCTTTGCACTTGCACGTGTTCGTGCCCTTGGTGCACTTGCCGGCCTTGCAGTGGTCCCCAGTCGTGCATTTGTCCCCATCTTCGCAGGTTTTGAGGTCGGCGACGGGCTTGGGAACGCAGTTACCGGTCTTGGTCTCACAGGCGACGGTGATACATGCGGTTTTCGAGGGCGTGCACTTGACGACGGTCGCCGGGTTGATCTTGCACGTGTAGTTCTTCTTGGCCGACTTATCGCAGTACATCACGCCGTTACAGGCGTTTCCGTCGTCCTTCGCGACGCAATCGGCGGCCTTCTTGCACTCGCACAGGTTGGTCTTGCCGGCGCTGCAAAGGCCCTTTCCGTCGCACGAGTCCCCGCTGCTGCAGACATCGCCGTCGTCGCAGGCAACCGTCGTCTTTTCGGGGATGTACGTGCACTTGCCGGTGTCTGGATGGCAGCGGTTTTTCTTGCACGGGGTATCGCCCGAATCCGAACACGTCACGATGGTCTTCGGGTTGGGCGTGCAGATGTGCGGGTGCTTGTTGAGATCGCAGAAGAGGCGCGGCGCGCACTTGCCGTGTTGCTTGTCGAGGTCCTTCTGTTTGCCGAAGCAGTCGCTCGTGACCTTGCAGTCGCAGAGGTTGGCGGTGCTCGAACAAACACCGGCCTGGCAGTTGTCGCCCGTCGTGCATTTGTCGCCGTCATCGCACTTGGCGCCGTCCTTTTGGCCGACGCACTGCACATCGACGCACGACGCGTTCTCTCCGACAAACTGTTCGCACTCCGAGAGCTTGCCCCCGGCGCAGTTTCGCTCGCCCTTGCAGCGGGTAACGACGACTCCGTCCTTCTTCTTCTCGACCGCGCACGTCGTCGTCAGGGCTTCGTCGACCGCCACCGTTGAGCACGGACAGACACCGAGCAGCTTGCTGTCCTTGCTGGCGACAAGCACGCACGACTTGGCCTTGCCGCCGCCGATCTTGTCGGACAGGCGACACGCGTAGCCCTTGGCGCACTGGTTGTCGGACGAGCACTGCATCGCACAGAACGAGCCGACCGTTCGTCCGTAGGAGACGCACCACATCGGCTTGGGAGCGGCGAACCCGCAGTGGTCGTGTTTGGTGCAAGGCCGACAGCTGGTGCCGTGGCTCGGCACGCAATAGCTCTGCTGATCCGCGCCGCCGATGACGGTCGTGCAGGTGAAGCCGCCCGGGCAGGTGTCGATGCAGTCTGCGGCGCAACGCTTGCCGATCGGCGTGTCGATGCACAGCCCCGAGTCGCACTGGCCGTGTCCGAGGCACTTGCAGCCGGCTTCCCCCGGGCATTCGAGCAGAGAAGTGCCGGTGTCTTCAGACGGTGTGGTGCCCAGGTCGGGGGACGCGGACGTGTCTTCTTCTACGTTGACCGTGCCATCGAGCGTGTCGGAAACGCCGACAGAGACGTCGGGAGAGGATTCCGTGGGGCCGCACCCCATGCCCATCGCAGCGGCCAGGACCAGGGCCAGCAGCCTCTTCTGTAGCCTGTTCGTCTTGGGCATTTTCCTACTTTACCACCGCGCAAATGGCGGTCTAGCAGACCGCCGGCAATAGCGCCGGTTGTGGTGCCAACGTCGCCAAGGCGTCAAGGGCTACTTGATACGCAGCTTGGCACCTCGGCGTCCACGAGGTCAGCGAACGTGCCAAAGCAATGGATTCTCAGATGCCATGGCCTCTTCCGCTCCACCGTCCAACCTTTGTCTTGCGCGAGCTGCGCCAGTCGCTCTTTCTCGCCGGGTCCATACGCCACCAAGGAGTCGACGAGGGCCGCCACGTCGAGGTCTTTCACGGCTACCTGACGCGCAAGCTCAACAAGCTCTACGAGATCGACGACAACCTCTACACGGTCATCGACGCGCTGATGACCGACAACCGCTGGGACCTCAAGTTCCTCGGCATGCAGATCATGATCGAGGGCCTCGCGCTCGGCGCGTTTTCCGCGATCCGCAACGCGACCAACGAGCCGCTGCTCAAGGAAATCCTCAAGTACGTCATCACCGACGAAGCGCGCCACGTGCACTACGGCGTATTGGCCCTATCGCGCTTCTACAAAGAGCTTGGCGACGACGAACGCGCCGAACGCGGGGCCACCGGGGACCGGTCCGCGATCGGTGCGACAAGGAGTTCGACCGTGATGTGCGTCATCCGCCCACCAGCATGTACCACCTCCTCTTCCAGCTGGCTCAGGCCGCCACGAGCTCCTCTGGCGTGCGCCGCACGATCCCGACTACTCGGTCGAAATCGCGGTCGTAGGAGCAAAAGGCCGCGGCGCCAGACTCAAGGCAAACCGCGGCATGCACGGCGTCGCGCGCCAACAACTGGGCGTCAGACACCATCAGATCGCGGGCGCGGTCGAGGACCTTTGCGGTGATGGGTAGTGTCGTCGGCACAGCGACCCGCAACAGGCGATAGACATGGAGACCGTCGTCCCAGCGGTCGATCGCCCGGTAGCGATGAAGGATCTCCTGGAGCACCTCGGCGTCGACCGCCGCGTTCAGTGTGCCCTCCGCGATGGCACGCAGCACACGCAGCGAAGGCTCCTTGCACGGGTGGACGCGACCGGCCGCATACATCGGGATGTTGGCGTCGAGCAGGATCACAGCGGCAGCCCCTTGTCTCGCGCGATATACTCGCCCTTTATGCGGGCGACGTCATCCACCGGCAGATCGAGCTGACCCATCGCGTCAACGGCGTCGACGCGGTCACTCGTCTGCGGCTGCAGGTACAACTGCTCGCAAGCTTCACGGATTAAACGCCCCAGGCTCTTGCCGCGCCGCGCCGCCTCAGCGCGCAGCTTGTCGTGTTGGTCAGCGGTCATCAGGATCGTTGTCTTGCGCGTAAGCTCCATATGCACCTCCACATATGGATCATAGTCAGCGGCCGTCTCCGGGACAAGGTCGGGGGCCGCGTCCGAGCGTCTACTTCAACTTCAGCCCGCACTTATCGGCCGGCCGGCGGGCGGCCCTTGACGAAAACACCATTGACTGCGAGCGTTTGACAATGCGGCTCACGATCGGGCAACTGGCGAGCGTCGCGGGTGTGCCGACGTCGACGATTCGCTACTACGAGCGCCAAGGAGTGCTCCGGCCTGTCGCGCGGGGCCGGCATCAGTACCGCTACTACGACGATACCTCGGTCGAGCGCCTTGGGCTCATCCGCGCAGCCCAGCGCTCGGGCTTTACGCTCGACGACATCAAGGTGCTGTTGAAGATGTTGCGCGGCAAGCAGCGCGACTGCGGCCAGTTTACCGAGCTTGCCGACAGGCGTTTGGCCGAAGTCGAGCAGGTGTTGGCCGATGTGACACGCGTGCGAGATGCTCTCGCCGACGCACTTCAGACGTGCGTGCGAGAGCCTGCCTGCCAAATGTCCTGCCTGGTCCTTGAGGAATTTGAGGCAGAGGCAAGCGCTGCGCGCGAGCCGACGTGATCAAGCCGGTGTAGGCGCTCCGCTGAGCGTTGCGACGCGCGCTTGCACCTTGTACCCGGGTTCAATGCTTTCATGGGTCTGTCACCGCGAGAACGCGGCGGCGCGCAGATCCGAAAGGAGGAAATCCGGATGCATCGTACATTAACTGTCTTCACCCTCGTCGCTTGCAGTGCTGCGGTCGGGGGGTGCGAAAAGGAGAACAAGCCCATGGCAGCGCCCGTCGCGCAGGAACGGGAGAACAAGACCGTGGCAGAGCCCGTCACCCTCGAAGTCGCTCAGGCGGCAGCCCTCATCGCACGAGGTGCCGCCACACCGGTTGACGTCAACGGCAACGGAGTCCGCAAGAAGTACGGCACGCTACCGTCCGCCATCCGCTTCAACGGGTCGACGGACGCAGCCTCGCAGCTTCCTGCGAAGAAGGACACCAAGCTCATTTTCTATTGCGCCAACTCCCGTTGCATGGCGTCCCATCAGGCAGCGAAGTGGGCGCTGCGAGCCGGTTATACCGACGTGAACGTCATGCCCGCCGGAATCATGGGCTGGACCGAAGCGGGTCGCGCCACCGAAGCGCTGAAAAGGAGTGACTCATGAACGCGAGACGCATTTCTGTAGGATTTGGCTGCGGAGCGTTGGGGACGGTCGCGATGTCGATCCCAATGATGCTCGCCACCGGCGCGGGAGTCGCCCCGATGCCCAGGCCGATTCCAGCCGCCATCGTTGCAAGTCTGCTCGGCCCCGGGCTTCCAAAGCCGCTCCTGATGTTGCTCGCCGTCGGGAGCCATCTGCTGTTCGGCGGCGTCTGGGGAGCGGCACTCACGGTGATGAGCAAGCGCGTGACGGTGCGGAAGGGCGTCGCGCTGGGAGTGGGTCTTTGGCTCGGCATGCAGCTCATCGTCCTGCCTGCTCTCGGATGGGGCGTTTTCGGTGCCGCCGTCACGCCCAAAATCGCGCTGGCGACGCTCATCTTGCACCTGATCTACGGCGTTACCACCGGCTACTTCGTGCAAAGATTTGTGCGCTGAGCTGACGGCCAGGTCTGGGGCGTGGTCGCGTGTCTTCATTTTCGTGTAACGACCCGCAGGCTGCGGCGACGACAGTGCGAGGCGTTGCGCTCCAGCGCCGCTCTCAAACGCCGATAAACCTGTGCGACGCGCCATCGACGAGCGCGATCGCCCGCAACGCGGATAGAATGACATGACGAGTCGCAAAGCCTTTCTCGGAGTACTGTGCATCTGCGCCGTGGCGCTGAGCGCCTGTGGAACCGATGACAACGCCAAATCAACAGGTGGTGACAACGACGCTGGCGTTGGGACCGACACAAGCGCAGCAGGCGCGGACGCTGGCGCTGCTGATGCTGGCGCGAGCAGTAGCGGCGGCGGCAGCGCGGACGCCGGGAGCGGCAGCGCGGACGCCGGGAGCGGGGCCGCGGACGCTGGTGGCTCCAAGATGCCGCCGAATACGGCCCCGTCCGCAGAGACCAAGAAGCTGTGGGCGCTGATCACCGACTACGCGAAGTGGACGGAGTTCGACGAGACCAAGAAGATGCCGCAGTCCAAGTCGCACCAGAACATGTTTGTCCACGCTTACTACAACAAGGTGGTGGCGGACTTCATCAAGACCGGCAAGAAGCCGCCGCTTCCCGAGGGTTCGATCCTCGTCAAGGCAAACTTCAAGACAAAGGACGCCCCGAAGCCGGCGGCGCTGACGGTGATGCACAAGCTGAAGAGCGGCAAGTGGTACTGGCTCAAGGCGATGGGTAACGGAAACGTCTTCCTCGGCCCTGACGGCAAGACTCCGGCGGAGGGCACGACCGTCAAGACATGCATCGGCTGTCACACCAACATGGCGCCGAGCGGCAACGACCTGGTAGCGACGCACGTGTTCGGCGCGATGCCGCCGAATACGGCCCCGTCCGCAGAGACCAAGAAGCTGTGGGCGCTGATCACCGACTACGCGAAGTGGACGGAGTTCGACGAGACCAAGAAGATGCCGCAGTCCAAGTCGCACCAGAACATGTTTGTCCACGCTTACTACAACAAGGTGGTGGCGGACTTCATCAAGACCGGCAAGAAGCCGCCGCTTCCCGAGGGTTCGATCCTCGTCAAGGCAAACTTCAAGACAAAGGACGCCCCGAAGCCGGCGGCGCTGACGGTGATGCACAAGCTGAAGAGCGGCAAGTGGTACTGGCTCAAGGCGATGGGTAACGGAAACGTCTTCCTCGGCCCTGACGGCAAGACTCCGGCGGAGGGCACGACCGTCAAGACATGCATCGGCTGTCACACCAACATGGCGCCGAGCGGCAACGACCTGGTAGCGACGCACGTGTTCGGCAAATAGCGAGCCTTCTTGCCTTTGCAGGGCGCGCCTTCCTTCGACGGGACGCCCTGGCAGTTGCCGTTGCCGTCGCACTTGTCGCCGCCGGTGCACGGGTTGGCATCGCCACACCAATTGCCTGCTTTGGACGGCGTCTCGACGCGCTTATCGAGCTTGGGGTCGCACGTTCCGACGTAGCACTAGATGTGCCGGGCGAGAATCGCGATCCGCTTTCCCGCTCCCGCTCCCGCTCCCGCT
>CAZLMW010000143.1:0-19143 GCA_964560875.1 uncultured Enterobacteriaceae bacterium
AAGTACAAGCCTCAGTCTCTTGCTCATCGAACGCCGGCCGGTACCACCGCCGCTTGAACTCGGGCCGTTCGAGTGATGCGAGTACAGCCGAGTCCTCTGTGGCGTCAATTCGGCTTTCGACAATGGACCTCACCTCGGCATCGTCGATTTCACCAGTGTGTTTTGGGTCGGTCCAACCGTGGCGCTGAAACCAATCCAGAGATTCACGCTCGTTGCCCTCTTGTTGAACGGCAGCATCCCGAACAAGCCGGAACTCAAACGGTCTTTGACCCGGCTGGAGTTCGGTATCCGTGCCTTCCCGAGATTGTGCTGCACCTGCGACTTCCAAGCCGTAGAGCTGGTAGCAGTGCCAGTCGACTTCTTCTTGGAGTCCAGTCATCAGCGACAGGCGCTTGCTGACTCGTTCTCTGCGTTCAAGGAAGGCGGTGCGCACGTCTTCCGCCCCTTGATGAGCAATCGCATCCAGTACGGCGACCGCCGAGTCGACATTCTGCCCAGCTGCCAATTCGGAAATCGCCGATCCGAAAGCAGCCAGCCTTCCAGAATCGTCTCGGACGACCGGGAATCGAGCGAGTTTCTTGACGCCAAGTTGAAAAAAATTCTCCCAGGCAGCCCCTGTCTTGCGCCCGCCGCTTGAGTCTGCGCCCGCACCCTTGGGTTGAGCCACCTGCCAGATCCAGAAGCCTGCGATCGAACTGTTCAGCAGGGCGGTCAACGCCAAGTAGTCTTCCTGGGACGCATGCCGGGGAAGCTTGATCACCGGAGCTGAGTGTTTGAACACAAAGCCACTGGAATCAAAGGCGAAGTTGTTGTGCGTACACACAAAGGCGAAAGCAATGCTCTCCGGTGTGCGAAGCCTATCTCGATAGTGTTCCAGATGCTCGTACCAACGCCGCCCCTGCTGGGCCAGCGTGCGGCCAAAGACGGTGCGAGCTCTCAGAAGCGTCCGCCTCGGCCAGAACCAACGGAGGGCGGCTTCGTCCAACTCGACGGGTGGCCCGCCCGGGGATTCGTAGGGGTATACACATGCGCCGGAACCACGGAGCCGCCAATCGCGAACGTTGTCGCCAGTGACGAAACCAACCGTGATCGGTCCCAAACCCGCACGCTCCAACGCCGCCTGTGGAGCGATGAATGCGCCATCGTCGCCAACCACAACGGTGCGACCGATGGCCTGCGCAATCTCGGACAAAGGCCGACCACGGCCTTCGAGTTGTTTTCGCAGTCCCTCACTGCCGCCGCCGCTGACCGTCCAAGGGTGGACTGCGTATTCTGTGCCATCGGTCCACGACGCCGAGACATGGTCGTCTTTCCAGACTGACACACCGGCAGACGACGCCATGGGTGGAGTACGTTCGGCAGCGCGGAAGGACGCACGAATGGAGCTCCACACTGGCCCTTTTGCCGGATCAGGCACTACCGGCGGGTCACCTCGGACGCCACGGATCGCTAGTACTACGTCACCCGTGGGCGGTGACTTGTTCTGCCAAAACAGCAGCATCGTTGGCGTCCCGTGTCCCGGAATGGTCGCGCCCGAGGTATCGATCACCGCACGGAGGCGGCGATATGCAAGTACGTTCGTGACGACGCGAACTCCATACTCACAGGTGGCAAACTGGTTGCCCACGATCATCCCGATCTGGGCGTCACGCAGCGCGATCTGCCCGCAACGCTCGATAAACGGACAGACCAGCGAGTACTGCCGGTAAGCGGAGACGTAGCGCGGCAGCTTCGACTTCCCGACGGCGATCTTGCCTCGGTGGTACTTCTTCTTGGCGTTGTCCCGCTCGACGATGTACGGCGGGTTGCCGACAACGACGTGGTACTTCTTCTTCAGGTGCGGCGCGAGGGCTCGCCGGGTCTCCTTGGGCGTCATCCCCGGATACTCGACGGGAGCCTCGTCAACGTCGCCAAACAGGGTCTGCTGCGGCACATAGTCCTTTTCGCGCTCGACCTGCTCCAACCCATCAGCCCAGTACACAAACGGCTTGAACCGCCGCGCCTCGCGGATGTCGTCCAGCTCGCACAGCTCCAACGCCGTCATCACCAGCCGCGCCCGCGCAAGCGCCGCGGCGTAGTCGTTGATGTCGACGCCATGCACGCGGCTCAGCGCGTCCCGCACCAGTTCCGGCATCGGCCGGCGCGGGTCGTCCTTCCGCATCCGCTCCACGATTCGCCGCAGACCAGCGAGTAGGAAGTGCCCCGAACCGCACGACGGGTCGATCATCCGCACCTTGTCCGCGCCCCACTTGTCCATCGCCGGCTCGAGCGTGTGGTCGAGGATGAGGTCGAGGACGAAGTCGGGCGTCTGGCAGAAGGCGTAGCGGTCCTTTCACCACCGGGTCGAGGTCCTGGTAGAGGTCGCCCATCATCCGGCCGTCAAACCGCTCGTCTTCAAAGGACCACGACAGCGCGTGGGTGTCGGGGTCACGATGTCGCCAGAACTCGATCAGCTCGGTGCTGAGCACGTCGCCGGGCTGGACGATCTCGCAGGCTTGGGGTGTGAACAGCTCAGCGAGTCCACCGGTCGCAAGGTCGCGAAAGCACCAGCGCAAGTACGCGGTCGCCCCGAGGTCGGGAGCCAGCTTGGCAAAGAGCTGCTGCGACGTCGGGTCGAGGATTCGGACCGGGTGAAGCAGGTCTCGGTCCTCGAGGACGCGCAGGTAGACCGTCTTCAGCGCCCAGAGAACGGCGATGCGGTGAGCGAGCAGCTCGAGCCACACGTCGAAGTCGTCGCCAACCTGCTCCTCGGCGTGCAGCGCCCGGGCCTTGTCGCGAGGCTTGCCGGCGGGTTTGAGTCGGGCGTGAACGTCATCGGCGATGCGGCCGACGAGTGGTTGGAGCGCGGTGGCGAGTCCGGTGATGGGCATGGGCTACGGTTCCTCGCTGCGCGTGGGAGCGGCCAGACATGGGTGGCGTTGTCTTTGGCTGGTGCCTGTGACCCCGGATTGAAATCCGGGGCTACAATTCGAGAAGACCGCGTTGCGGTCTGCGCGTTGGCAGCTTGTGACGCTCATGCAGGAGCGCGAGACGCTGGCAGCTCGAACTCGGTGGAGACGGTTCCATCGGCGTGGTGATGAGGCTGGTTTGCAACGTAAGCGGCTACATCGTTCAACGCGGAGCGACTGACAGGGAAGGCGGCGTAACCAGCTTGCCAGCGCAGCACCCCTGGCATCTTCAAGCCGGCGACCCGACTCGATGCCCCTTTCAATCGCTTGACCAGCTGCGCGACCGCGATCGACGGCGGCAAATCGGTGAGCACGTGAACATGATCGGACGTACCGCCCACGACGACGAACGTGCTGCCCAGCTCGCGTGCCTTTTCTGCGATGGCCGGCCACAGCCACTCGCGCATTGGCTCTTCGACGACATGCGCTCGGTCCTTGACCGCCCATACAAGATGCACGTGCAACGAAACGTGACGACCGCTCACCACGACTCCTCAGCCCGCGGAAGAGGCTGTCGTGAAAGTCCCGGCGCAAGTCTTGCGGCCCCCGATCATCTGCGATCTGATGGACGGAGCGGCGAGGCGAGCATGAGACGTTTAAACAGGCGGGGCAAGGTGCGAGTCGAGGGTGGGGCGCAGGTTGTGCTGCCTCTCGGGTTTGAAGAGCCGGCGGGGGGCGAAGCGCATGCGCGAGGCGGGCACCGTCGTCGGGTGTTCAAGGATCCGGACCCGAACAAGCTGTGGGTGGGCGAGCAGCGGCTCAAGCGGTACCTCGCCGACGCCGGCTTCGGTTGGGTATTGGCGCTGCGCGAGTTTATGCGTCAGCGCGAGTGGACCGAGTTCGAGAAGGCCTATCCGGGTAGCGGTCGACCGGCCTACCACCCGTGCCTGATGTTGTCATTGGTGCTGTTCGGGGTACTCGAGGGGCGGAGTTCGCTGCGCGAGTTGGAGGTAGCCGCTCGCACGGACGTGCGCGTCTGGTGGCTCACCGGCGGGGCGATGCCGGACCATTCGGTGATCGGCCGCTTTCTGCACCGTCACCGAGAGCGGATCACGACAGCGTTCTTCGAGGACTGCACGCGAGCATTGCTAAAGGTCATCGGCAGTCGGAGCGCGACGATCGGCGTGGACGGCACGACTATTCAGGCTGCGTCATCGCGCCTGCGCACCATCAAGCAGGAGGCCGCCCGTGAGGTAGCCGAGCAGAGGGCTGCGGAGGCTGCGGCGGATCCCGAGAATGAGTGCGCAGCAGCGCGTGCGGAGCTGGCCCAGGAGGTTGTCGAGACCGCCGAGAAGCGCAGCGAGGCCCGACGTCGCAAGGGGCGCAAGAACACCAACGCGCCGGTCTCGCCGCACGAACCCGAAGCTGGCGTCAACAAGATGAAAAACGGCCAGGTCGCGCCGAGCTACCAGGCTTCGATCGCGGCCAACGAGGACCGCATGATCATCGGTCAGCACGTCGACGGGACCAGCGAGTCGGCGGCGGTCGAGCCGATGGTGCAGCAAGCCCAACGCGTGACCGGTGGACAGATAGAGACCCTTCTCGCTGACTCGAACTACAACAACGCCACCGCCCACGAGGTCGCTCACAAGCACGACCTGGAGCTGCTGTCGCCCGAGGGCAGCACCCGCAACGGGGGGCGTCGCAAGACCAGGCGCTTCGACAAGTCCGAGTTCTCCTACGACAGCGATCGCGACGTGTACGTGTGTCCCAGTGGCCGCGAACTCGTGCGCAAGAGACGCAGCAAGGACTGGGAAGACCGCCGCTACACGCTCTACCGGTCGAACGACTGTCGGGGCTGTGAGCTGCGGGAGAAGTGCTTGGCGGGCAAGGGAAATCGCTCCGTGGCCCGCTACGACCACGACGACGCGACCGACGCCTTGCGTGAGAAGATGAAGGACCCTGAGGTCTACGCTCGCTACAAGCGCCGCTCCGTGATGCCCGAGCCGGTCTTCGGCGAGCTTCGCGGCTGCCAGGGCTACGTCCGGTATCGTCGCAGACGTCTGGACGGCGTACGGCTCGAACACGCTCTACACTGCGCTGCCCACAATCTTCGGCGCGCCATCCGCATCAAGTTGCCGTGGACACGCCACGCCAGCGCCGGCTGGTTGCCGACGAGGGCGGTTGCCAAGCGGCACGACCGCGAAAACCGCCGATATGCAGCCGTCAGCGCTCGATTCCGCCAATTCCGAACGTAGAGTGACTCGAGACCGCAGCACCAGTTCTGCCTTCGCACGGAGCGTCGCTCGTCGCGCGTCACGGCCGACCTGAGAGTCTCCGCCGCCGCGAACTCGCTTTGCGACAGCCTCGGAAGCGGGCTTCTTGACCTGTAGCCCCGGATTTCAATCCGGGGCGGTACGCCGAAACGAGATCGGCTTCTTGGCCACAACCCCGTGCCCGAGCGCCGTCCGTTCGCTGGTCCCGAATAATCATTCAGCCGCCCCCCGATTACCGTGTGGACGGGTGAGTCGCATCGTATTTCGGTAAGGAACCGCCGCGATCCGCCCCAGATCGACGAGAACCGGCGCTAGTGCCGATGCGTACCGCGGCGCAATCTCATACTCGTCGCGCAGTCTTGCGCCGAGACCGCCCACGGCGGGTCGGTCCTGACTGGAGCCGATAATCGGCCCGTTTTGGTGGATCCATGCAACCACGGCGTCGACCTGGTCGCGGCGCATGACCAGCCGGCCGTGATCGCCCCATTCGAGCATCAGCCCCCCATCGCCATCGGTGTAGCAAATGCGTGTTCCCGCATTCACAAGAGGGAACACCTCAACCCAGCCTGCTGGACAAGGCATCAAACACCTCCCACAGCCGCAACCGGCTCACGCAGCGGCAACACCGCGCCAGGCATGTGGAACACGGGCGCTTTGCCGCCGTTGAACCGCGGCTGCCGTTGGTGAATCGTCCCGGGGATCACCAGCACCCAGAAACCGTGCGTGCCCCCGAGCGTCGTGTCATACGTCCGCCGCACCAGATCGAGCGCGTCACATAGCTCCCACAGGCCGGTGTCGCCGAGTACGCGCACACCGCCTGGTTTGCCGTGTTTGTTCAGGATGTCCTCGAACACCGATTTGCATTCGCGGTTCAGCCGACCGCGTTGTGCGGCGTAAATCTCGGCGCGCTCAAACATCCGAAAACGGCTGTCGATACGTTCAAGGAACGCCTGCTCAAAGCTAATGAACTCGGCATCCGGCCCGATCGCCTTGGCGAGGCTCCGACCGATCGCCAGGTGCTTGTCGGGTGGCGTTACGACCAGCCGGAAGCTTGTGCGCCCGGAGGCTTCGCGCAGACGATCCAGCACGATCTCAGCCGGGCTGCGATTGGCACCGACCAGCTCGTCGGGCAGCGCGTCGTCGACAAGAACCGGCGCGACGACGGCGCCGCTCTCCCGCGCAACCACCTCGTCACCGACGATCTTCCACTCGTCGATCTCGTCAAACACCTGCGGCAGTGTGTCGGCGTCGGGCCAATTCGCTTCGCCGCGGAACACCGCGCTGACACGGCGCTGCAGGTCTGCGAGCGCAATCGGCGGTCGCTCGTGGCGCAAAACATAAGGGATCGCATCGGCCGGGCGGACTGGGCCGATGAACAGCTCACCGCTCTCGGTCGTGCGCAAGGTCGGCACCAACTGACGCGCCAGGGACCGGCTGCTGAGCGGGTATTCCGGCACGATCGCGGCCAACGACGCCTCCGCCGCGTTGGCGTCGGCGGGCGGCCACTGGGCCAGCTCGTAAGCCTCGGCCACAAACCTGTCCAGCGCCGCCTTGTCGTACGTCGGTCGGCACAAGACCGCGCCGCCGCCGTCGGCGGGCTGAAGGACACGCATCTGCGCGTCGTGCAACCGTGCGAGAACCCGGACGACGCCGGCTGCGAAGGTCGCCTTCTCGACCGGCGCGACGCCGTTCAGTTGACCGATCACGGTGTGCATCGCGATGATCCCGCCTTGCACCTCGAGCAACCCATCCAGCGTGTCGACCACGTCCGCCAGCGGGCGCAGGTCCAGCGTGTCCAGCGCCTTGTTCTGCGCCCTGCTCACCACGCTCTGCTGTATCTTCAGCTCCGCAGCGAGATCTGTCTGCGTCCGCTCAGGTCCGTCGAAACCGAACAAGCCGCGCAAAACGTTCTGGCCCCGTGTGTCGACAGCTTCGGTCGCGTCGTCCCAGAGCTGTGCCAACATCTTGCCGGCGGTGCTGACATCGCGCTGTGCCAGCCGCTGCATCGCGGCGTCGATCGCCGCGACATGGCTGTCCACCAACCCCGAGATCCGCTTGAGGTCCTCGTGCGCGGCTCCGGCCAGTCGGCCCACCGTCACATAGCCTGCGGACCGCAGCGCCGCTGTCACAGACTCGGCAAGACCAAGACTGACGAGATCGCCCCTCTCGCCAATCAGGGTTGGCGCGATGGCATCAGAGACCGCCTGCCCACCCGGCGAGGACGGCAGCAAACCGGCGTCAAGGAGGCTGTCTCGAAACGCCAATGCTTCTGCTGCACGTTTGCCGCCCAGACCACGCAGACCACGGATCTTGGCGGGCTCCAGCGCCAAAAGGTCACCCTGCGTGCGGACACCCGCGCGTCGCAACGTCGCGGCTGCTTTCGCTGACAGCGATGTGGCAGACAGTGGCAACGCCGCGTCCTGTGACAGGCCGGTCGGCTCCTCCTCGTCGTCTATCGGCTTGTTGGCTCGCCCAAGCGCGTCGAGCAGTCCTGCCCGCATTGCAGCGGCAGACTGAAAGCGACGGGCTCGATTGGGGTCCAGGCACTTGCGGAAGAAGTCACTGAGCGCCGCGACCTCGAAGTCGTCTCGCTCAACGTCTGGCTGGTCTCCGGGGCCGGGCGGCTCGTTGCTGAAGGGATGACGCCCGCAAAACAGCTCGCACAGGCAGATCGCCGCGGCGAACCGATCTGCCGCATGATCCCAGCGTTGCATCGCAGGGTCGCGATACAGCGCGGTGCCGACCAACGTCACGTCCGCGTCAATGTCGGCCAACGAGAAGTCGATGACGTGCAAGCCGTCTTTGCCGACGAGCAGGTTGTCAGGCTTCAGGTCCTTGTGCGTGCACCCCACCTCTTCCAAATGCGTCAGCACGCCCAGCAGATCCTCCGCGTACCGGCGGAGATCGTTGGGCGCTGGCTCCTTGACCTCAACCAACCACTTGCTCAGCGGTTGGCCTTTGATCAGCTCGATCACCATCGTCAGGCGCTCGGGAATCATGCTGGTGATGTCGTAGGTGCGCACAACGGCCTGGTGGGACAAGCCGAGCAGCGCACGATGCTCACCGCGCAGCGCCTCCTCGGCATCATCGTTCGGCCGGGCGACCTTGAGCGCCCTGACCTCACCGCTGGGCAAGTGCCGCGCAGCGTAGACGGTCGCCAGTCCACCCTCGCCGAGCTTGCCTTCGATTCGGTAATCAGCCCCGATCGGCTGGCCTTCTTCGAGAGCTTCAGGATCCAAGGCGCTGGCGACCGGCAGAGCTACCCGGGGCGGCGCGCTACGGTCTGCGAGCGCCTCGTCCACGGCCGCGATTGTCGCTTCGACTGACTCGAAGCGGTCAGCGGACTTGATCGCCAACATCTGCTTGGCGACTGCGTCGAGCCTGTGAGGGACAAGCGGGTCCAACTCGTGCAGCGGGGTGATCAAGCCCCCGCGTTTGAGCAGCTCCACGGTCGCACCGAAGGGTGCCTTGCCCGTCACAATCAACCCGAGGATCGCGCCAAGGCTGAACTGGTCCGAGCGCGGCTCGGCGTTGGAGAACTGCTGGATCACCTCGGGTGCAGCAAAATGAAGCCGGTCGTTGCGCAGCTGGCTCATTGCGACGGTGGTGTTCACGTTGAGCTGCTTGGCCAGGTCGAAGCCGACGATCCGCAAGTCAGGGTCATCGCCCTTGTCCTCAACGAGAATGACCTCGGGGCGGAGCTGCCGGTGGACAACACCCTGCTTGTGCACAAACGCCATCGCCCGCGCGATTTTGCGCCACAACGCAACCCGCTGGCTCAGGTCCACGCGGGTCGACCCCGACGCGTAACGCTCCAGCCAGGACGACAACGAGATTCCCGCAAAATACTCAATCGGGAGACAGACTCCCTCCTCCTCCTCGAACGGTGTGTCCGTGCCGATGATGTGGTCGTGCTTGCCAACCCGCCCAAGGACCGTCGCCTCCCAACGCCAACGCTTGTGGAACTGCGTCCGGCGTTCCTTGTTCGCGCCACGCGGCGGCCGATAGAAGCGCAGCACACGCCGACGCCCCAGCAGCTCATGCTGGGCGACGTACTCGGTGAACCGATCGCTCTGCTCAAGGATCTCTTCGATCTTGTATTCGCGGATCTTGCGCGGCGGTGGGTTGCTTCGATCCACGCCCGTAAGCAGCTGGTGAAGTGTGTTCGCGGTGTGGCGGTCAACAGGTCGTGAGCGGCCACCGGTCAGTCTGTGGATCAGGTGATAGCGGTCGCGTAGCGCGTCGAGGATGCTGGCCCGGGTGTGGATACGGTCATCGCTCGCTGGGCCGGAGACGTGGACGTTCTCGGTCTCGGACAGGAAGACGAAGCCCTCGACCCATGAACGGCCCGCGTCGTAGCTGTGTCGTCGGAGTTCGCTCTTGAGAATCTGTGCGGTCTTGCGGTTGAGCTTGATCGGGCTGCGCATCGGCGAAGGCACGTACCAGTCGTTATCATTGCCCTCGATGCGACCACGGTAGCTCTTAATCTCTACGACATAGAGCGCATGGGGCGCACAAACGACGGCGTCGACTTCGTAGATCGAGCCGTTCCGCTGAACCAACCAGGCGTTGCTGAAGACGGTGTAGCTCTCGTCCAGGCCGTCGACGAGAAAGCGGATCGCCTGCCGTTCGAGGTCGTGAGCGCACTCGCCGATTTCGACATGCTTGGCTGGCATGGGTTCGAACTCCGGGACCTAGATGAGCTTGACCGTCGCGCTTGGAAACCAGATCGCGAGCTGGTTGGCGGGGAAGAGCCCACCGTTGTCGGGGTGCAGGCCGATGACGTGGTCGTACCGGGCGTGCAACTCGCGGCTGGTGTCCAGGGTGGGGTCGAGGACGATGGGAGCCGCTGCCACGACACCGCATTCGACGGCGACAAGTCCGGCGAGCAGCCGTTCCTGGCGCGTGCCACAAGCGATCGTGAACGAGTCGGCAAGGTACACGCCTTCGTCGCGACGGACGGCGTGCAAAGCCAGCTGTCCGCCGGTCCCGGGTAACTCAAGAACGCGGTGGTGAGGCAGCACCTTGTGAAGGCTGGTTCGATTGAAACGCGTCGGCAGCTTCAGCAGCCGCGCTACGTCCGTGATGAACTCCTCGGCGTCACGAGCCAAGTCTAGCGCCGGCAGCTGCTCGGTCCACTCGCTCGCCAAGACAGGTGGAAGCTCGCTGTAAAGGTGCTCGTCGTCGAGCAGCCCTGGCAGGTCGTATGCAAATGGTTGGGAGGCCGCAGCGTTTTCGATGAGCAGCTCGATATAGTCAGCGGTGGTCAAGCGTCCCTTGAATAGCTGCCAAGCCTGCAGTGCCTCGCCGCCGACGGATTCGGGCCGCTCGCCACGCCGCTCCGACCGCGCGAGGCTTAGCGTCGCTGCTGATATCGCTGCTGCACGTCGCCTCGAATGGCCTCGTGTGCCCTCAAGCGAGAGCATGTCCATGGTTTCTCCTCATCGGTTGCGTCTCGGCAAGATGGTGCCGTGTTGGTGCGGCTGTCAATCGAGCCGAGAGGATTCCCTCATTTGTGCGACAGCTGGTGTCGCGAGTGTGAGTGACCAGAACGCAACCCAGCGACCGTGGCAGTCAGCTAGGCCTGCCTGGCAGGCCACTCAAATCAACGGCGGAAATCGGTCCGATGACCCCGTCCGCCAGATTCCAATCAACCCCTGCGAGGTCTTCGGCACGCAAGTGCCAGCGGCCGCCTTCCAGCGCATGCCGGCGCACGATGCGCTCGCAGAGAATGCGCTCATAGAGGTCCCTGACGCCGCGGCCAGTGTCGGGCATTTGCGCGAAACAGGCCATGCGAGCCCACAGCGGCCTAACGTTTGGCCCAATCACGACGCCATCGCGCTTCGCGAACCCGGCGAAGACCTTCCACGCCTGCTGCGACGTCAAGCGACCGAACTCAACCACCGTCGGGACCCGCGACCGCAGCCCCGGGTTGGAGTCGAGAAAGCGTTGCATCGGCTCCTCGTACCCCGCGAACACCACAGCCAGCTCGTGCCTGTGGGTTTCCATCAGCTCGATCAGCGTTGCGATGACCTCGGGTCCGAAATCGCGCTTGGAGCCGCTGGCGGTCAGCGCATACGCCTCGTCGATGAACAGCACGCCGCCGAGAGCTTCCTTGACGACCCGCCGCACCCGTGGGGACGTGTGGCCAATATGGGTGCCGACAAGCTCTCGGGCGCTGACCATCGACGTCTCGGGTTTCGTCAACAGTCCGTAGCCGTGCAGAATGCGACCAAGCCGGCGACCCGCCTCGGTCTTGCCTGTTCCGGGCGGGCCGACGAACGCCATGTGCATGGATGTTGCCGGGCGCTTGCCGCCGTCAGCCACGTGCGGAGGGATTGCTGCCGCGAGACGACCAAGATGCACGAGGTGGCGGCGAAAGGGGCGCTGTCCGACGTAGCCTGCCAGGCCCTTGTGCCACGCCGCCTTCATCTGGGCGAGCGGCGGCGCGTCTTGCGTCGAGCGTTGAGGCGCGGCTTCTGTGGACAAAGAATGATCTACGGCATTTGCTGCCGCATCCGTGTTCGAAGACGACTCGTCCGCCGTCATCGGAAGCGAGCGGATGAGCGCCTCGCGGAGCTTCTTGGGTTCACGGTCAAACGCTGTAGCTGCCGCGGGTCCCAGGCGGTCACCGGTGTTTAGAAACAAGTAGGCGCTGGCGGCCTGCGCTGGACTCAGAGCCGCCTTGAAGTCAACGGGAAAGACGCACAGGCGAGCCGGACCTACCTTCGGCACGTTCGCCATCACGCGGGCCTGAGACCCATGACGCAAGCCCGCCTCCTTAACGAAAGCGCGGACTCCTCGGCCACGAAGGCAAGGTCGTTGCGGACCATATCGATCGATCTCACGATGTTCTGACCGGACCCTCGTTTGACGCGACGCGATGAAGAGGACCTCAGCAGTGTGTCCGGGGTCAATTGTGCCGGCCATGGCTCCGCAATAGAGCAGCGGCGGCGTGGAGCTATTTGGGTTGTTGTAGACCGTCGCGTTGAAACTGAGCTTGATGGCATCCATCACATTCTCCTGCTGGTGGGCGGCACCACTGCCGCCGGTTCATGCCCTTGGCGGGCTGGCGTCTGCAGAGTAGGTGCGACTGGCAGGAGCGCAAGGATAAAGATCGCGAATTATCAAGTATATTCAATTACTTATGGTGTTTCTTATGTGTCCTAAAAACACAGTCTCGAATTTGATGTTGTTCCGGATAGCATTGCCGCCATAGTGTGCGAACTTAGTTATCGTCCTTATGTCTTGCTTCACGTGTGGCGTCCGTTCCTTTGGCGGCCACTACCACCCGATGCTACGAAGCAGCAGCGAGCGATGTCGTCGTGACTCGACTACGGCTGCTGCCTGAACGGCGGCAGCTGTGGCGTTGCTGTGCGGATGGTTTGCGAGGAGCTGGGCGAACCACGGCGCAACGACATTGGGGGCTTGTTTCAACCCTGCGGCGATGAGCTTCCAAGTATGGGAAGAGCCGTCTGGATCGGCCTCTGCAACCACAGAACCAGCGTCACTTCCAAGAGCGTTGGCGACCTTGCTGAACCAGTCCCGTGGCTTCCTTGGTGTCAGCTTGAGCAACCCCTCTGCAGCCATCGACCGCGTCTCCGCGGAGGCGAGATCGGCAAGCACCACGTCCATCTGCCCGATTTGAGCCATGCAGCGATACCGCTCCGGCGCGGCACCCGGCCACGCAGTTTGGCGGCTCTCCAGCTGGTCTCGTACGAACTCGGGGCCACAGAGCTTCGACGCTAGCGACCAGAACAACGGCCACCCTTCAAACGCGGGCAGCAAGTGTGCGAGGTCGAACAGCGAGCGGACGACGGGTTCCAGCTGTGCGTCATTTCGACGCATCCCTTCAGCCATCGCCTCCGCTGCCATCGCTCCACCGCGATGAAGCCTAACGTACACCTCACCTGGCTCTAGGCGTGCCACGTCCTCGTTCAACTCGGTCGCGAACTTCAGGAAGACGTCCCATCGCGCATCGCCAGGTTCGGCAAGCTCGGCGCGGGCCATCCAACCCAGTTTCTCACCGCCGCTGAAACCATCGGCGATCGCCCGCCATTCCTGCTCTCCGGGCTCCGGTCGCAGAGCCGTTCGCTCCCAACGCCAGTCGCCGATCAGCAGCACGGCGTTTTGAGGTCTAGCAGCACATAGCGCCAAGCGCAGCTTGCGATTATTCGCCGTCAGCGGCAGTTCTCGCAGCCGGTTGGCAGCCAGCGGCCGATACCACGAGTGTTGATAGCCGACGTGAGCCAGCACCATGGCCGCATCCCAGGCCGAGCCGTCCGCGACCAGCGTCTTCAAGCACGCGTCAGGGGCGTCGCGTTGGCCGCTTCCGTCTCCGTCTCGCTTTGCGTCTTCCAATGCAGCGACCGCCCAACGGACGAGCGGCTCGGGATCCATGCCAGTAGCTCGGAAGGCTCGCCAAGGAGCGTTTTTGGGTCTCAGCTCGGTCCACCGTTGCCAGAGCTGGGTTAGATCGTCCTTGTCGGAAAAGAGGTGAGCGAGCACAAGGCACAACGCGTCGTACGGGTCAGCCGCGGCAATTGAGCGGGACGGCTCCGCTATCGTGGGATTGCCATTGTCTTGGCGGACGAGCGGCTGTCGCCCGCGCGGCGTCTCAGCGCTGGTCCGCGTTGCGGCGATGATGAGCTTGTCGATGAACTCCGCCGAGATTTTCGGGCACGCCGCCACCGGCATGTCCCCGAACACCTTCCCCAGTCCTTCAACGTTACGTGAGTACGGGACATAGACAACGGCCAAGATGGCGTCGCCGACGACCCGCCTTGAAATTGGTGTCCGGTCCTGTGCCACCGCAGCGATGGCGGTCGCCCAGTCCACGTCTCCATAGAAGTTGGGGGGAATGAAATGCCCCACCCAGTCACCTTCGCAGACGCCGGCGATGACGTTCCGCAGCGCCAGAGCACGCGCACCTTGTTCTCGGCTGAGTCGATCGAGTACGCGCCACCAGCCCTTGTAGCCATCGATGAACTGCCAGTATCCGGGCCGATCGTTCTTTGCCTCTCGGTAAAACAACGCCGCCGCCAACGACCGCGCCTTCCGGATATCGTCAACTGGCGCATGAGCGGGCACCAACAGGAGCCGCGCCAGCCTCAACCTGCGCAACGATGGCTCGGTGTCTCCGCGCGCTGCGTGGTACGCGGTGAATTCATCGCGCCACAGCGAGGGTTGCGCCAACTCGTCCGTAGTCAGCACGGTTTCGACGACATGACGGTGCCGATATGACGCGAGCGCCATCCGCTCAAAGACCGTGGTCCTGCCGATCCAGAGGCGCTTGTAGTCGTCTCGCCGCAATGGCGTCTCGTACGTCCTGGCCCACCAGCTAACCAACAGCGCCAACGTATCGCGGGCGAGCGCAGCGTCTTGGCATAAGATGTGGCTGGACAGCAGCTGAGTGATCTCGGCGACAAGCTGCGTTGTGTAAGCTGATGGCAAAGCGAGCAACGCCCTGAGGATTTCGCTGGAATCACCAGCCAGCTCGGCCGCACCGATCAAGATTCGGTCTGCGTCCTGCTGTTCTGCGATGGCGCGCAGCAGGGCATCGGCCGCTTCTTCCGCTTCGAGCTGCCGATTCAAGGCGCGAGCCAGCAAACCGCGGCGTATGTACCCCTCTTCGATGGTCGCCACTTCGTCGCGCCTGGCGACAAGTCCCCCTTCCATCAGACAGTCGAGGATTCGCCGTGCTGTTTTTCCAGACCCAAGCGTGTGATGCCGTGCGTACGTCGCCGAGACGTGACCAAGGAAGCTCGTGACGTTGACCGTTCCGTCCGGGCTTTGGGCAGCAGCGACGGCGAGATCCTCGAGGACCAATGCGGCGACGTCGGCCACAAGCCCCGCATCGGAACCTCGGCCCTTAGCATCGAGCAGTTCCCTCAGTCGCCGAAGCGCACCGGACACAAGAGCATCCAGCGCGATCGGCACAGCAGCGCCCTCTGTCGCCTCGCGCACGTGCATGCCAATGAGATCGACGCGCTCCAGCCGATGCGCCGCCAGCGGCTCTCGGTCCAGCCAACGGACGATCCGCTCGGTGTCCAGCTTTCGCCGCCAGGTTTGGGCGGCAACTTCGCCAACACGGATGGTGACGGAGCGCGCGTGCTGCTCGGTGATCGGCGGCAACCTCGCCTTGCAGTGTCCCGCGATCCGCCCGACGGCCTTTTCGTTGACGCCTGTCGCCACCACCACATGACCTTCTTGGATGAGCTGCCGCAGCTGTGCTGCGTCCGCTGCCGCCAGTTGGTCCACCGCGTCGCACAACAGCACCCGCGCCTCGGGACTGGGCTCGCGTTCCCACCATAGTGTTGCCACATGGTCGCGTCGCAGTTGGTCGGACAGCGCCTTCAAGAACAAGGTCTTGCCGGTGCCGGGCTCCCCGGTGACGGCTAGCCCGAATCCACCCTCAGCCAGGTGTGCGCCAATGAAGACGGAGATCTTCGCCGGAGACAGCCGGCTGTCGGGCAGAAAGTCCTCGATTCGGAACCTGCCGCCGCTGGCGCCGCCCCCCACACCAGTCGGTTCGACGAACAGATCAGCGGCCGGCACCGGCCCAAGGTGTTCAAGACCCGGCACGAACGCCGCGTCGCGCCGCACGAGGCGTTGGCCGCGGGCGCGGTGGTAGAGGGCGACGAAGTCTGGAGGTTCGTCCTCTCGTACGAACTCTGCCAGCGCCTCCAGCACAGGTTGTCGACGCAGCAAGGCGTTCAGGCCGGGGTTTCGCCCGTTGCAGAACTGCGACACCAGCGTCGACCAAGAACCCGGGTCCGGGTGCATCAGTTCAGGGCTGTCGTTGGGAACAGGTGGGAGATCGCCAAGGATCGCGGCAGACCGCTTCTGCGTCCCGTGTGGGAAGTAGGGCTTGACCAACTGTTTCCACGCCAAACGGTCGTCGTCTGCAAGTTCGTATTCGGCCATGGCGACTCCTCCTTCGTAGCCGTCGATATGTCACCCAACGCGCCTGCCGTCAGTTTATAAATAATTAACTGATATCCGAAAGAGTCGCTATCCAGCCAGATTTCGCGGTGAGCACGAACCCTGGAGACAAGATGCGACGACGACATGGACACATCGGCCGATGGCCCCGCGCAATGAGAAAGAGCAAGCACGCGCGTCAGCGACAACAACAGCGGGCGATCAACGACGCCCAGATGCGCTGCGCCCTGGACTGGGGCAGGGAATACAACCTCGGTGGCGGGGAGGTCGCCTTCTACATCGGCAACAAGGAGGTGCGGCGCGTCAAACGGCGAGGCCGGCGAATCGACTGGGCCGAGCGCGTGATGGTCATCTTGGCGTCAGACGGAACCGTCAAGACCGTCTACAAGACGAGCAACCCACGCGCTTCGCTGGGGCGGAGGGCGCAATGACCGACGTCCTCATTATCACCCCGCCGTTCAGCCCACATGACACGAGCCCGCCCTTGGGGCCGGCGGTGTTGGCCGCGCATCTTGTTGCCTGCGGCATTTCGTGCCGCCAACTCGACCTGAACATCCTCTTCTTAAGGCTCTTTGCTGGGACAAGCTTCGGGGCTGGTCCCATCGTCGGCGACCATGCGAAGGACCGAGGTCGAGTCGCAACCTCGCGGCGTTTCTTCCGCTCAAAACTCCATCTGCCGCACGTCGAATCAACGCTTGTGCCCGGCGGAGTCGATGCCGTGCTCGGCCTGCCCCATGGGTTTGATGACATGGCCGCCGCGGTCAGCGCGATGCTGTCTGATCCCTTCTGGCGCGCTTTCGTCGGCGGAGAGCTTCACCACGTCGGCCCGACGCCACGCATTCTCGGCCTGTCCATCATGGGGCCCGCGCAGGTTCTGCCTGCGGTGTTGACGGCCAGGCTGGCGCGCAGCCTCTGGCCCGAGGTGCTCATCGTCTGCGGCGGCTCCCATGTCACCCTCCTCGCAGACGAGATCGCAGCCGATTCCCGTTACGACATGGGCGTCTTCGACGCCTTCCTGCCGCATCACAGCGAATGGGCCTTCGCATCCATGTGTCAGTGCGTGCTCGACGGCGATGACTGGCGTAGCGTTCCCGGGGTTGTGGTTGCTGGACGTGGCGACTCGCCAGCCCCTCCCTCGACGACCGGCTGGCTCCCGCCCGCATTCGAGACGCCTGTCCACGACCTCTATGGCCCAACCGTGTCCTTGCCGCTGCAGCTCGAGCGGGGGTGTTCGTACGGGCGCTGCACCTTCTGCACCTATCCCGCGGTCGAGGCTTCCGCTGTCAGACTGACCGCGAACTCGATTGACCTGCAACTTTGCGCTGCTGTCGCTGCAGGGGCGACGCGCGTATCCGTGAAGGACAGCCTGATGTCGCTCAAGTCGATGCGCGCATTCGGCGAGCAGGTGGCAAAAGCCGCACCAGGACTCCAATGGAGCGCGACAACCAAGGTCGTCTCGGGTTTGGCCACCCACGCGGCTGAGCTCACACGCCATGGTTGCTCGACGATCGAACTCGGCATCGAAACGATTCACCCGCGCCTCCAGCGCCTCATCGACAAGCCTCAGCCCATGTCCCTGGTCGAGTCGGTGATCGACGCGTGTGCAGCAGCCGGAATCCGCGTGGTCCTGAACCTGCTGTATGGACTGCCCGGCGAAACCCGTGCGGAAGCCCAAGTGCAGCTCGCGTGGTTCGAACGGCTCGTGCGCCGCCACCCAGGCTTGGTGCACGGATCGCACAACCTCGTCGAGGTCAACCGCGCCGCGCCCTTCGCCACACGACCGGGCGAATTCGGCATAGAACTTGGGCCGGTGGGGCCGTGGGCGTTCAGCTACTGCTGGGACGCACCGCGGTGGCGGGCCGACTTCAAGTCGGAGCTGGACCGGCGCGTGAAGCGGGCTCGACGCGAAGTTCGGGAGGCAGCATGACCTCTCCGAAGATCGTTCTCATCACGGGCCCGGCGGGTTCGGGCAAGACCACGCTCGCACGGGAACTGTGCGCCAGCCCTGGACACCGACGATGGCCGTCCTGGACGACCCGTGCACCGCGCTCTGGCGAGGTCGCGGGCTTCGACTATGAGTTCGTCGCGCGCGCACGTTTCGAACAGGCGATCGCTGACGGCGAGTTGCTGGAGCACATCGTCGGCCCCGGTGGGGCTCGCTACGGGCTCCCAGCGCCGCCGGGTGACGCAGACGCGTGCTTGGTTGCCGTCGTGAGCCGGGACGCATGTGACCGCGCACACATGCTGTTTGGGGGCTTTGAGATCAAGGTGATCGCGCTGGACGCGCCTGACGAGGTGCTGCTCGCCCGCATGCGGCACCGCGGTGACGACGACGATGCCGTCGACGCGCGCGCACGGTTGTTCGCCGCGGAGCGGCCGGACCACCACGACGAGTAGTCCGAATACCCTCGGCGCTGGTTGGTGTGTGTCGCGCGCACCCGGTTGTCATCGGCGAGGTGACCGCGCCCGCCGCTGTCGAGGCGCTCCCACCGACCACCCCGGCCGCACCCAAGCTCCACCGCACGAACACTGCATGGCAACCGTTCCGGCGAGGACGATGATCAGCCCGCCGCACGCCGGGCACTCAACACTGCGTGTGGCGCCGGCGAGATGAGCAAGGCTCTGAACCTGCTCTTCGCTCAAGTATGCGGCCGGTGCCTGGAAGAGCGACACCTCCTCATCCACCCCATCGCAGTACTTCGCGACGGTGTCCCGACTGATGTCCAACTCGCGGGCGATCGCCTGCTTCTTCCGCCCCTGCGCGTACAATTCGCGGATTCTGCGTTGGGCCGGCTTGGAGAGCTTCGCGGGCATGTCGGTCTCCTCAGGGCCCAGACACAGGGGCATCCCCATCACATTTCGACCCATTTCTGCATTTTGTCACGGTCACAGTTACCGCGCAATTACGCTCATTTTAGCATTTCGGTGTGCGAGCTCGTTCGTCGACCGAGCCGGCCCTCAGCTGCGCGGTGCTCAAAGGCACAAGATCATCACCATGGAGCGCCATTCTTGATGCATTCCTTATACGGCCTACG
>CAZLMW010000144.1:0-12348 GCA_964560875.1 uncultured Enterobacteriaceae bacterium
CCTGGGAATCGGCGCCAAGCGAGGCATCATGGCCGCCCATCTCGAGGGCGCGTACTGCAACCGCTCGGACATCAAGACGGCAGAGGGATTGCTCCCCGAAACCGTGCGTTGGTCCGACGAATCGTTCGTGCTGCCGCTCTATCACACGATGACCGCCGCCGAACACGACGAGGTCGTCAGCAAGACGCGCGACGTCCTGGCTAAAACGCGCGCCGGTTAAAACGCGCGCCGATTGAAGCCGCGGTACTGTTTTGGCTTGGAATCGGTGAAGTCGAGCGACCAGCCGTACTGCAGACCAAACATCGGCAGGAGCGCGAAGTCGCGTTCGGGCGGGTAGCGGTCGTCGGCGAGCACGAGCAGGCCGATCTCCATCCGCAAGATGCGCCCGTTCTTGTCGCCATGCGGGACGCTGACACCGGCTCCGGCGCCCCACCACATCGCCTGGATCGCCCGGCCCTCTTCGAACAGGAAACGGCCCGAACCGAGAATAATCGGCAAGGCTTCAGGCGGTGGAGCGGCCTTCTTCTCGCCTTCTTCGGGCGCGGACGTCTCGTTGCCCAGGTTGAATCCCATCGCGGCCGCCCAGGCGTCGACGCGGAATGCATCCAGCTTGACCGGAGCTCCCCGCATCCCGACACGCCAGGTCACGCCGCCGGAATTGGCCGTTGTACCGAGCCCGGCCATGACCCAACGATTGTCGCCCAAAGGCAGATCCGCATGAACCTGCAACCCAAGGGGAAAAACCGGTCCGGCGAGAATGCGGACGACTCCGGGGACCACGGGGTCTTTCATCGGCTGTGGGGGTGGCGGAATCACGCACGAGCCGCCGTCGCATTCCCGATCGATCGGACAGTCGAGGTCGCTGTAGCACTGGCGGATTCGACACAGCTCGTCGCGACACATGCTCCCCGCCGGGCAGTCCTGGTCGGCGCGACATTGGACGGGTACGCAGCGATTCTCGCGGCACAGCAAGACGCCGGAGCAGTCGCCATCTTCCTTGCACGCATCGGCGGCAAGAACAGGTGCTGCGGTCGCGGTGACGAGGCAGGCTACGAGGATCGAAAGGAGCGGGCGCACGGCCTCTATTTCAGCGCAAAACACGCTTGCCGACGAGGTCTCGGGTCATGTTCTTTTGGTGGGCCTCGTTGGTGCCGCCGCCGATCTCGAGCAATTTCGCGTCGCGCCACAGCCTTTCGACGTTGTATTCGCCGACATAGCCGTACCCGCCGAGCACCTGGATGGCCCGATCCGCCACGTTCTTTGCCATCGCGGCGCAGTACAGCTTCACCCCGTCGGAGTCGATGCGGTTGCCGTAGCTGTCGAGCGAGAGCTGGTTGGCGGTGTTGTAGACGTAGCAGCGACCGGCCATCCATTCGGCGTACGACTCGGCGATGTGGCGCTGGATCTGGCCAAAAACGGTCAGCGGTTTGCCAAACGACATCCGCTCGCTCGCGTAGTTGTTCATGATCTCGATGCTGCGACGCGCGATCCCAAGGCTCATGGCCGCCAGGGTCAGGCGCTCGATCTCGAGGTTGCGCATCATCGAACGCATCGCGCCGCCGACGTCGCCGATCACGTTGCGGTCGGGCACCTTGCAGTCGTCGAAGACCAGCTCGGCGGTCGTGGATGCCCGCATGCCGAGCTTGTCTTTGATCTTCTGGCCGAGCGAGAAGCCCTCCATGCCCTTTTCGACGATGAACAGGGTCACGGACTGCCGGGTGTCGCCGGTTCGGGCATAGACGAGGAAGACATCGCCCAGCTCGGTGTCGCTGATCGCGCCGTTGGTAATCCACATCTTCGCGCCGGTGATCGACCAGCCGCCATCGATGCGTGTGGCCGCGGTCTTCATGCCGAGGACGTCCGTGCCGGCGTTGGGCTCGCTCATGCACATGCCGCCGACCGTTCGGCCCGAGCATAGATCCGGCAGCAGGCGCGCGCGCTGTTCGTCGTTGCCGTTCTGGTTGAGGTTGTTGACGCACAGCATCGCGTGGGCCAGGTACGCCAGCGTGAATCCGGGGTCGGCGGCCGACAGCTCTTCGTGCGCGATCACGGCCGCGGTGGCGTCCATCCCCGAACCTTCGAAACGTTCGTCGACGGTGATGCCAAGCAACCCAAGCCCGCCAGCCTTGCGGAAGAGGTCGAGATTGAACGCCTCGGTGCGGTCGTATTCGGCTGCCTGCGGGTCCACTTCGCGCTCGGCGAAGTCGCGGACCATGTCGCGCAGCGCCGCGTGTTCTTCGGTCGGGTTGAAGATATCGAGGGTGTTGCCGGCGCCGGCCATCGCGTCCTCCTGAAATGGGTGCAGGATCCCGCCACCGAATCGCGCGTGACGGGATGACGGCAATAGCACACGCGGTACATTGTCGCCATGACGCCGCCGACCACCATTCCCACCGCCCACTCAGTCGCCAACTCAGCCGCGCCAACCGGCGAAAACCGTTGGGGTCTACCCAATCTCGGGCTCGGACTCGGCCTGCGCGGCGAGCATATCCCCACGGTTCTGCGCGACGGGCCCGACGTCGATTGGTTCGAGGTCATCACCGACAACTACCTGGTCGGGCGCGGCTACCTGGCCTGGGCGCTCGATCGCATCCGGGAGAGATATCCCGTCGTGCTGCACGGGGTCGGCTTATCCATCGGCTCGACCGATCCGCTCGACCTCGACTACCTGCGCGACATCAAGTCACTCGCCGAGCGTATCAAGGCGCCGTGGGTGTCCGATCACGTGTGCTGGACGGGCGTCGGCGGCCGCAACAGCCACGACCTCCTGCCCGTGCCGTACAACGAGGCGATGTTGGCGTGGATGGTCGACCGCATTCGCCGGGTCCAGGATGTCCTCGAACGCCCGTTGATCCTCGAAAACCCGTCCAGCTATCTCGAATTCGCGTCGTCGACGATGATGGAGTGGGACTTCATCGCCGCGCTCTGCGAACGGGCTGATTGCGGGCTCCTGCTCGATGTAAACAACGTCTATGTCAGCTCGCACAACCACGGTTTTGACCCCGCCGACTACCTCGCGGCCGTCCCCTGGGATCGCGTCGTGCAGTTCCACGTCGCCGGCCACACCGACCGCGGCAGTCACATCCTCGACAGCCATATTGGACCTGTCATCGACCCGGTTTGGCAGCTGCTGGCCGACGCGTGGAAGGCTTGCGGAGGCCGCGCGACGATGCTGGAATGGGACGATGAGATCCCCGATTTCGAGACCACCTGGCGCGAGGCACAGAAGGCCCGTGTGTTCATGAACCCCTCGTGTGTTGTCACAAACACAGCCCGTGATTCCGCCCCAAGTACCGCGCGAGACTCGATCGACGGACCCGCAGAACCCGCCGGCTCAGCTGTTGCAGCCGAGGCACCCGTGGCCGCGCTCATGCGCTGGATGCACGCCGTAATCGCCGCAGACATCGACGCGGACAGATCCGTTATCGACAACCACATCCTCGCCAACGACAAGATGGCGGCGGCGCAGCGGCTCGACGTCTACACCGAGGCCGTCGGCGTTCGGTTCGTCGAGTCGATGGCCGAAGACTTCCCGTCCATCGCCGCAGCGCTCGGCGACGAGGCGTTCGAAGCCGAAGTCATCGCGTACGTGCGCCAACACCCGTCGACAACGCCATGGCTGGAGCTGTTGGGCCGACATTTCGCCGAATTCCTCGCCACACGGCCTCATCCGCCGTGGTTCGCCGACGCCGCCCGCGTGCGCTGGGCGATGATGCAAGCCCGGATCAGCCCCTGTTTCACACCCGTCGACGCCGCCGCTTTTGCAGCCGTGCCCGATGAAGAGAAGGCCCACATCCGCCTCGAGTTCGCCGCCTGCGCTCGCCTGGTCGCCGTGGACTGGAACGTGGTCGGCGTGTTGGACGGGGACGAACCGCGACCCAGCGCCGGACACGTGTTGGTGAGTCGGCCGTCTTTTGCGGTGCAGCTCGATGTCCTGGACGGGGCACAGGCGGCCGTGCTGTCCGCGATGATGGCTGGAGCCACGCTGCAAGAGGCGGTGGTTACGCGGATCGAAGAGCACCCCGAGTCCGCCCAAGCCGTGCTTTCGGCGCTGCCCGAGTGGACGCAGCGATGGGCACAGCGCCAGGTTGTGACAGGGCTCGTTTGGAGTTGAACCGGCGCCTTTCTCTGCGCTTGTTCGACTGTTCCAGGGCAAGTTCAAGCGCCCCCAGAGCTCGATTAAACGCCCCAAAAAGAAAACCGGCCCCGTGAGGGACCGGTTTCGAGCAAGATTTCGATGTGGTGGGAATCGCTGTCCTGACCGTGCCGCCAACGCGGCCTGTGGGCTCACTTCCTATCGATGGACCCCAGGCAGTTGCACGGGCTGACCTCGCGATTTTTTTTGAAACGCTGCGAATCGAGTCGCAGGTTTTGAGGTGGGATATTGAGTGTGGTGGTGTTGGAACTCATAGGAATACTGCTTGCTTCGTACCCCACTAAAACGCAATCCCCGTGCCATATTCCCTGCAAAGACTTGTAAATGTTGCTAACCCGTTGAAAGTACGAAAAAACTTTTCTTTATGAAGGGGTGTGTGTGCCGCGGCCGTGCAGAATTCCCCGCAATTCCGGGCACTAGCGGCACGTTATGACCTGTTTTCTGATACATCGGCGGGCCTCGCTGTCTCACGCTGAAACAGGGGCGGGTTTTCACTGATCGAGCATCGTCACCGATTCGTATTTCTCGCGGAACTCGGCGAGCGTGATGCTGAAGATCCCGTCATCTTTGCCGTTTCCGTCGGGCTCGGATACGCCCCACGGGCTGCGGCGGATGATCTTGCGTCCCGAAAACGCGCTACTTGGCGCAGGTCGGTCCGGTCTTGAGCCACGACGCCTTGGACGCATTGATCGTGAAGATGCCGTCGACGTCCTGCGCCGATGTGCCCGTGCCCTCGTCGAAATCGAACGTCCAGGTCGTGTCGTTGTCCGACGGCAGCGCGGTCGAGGGTACGAAGTCATGACCGTAGCGGGCCCGCTTGGACAGGCGCAGGGAAGCAAGCTCAGCGGCGAGGGTGTACGAGTTGCCGTCGAAGAAGCCGCCGAGGTTGAGCGAGCAGCTGGCCGACCAGCTCGATGAGACCTTGTCGAAGCTTCGCGCGAGGGCGCCGTCGACCCACAGCGCGCCCTTGCCGGCGCCGTCGTATTGCAGCGCGAAATGCTGCCAGACGCCCTGTTTCCAGACGCGCCGCGTCGGGCTCGCTGTCTGCCCTTTGCCGCCGAGTCGGGATGCGTCATCACCAAACGGTCCGACGCCGACGTACCAGTGTTGGAACTTGGCCATGGACTTGCACAGCGCGTTGGCGTGGACCGACACGATCGGGCCCCACGGGCCATTCTTGCCGGGCAGGGCGGGCAGGCGAACCCATCCCTCGAGCGTCCACTGCTTGGCGTATGTCATCACGTTCTTGCCGGTCGGAACCTTGTTCTTGGCCCACTTCAACGCGCTGCAGTCCGGCTTGCCGTTGAGCGTGCAGATGCTCGAGCACTGCTTGGGAGCGACCCCGTTGGCGATGCCGTTGTCGCAGGCTTCCCACTTGGCTTTCTGGCCGTCGCCGCAGAGGGCGGACGACGCGCTTTCCGCGAAACAGGCGTCGGCGACCTTCTTGCCGCCAACGAGCGTGGCCTGGACGAAACGTCCGCTGTCGTCGCGGACGTCCTTGCCCGGATCATCGAAGTGCCACAGGCCGCGTGTCGCTGCATCGGGATGGAGTCGTCGCGGGGGCGCGAAGTTTTGGCCGTAACGCTGTCCAACCGAGATGCGGACCTCGTCGATGAGACCCGGGAATTGGTTCTTGTACAGCGGTTTTTGGCCCTGTTGCACGCAGCCGCCGCCGGTGCCCGCTGAACCCGCGCCGATGAACATCACTTCCTTGTGCATCTGGGCGTACTGGCTGGGCAGCCCGTAGCTCGCGAACCCTTCGGCGTCGAGCTTGCCGTTGACGTACACCCGCATCGGTGCGCCGGCGTAGAAGCCGCCGATTCCGGCCACGTGGTACCACTTGTTCTTCTTGATGGGCGTCTTGCCGATGACGGGCTTGCTGCCATGCGTTACGACGCCAAAGCGCGTGCCGCCGGGGCCCTGGATCAGCGCCAATGTGAGCATTCCGCACGAAGTTCCGACGATTTCGAAGATGCCCTTGGTGTCCGTCGGTCGAACCCACGCCTCGAGCGTGAAGGCGCAGCTTGTGCAGAGGATGTCGGTCGCCCACTCGGTGGCAGGGTTGGTTTGTAGGACGCCCTTGGCCGTCACGTCGAAGTTGTTGGTCGCCCGGCAGCCTTCGCAGCCATCGCACAGCGTCGCGTTCTTGTCGTCGCATGTCTCAAACCGGGCGTGCAGCACCCCGTCGCCACAAACCGGACCCGGCGCCTTGCTGCCGAAACAGATGTCTTTGCCGAGCTTCGGTGCCGCCGAGGCGCCCTTGGTGAGCGCCAGGGAAACGCCTGCTGAACCTTCGTCTGCGATCTTGCCGCCCACCGCGCGGTCCATGTGCCACAGCGACACCGTCCCGCGCGCAGCCCGCAGCCGCCGCGATGGTCGGAAAGCGCCGCCATACAGGGGCGCCGCCGCGATGTGAACCGCATCGATGCCGCCCATGAGCTCCCCGCCTGCTGCGTCGGACCACGCGCGCCCGATTGTGACGTCTGCCAGGGGAGCGTCTACGCGGCTCTTGTACAGCTTGGTCGCTCCGGCTGGTTGCCCGTTGATGAAGATGCGCAGGATGTCCCCGGTTACGACGGCCGCGACGTGTGACCAAACCCCGGGTTGCAGCTTGGCCTTGCCGGTGTTCTTGGGCGCCGCGATCTCGAGCACGTCGCCCCGGGAGTGCGCGAAAAACAGCTTTCCGGCGTCGATTCCGAAGCGATACGCGATGCGTTGCGGCAGCTTCTTGTTGGCCTTGGCGATGATGATCTGCTGGCCGGAAAGGGACTTGGGCGCGATCCAGGCCTCGAGCGTGAGGTCGGTGGTGATCGACAGCGGCCCGGCAACGCCGCCTTTGACGGGGCTCTTGGCAGCTGCGCGACCGTAGGCGCCGCCCCCGAGAACGAGGTGCGCACGTGATTTACAGGCCTCGCAGCCATCGCAGAACGCGCCATTTCCATCGTCGCACTCCTCGCCCTTGGCCACATAGCCATCGCCGCAGGAAGCCACGACGCACTTGGCCTTGACGCAGTGCTTACCGGTTCCGCAAGCCGTCCCATCGCTCGAAGCCGGGTATTTGCAGCCCTTGCCCGCGTCGCACTCGTCCTTGGTGCACGGGTTGTTGTCGTTGCAGTTGAGCTTGATACCGCCGCACTTGCCGGCGACGCACGTATCTTTCTTGGTGCAGCTATCGCCGTCGTTGCACAGAGTCGACGTCAGCTTGTCGTGGATGCAGCCTGACTTGGGTTTGCACGAGTCCTTGGTGCACTGGTTTTTGTCGTCGCAGTTGGCGATGGCGCCGGCGATGCACTTGCCGTCCTTGCACTTGTCGAGCTCGGTGCATTTGCTGCCGTCCGCGTCACATTTTTCACCGTTGAGCGCCGCGAATGGATGCGCGCACGAGCCGTCCTTGGCCAGGCACTGGTCGAGCGTGCACGTGTTGCCGTCGCTGCAGTTCTTCGGCCCACCGAGCTTGCAGACCCCGTTGCTGCAAAAGTCGTGGGGCGTGCACTTTTTGCCGTCGGCGTCGCACTTCGCCTTGTTGTCGAACGGCGCGATGCACCCCTGCTTGGGGTCGCAGTCGTCCTTGGTGCACGGCTTGCCGTCGTCGCAGATCTTCTTCTTGCCGGCGGCGCACTTGCCCGCCTTGCACACGTCGGGGCCAGTGCAGATCGAGTTGTCCGCGTTGCAGGGGTCGCCGTCATGCGATTTGCCGTCGTGCGCGCATTTGCCGGTCTTCTTGTCGCAGAAATCGAAGGTACAGCCCTCGTTGTCGTTGCACTTGAGCTTGGGCCCGGGCTTGCAGTTGCCCTGGGCGCAGGTGTCGCCCTTGGTGCACTTGTTGCCGTCTTCGCAGCTGGCGATGTTGTCGACCTTCTGGCAGCCCTTCTTGGCGTGGCAGGAATCGTCTGTGCACGGGTTGCTGTCGTCGCACTTGAGCTGTTTGCCCTTGGTGCAGAGCCCCTTTTTACACGCGTCTCCAATCGTGCATACCGACTGATCGGCGTCGCAGGATTTGCCCTCGGTGGCGGGCTTCTTGATGCATTTGCCCGCCTTGCCGTCACACACCGTCGAAATGCAGGTCGTGTCCTTTGTCGTGTCGCACTTGATCAGTGTTTTCGGATCGATCTCGCAGAAGTAGGGCGCCTTCTTCTGGTTGCAAAAGAGCGTGCCATTGCAGAGGTCGCCGTCTTCCTTGGCCTTGCAGTCATCGTCCTTGGTGCATGAGCAGATGTTCTTGCCGGCCGAGCAAGCGCCGGCCTTGCAGGTGTCGCCGTTGGTGCAGGGGTTGCCGTCTTCGCACGTGCCGGGCGCCGCTTGGCTGAAACACCCCGTCTTGCCGTCCTTGCCCGCTTTCTTGGGGTCACAGCCGTCCTTGGTGCACACGTTGTTGTCGTTGCAGGCCACCGACGCCGCGATCGGCAGCCCCACGCACGCGCCCTTGCCGTCGCAGAGGTCGTTATTGGTGCACCAGTTGTCGTCGTCACACGCGTTCTTGGTCTGCGTGTGGACGCAGCCGGTCTTGGGGTCGCATACGTCGTTGGTGCAGCCGTTGTTGTCGTCGCAGTCGATCGTCTTGCCCGCGCACTTGCTGCCCGCGCAGATGTCGCCGCTCGTGCAGGCGTTGTTGTCGTCGCAGGCGGCGGTGTTGGCGTCGAACTTGCACTTGGTGGGCGCCCGTGGCTTGCCGTCTGGGCCGACCACGCACGAGTCCTCGGTACACGGGTTGCTGTCGTTGCACAGGCCGTCGTCCGTCGCGCCGTTGCAGTCGTTGTCCTTGCCGTCACACACCTCCTTGGTGGGCGACGCCGAGCACGTTCCGAGGCCGTCCGCCCCGCAGACCCGCGTGCCACTGCAAACGCCCTTGTCGGCAGTGGCTTCGCATGTCGTCGACAGCTGGAGCGCCCTGGCCCGCGCGTCGCACGGGCAATCGATCGGCTTGCCGCCCTCCGTCTTCACGCACGCCTTCTTGTCGGCGCCGTCGGTTGTCTTGCTGGCGCGGCAGGTGTAGCCGCCCGGGCAGTCCTTGTCGGCCTTGCACGCGGGCCCACAGAACGATCCGATCGCCTCGCTGTAGCGAATGCACGCCGACCCGTGGTTGCCGACGGCCTTGGCGCATTCATCCGAAGCGGTGCACGGTTCGCAGAGGTAGCCGTGCTCGGCCACACAGACCTGGACGAGATCCGAACCGACCGGCACATCGGCGCAGGTGTATCCCTTCGGGCAGTCCTGGATGCATGACTGCGCGCACTTGTTGCCGGAAGGAAAGGCTACGCAGAGGCCCTGGTCGCAGTCGTCGTTCTTCGCGCATTCACACCAGGCGCCGCCCGGGCAGTCCAGCACGGGGCCACTGTCGCCCGCCGCGTCGTCCTGACCAGCATCGATTCCGCCCGTGAGATCCCCCTGCTCCACATCGGACTGGTCGTCACCGTCGTCGGCGGTTTGCTGTCCGCACCCGGTCGTAGTGAGGGCCGCCATCGCTACAAGGGCCGAAGAAACGGCAAAAAAGCGCACAGATGGACCAAGCGACGGCCAAACCCGGCTCAAACCCCGCACAGACGGCGTTGTACAACGGTGATCCGCTCCGTTGGGGAATGCCCAGACGCTGCTCAAACGTGGCCTGCTGAGAATATCGGACATGGTGGATAGCGCTGAGGGGTAGGCGGCCAACTCGGGCCGCTGCTCAGGCTACCGTTCGTCGTCAGGCTTGACCACTGGGACCGCCTGGGGGGTGGGGTCATCAAACGATGGCACGCCCGAAAACTTGTCGGTGTCGGCCGTCTCATCCGGCTCGGCGACACGCGGCACGCCGTACGGTTCGGTCTTGGCCATGGTCGGGTTGGTCTTGCGGATGTTGACCTGTGGCGGCTTGCGTCCAACCGGCATGGGCGGCGGCGCGCTGTCAACGAATGTGCGGGCGAAGTTCTTCTTCTTGACCGCCGGCTTCACCACAGGGGCTTCGTCCGGCGTGATGTCGTCGAGCCCGGGGATTGCGGGCGGCGTATCGCGCAGCTTCACCTGGACGGCGTCTTCGGACTTCACGGGCGCGCCGATCACGGGGAGGTCGTCGGATGTCTCCATCATCTCGTCGACTTCGACCCGACGCAGGCCGTTGAGACCGTCGTTTTCGAGGCCCGGCAATGTCTCGTGATCCCAGAAACCATCGCCGTCGATCGTGCCAAAGCCTGGGCTGGTGTCTTCGAGGCCGGCGTCGTCGCCGGGATCGTAGGCGACCATGTCCTGGGTCGTCGCGCGGCTGACGTCGGCGTCGCCGTCGAGACTCAACATCATGATCGTGATGTTGTCTTTGCCACCGGCATCGAGAGCGTCTTGAAGCAGCGTGCTGACCGCACCTTTCATGCCGCCCTCGGCCTGCCCCATCTGTTGGCCGAGGCGCTCGTCAGGGACCAGGTCGGACAAGCCGTCCGAGCAAAGCAGGTACACATCGCCGTCTCGGTAATCCCAGACGTGCGTTTCGGGCTCGACGGTTTCGCGCAGACCCACTGCACGAACGATGACGTTCTTGCCCTTGAAGTTGCGGATCTCGTCCTCGGTCATCGGACGGGTGCGCTTGTAGTGGTTGAGCAAGCTGTGATCTTCGGTGAGCTGGCGCAGCACACCATCGCGCAGACGATAGATGCGGCTGTCGCCAACGTGCGCAGCCCCGATTCGGTCGCGCCCGGCAAACATCGCGACGACCGTCGTGCCCATGCCTTTGTGGCGGGCATCGGCCTGGGCCTGCTGATAGACCTTGCGGTTGGCGATGCGGATCGCGCAGTCCAAGACGCGGGTCTCGACCGTCGTCGCGTTGGGCGACTGGAAGGGCCACCGGAAATTCTCGCCGTGAATGGTGTTGGTCACGAACTGGACGACGCTGTCCACAGCGATTCGCGAAGCCAATTCACCGGATGCGTGTCCGCCCATGCCGTCGCAGACAACGTACAGGCCGCTGTCGTCCACGATGTGGAACGCGTCCTCGTTATTCTTGCGCTCGAGGCCGACGTCCGTCACCCCGTACGACATGATTTTGAACGTCGATTCTCGTTGCGCCACGACTGCTCCGACACCGGTGCGTTGTCTCGAAGATGGCTTCTGAGGCCCGCTGGATGCAGTAGCAGCGCGCCCACCCGCCGTCAATGCCCTGCGCCTCAAAACAAGACACGTCTGGCCCGAATTGCTCGCCTGGTGGCCTGGATGCAACTCTTCAGAGCAAGCCCAAAGCGGTCAGATCGGAGACAAGTCGGTCACGCGCCGCCTCCGACGCGGTCAACAAGGGCTGGCGAACGACGGGTGACATCGCCCCAAGCAAGTGCATCGCCATCTTCGCCGGCTGCGGGTTTGCCTCGCAGAAAAGGCTGTCGATCAGCCCGCGCAACGCGATTTGGCCAGCGGCCGCGTCGTCGATCCGTCCGGCCCGGTAGTCACGGTATAGCGCGGCTGTCCTGGCAGGAGCCGGGTTGCTGACCACCGAGATCACGCCGCGGCCACCCACCGAGTACATCGGCACACACAGGCCGTCGTCGCCGCTGAGGACCGCGAACGTGCCACTGGTTCGGTCGATGATCTCCTGCACCTGGCCGATCGACCCGGACGCTTCCTTGACGGCGACCGCGTGGGGATGGTCGGCGAGGGTGGCGGTTGTCGCCGCGGTCATGTTCGTCGCGGTGCGGCCAGGTACGTTGTAGAGCACGACCGGCAGCGCAACGGCATCCATCACGGCGCGGAAATGGCCGATGAGCCCGTCCTGGGTCGGCTTGTTGTAGTACGGGACAACGACGAGCGCGCCGTCAACGCCCAGCTCCTTGGCGCGTGCTGTCGTCGCGATGGTCTTGGCGGTCGCGTTGCTGCCGGTTCCGGCGATGACGGGGACGCGGCCCTTGGCGACGCGAACGACGGTCGACACGACATGTTCCCATTCGCTGTCGGTGAGGGTGGCGGCTTCCCCGGTGGTGCCGCACGGCACGAGGCCGTCAATGCCGGCGGCGACTTGGCTCTCGACGAGCTTTTCGAGCGCGGCCGTGTCGATCGAGCGGGCCGCGTCATCGGTCATCGGCGTCACCAACGCGGTGAACGTGCCTTCGAACAAGTGGTCAGTCATTTCTTGGCGTTCCGTGCAGCGCTCGTCAGGCGCTTCTTTGGCTTGGAGGGATGGCTGGGCTTGGAGGGATGGCTGGGCTTGGAGGGATGGCTGGGCTTGGAGGGATGGCTGG
>CAZLMW010000144.1:12448-19075 GCA_964560875.1 uncultured Enterobacteriaceae bacterium
GCTTGGAGGGATAGCTGGCCTTGGACGGATGGCTGGGCTTGGGGCGATGGCTGGGCTTGGCGCGATTCCTCTGCTTCCGCCCTGGGTTGGTGCTGCCGGCGACCGCCTTGAGGGCGCGATCGATCTGGGTCCGAATCATCGCGTTCTTTTCGACCAAACGGCGCGACTCCAGCAGCTTTCTCGCCGCCTGTCCGCCTTGATCGCGCAGACCGTACACCGTCGCTTCACGGATGTAGAGATCGCGGTCATGCAAGGTCGTGGAGAGGGTGGCCAGCGCTTTTCCGCCACCGATTCGCGCGCATCCACGGATCGCCATGCGCCGGCGCGCGGTGTTTCGCGTCGACGTCAGCGCTTCCCGGCAGAGGATCGCTTCGCCGTGCTTCGGAAAATGAGCGAGCAAAGACAGAGCATTGGAGGAACGCTGCGATCGGGGATTGCGCGCGGCCTCGGTGCGAAGAATCTCCCCGACATCGGCGCCGATTCGACGCAGCTGCGCGGTTGTGACTGTCACGTGCGGTGCGTTGAGGATCGCCATGACCTGCCCTCGCTGGCGGGCGTATGAGGCGGCTTCCGATCGTTGGGGAGTCGCCGCGGCCGCCACACTCGCGGCCCCGGCAAGGCTGGCTATGAAGACGATGACGTGGACACGCCGGAGGCTAGTTCGCTGGCTTCTTGGCCCTCTTTGGCGCGGCCTTGGCGTTCTTTGCGCCGGGTTTGCCCTTGCCTGCCTTATCTGTGCCCGCCTCGTCCTTACCCGCCTTGTCCTTACCCGCCTTGCCCTTGCCCGCCTTGTCCTTGGCGGTCGGTGCGCGATGACCTGTAGCTGCCAGCCGTTCCCGCACACGTCGCGCCACCTCGGACCGGAGCTTGATGCCGGTCAAGTCATACGTATAGAACGCGAACTCTCGGTGCAACGCCGCGATTTCGTCTGTCACCCGGCCCGCTTTCCGTTCCGCCTCGATCTCGTCAAGGTAGGCGTGCACGTCAACCGCTGATTCGGCGAGACGTTTTGACGTTACGTGACCGGGTAGGGCAAGAATATTCGACACTTTGGTCGTGTCGTAGTGTGTGCGCAGCGCCCGCAGCGAGCCGACGTCGCCAAAAGTCTTCAGAGCTGTGATGGCGATGACTTTCGCCACGCGATGCCGCCCGACCAGCTCCGCCAACAGCAGCGATTGCACGTTCTTGCGGCCAAGCGGCGCGATTTGGTTGCGGCAGAGGTCACCGATCGCGTACTTGGGATCGACGGTGTAGTGCTCGGGATCGCTGTAGTTGCCGTCGTCCCGCAGACCGTGCAGCACCAAGCGCAGCCCGACCAGGCCTTTGTTTTCGATGAGCATCCGCGCGGCCCACCAGCGGTCGTCCGCGTTGGGGAACTGGAGCAAGGCTTCGAACGAGCGGATGAATTGGTCGAAATCGCGCTGCAGCACCGTGCGGCCAGACTTGCGATCGCGCGGCTCGTTGCTCTTGGTGTTCGCCATGTCGTCGATGACTTTGCGGAGCATGTCGATCGTCGCCGCCGAAGTGGCTCGCGATTCCGGGCTGGCGTTGCTCTGCTGGAGCGCATGGCTGTCGAACAAGAGCAAGGCCGTCTGGAACCCGCGTAGTGAGCCGATGACCTCGAGGTCCTGCACATCGGGGAGCTGACGGCGCTCGACAAGAGAGCGACGGTACCCGCGGAGCAGCGCGCGCATCGACTCGGCGCTGTCCAACGCGCGCAGAGCCCGCGCGGCCTCCACACGGAGCACGCTCGTCGAAACAAGCGCTTCCAAGCCAGCGATCGATGGCGCGCCAAGACGGACGAGGTCGGACGGAATCAAGCGCTCCTTCATCAGCGTCTTCACGTCCGACGAGGGCGTCTCTGGAGTTACGCCAGCGAATGCCCACGCGGCGATCGCGGTGCGGGCGGCGAGCTGATCGCTCTCGACCAGGACGGTTGGCTTGTGATCGGCGGGCTCGAGGAGATCGAGGACAACGGCGTGCGCCCGGAGCGCGCGCTTGATGTCGTGCGGCGTCGCAGCGAGCTTGAATGCGCCCATCATCCGGTCGAGCACGGGGACGGACAGGCTGGGCCAATCTTTCGCGGTTCGCCCGATCTGGATGATGTGCTGCTCGCGGCCCGTTTCGAGCAAGGCTGCGAGGGCGTCTGCGCGGTTGTCGAGCTTGTGGGCCGCGTTGCGGACATACATCCCCAGCGGAATCAGCCCGGCGTCGTCGCTGGCCCAGCTGGCGAACGCCTTGGTGCGCGCTTCGTCGCTCATTTCGCTGTCGCCACCGACGAGCACCTTGAGCACCTTGGACTGAGCGTCTCGCAGAATGAGGCGGGGGCAGTGGCGGTCGATGGCCGGGCGGATCTTGCCGATGTTGCCGACCATCACGGTCGCGACGGGTTTGGTGCCGAAGAAGCGATTGGCGGCCCCTCGCACCTGCTCACCCGTGACGGCGTTGATCTGGCCGACGTATTTCGCCCAGTAGTCGTCAGGGAGCTTGAAGAGGAGCTGTGAGGCGATGCGAGCCGCGATGGCGCCGCCGCGCGACAGCGACATGACGTACCCGCCACCGAGTTTGCGTTTGGCCGCGGCGAGCTCGGTTTCGCTGGCGTTCTGGGCGCGAATCAGCGCGAGCTCCTGGCCGATCGCCGCGACGGCTTCGTCGGTTTTGGCGGTGCGGGTCGAGGCCACGACGCTCCAATCTCCGGCATGGAGCCGGCCGTCGAGCGACGAATACACACCGTAAGTCAGGCCCTTGCGCTCCCGCAGGACGGTGAACAGGCGCGACGATGCGGACCCGCCGAGAACCTGGTTCGCGACCTTGACCGCGGCCCAACCCGCGTCGCCTCGGAGCGGTCCGGGGTTGCCTTGCATGATGACCGTTTGCACAGCGGTCGGTACGTCGACGACGTGACAGCCGGTGGTGTCACCGTGCGGCGGCGGAACGGCGGGGAGTTTGTCGGCCCGTCCGTCGAGCGCTTTGCCGAAGACGTTACGAACGGTCTCGATGAGCGCTCCGGGGTCGATATCACCGACGACGATGAGCGTGCTGCCCGGGATCGTGAAGCTCGCGCGATGCGCCGCCTTCAGGTGCGATGACTTGATCTTGCGGATCGATGCGGCCGTTGGGCCAGGCGAGCCGTACGGATGGTGCGCGCCATAGACGACACGGTTGAGAACGCGGCCGGCGATGGACCGTGGTCGCGTGCTAAGCGTGTCGAGGTGGGCCTGCCAGCGCTTGCGGAGACTGCTGACGGCCTTGCCGCCGAACTCTGGCTGGGTGAGGGCTTCTTTGACGAGGCCGAGATAGGGCTGGAGCTGGTGGCTGAGCACGCGCCCGCTCGCGATCGACGCGTCGGGCAGGACGCTGAATGACAGCTGGGCGCCGTGTGCCTGCAGGGCGGCTGCGAAGGCGGTGCCGCGGTGCTTGCGGGTGCCTTCCGTGAGCATCTGGTTGGTGAAATCGATCGTTCCTTCCGGCCATCGCGGTCCCTTGCCGCCGCCGAACTCGATCGTGCGTCCACCGGGAAACACCCAGCGGACGAATACGGTCGGCAGGCCCTGCCGCGGCACGGCGAGCACCTGCAATCCGGGCTTGTTTTCGCTCGGATCACCCTTGAACGTGACCACGAATCGCTGCGCAACAGGGAATTTCACGTCGGACGGGGGAGCGACGGCGGGACGTGCATCGGGGTCGACTGCGGCCTTCGTCACAGTCGGTTTCGTGGCGGGCTTCTTGGCCGGGGCGCCGCCGCAGGCGAACAGGAAGATCGCAACGAACATCGCGACGACGGGACGTGCCGGCATCGCGTTGACTTGAAAACGGGTCGTCGTAGCCACGGCTATTTCTCCGCCTTCTCGGGCGCGTCGGCTGCCGCGGGTTTGGGCGCCTCAGGCTTGGCTGCGGGCGCGGGTTTGGCTGACTTGGCTGACTTGGCTGCTTTCTGCGCGGCGGCTGCTTTCTTCGCGGCGGCTGCTTTCTTCGCGGCGGCTGCTTTGGCGGCGGCGTCCTTCGCAGCGGCGGCCTTGACAGCTTTGTCCGCCTTCTTAGCGGCCCGAGCTTCGGCGCGCTTGCGCTTGGTCTCTTCCCTGGCCTTCTTCTTCGCCTCTCGCTTGGCGCGTCGCGCCTCGGCCTTGGCCGCCTTCGCCGCCGCCCGTTTGGCCCTCAGTTGCTCGCGTTTGAGGCGCTTTTCCTCGGATTTGCGCTGTCTTTCGAGCTTCTTGGCGAGCGCTTTTTCAGCCTTCGCGACGTATTTGGGCTTGGCGCCAGCGCCCTTGATTGCCGCCATGCCCTTGGGCAACACGTCGAGCTCAACCTCCCGATCGAAGGTGAAGTATTTGCGGGTCACGCGAACGATGTCGTCCACCGTAACCGCCCGATACTTATCGAGGACGCGATTGAAGCCGTTCGCATCGCCGTAATACAGCTCGTGGCGGCACAGCGCGGCGGCACGGCGCGAGAAGCTCTCCAAGCCGAATACATAGCTGGCTTCGAACGAGACCTTTGCGCGCTGCAGCTCCGCGGCGCTGACCCCGTCGCGCCCGATCTTGTAGATCGTCTCGCGGGTGATCTTCTTGGCTTTGTCGAGCGCCTTGGCCCCGGGTTGAGAGAGTTCGGCGAAGATATGGAAGAGGTCGACGTCCCGCTGACCGTAGATACCGGCGAAGTGGCGGGTCGCCAGGCCGGTGTCCTTGGACAGCTTCTTGCGCAATCGCGCCGCATCGCCGCCGTCGAGCAGCTCCGAGAGAACCTCGATGGCGTAGGAATCAGGATGAGGCCGCGCCGGGATGCGCCAGGCGAGGTGGAACGCCGGCATCTTGCCGAGCCGCTCGGCGTACGTGTCGTAGACGTGAACGGCTTGCTGGGGTTCGGCGAAGCGCGCTTTCTTGATTTCAGCGCGCCGCTCGAGCTTGCCCATGTGTTTTTCGGCGAGTCGTTTGGCGTCGTCGAGGGTGATGTCGCCAACGAGCGCGAGCACGACGTTGTTGGGCGTGTAGTAGTGACGCCAGAACGCTTCGAAGGCCTCGAGTGGCGCGCCCTGGAGGTCGGCCATTGAGCCAATGGTGCTGTGCGAAAGCTCCCAGGTTGTGAACGCCATCTTGCGCAGCTTGAGCCGCGACTCGGCGTACGGTCGATTGCCGTAGTTCTGCCGGCGCTCTTCCATCACCGTCTGGCGCTGGTTTTCGACGTTGGCCTTGTTGATCTTGAGCGACGCGAACCGCTCGGATTCCAGCCACAGCGCCAAATCGACGGCGCCGCGCGGGACGACCTCATAGTAGTAGGTGCGATCGATGGACGTGTTGGCGTTGAGCCGCGCACCGACCGCTTCCAGGGCCGAGAAGTGTTCCATCTTCCCGACCTTCGCCGAGCCCTGGAACATCATGTGTTCGAAAAAATGCGCCAGGCCGCTCTTGCCCTTGAGTTCGTCGCGCGCGCCGACGTCGACCATCAGGCCAATCGCGACCATGGGCGCGCTGGAGTCGGGCTGGACAACCACGCGCATGCCGTTGTCGAGAGTGAAGCGTTCGATTCGTAAAACATTTGATTTACGAGCACTTGCTGTCGTCTCTGAGACCTTCGGTGCGGCCGCTTTGGGGGCCGCTGAGCCGGCGACCGGCGCAGCAACAATGGCGAGCGCCGCGATACAGGCCGCGATCGCGCCCAGGGTTGGAACATTCGAGCGAAAGTATCGTCGCATCAACGGGTCCGTTTTAGCCCAATCACGTCATGCAGGCTTGTTGCAACGCGCACGAGGGTAACACCGCGCACCGACCCGGTCGAATATGCGACCAAGCGACGCACCAGGGGTTCCGGGCAGGCCCGATTTGAAGTCGCTGACCGAGCGATAGGCCGGGTCCGGGCCACCCGAACCCGAACCCGAACGCGAATTCACACCCTCACGGGGTACCTCACCCCGAGAGGGGCGCCGATCAGCCGGCGTTGAGCAGGCTCGAGGAGAGAGTGGGTGTTCGCGTTTGGGTTCGCGTTCGGGTGCTGATGCCCGCGGGGCGCTCGTGGGCGGGCGTCAGCGCACGATGGACGTTCGCGGAGCCGGTCGCGTCGGCGACGGAGCGCAGTGGGCGACCATGATCCGCCGCAGGCGGGCCGTCGAAAACGAGTGCCACAACACCTTCGACCGCATCCTGCGTGAAGACGACCGGCCATGGGTGCGCGCCCCCGAGGCGATGGTCAACGTCATGCTGCTGCGCAGGATCGCCTACACGATCCTGGCTCTGCATCGTGTCCGGCGAGCCGCCTCCGACGGCGAGCGACCGTCGTGGACCGCCGTGCTGCACAACCTCTACGTCGCCCTCATCACCGCGACGGCCACCACGATCGCCGGCCTGCGTCTGCCCATGGAGCCGCAGGCCACGAGCTGATCCGCCGGGGGCCGCCATCCGCCGTCGCGGCGGTGGGCGACACAGAACCGGGCCGAGTGCCCGTCGTCTCAACCGAGCGCCGGCTCGGGGAGGGCGACGTGCGCGCTCGGGCCGGCCGGGATAGCGAACGGCAGTGCGGCAGCACCCGCGGACCCTCGCGCCCCGCGAACTCCCTTCGAACCTGGGGTTCCGGGGGGTTCCGGGCAGGCCCGATTGGAAGTCGCTGACTGAGCGATAACCCGGGTCCGGGCCACCC
>CAZLMW010000145.1:0-12832 GCA_964560875.1 uncultured Enterobacteriaceae bacterium
AGACTGCAGCCAGGTCCCCCACGATGACCGACACGATTTACGGCGCAGTCTGCTAAGGCTCGCATTCTTTGGTTCCCGCGCACGAGGCCGCGATTGTCGCGTCGGCCTGTTTGGTTTCGGTGGCGGTGACCGAAGCCGAAACCGATGGCGTAGCGGTCTCCGTGGGCGATCGTTCCGACCAAAGGCCCGGTTCGCACTCGCTGCCACGGTTTCGGCTCCGACCACAGTGACGCAAGCGGAGTTTCGATGCAGTTGTTGGGCGTATGGTCGGTGTCGTGGGTGCTCGGCGCGGGCCTCTTCATGGGCGCGGTCGCTGTCCTGGTCGGCCGCTGGTTGCAGCAAAAGGTGCCGCCGGCAACCTGTCGCAGGGAGCTATCCGCGCTCGTCATCGAGTTCGGCAAGCAGAACGTTCGAATTGTGGCAGTCGCGGTCGTCGGCGGGTTGTTCGCGATGGTGTCCGTGGGCATCGGGGACCATATCGCCAACCGGCCGTGCGTATCCGCATGCGAGGCTGCCGGGTGGAACCGCGGCGTCTTGCGTCGCGCCAATCCACACGAGCCCACGGCGCTGTCGACGCGTGCCCAGTGCTGGTGCTCGCGAGGCGATGCGTGGTCGACCCGGCCGATCCGCGACGAATCTCCAACCGCGAACTAACCCCGCTCGCGGACGTCGCTAACGAGTGCTGCGTTGACCACTGGTCACGCTGCGCGTTCGAGCACGCGGTCTCGTCCGACTGCCTGTGGGTGAGCAGTGGCACGTTTCGAGGGCCTTTTTTGAGGGCATATGCCCCTTGCGGGCTTGTAGGGTCGATCTAAGCGGTTTTGCAGGGGGGCCGGTAGTTAAGGGCTGCCAGCGATCGATCGGCCATCCTGGACAATCCTGCGGCCTTTGTGGTCGGAGAGCCTGCGGCTCGCATCCCGCGCCTTTGGCGCACAAGGCCGCCGCTGTCGCGTCGACCTGTTTGGTTTCCGTGACGGTGACCGAAGCCGAAACCGATGCCGTATGCGTCTGCGCGACCACCTCCTCCGCCGGGACGTCGCGTATCGCACTTGCAGCCGCGGCCCCGGCTTCGGAGACGGCTTCCGCGCCGGCCACCGTCACGCCGTATCCGTCACCGCGACCACCTCCTCCGCCGGGACGTCCCGTATCGCACTTGCGGCCGCGGCCACCGTTTCGGAGACGGCTTCCGCGCCGGCCACCGTCACGCCGTATCCGTCACCGCGACCACCTCCTCCGCCGGGACGTCCCGTATCGCACTTGCGGCCGCGGCCACCGTTTCGGAGACGGCTTCCGCGCCGGCCCCGGTCACGGAAACGGAGCGCATCGCGGCGTGAGCCGCGATGCTACGACCCGAATCCAACACCAGCGGCGTCGCAGACGCCTCCGCTCTGTCCCGTTCGGAGAGCCGTCGGCTCGCATCCCATGCCTTTGGCGCACAAGGCCGCCGCTGTCGCGTCGACCTGTTTGGTTTCCGTGGCGGTGACCGATTCCGAAACCGATGCCGTATCCGTCACCGCGGCTGATCTTCGAACGGGCGTGATTCATTACCCGGTCACGACCGCCATCAGGGGTCTGGGCAAGCGGACATGCCGAAGGCTGTCCTGGCGCGCAGTGGTGCTTGCACCACGGAGAAACGAAACAACGCCCCCGGGTGTGATCGGCCCGGACAGCGACAGCTGACCGGGTAAAAGATCACACCCCTTCGAACGGAGCGCCCGTAACGCAGTCGCCTTCCCGGCCCCGGCTTCGGAGGCGCCGTCAGAATCGCGCTCGATCCGCCACGAGGCCGGAGCGGAAGCCGCCCCCAGTCCAGACCGGTGGCGACGTCGAGGCGCGGTCTACGCGGTGATCAGCGCCGCGGCGAGTCCGATTTCGGCCCCGAGTTCGCGACAGTCGATGTGTCGCTGGGCCGGATCGCGCGCCATTGCCCGGAGGATGATGCGTTCGATCTTCTCGGGAATGCTGGGCATGAGCTCGCGGGGGCGGGGCGGCTCGGTGTGGGCGATGGCCGCGAACAGGGCGGTAAGCGTCTCGCGGTCGTAAGGAAGCTTGCCGGTCAGGCAGCGATACATCGACGCGCCAAGCGAATAGATGTCGGTCTGCGGGGACAAGCGCGGGTCGGCATGAAGCCGCTCGGGCGCGAGGTAGGCCGGGGTCCCGACGATGTGCTCGTGAATGGACTGCGTCGCGTGCTCGGGTCGGTTGCTGAAAGCGGCACCAAAGTCGGTGATCTTCAGCGTGCCGTCGCCGTTGACGACGAGGTTGGCCGGCTTGATATCGCGGTGGATGACCCCGCCGTCATGGGCGACCGAGAGTCCCGCGCACGCTTGCTCGAACAGGGCGAGCGCCTCGGGAACATCAAGTGGCTTGGCCCGATCGGTGTGGCCGACCCGCTGCTCGAGGTCCATCCCGTCGAGGAGCTCCATCGTGTAGTACAGACGGCCGGCCCATTCGCCGAACTCGAGCGTGCGGACGATGTTGGGGTGGACGAGCTGACGGCAGATGTCGAGCTCGCGGCGGAACCGGCGGCGCGTCACGTCGTCGCTGGCATGGCGCAGGATCTTCAGCGCAGATTCGCAGCCGTCGCGGGTGTCGCGCACATGATAGACCCGCGCAAGTCCGCCGACGCCGAGCGGTTTCACGATCTTGTAGCGCGCGTTGACCATGATCCCCGAGCGTAAAAAGCCGCGGCTGTCGTAGCGCGCACTGCCGCGGCGGCGGGGTGTTTCGAGCAGCGCAGCCTGGCGTCTTGCCGACATGCCCTGGCGGGACGCCGGGTTGGATTTGCGGCGCTCGGACATCATTTTCGGCTTCCGAGGACTGGGCGTGCGAAGCTGCTCGGAGAGGCCGTCTGGAAAGGCCATTGTGTCGGCATTCACGATGACACTGGTCGGTCGTTTGCCGCGCCGCGAACCGGGCGTGTGCGTGACGCCGACAACCACCTTGGGCCCGTCGGACGGCGCCTTCTCCCGACCGCCGTTCTGCCGGCCGCTTGGGTTGCGCGTGGGAGGCGGTGGAGCGCCTCCGATATAGCTCACAGTGCGGCGTCTACCGCGGCGAGCATCGAGATCCGGCACGTCGGTGGGCGCTCCGACATCGGACGGCTCCTCGAACCCGGGCATCCGCAATTCGCTGGTTTCCTTGCGAGCCCGCCCGGACTTTGCCGGCATCAACCATTGCGTCGTCGCCACGCCTTCGACCAGGTCGTCGGGGCTGAACGGCTTGGCCAGGCTCACGTGGGTCAACGCGCCATCGATGGCCAGCGCCGCGCCGTCTCCCAGCCAGAGCAACGGCACGCGGTCGTGGACCAATTGCGGCCCGAGTCGTTCGTTGAGGGCGGCGCGACCCGCGTCGTCGAGGCTGTTGTCCACCACCATCAACTCGGGCGCCTCGGTGATGAGCCGATACAGCGCGTCGTCGACGTTGGGTGCTGACGCGACCGTGCAGTTGTGGGCGACCAGGATCTCGGCGACCCGCTGGCCGGCTTCGGCATCGGCGCAGAGCAGCAGGATATGCCGTCGCGCGCGGGCATCCGTGGCTGACACCTGGGGTCCCTCGTCGGTCGTGTATTAACGGGCTGAACGTTAACAACCGGTCGCATGGGTGGCAATGGTGGAGGCGTTCTATGTCGCGTTTAGAATGCCGATCGTTTGACCCCGACTGCGGGAGTATCCGACGCGGACCAGCGCCACGGCTGTCCCGCCTCCGTCACCTGTACCGGTAACCGAGGCAGGGGCGTCGCGATGGATTGGCGCCGCTGAGCCCCTCGACGCGCGACGACGATGCGGCGGCCGAGGCGTTCCTCGAGGCCATCGCGATGGACAGCACTTGTGTCGAGGCTTATCGCGGCATCGCCCTGGCGCACGCCCTCATGGGCACGACCCGCCACGCCCGCGCATTCGCATCATCTGCGCGGCGCCTCGGCGGATTCTAACCCGCCTCTCTCAGCAGGTCGGGCCAAGCAACCGCCATCGATCAGTACAGGTTCAGACACTTCGTGCCGATCGGCGCCACGAACTTGAAGCAGCACTTGGGTTTGGAGCCGATCGAACAGCTGGTCGTCGACGATCCACTCCACTTGCCGGCCGTCAGCTTCGCCGTCGCCGAAAGCTTGACGGTGCTCGAACTCTTGTAGCTCGTGCCCGACAGCTTGAACGTCACCGACGCCTTCACCTCGGAGTTGCTCGACTTGGTCTCCTTGCACTTGCAACGGAACCCGGGGAGCCCGCCCCAACAGCTTCCACAGGTGCTACAGCTACAGCCTGACAGCTTCTTGGCGACCGTCTTGGTGACCTCCTCGACCCACTTGAAGATGAACGTGCCGATCTTCCAGGTCGAAAGCGTCACCGCGCCCGAAACGCCGATGCCCGTCGCCTTGTTGCCGGCCCACACCTTCACCTTCATCTTCACGATCTTCAGGTCCAGCGTCGCTTCGCCCTCAAAGCCCTTGCTGCTGCTGACCGCGAACTTCGCGAAGTCGGCCTTCGGGAACGGATACAGGCGCGTCCACCCCTTGCCGTTGAACGCGAACTTGAGGTCTTTGGGGATCGTCCCGCCGATATCCACGCCCAGCGTGAGCACCTTGGTGTCGGCCTTGAAGTTGCCGTTGAAGCTCGTGCCCTTCGTGCTCAGGGTCCAGCCCAGGTCACCGACGAGCAGCGACGCGAGGTTGATTTTGCCCTTGCCGGTCCAGGTCGCCGAGCCGTTGGTCTTGATGGTCGCGCCGGTCGACCCCTTGAGAATCGGGCTCAGGTTGAGCGTGCCGCCCGCCGACATCGTGGTCTTGCCGGGCTTTTCGTACTTGAACAGCGCGTTACCGCTCGCCAGCGACCAGCCCGAGAACGGCTTGAGCGTGCCCGACGCCTTCAGCTCGTACGGCTTGGGCAGCCCATCGGCCCCCGACTGGAGCTTTTTGCTGTAGCTGGTCGACATGCCGAACGACGAGATCTTGCCCGACACTTCCAGGTAGTTGTGCCCGCCCACAAACGGCTCGGTGGTGCCCATCTTCAGCTTGCCGGCGTACTTGAACACCTTGTGCAGATTCACGTTCAGCGAGCCTTCCAGGTAGAGCCGGTCGACCGTGTAGGTCTTGCCCTTGTCCTTGACCTTGACACCGGTGTTGATGCCGCCGCCGATCTTCACCTTCGCGATGCCGATGTTGACCGTGCCCGACATGCCGAGCCCGCTCTTGGTCTTGCATTCGCTCGGGATCGACTTGCTCTTCTTGTTGTACGGCTTGCACAGCCACGCACGCGCCGACGCCATCTTGAAGCCCATCGGCTTGAGGTTCGCGTCGCCCGCGAGCGCGTAATACCAATTGTTCTTCTGGAACTCGGCCTGGCCCTCGATGCGGCCGGTGATCCACTTGTTGGCGGCCTTCATGTCGCCCTTGATGCCGACCGTTGTCGCTTTTTGGCCCTTGATCCGCTTGAGGTGGGCGACGACGTTCATCTTGAACAGCTTGCCGGTGCCGGCCTTCGTCTCGACCTTGCCGGACAGGTCGAAGTTGTCGACGCCCTTGTAGAAGCCGGTCACGTCGCCGTCGAAGACGCTCGGGATCTTGAGCTTGGCCTGCTTGATCTCGAGACCCTTGGAGCTGTGCAGCTTCACCCAGATGTCCGCCAGCGTGACCGAGCCGAACTTGCCCGCCTTGGCCTTGCCCTCAAACGCCGCCATCGGGTTGGTGCCGAAACACGCCTCGACGTTTCCCTTCACGGTCGCGAGCACCGGGATCTTGACCTCGGTGTTGCCCTTGGCGCACAGCCGCGCGGGGTTCCAGTCGTAGGTGATGTCGAGGGTCGTCGCGACGCCGAGGTTGACGCCCTTGTTGATGCCGAGGTCCAGCGACGCCTTGGCCTGGAAGCCCTTGCGGTCGATCTTGACCAACACGTCGATGAGCTTTTTGCCAAAGACGATGATGTTGCCGCGCATGTTGAGGTAGAGCGGCGCATCGAGGGTCGATAGCTCGAAGATGCCCGTGATCCCGAGTTTGCCGAGCCCCTTGCCGAGGTCGACGGCCAGCTCGCCCTTCTTGCCCAGCACCGTTTTTGTGTAGAAGTGGTAGCCGTTGCCCAGCGAGCAGGGCTTGGGGCTGAAGATGGCGCCGACCTTGGCGTCTTTCTTCAGGCAACCCATGCGCCACACCGTGCCGGCGACCTGCTGGCGCTTCTTCTTCCAATCGAACGCCAGGCGCGCGGTCGTATCGAGCATCGGCAGGGACTCGCCGTCGAACTTGCCGGCGGTCGGATAACGCATCTCCAGCTCGGCGAAGAGGCCGTCGTCCCAGTTCTTCGGTCGCGCGTCCGGCCCGTCGCCGTACAACACAAAGCCGCCGATGGTCGGGATCGGGATGACCGTCAGCTCGCGGGCGTAGACTTTCCCGCCGACCTTGTCGCCGTGGTAGTTCAGCTCGGCCGCAAACGCGATGCCTTCGGGGTTGCCCGACAGCTTGAGCAGCGGCTTGGGCAGCTTGATATCCATGCCCGCCTTGATGCCCCAGCCGGTGTGCAGTGGGTTCTTGATGGGCCAGTCCATGCGGAACCACAGGTCCTGGTTTTTCGGGTCGATATCGGGTTTGGACGCGCCTTCGTAGCGACCGTGCCAGGCGTCGCCCTTGTCGAGCCGGCTGTTGCGCGCGATGACCTTGCCGTCGAGCTTCTGGCCGAGCTTGTTGTCGAAGTCGATCTCCCACCGGCCGATCAGCGTCTTGTCGATGTGGTAGCCCTTCTCGAGCCGAGCGGCTCGCCGTTCGATGTCCGAGGCGCCGCGAACGTCGGTCCACAGCCGCAGGTCGTCGACGAACTGGAAATTCTGGCCGATGCGCAGCTGCGCGGTTGTGTCGGGCAGGGCGAAGCGCTTCAGGTCGTCCTTGGTAGCCGGCTTTCCGTCCTTGCCGTCAGCCGAGTCGAGGATCGTGATCTCGCCGCCGTCAAGGAAGATGCGCACCTCGTGGGTCTTCGGGTCCTTGATAATCGCGAGGTGGTGTTTGACGTCCTTTTGAATGACGCCCCACTTGCTCTTGATGACGCGGGTGCGTGCAGCCGCCGGTACCTTGCCGTCCGACGTCCTCATGGTGACGACAACGCGCCCCAACTTGGTCTTGCAGTCGCGTTTGCTGCCGTCCTGGTTGATCGCACCTTCCTCGCACGGAATCGCCATCTCGTCGGTCGCGATGCGGATGCCGTTGCCCTTGCTGTCGCGTCGATCGAGGAACACCGCAGCGCCGTTGCCGGCCGCCAACACGTCGTCCTGGAACCAGCCCTCAAACGTGCCCCAGTTGCTGGTGCCCTTCGCGCCCGGAATACGGACGTAGCCGCCCTTGAGCGCGGCCTGGCGACGGAACGGATCGGCCGTGAGCTTGATGCCGGGGATCACCTGCAGCGGCGAAATCCAGCCTTGCAGCGTGGCGCCCCAGACATCGAGATTGCCGCGAATGCGGATCTTCTTCTCTTTGCCCTTGTCCGGACCCGCCGGTGGCTTGAACCGCGCGTCGGCGGCGAGCTTGAAGCCAAACGGCCAGTCGATGCCGAAGACCTCTTCGCTGTGGGTGTGCATGTACAGCCAGAAGCGGTCCAGCGTCATCGACAGCGGCCCGAACGAGACCTTCTTGAGCGCCTTGTCCAGCGGCAGGTTCTTGAACAGCGCGGCCCACGGCGACTTGACGGTGATCTCCTTTTTGGTGATCGGGTCACGCGTCTTGATTTGTTTGGTCGTGGCGACCGTTTTCAGCCCGGCGAGCGTCAGGTTGATGAGGTCGACGAGGTCGTCCGTACCGATGTTCTGCAGGTCAAAGCGCACCAGCAGCTCGGGCATCTTCGGGCAGACGCTCGGCAGGATGCAGAAGCCGGACTTGGACGGGACGGTGTCGAGGTAGATCGTCTCGCCGTACGTGAACACGTTGCCCGGCAGCTTGTTCATCAGCGTGCCGTCCTTGTTGACGCCGACCGGGGTGTTGAACTTGTTGCCCGCGATCTTCGGCCAGGGCGCGTCGATCTTGTCCTTGAGCAGCAGCGCCTGGCCGGTGTAGCCGAACGCCGTGGGGACCGGCACGCCGGGGATGAACCGCGCGCTCAGACCGACATTAAACACAGCAACATTGGGGATGTAGAACGGGTTGTACCACATGCCCGACAGCGCGATGGTGCCGCCCATGCCGCCGCCCGCGACCATCTCGAACTGCGCGGTGCCCTTGAGCTTGTGGACCTTCTTCTTGCGGTCGATGGTCTCGACGAGCGCGTGGCCGCCGGTGTAGAGGCGCACGGTCCCCGGGAACTTGATCTTCACGAAGACGTCGGTCAGCTCGATCTTGTTGAGCGTCGGGATGTTGTATTCGGGCTTCACCAGCGTCCAATTGACGTCGATTTTGCCGTGCAGCTCGAACTTCTTGAGGCCGATCCACGAGACATCGATGGTCGCGGTCGGGTTCTTGAACAGGTGCTGGAAGTGCGGCAGGACAGCCGTGGTGCGAATCGTCGCGCCCACATCGACGCGCCACTCGGCCTCTTTGCCGTTGCTCGGGTCATTGTCGAGGTCGAGCTGCATCGACTCGGTGCCTTCGGTCGAGGCGAGGAAGACGGTCGGCATGAGCTTGAGGCTGCCCCCGTCCACCTGCGCACGGCCCAGCTTCACATCGACCCCTGCGATCTTCAGCGACGCGTTTTTGCCGAGCGGTACAGCGAACGTAACCACCGGGATCGAGTAGAGATCGCCCGACTTCGGGTTGCGGCGGAATTCGACAAAGCCCTGCGCCTGGACCGACTGCTTGGCGCCGCCGGGGATCTTGATGCTCCCCTTGGACTCAAAGTTGATGGTGGCGTCTACCGTCTTGGCGTTGCTGTAGGGCGCGAGGATCGTGATGTCGCCGCCCTTGCCGGTGCTCTCGAAGACGCCGTCGCCGACGATCTTCTTGAACGGCTGTACAGTTGGCCACGTGCAGGTGGTCTTCGATGCGTTGCAGCCGCTCGGCAGGATATTGCCGCGCAGCACGATGCGGTTGGACTCGGGCACGCCCTGCACGATGGTCGGGAACTTGATCGCGGCGATGCCCTGGCCCGTGAGGTTGAGGTCCGCGCGGCCCTGCATCGCGGTTGACCACATGCCCGCCTCGTTGATGTGACCGCGGATTTGCAGCTTCTTGAGGCCGATGAGCGTCGTCGAACCGCTCGTCACAACCTTGGCGACCCCGTCTTTGATCTTGCTGGTCGCAGAGCCGGTGAGATCGAGCCGCGCTTTTCCGCCGTGGACCCAGGCGTTGCCTTTGACGGCGCCGAATTCGGCTACGCGGACGTCATAGGGTGCGCCGATGGGCATGGCCCAGAACGGCTGCCAGGTGGCGCTGCAGGTCTTGTCGCCGGCGTTGGTGTCGCACGTCGCGGCCCAGTCGCAGCTCTTCGCCCCTTTCTTGAGGCAGAGCGGCGCGGCGGTTGTTGCAGCGCGGCGGCTTGCGCCGAATTTCCACGAACCGGAGGTCGCGCACTTGTTGCTGTCGGTCGCGAGCTTGTCGATGCAGGTTCCTGCGTGGAACGCATAGCGCCCGCCGAATCGGTCCGACGGGTCAGCGGCCAACTTGATCCAGGCGCGGTTGGCCTCGAGGCAGGACGCCGCGGTTTTATGAGCGGTCACACACATTCCGGCTGCGCTGCTGAAGTCGACGGAGCTGCGCAAGACGACGGCGGTCTTGGCCGCCGCTTTGCCGATCCGGTAGTCGACGGCGACCTTGATGGGCCCGAAACCTTCACCGGCGTGGCACGACCGCGCGTCGCCACCGAGCACCGTGACGCCCTTGAGCGGCAGCTGCTTGGCGGCTTTGTCCTTGGCGAACGGCCCGCGCAGGCACATCGATCCCTTGCCGCCGTTGGCCTTGGCATCGAACGTCCCGGTGAGCGTCACCGAACCAAGCTGCTTGTGATTGACGACGGCCTTGATCTGCGGCGCGGACTTCGCGGCGGCGAGGGGAAACAGGCTCCAGCACTGCGATGCGGTGACCACGGCTTTGCTGTCCTCGGCGAACGCGACGGGCACCTTGCCAGCGAAACAGATCTGCCCAGGCGATTTACCGACCTCGCCGAGCAGCGTGACCTTGCCAAAGGGCTTGACGTCGACAAGGGTCGTCGCGAACGTCTTGGCGGTCTTCATCGCCTTGTCTGCGCAGCGGGTCAGCCGCATCTCGAGCGTCCCGTTGCCCTTGCCCTTGCTGACAAACGCCCGCTCTTTCATGCACATCACGCCACCTGTGTACGTGCCCTTCATGTTGATCTTGCCGAGGTCGCTGATGATGACCTTGGACGAAAACGCGGGCGCCGAGACCTTGCCGGTGCCGAGATCGAGGCACAGCCGTGCGGAAATGGGCGCCTTCTTGCCCTGGTGTGCAGGGAAGTGGTTTTCGCCTTCGCCGGACAAACACAGCAGGTTCTTGGCTTTGGGATCCTTGGGCTTGTTGTAGGTGCCCGACATCGTCGTCTTGCCGATCGGTGCGATGTCCGCGTCGGCCGAAAAGGTCGGGTCGGGCGCGTTCAGACCCCAGCACACTTTGAACGTCAGCGGCTTGGTCCAGGTCGACAGCGTTTGTTTGGTGACGCCTTCGATGCAGGTCGACTTGGCGCCTTCACCGTGTTTTCCGGTCGCGTTGAGCCCCTTGAACGGCGCGACATCGACCTTGCTGACGTCGTAGCTCAGCGCCCACATGCCGCCGTCGATACGGCTCGCGTCGGTTCGCCAGGTGCCGTGCACGGTCGCGCCGGTGAGCGCGAGGATGGTGGCGGAAAGCACGAGCTGCGTGCTGTGCTGGGTCACGGTCTTGCCCGCTTTGTCCTTGGTGAACGCCCGGGTGCGCGTGCCCGTGAGCTTGCTGACCGCGATGCCAACAATGCCGCCCGTCATCTTGATGTGGTCGAACTTGGCGACGGTGATTTGCAGCTTGGCCGCCTTGTCGGGCTCCAGCTGCCCGCCGAGCGTTCCGACCATCTTCTGGCCCATGTAGGTGATGTCGATGTCGCCGCCTTGCACGGTCACCACCGCCTCGCCGGTCTTCCAGGCAATCGACGCATCCTTCGCGGCGCGACCGAGCAGCTGCCAGGTCCCGAGTTTCGCCACAAGACCGGACGCCTTTCCGGTCGAGAACGTGCCGCTGATCGCCCCTTTGCCGCCTTCGATGGCGATATCGCCGGTGAACGTGCGCGACAAAGCCCCCTTGTCGTCCTTGCAGACGTTGACCTTGACGTTGGTCAGCGAAAACGGCGGCTTGGACTTGCTCGCCCAGTCCTTTTTTGGCGCGCCCGTCATGCACCAGGTCACCGGCTTGTCCTTGCCTGCTTTTTTCAGCTTGCCCGCGACGTCGACCGGCCCGAACGGTCCGCCGTCGATCGTCGCGGTGCCGTCGACCTCCCACGTGTCGCCTTTCATCGGCTTGTTGGTCTTGAAGTTGTCGGTACCGGGCGGCAGCAACGTCCCGCAAGCGTCTTCGTCGGTTTTGCCGTCGCAGTCATCGTCGACGCCGTCACAGGTCTCGGTCTGTCCGGGGAAGACGTCCTTGTTGTCGTCGGCGCAGTCGCCCTTTTTCGCGACCGTCTTGGCGGCCAGCTTGCCGCAGAGACAGCCCACCTTTGTCGACCCGAAGCCGTCGCCGTCGTTGTCCTTGTAGTAGTCGGTGCACGCGTCCTTCTTGCCCGCCTTGCAGACGCCCTTATCGCACGTGTCGCCGGTTGTGCACGCGTCGCCGTCCTCGCACGCGCCCGCCTTGCCTCCAAACGCGCAACCACCGCCCTTGGCACACGTCGCCGCTGCACACGCGTTGCCGGCCCCGCACGCCGTGCCCATCGCGAGCTGCTTTTCGGCGGGTTTCGAGACGACTTTGCCCTTGGGGGTATTCGCCTCGACCTTGCAGGCGACCAGGTCGCATCCCTTGACGCCGAGCTCGAGCTTCTCCTTGCCGGTCGCCCACGTGCCGCCGTTGATGCGCCACGAAAAACGCAGCTTCACCGCCGCATCGGGCGCGTTCTTGACCACCTTGCACAGCAGGTCCGTGCCCTTCTCCTGGACCTCGACCTCGGGTGTGTTGGGGGTTCCCGAGCCGCCGCTGGACGACGAGCTCGATGTTGAGCCGGAGCTGCTGCTCGCGTCTGCGCCACTGGAACCCGAACCGCTACTGGTCCCCGAACTGCTGCTGGCGTCCGACCCGCTCGACCCGGAACCGCTGCTCGACCCAGAACCGCTTGAGCCAGACCCGCTCGACCCAGAACCGCTGCTCGCATCTGCGCCGCTGGAACCCGACCCGCCGCTGGTGCTGCTGCCGCTGCTCCCCGAACCGCTGCTCGTGCTGCTCCCCGAACCCGAGCCGCTGGAACTGGAGCTCGTCGCGCCAGCGTCCGCGGCTGCGTCGTCTTGGGATGACGTCGAGTCGGTCAAGGCAGCGCCGCCGTCGTCGACCGCGCCGGTGTCGGCCAACGGCGTATCGGACAAGGCCGTGTCAGTCGCGCCTTCGTCGCTCACACTGTCCGTGCAAGCGACTGATAACAAAGCGAAAAACGCGAAAACGGCGAGCTTGGCTGCGAGAGCGTGTCGCATCGGGGCTCCGAGCATGGGTCTGTAGGGAGAAAAGGAGGCCCAGAGTATGCCGTTCTGCTCGGCCCCTTACAACGACGGATCGGCGTCCTATGTCGTGCTTGGCGGCCGCTTCGTAACTTTTCATGGCGTGCGGCGTCGATGTGATAGGCAGTGGCTCTTCGCCGGGCGCGGAAGTCACAGCAAGGAGCTACTTCGATGATTGGACTGGCAACGACGGGACTGGCAACGACGGGACTGGCAACGACGGGACTGGCAACGACGGGACTGGCAA
>CAZLMW010000145.1:12932-19074 GCA_964560875.1 uncultured Enterobacteriaceae bacterium
CGACGGCCTTTGCGGATTGCGCAGTGTGCGCCGCGAACAACGTCCAGTACGGCTGGTTCATCCTCGCCGGGACGGTTTTGCTCCTGTCGATGGCCGGCGCCGGCCTGTTCGCTTGGAATGACGCCCGCAAGGCGCGCTGATCAGCTTTCCGAGACGATCCCGATGATCGGGTGAACCGCGGTCTCACCTAGCCCCTTGAGACGGATGGCACGCGCAGGCGCAAACTCGAACAGGTCCGCAAGCTCGTCCCGCACTCTTTCGCTCACGATGACTTCGAGCGACCCGGCGCTGCCGCACAGTCGCGCCGCGATGTTGACCGCGTCGCCGATGACCGTGAACTCACGACGGGTGTCGCTGCCGAGGTCGCCGCGCAGCACGTCGCCGAGGTTGATGCCAAAGCCGATCGGTGGCGGCTGCCAGAACCCAAACCCGCCGTGTCCCTCGGCCCACTGCACCACTTCGAGGGCGGCGGCTGCGGCCTTCTCGGCGCTGTCGTCACCGGTAAAGACCGCGAGCAGTCCATCGCCGGAGAACTTGTCGACATAGCCGCCGTGTCGGTGCACGCACTCGCATTGGTGGGCCAGGACTTCGCTGACCGCGCGAAAGACAACCTCGGCGTCGTTCACGTGGCTGGTGGCGGTGAACCCGCGCAGGTCGGAGAACATGACGGCCGCTTCAAGACGCTCGACGGGCTTGTGGCGCGCCCCGGTCTTGCGCAGCGGCACACTGACGTAGGACGCGAGGCGTTCGACAAGCTCGCGCGATTCAGCTTCCGCGCGGCGATGGGCGACCAGGTTGCGCAAGCGGCTGACGACAATGGCGGACGGCGCTGGTTTGGACAGGAAGTCGTCGCAGCCGGCCTGGAGCGCGGCGATGTGGATGTTCTCGTCGACAAAGCCGGTGAGCATCAGCACAGGCACCCGCGCGGTCATCCGGTCAGCGCGCAGCTCCTTGCAGACCTGGACGCCGTTCATATCCGGCATCTCGTAGTCGACGATGATGGCGTCGGGGCGACCCGAGCGAGCCGCCGCGATTCCCTCCGCGCCCGTTCCGACCGCGGTCACGGTGGCGCCGAAAGCCACGAGGGATCTGCGCTGCATCCGACGCACGCTCGCGTGGTCATCGATAACGAGGATGTGGAGTCCGTCGAGCATGGCGCCCCTTGGCAGGTGCCGCGCATCATGACCAATTGTGCAGGACGTTGCCACCTGCCGGAGCCCACTTGTTCCAGCGCCCGCTACCGCGGTCACCTTGTCGTCCTTTTGCAGCCAATCGAAGCCACGGATCTCGTCGACCATCCAGCCCTTGGCGAGCTTGAACTTGAGCGACACCGTCGGCTGCCCGTCACCGAGCAGGATGATGCGTCGGAAGGTGTGTTCCGAGCTCAGCGACTTGTGCCGGCGATGGCGTGCAGGTGGACGCTGCGTTTGGGGTCGGCCTTGGGCAGCTGGTCTATTGGAATCTCAACATGTGGAGAAATCCAACAATCTCTACATGTACCAGATCTTGACCTGGCGGCTCGGGTACCAGTTGTAGGCGTCGGAGAGCTTCTCGCCGTCGAACATGTCGACGTGGCCGGTGCCGCTGTAGCCGAAGATCTTGTTGAACGCGACGATGCCGCGTTTGCCTTCGACCGCTTTCTTGATTTCCTCGTCGTACCGGCGGTTGAAGTCTTCGGAATCCTTGTAGTACCCGCGGCTGGGGAATTCGACGTTGGCCTTGCCGCACCAGTATTCGCAGTACTCCCACATCTCGCGGGCCGACAGGATGTAATAGAAGCCTGTCTTGCGGCTGTACGGCAGACGCTGGGGCTTGAGCCCGGCCTGCGCGGCCTTCTTGCGGGTGATCTTGAAGTCGCCGCCCATCTTGTTGAACGCGATGCTCAGGCGGACGGCGCACGTGTTGGCGTACTGACCGGGATCCCAGCCCTGGTCTTCGTTGACCTGGCTGCTCGCGGTGTTTTCGTCGTTGGCGTCGGCGTTGTTGTGGGGGTGTCCTTCCCACATCTGCTCAAAGTCGGTGGGCAAGCCGCCGCCGGGCTCGTTGGGGCCCGGGCGCTGGTTGTTCGGGCTCGGCGCGGGGCTGCTGCCGGGATCGGTGATGTCCATCTTCCCGAGCGTGTCCTTGCCGATGACGCCGTCGTTGCCCAGCCCGTTGGCCTTCTGCCAGGTCTTGACGGCAGCGGTGGTCATTTTGCCCCACTGCCCGTCCGCGCCGGCCGACCCGAGGTCGTAGCCACACGCGATGAGATAGGACTGGACCGCACGCACCGCGGGACCTTTCGCGCCGCGACGGAGGGTGCCGTTGCCCTTGGCGATGTTCTCGAGCACGTGGTCGCCCGAAAACAGCGGGTTGCTCAACGCGCCGCCGCCCTGGGCGCCGGGTGTCTGCGGGGTCCGGTTGCCGATCGGGCCGTAATCGAAGCTCGCGTTGTCCGCGTTATTGCGATTTCGATTGTCGGGGCGATTGCGATGGTCGGGTGTAGGCATGACGTTCCTCCGCGTACGGGCACGGACACGATGGCCATGGGGCCGCCGGGATTCAACATTTTCGCCCGCCCTCAGTCGGTCAGCCGGGGTTGTTGCGCCCCTGCGATGGCGACGGTCGGCTACAACGGTTCGTGCGGATACGCTTCTGCGCGGTTTTGGAACGACAGGATCTTCGGGTTGACGACCTGTCCTTCGCGGATCTCGACGGCCTTGCGAATCACCGGCTCGGCGTCCCACGCGTCCCCGCCGCCCATGACGACCGGCAGGTAGCGCAGCACGACTTCGGAGATCTCCGTCGTCGCCGACCGCCATAGGAAGCTCGGCGTGTGGTCAACCGCGTAGTACCAGACGTCCCGGCCGACCTCGAAGATCGGGTCTTCGAACGACGTTGGACGCGCGAAATCAAAGCCCATGGCGGTGTCGCAGCTCACGTCGACGAACACGGTGCCGGGCTTGAACCGCGGCAGGTCGGTGCGGTTGACGAAGAACAGCGGGTTGTCGGTGTCCTGGAAGATGCAGTTGACGACGATGTCGAAGTCTTCCAGCGCCTGCGGCATGGGCAGCTCGCGGCCGTCGTCGGTGTAGGCCACGCAGACCTTCGCGCCGGGGGGCTGGTCGAACTGGAAGTGGCGCACGCCGGGGATCTGCGAGTGCAGCAGCGCGGTGTCGCGGCGGGTCACACAGACGATCTCGTTGACGCCGAGGCCGGCGAGCGCATGGATGGCGCCGCGCGCGGTCAGACCAAAGCTGATGACGGCCGCACGCAGCTTCTTGCCGTAGTGGCCCGTCATGCCGACCAGGCCGAGCGCGTGCATGACCCCTGCGTAGCCCGCGATCTCGTTGTTCTTGTGAAAGACATGCAGGTCGCGGACGTCGCCGTTGCGCCACAGATTCATCGCTTCCCAGGCGATCAGCGTAAGCCTCTTGTCGATCGCTACCTGGGTGATCGCTTCGCCCTGGACGCAGTGAGGCCAGCCCCAGATGATTTGCCCCTCGCGCCACATCGGGAAGTCGCGTTCGGTCGGTTTGGCGAGCAGGATGATGTCGCACCGCTCATAGAGATGGGCTTCTCCGAGCATCCCGGCCACCAGCGGCTCGAGGTCCTCGTCGTCGAGGCCAAACCGCTCACCGTACCCGTGCTGTAGATACATCCGCTTGCGTAACCCCGAGGGTATGCGGCTGAGGTGTCGCGGATCGATCGGGAGGCGTTTTTCGTTTTCTTTGTGCGAGATGCCGATGACGCCAAGGGTGAGCTGTGAGTCGGGCATGCGAGGCCTCCAGTGCGGGCGCGGACCTTATCGGCGGGGCAGGGCGGGAGCAACCGTCCGCGCCGTCAACGAACGGGTGTGAGGCGAGCTGCGATCATCGTTTGGTCCACGGACCGAGGCGAAGAGACGAGGGACGCAAGGCGCAAGCGCACCGTACGCTGTGGGAAGGTGCAGAAAAATGACACTTTTTCGGCACCAGGGGCCGGGCGCCGCCCCTCAACGAAACGACAACGGCCACCATCGTGGAGTCCGAACGGACGCAACGATGATCAAGGCCGGAAGGGGGTTGTCAGGGGACGAATGTCTCCTATGCTGCCCGCCACATTGGGGGCCGCCATGGGATTTGAAACGACCGGAAAGATCCACGTTCTGCACGACGCCAAGCAGATTACGGAGCGCTTTCGCAAGCGTGAGTTCGTGCTCGAGTTGGCGGACAACCCGCGCTATCCGCAGCACGTCATCTTCCAGTTGACCGGCGATCGATGCGAGCAGCTCGACGGCTACAACGTCGGCGACGACGTGAAGGTCGAATTCAGCCTGCGCGGTCGTGAGTGGCGCGGACGCGACGGTGAAGTTCGCTACTTCAACAGCCTCGACGTGTGGAAGCTCGAGCGCCTCGGCGCCAGCGGTGGCTGGGACGATGCCCCGCCGCCGAGCGAAGGCGACATGCCGAGCGACCCGATGAATTACGACGATATACCGTTTTGAAGCGGTGAGCAGAAAACCTGCTCACCGCTTCAAATTGTTTCGTTGAGGGGCCGTCGCACGGCCCCTGGCCCCGAAAAGCGTCGTTTTCGTGGCCTGCCCACAGCGGTCGGCCGCTCCAGCGGCCTCGCGTCCCGCGCTTCGCTCTGGTCCGAGGGTCGGAGAACGTGGCGTGGCCTCCCCCGCCCGATAGACGTTCTAAGGGCTGTCAATCTCGATCGCGGCGCAGATGTGACCCGGTCGGATCCATCGCACCTGGACCCCGTTGCCGAGCGGGGTCATGCGGCATAACAACTCCAGCTCTTCGGGCACGTAGAATCGCCGCGCGGATGCGAACGCGTCGTGTGAAAACGCGGCCCAGCGTCGTTCGTGAGCGAGTCCCCAGACACCGAGCCCGAACCCGGTGAGCGCGCTCCTGCAGCCGTCGATGAAGACCACAGCTCTGCCCGCCACGCGCGCCGCTGCATCGAACATCACCGTCACCAACCCGGCCGGGAAGTGGTGCAGCGACTGCGTGCAGACGACGATGTCGAAGCGCTCGTCCGCCAGGTTTTCGAGGTTGAGCGCGTCCTGCACCGCGAATTTGACGTCAACACCACGTTTTCGCGCCTCTTCCGCGCCGAGGTCGAGGTATTCCTGCTTGAGATCCGTCGCGACGAACCGCAGGTCGAATCCGCGCGCCTTGGCGGCTTCGGTCGCCGCGATCGCGAATCCGCCATGTCCGGCGGCGAGGTCGAGGATCGTCGTCGGGCCGTCTGTTCGCAGGTAAGGCACGAGCGCGTCCAGGAAGCGGTCATAGTTGCCGAGCACGTGGTTGATGTGGTCGAGCCGATGCATGATGCGGCGACGCAAGCCTTCGTCGAGGCTCGGATCGTCGAGCAGCTCGGGCAGGTCCGGATCGTGCCAACCGCTGTCGATGCGCGTCGCGATTCGGTGCGCGGGATGCGGCGCTGCGAGCACGCGTCGGTGATAGTCAGCCAACGCGTCTTCGGCCGCCGCGGCCAGGTTCCCGCGAGCGCCTTCGACACCCGCCGTGATGTCAGCCGAGGCTGTGGCGCCGATGGTTTGGGAAGCGGCCAGGGTTTCGTCAACAGCCTGGCGCCGGATTTGCTGGAGAGCACGCACCATGGGCGGCGGGTTTCGGTCGGTCAGGACCGGCTGGATCGTGCGGATGAGACGGTCGGCGATATGCATGGCGTGGACGGTAGCAGACTGCTGGGAAAGTGCTTTCCCCGCAGGTGCCGTCAACTTGCAAGAGGGATTCAGGCAATCCAAGTTGGCGGGCGGGCTATTTGCAGACGTGGGCTGAGCAGGTCTTGCTGGTATAGCTCGAGGTGGCACAGTCGCTCGGCACGACGCAGCAGGCCCCCGCGCTCGGGCAAGCCCTCGATTTGGGTTTGCACTTACCGCTGGTGCAGGAGAGCGCTGGCGTCCCGGCGATGGTGCCGCACCAGGACTGTCAGCGAGCCCTCACGGCCGATGTAGCTGCCTTCGTACGTATCGAGATGACGGGTCGACATGGCGATGCGCGGCGGGGCTGGGAAGAGTTCGAACCCTGGCGCTCCTCTCTTGCGCTGGGTGAAGGTCTGCGCGGCGCCAAAGAAGGAACTGCGCGTGACCGGGTTGTGTGGGCGTGATTCATTACCCGGTCACGACCGCCATCAGGGGTCTGGGCAAGCG
>CAZLMW010000146.1:0-3934 GCA_964560875.1 uncultured Enterobacteriaceae bacterium
GAGGACACCCGCGCAAACGTTGGATTCGCCGAGCAGATCGCGTACCCTCCATGCCCGCCAATCGGGCAGACCTCCAGCCCGCCCCGAATCAACTCGCCGATTTCGATTCGTTTGGACGCCCGTCCTCCGGAGCCCATATGCACCGCCACACCTCGCGCTTTGCGCACCTCTTCAGCGCGTCACCGCGTCGCACCAGCATCGCACTCATCGCCGCGACCGCGCTTTTCATGGCTGCGTGCGCGGGCGAAACGACGCCCGACGATGGCAGCGGCACGACCGTTCCCGACACGGGCCCCGACGTGGGCACGACCGACACCGGTGACCTCGCGGATACGAGCACCGGCGGCACCGATTCCGGCGCGTCGTCCAAGGATGCGGGACCGACTTTGGTCGACTCCAGCTCCGGCACCAAGGACGCGGGTTCGGCGGTCAAAGACGCAGGCACCGCAACCGATGCAGGTACCGCGACCGACGCCGGTTCGACCACAGATGCGGGTGGCTCCAGCGACGCGGGCGCAGGCACAGACGCTGGCGGCGGCGCGGATGCTGGCAGCGCGGACGCGGGATCCATCGACGCGGGTTGCGGCGGCAAGAAGGGCTGCACATGCGAAAACGACGGCGACTGCACGGTCGGCCCGTGCGTCCAGCTCGGCGGCAACAAGGTGTGCGTGGACGCCGCGGACATCAACTGCGCCCCGTGCTCGTCCAACAACGACTGCCTCGTGCCGGGAACGGCGGACGAAGCGTGCGTGAAGCTCGGCGTGGCCGGCGCGTTCTGCGCCCAGTCCTGCAAGGCGGACAAGGATTGCCCCAAGGATTACGCCTGCATGGACGCCGAAGACGTCGACGGCGCCAAGGCCAAGTGGTGCCAGCCCAAGTCCAAAGACTGCAAAGCCTGCACCGAGTGGGCGGTCGTCAAGGGCGGCAAGACCACGTGTTCGGTCACCGGCAAGCTCGGCGGCAAGGACATCACGTGCAAGGCCGAGCGCAAGTGCACCAAAGACGGCAAGCTCCCCGCGTGCGCCGCCAAGGCCCCGGCGGTCGACAAGTGCGACGGCCTCGACAACGACTGCAACGGCAAGGCCGACGACGGCAAGGACTGCGACGACAAGAACGCGTGCACGACCGACGTGTGCGAAGGCGGCACCGGCTGCGCGCACAAGAACAACGTCTTGCCCTGCGACGACGGCAACGTCTGCACCGACAAGGACCAGTGCAAGGGCGCCAAGTGCCAGGCCGGCGCCGCGAAGGTCTGCGACGATAAAAACGCCTGCACCAACGACAAGTGCGACGGCAAGAAAGGCTGCGTGGCCATGCCCATCGCCGCGACCGCGTGCGACGACGGCAACGTGTGCACCGACGACAGCTGCGACCCCTTTGGCAAAATCAGTGGGGCAAAGGGCTGCACCAACGTCAGCAACGTCGCCAAGAAGTGCGACGACAAGAACGCCTGCACCAAGGACAGCTGCGACAAGGTCAAGGGCTGTCAGCACACCGCGACAACCGGCCCGTGCGACGACGGCAGCAAGTGCACGGTCAAGGAGTCCTGCAAGGGCGGCAAGTGCGTCGGCGCCAAGCAGAACTGCGACGACGGCGACGCGTGCACGGCCAACGCCTGCGACAAGGTGAAAGGCTGCCAGGCGGCGCCATTGCCCGATGGCTCGACCTGCACCGACAACAACCCGTGCACCGAAGGCGACCGCTGCCTCAAGGGCACCTGCAAGCCGGTCAAGGACAGCGACTGCAACGACAAGAACCCGTGCACCACCGAAAGCTGCGACAAGAAGGCGGGCTGCAAGTTCACCAACAACACCGCCAAGTGCAGCGACGGGTCGGTCTGCACCAGCGACGACGCCTGCAAGGCGGGCAAGTGCACGGGCACAGCCAAGGTCTGCAAGGACGGCATCGCGTGTACCAAGGACGCCTGCGACGCCAAGACCGGTTGCACGTTCACCTACGCCGAGATCGCCTGCGACGACGGCGACAAGTGCACGGTGGGCGACAAATGCAAGATGGGCGCCGACAAGAAGGCGACCTGCAAACCCGGCAAGCCCAACCCGTGCGACGACGGCAACCCCTGCACCGACGGCAAGTGCACCGACGGCAAGTGCAAGCTGACCCTCAAGACGTGCGACGACAAGCTCGCCTGCACCATCGACAAGTGCGACTTCAAGAGCGGCAAGTGCATCAACCAGTTCACCGACAAGTGCAAGGACATCACCCTCAAGGTGCCCTTCAAGACCACGTTCGCGTGCAGCGACCCGTACAACTTCGCGTGGCAGATCCTCTCGGACAAGGGACCGGCCTGGTCGTTCGACAACACGCCCAACCCGCCGGGCGCGTTTGGCGACAAGTGCTCGCTCAACTTCAACGACGGCAAGAACTACAACTGCCCGGACGGCAAAGACAAAGACAAGGGCAAGATCGGCGTCGAAGGGACCGTGATTTCGCCGCGCTTTGACCTGTCCAAGTTCAAGAAGGACTGGCCGCTGCGCGTGCAGGTGCGCGTCAACGGCAACTGGGAATCGGGCACCAGTTGGGAGCGCTTGACGCTCGCGGTGTCGTGGGACGACGGCAAGACCTACAAGGACGTGGGCATCATCCCTGGCGGCAAGAAGAGCAGCTGGGGCGTAGTCTTCGCCAACCTCAAGGCCGAGGCCAAGTCGATGCGCCTGCGGATGCACTTTTGGACCAAGGACTGCCAGTTCAACGCCACGGTCGGCCCGTTCATCGACGACTTCGAGATCCTCGATCGCGGCTGCAAAGACGCCAAGGGCTGCGATGACGGCAGCCCGTGCACCGAAGACAAGTGCAACCCGACAAACGGCGTGTGCAGCTACAAGAAGGCCGCGGTGGGCGCCGGCTGCAGCGATGGCAACGCGTGTACCAATAACGACGCCTGCGACGCGGCCGGCAAGTGCAAGGGCACCTCGAAGGTCTGCAACGACCTCAAGACCTGCACCACCGACTCGTGCGACGCAAAGACCGGCAAGTGCGTGTTCAAGCCCAAGGCCAAGGGCGCTTACTGCTACACGTACTGCGCGGGCTCGGGCTCCAAGTGCGACGGCAAGGGCGCCTGCGTCGGTCCCAAGCCGCGCGCCGACGGAACGACCTGCACCCACGCCGACCTGACCAAGCGCTGCAAGGTCTCACAGTGCCAAAAGGGCGTCTGCAACCTGACCACCGGCAACAAGAGCGACGGCAGCTACTGCAGCGACAGCAACGGCTGCACGACCAGCGACAAGTGCAAGACCGGCGCCTGCGTCGGCTCGCTCGACAAGGGCAAGTGCGACGACAAGAACACGTGCACGCTCGACACCTGCGTCCCAACGCCCGGCTCGACGTACGCGACCACGTGCAAACACGCGTTCGTCAAAGACGGCGCCAAGTGCAACGACGGGGAGACCTGTACCACCGCCGATGTCTGCACCAAGGGCGCCTGCAAGGGCATCAACAAGTGCATTCACACCGTCGCCTGGAAGGACACCTTCAAGTGCGCCGACAAGGGCAAGGGCTGGACCTCGTCACCGAGCTACGGGGCCACAACCTTCAGCTGGGGCGTCGATGCCACCCCCAACCCGCCCGTTCCTCAGTCCGGCAAGTGCACCCTCAACGCCAACGACGGCAAGGGTTACAGCTCGGTCACCGGCAAGACGATCCGCGTCAAGAGCATGTCGATCACGGTCCCCGCGGGCGCCGGTGTGTCGCTCAACTACTGGTCCTTCGGTGGCCTCGACCCGACCGAGAGCATGACGTCGCCCTTCGACCGGCGGCGCATCAATATCTTCGACGGCAGCAACAAGAAGGTCTTCGACCGCTCCAAGGTCACCGCCGACCGCGGCAAGTGGGCCCCGCAGAAGATCGATATCTCGGCCTACGCCGGCAAGAAGATCCAGATCGAGTTCGAGTTCTACGCCAGCTTCAGCAAGAACGT
>CAZLMW010000146.1:4034-18990 GCA_964560875.1 uncultured Enterobacteriaceae bacterium
AACCCGCCCGGCTACAAGTCGGCGAGCTGCTCGCTCAACTACAACGACGGCGTCAACTACCGCTGCAAGAACAACACGAAGCTGTCGAGCAGCATCGGCGTGCAGGGCTACGTCACTTCGCCGGTGATGGACGGCGCCAAGGCCGGTCCCAAGGCCAAGATCCGCACCCGCTTCATGCTCGGTGGCGGCTGGTCCAACGGCACGTCGTACAACCTCGACCTCGAGCTCAGCGTCGACGGCGGGCAGAGCTTCAAGCTGATCAAGACGTTCGACAAGTCCAACAAGAACGGCTGGTTGCCACAGCAGATCGACCTGCCAGCGGCGGCGGGCAAGCTCTTCCAGGTGCGCTTGCGCTTCTACACGACGTTCTGCACGAGCATTAACCTGCCCGGCCCGTTCATCGACGACCTGATCATCTACGACGCCGCGTGCACCGACAGCAAACAGTGCAACGACGGCAACGCCTGCACGGTCGACGCCTGTGACACCAAGGCCGGCGCCTGCACCAACAAGGCGGTCGCGACGCCCGACAAGTGCAACGATGGCGACAAGTGCACGCTCGGTGACGTCTGCAAAGGCGCGTCGTGCGAAGGCAAGGCCAAGGTCTGCAAAGACGGCAACCCGTGCACCATCCCGAGCTGCTCGTCGGGGACCGGCGCGTGCGTGTTCAAGCCGCGCCCGACCACCCACCTGTGCACCGACGGCGATACCTGTTCGAGCATCGACCGGTGCGACGGCAAGGGCAAATGCGTCGGCGGCAACCTCAAGTCCGACGGCACCAAGTGCACCAAGGGCGATATCTGCACCGCCGACGGCGAGTGCAAAGCGGGTAAGTGCACCGGCAAGGGCGACCCGAAGAAGAAGGGCACACTCTGCAACGACCTGACCAGCTGCACCAACGCCGCGTGCGACGGCGCGGGCAAGTGCGTCGGCGTCAACAAGCCCTGCGACGACAAGAACACCTGCACCAAGGACGCCTGCGTCAACGGCGCCGGCTGCGTGTTCACCATGGCCGCCGACAACGCCACCTGCGATGACGGCAACCCGTGCACCAACAAGAACCACTGCTGGGGCGGCAAGTGCCTCGGGACCAACGTCGCGGACAAGACCAAGTGCACCGACGGCGACATTTGCAGCCTGCAGGACGTCTGCATGAGCGGCAGCTGCGTCGGCAAACCCGCCGCGGACGGCCTCAAGTGCTCCGACGGCAAGAAGTGCACCATCGCCGACCTCTGCAAGTCCGGTAAGTGCAGCGGCAAGACGCGCAGCTGCAACGACGGTCAGACCTGCACCACCGACTCCTGCGACGAAAAGGTGGGCGGCTGCGTGTTCAAGCCGCGTACAGCCGGTTCCTACTGCAGCGACTACGACTCCTGCAGCACCGGCGACAAGTGCGACGGCGCCGGCCAGTGCAAGTCGAGCGGCAAGAAGTCCGACGGCAGCACCTGCTACGAGTCCGAGGTCTGCAAGAAGACCAAGAAGTGCCTCGACGGCAAGTGCGTCGGCAGCGGTGACAACGCGGCGGACAACTCGACGTGCACCGACAACAACACGTGCACCTCCGGCGATCTCTGCAAGGGCGGTGAGTGCGTCGGTGGCGCGCCGCTCAAGTGCGACGACAACCAGGCCTGCACGTTCGACAGCTGCAAGAAGGGCGCTGGCTGCCGGTACACCCCGATCAAGGACGGCACCGTGTGCAAAGACGGCGCGCCCTGCCAGGCCAAGACGACCTGCTACGGCGGCAAGTGCATCGGTGTGGTCAAGAAAGACGGCGAGGTCTGCGACGACGGCTCGATGTGCACGTCCAAGGACGTCTGCAAGGGCGGCAAGTGCGTCGGCAGCAACGCGCCCGACTTCAGCAAGTGCGACGACAAGAGCATGTGCACCATCGCCGACTACTGCCAGGCCGGTGTCTGCAAGGGCGCGACCAACTACTGCAACGACGGCAACGAATGCACGCTCGATTCGTGCGACAAGGCGGCCAACAAGTGCGTCAACAAGCCCAAGGCCGAAAACGCCTACTGCACCGACAACAACGGCTGCACGACGTCCGATAAGTGCAAGTCCGGCAAGTGCGTCGGCACGCCAAAGGCCGACGGCGGGTCCTGCTACGACCTGTTCTGCTTCACAGGTGAAAAGTGCGTCGGCGGCAAGTGCGAGGGCGGTACCGCGCTCAAAGATGGCACCTACTGCAACGACAACGACCCGTGCTCGACCAAGTCGTCGTGCAAGGGCGGCAAGTGCGAAGCAGATCTGACCGCGGCGCCCGCCTGCGATGACAAGAACCCGTGCACGCTCGACAAGTGCCACACCGGAACCAAGTACTCCAAGGGCTGCTCGTACGCGGCGGTGGGCGAAGGTTCGGCCTGCGACGATGGCAACAAGTGCACGACTTCACACTGCAAATCCGGCAACTGCACGGCCACCAAGCAGCTGTGCACCAAGGTCTGGACCGAGAAGTTCGACTGCGCCAAGAAGGGCGCTGGCTGGGTCTCAACGCCCGCCTACAGCGCGACCAAGTTCAGCTGGGGCGTCGACGGCAGCCCGAACCCGCCCGGCTTCAAGTCCGCGTCGTGCTCGCTCAACGCCAACGACGGCAAGGGCTACAACAACTCCAGCGACACGGGCAAATACGTGCGCGTCAAGGGCCCGGCCATCAAGGTCCCGACCGGCAAAGCTGTGATGTTGTCGTGGTGGTCGTTCGGCGGCCTCGATCCCAAGGAGAGCATGACCAGCCCGTTCGATTACCGCCGCGTGTACGTCTACGAGGGCAGCAAGAAGAAGACATTCGACCGCACCAAGGACGCGCACGACCGCGGCAAGTGGGCGCAATCTTCGATCGACATCACGGCCTACGCCGGCAAGACCATCCAGGTCGAGTTCGAGTTCCGCGCCAGCTTCGCAAACAACAAGGGCCTCGGCTGGTTCATCGACGACCTCGCCATCGAAGTGCAGAAGTAGATCGAAAGGGCTGACAGGGCTGACAGGCGTGCGTTCTTCGCTGGTAACCGTCTCGCGGACCGTCTTGCTGACCACCGGCATGCTCGCCGCACTCGGCGGTTGTGCGGTCGACTACCAACAGTGGGACGCACCGCCCGCGATGGCGATCGACAAGGCCAGGTCGTACACGGCGACCATCGCGACGGCTCATGGCGACCTCGTGTTGGAGCTTTTTGACGACGACGCGCCGCGCACGGTGAACAACTTCGTCTTCCTCGCGCGCCAGAAGTTCTACGACGGCCTGACTTTTCACCGCGTCATCGCCGACTTCATGGCGCAGGGCGGCGATCCCGAGGGCAGCGGTAGCGGCGGGCCGGGCTACGAGTTCGACGACGAGTTCAGCGGGCGCAAGCACGAAAAGCACACGCTCTCGATGGCCAATTCAGGCGCCGATACCAACGGCAGCCAGTTCTTCATCACCTATCGCGCGACGCCGCACCTGGACAACAAGCACTCGGTCTTCGGGCGCCTGACCACGGGCGGCGACGTGCTCGACAAGCTCAGCAACGGCGATGTGATGAAGTCGGTCGTGATCGACGAGAAGTAGGGCGTTGAGCGAGCGGCAACCCCACGACTACGTGCCGCAGACGCCGGCTTTGCAGTTTTCGCCGGGGTCGCACGTGCCGCAGCTCTTGCCACAGCCGTCGTCGCCGCACGCCTTGTCCTTGCAGCTGCCTGTGCATTGACACTGCCCACTGACGCACTGCGCGGCGCTGCCCGTGCACGTCCCGCAGGTCCCGCCGCAGCCGTCATCGCCGCACTGTTTGCCGCTGCATTGGGGTGAACACGCACACTGACCGCTGTTGCAGAACTTGCCCTTGCCGCAGTTGCCACACGAGCCACCACAGCCGTCATCACCGCAGATCTTACCGGTGCAATCGGCCTGGCATTGGCACATCCCGCCCGAGCAGAGCTTGCCGTCCGTGCACGACCCGCAGGTGCCGCCGCAGCCGTCGCTTCCGCACTGTTTGTTTTGGCACTGAGGCGTGCAGCTGATGGTGAGATGCACACGGTTGGCGGCGGTTCCGTCACCGGTCAGCAGCTGCACAGGTCGCAAGCCGTTGCTGAGCTGCGGGACCTTGAAGCGCACCTTGTCGTCGGCCCACCCAACCAACTCGGCGTCGATTCCGTCGACCTTCACAACGCCCTGCTTGGTGCCAAGCCGGTTGCCTTCCAGCTCGACCTGGTCACCGGGAATCGCGGTCGCGGGGTTGATCGAGAACACGAGGGGTGCATCGGTGGCCTGTGCGGCAACCGCGCCGGTTTGCAGGACGCCGGTGTAGCCCTTGGGGTCCATCACGATGGCCTCTTCGGGGGAGTTGAAGTTGCCATTGCCGGGGTCGCCGATCTTCATCGCGAACTCGCCCTTGGCGACCTTGGGCAACGAGAACTCGTAGATGGTGTGCGGCGTATCGAACGTCGGGCTGGCCTCGAAACCCGCCGCACCGCTGCTGTAGGCGCCGACCTTCTTGCCGTTGAGCCAGACGTGAACGCGGGTGTGTTGAACGCGCAGCATCCAGTTCTGGGTGCCGCCGCCGGTGGTGATTTGGAAGAGGTTGTAGAAGCCCTTGGGGATCGGCTCGGTGCGCAGGTGCCAGTCGTTGAGCATCCGCAGCGTGCCGTCCTCTTCCCAGCGCATGTAGAGGTTGCCATAGGTCCCCTTGATCGGCTCCTCGGGCCACTCCGCGCACTCCTTGGTCGCCGGCCAACCGGTGAATTTGCCGTCGTTTTTCTGTTTGATTGGGCACGTCAGCGGGATCGACTTGGCGTCCACCTCCGGTTCGTCCTCCGGTGGCGCTTGCACACGATCGCAGCCGGTCCCGCTTGCCGCGACGAGCGCGACGGCGATCAACAAGGCGAACCCCGATCGGAACGCTGAAGCGAAGAAACGGCGAATCGAAGGGCAGCGGGTCATGGTCAAACTCCGTCGTGTCCCGATCGCGAGGCGTATTGCCGTCCCGCAGCGCGATCAGCCCGATGTCGACGTGCAGACGCCGTTGTTGCAGCCCTGGCCGAGCTGGCAGCTGCCGCAAGAGCCACCGCAGCCGTCTGGACCGCACTTCTTGCCGTCACATTGTGGCTCACACACGCAGCTTCCGGCGAGACAATACTTGCCCTTTGGACACGTGCCGCAGCTGGAAGCGCAACCGTCCCAGCCGCATTCGAGCTTGATGACCTTGCCGTCGACTTGCTTGGTGCACTGGGGTTTGCAGCATTGGTAGGCGAGGCACGCCTGCTGGTCGGGACAGCTGCCACATGAGCCGCCGCAGCCGTTGGGTCCGCAGGTCTTGCCGGTGCAGCTCGGGGTGCAGGAGCACACGCCATTGATGCACACCTGGCCGCCGCCGCACGCGCCGCATTGGCCGCCGCATCCGTCGGGCCCGCAGACCTTGGCCTCGCAGGATTTCACGCACGCGCACGCCCCGCCGCTGCAGATGGTTTTGCCTGTACACGACCCGCACGAGGCGCCGCATCCGTCGGGCCCGCACGTCTTGCCCGTGCACTTGGGTTTGCAGTTGGGCGGCTTCTTGTCGCAGGCGCCACCGACACAGATAAACCCGGCCTTGCAGTCTCCGCAGCTGGCGCCACAGCCGTTGTCCCCGCACGTCTTCGCGTTGCAGTCGGGCACGCAGACGCATGTCCCGCCTTTGCAGACGTCGAGGCCGCCGCACGTCCCGCATGTCCCGCCGCAGCCGTCTGCGCCGCACGCCTTGCCCTTGCAACTGGGCACGCACGGGGCCATGAAGACCAGCTTGTTGGAATCGACGTCGTCGGCGCGCCGCGCGAACACCTCGAACTTTCCGACGCCCGGTGGCGCTTCGGTGAAGAGTACCGTGTCCGCCCAGGTCGTGACGGTCACCTCTGTCGTCCCGAAGTAGAGCTCGCCGGTTTCGTCGCCGAGGTTGCTGCCATCGATGACGAGCTTGGTGCCGGCGACCGCGCTGTTGGGCTTGATCGCGACGAGGATCGGCACGTCCGCAGCGGTCCCGCCCTGCACGCCGTTGTTGGTCAGCACGCCCACGAACGACTTGGGTTCCTTCTTCAGCGCCTTTTCGGGCGTCGGCCACTTGCCGGGGCCGGGATCGGATTCGCTGATGGAGATCGGGCCGGGCAGCACACCGGTCAGCTCGAGCTCGAAGATCGTGTGCGGTTGCGGGTGTTCGGGCGACGCGGAGAAGCCGTATGCGCCCTTGGCGTGGGCTTTGTAGGGCTTGCCATCGCGCAGCACCTCGATTCGGTCGTCGGCGTAGACGCGGATCTCCCATTGCTGGGTGCCGCCGCCGGTCGCGATCGTGAACAGGTTGTACCAATCCTTGGGGATGTCCTCGATGCGCAGGTGCCAGTCGTTGAGCAACACGAGCCGCTGGTCGCCGTAGTGGACGTAGAGGTCGCCGTAGACGCCCTTGAGCGGCTTGACGTCCCATTCCGCGCAGTCCTTTTGCGCCGGCCAGCCGGTGAAGCGGCCGTCGATCGTGTGCGGGATCGGGCAGGTGAACGCCGGCAGCACGACGCCGTTGGAGGTATCGGCCTTGGTGTCATTGTCGGGGTCGCAGCAGTCATCTGCCTCGGACGCGTCGGCGTCAGGCCGCTTCTTCTCGATGCAACCACCTGCGCAAACGAGCATTGCCGCCGCCACAAGCGCGCTGACCAGCGGCAGGATCGCGGCGTTCTCGCGGCAACTTGAGCGGCGCATCGGGCTGGATCAACCCAACCCGTCGGACGATTCGGCGGCGCAGATCCGGGTGCCTTCCCGTCCCTCAAACGCGGCGACGAGCGACGACGGGTGGCAAATCACGGCCTGCTGTCCACCGTGAACGATAAAGCGGGTGGCGGACTTGACCTTCGGGCCCATGCTGCCGGCGGGGAGCTCGCCGGTGTCGATCAGCGCCAGGGCCTCTTCGACGGTGAGCTTGCCGAGAGGTCGTTGCTCCGGGGTGCCGAAGTTGGCGTAGACGCGATCGACGGCCGTCGTCAGGAAGAGCTGACTGGCGTTGATCGCGACCGACAAAAGGGCGCTGGTGCGGTCCTTGTCGATGACGCCGATGACACCGCGCAGGGACCCGTCGGACGCGCGCACGACCGGAATGCCGCCACCCCCGCAGCAGATCACGACCGTGCCGGTCGCGGACAGCGCCTTGATGGTCTCGATCTGCACGATCGACGTGGGCGTGGGGGACGCGACGACTTGACGGTAGCCTCGGTGGGCATCTTCGATCATCGTCCAGCCGCGTTCGCTGGCGAGCAGCTTGGCCTCGAGCGCCGTGTAGAAGCCGCCGATGGGTTTGGTCGGGGCGCCGAACGCTTCGTCGTCGGGGTCGACCTCCACCTCGGTCAACACACTGATGACGGGCATGTTCATGCCGCGCAAGGACAGCGCTTCGCGGAGCGCGCGTTGCATCAGGTAGCCGAGACTGCCCTGCGTATTGGCGACGAGCGCGTCGAGGGGAACCTCGTGGACGACGTCGCGGCCGACCTCGGACCGCAGCGCCATGAAGCCGACCTGCGGGCCGTTGCCATGCGTGATCACGACACGTTCACCGCGGGAGATCAGCTCCGCGATCGGGCGCACGACGCGCTCCGCGACGAGGGTTTGGTTGTCGACTGTCGGCGGCTTGTCCGGGTCGATCAGCGCGTTGCCGCCAAGGGCGATCACAATCGGGCGTTTGCTATTCATGCCCCGATCTAACCACCGCCCGGTCGCAAACGCGAATCGTGACCATGTGCGACGGTGGTGCTCCTGCGGCGAGGGTGCAAAGACTGCCGGAAGTCCGCCCCGCTGTGCTACATAGCTTCGGTCGCCTCAACGCTGGCCCATCGTCGATGTCGAGCAGAACCATGCCCCTGCGATGTAAGCAAAACCATCCGCGCCTCGCGACGCTCCTCGCGGCATTCGCGGCCCTGGGCGTCTCGGCCATCGCGGTCGCCGGGATCTCCCAGGCGCCGCCTCCGCCTCCAGCAGCTGACGGGGCGCCCGCTAAGACACCGGAACCGCCGCCCCCGCCACCCGCTGACGGCGCCGCACCACCGCCCCTGGCCGGCGACCCGGCCGACGAACTCATGGATCACCGGCCGCCCGAGCCCGAGGTCCGCATCGTCGAGCCGCAACACAAACGCCCGCTTGGCCGATGGCTCGCGCCGACCGCCAACTGCGCCGGCCACTTGCGCGACGGTCAACACGCCCTCGCCGCCCTGTGCGCGCATCGAAAACGCGACAACGCAACCTTGGCCCGCGCCGCCGAACAGCTGGCTGCCTACGATCGGGCCGGAACGAAGTGGCGGCTGCTGCAGCGAGCCACGCACGGCCAGATGAGCATGGAAGTGATGCGCCGCGGCAACGCCATGGCCCAGGCCGAGTCTGCGATCGCCGCCGTCGTTCGAGGCAAGGCGCGCAACGCCGCCAAGCTGCTCAAGTCCGCACGTCAAACCACCGGCAGGCAGGCCAAGCAACCCGGCTTGGCGATGCGCGATATCGGCAACCTCGCGCTGCTGCACGGTCTCGCGCTGCGCGCTGCCCGCAACAAACGCCTCGCTCTGCGAGCCTTCCGCGACGCCGAACGGCTCGGCCCCAGCTGGGTTGCCGCGCGCGCCAAGCTGTACACCCAGCGCCTGAAAAAACGTCGCCGTCGCAGGCAGCCATGGCCGGTCGTGGAGCGCTCGTTCGGCGGTCCCGGCGACGACGCGGTCAATGGCGTCGCCCATCTGCGCGGTGGTGACATGTTGTTGGTAGGTCGTGAGGCCGCGCCCGGCGATGTCGGCTCACAAGTCGCGTTGTGGCGTGTCGATCCGAGCGGCCGCGAGCGCTGGCGCGTGATCTATGGCGCCGAAGGACACGAGGAAGGCCACGCCGTGGCAGCCGTGGCAGGCGGCGACATGGTCGTCGTCGGAGAAACCGATGATGACGGCACCGGTCGCGACGTTCTCGCGGTTCGGTTTCGGTCCGATCGCTCTGTGGCGTGGCGCCATCGCATCGGCGGGCCAGGCGTCGACCGCGCCGTGTCGATCATCGATCGGGGCAGCGCGCTTTGGGCGGCCGCGACAACCCAGGCGGCAACGCCCGACGCCGACATGCGGCTGCTCGTGATCTCGGCCGATGGCGCACGACGTGAGCTGGTTCGCCTGCGCGGCGGTGGGGAAGATCGCGCCGCCACGATCATTCGCCGCGGCGCCGGCGCCGTCATCGCTGGGTCGGGTCGGGCGGTCAACAAGGGCCCGTGGCAAGGCAGGCTGATCGCGCTCGATGCCAACAAATCCGTGCTTTGGAAGAAGTCCATCGACAACGCCGATGGCTGCACGATCGAGTCCGTCATCCCTGCGCGCCGCAACGGCCTTATCGTGGCCGGGCGCACCTGGGTCGGTGGCGACAGCGGCCGCCTGTTCCTCGCGCAGGTCAAGAGCGGCGGCAAGATCGCGTGGCGCGTCGCCTCCAAGGCGCTGGTCGACGCCGGCATCGTCGGCGTGGTCAAGACCGGTCGCAGCCACCTCGCCGTCCTCGCTACCGGACGCAAGCCGGGGTCGCTCGGCGCCGTGTGGATGCTCGGTTTTCGTGGCAAGCGGCTGCGCTGGAAGACGCCTGTGGCCACCGCCGGCGTCAAGACCGCCAAGGCCATCGTCTCGCATGGACGGTACGGTCTCGTCGCGGTCGGCACCGTCGCCGATCGGGGCAACGGACACCACGACGGGTGGTTTCTGCGCACCGGCCGCTGAGCATGAACCTATCGACACACGCAAAAGACCATGCGATTGAACTGGAATCCGCGTCGGTGGTCCGCTAGGTTTCTGGGCGGCGGGACGCTGTTCTACCCGTCGTTTGGGGGACCTCCGATGCCTGACTTTGAGAGCCGCACGCGTATGCGCCAGCAGCTTTGGGGTCGCCACCCACTTCGCCGCCTGCCCGCACATGGATTCATGCTTTTCGGCCTCGTCGCTTGGAGCGCGGCCTGCACGTTCGAAACCGAAACCCCCACCGAAGAGGTCGACACGCTCGGCGGCACGGGCGGCTTCATCAAGCCGGATGTGACCAAGACCGACACCGGCGGCGACGAAGACGCTGGATCCGCCGCGGCAGACGCTGGCAACACCGACACGGGCTCCACGACGAACACCGATACCGGCGGCACTACGACCACCGACGCTGGCTCAACGAGCACCGACACGGGCTCGACGGCTACGGACACGGGCTCATCGACCGGCACCGACGCGGGCGGCGGCACCACCGACGCCGGCTCGACCGACGACGCAGGAAGCCAAGACGCCGGCACGGCCGACGCTGGCGCACCCGACGCTGGCTTCTCTGGCTGCAAGGCGGCCGATCCAAAATCCTGCGACGACGGCAAACCTTGCACCCAAGACGTCTGCGACGAGCCCACCGGCGAATGCGCGCACATCCCGCTGCCGTCCGGCAGCCCCTGCGACGCGGGCTTCCTCTGCTCGGCCTCGGTCTGCAAGACCAATGTCGGCTGCACCCCGTCCGGCGAAAAGAAGAAGTGCGACGACGGCCAGCCCTGCACGGTCGATGACTGCGTCGAGGGCAAAGGCTGCACGTCCAAGGTCGGCGGCAACGCCCCATGCGACGACGGCAACCCATGCACCAAGTACGATCACTGCAAGACCGGCAAGTGCGCGGGCACCTTCGACAATTGCGATGACGGATGGCCCTGCACCGCCGACACCTGCGACAAGAAGAAGGGCTGCCAGCACAAGGTCCAGCTGTCCGGTCCCTGCGACGACGGCAACGCGTGTACCAAGGGCACCGAGTGCGTCTTCGGCGACTGCAAGGGCCCGAAGCTGCCGTGCAACGACGGCAACAGCTGCACGACAGATATCTGCGACGCGAAGAAGGGCTGCACCTACAAGAAGCTCGACCAGATCCCGTGCGACGACGGCAGCGCGTGCACTGTCAACACCGAGTGCGCCGCCGGCTCGTGCAAAGGCGCCAAACGCGACTGCGGCGACGGCAAGAGCTGCACCGCCGACAGCTGCGACCCCAAGACCGGCTGCAACAACGAGCTCCAAAAAGACGGCGCCGCCTGCCTGCTCGGGGGCACCTGCCAAAAGGGCTTGTGCAGCTCGATGCTCAACTGCGGCAACGGCAAGATCGACAAGGGCGAAAAGTGCGACGACGGCAACAAGAACCCGTGCGACAACTGCAACAACACGTGCAGCGGCTCGGGCGCCGGCACCAAGGTCAGCGGCACCGCGACAATCGGCAAGGGCGGCCAGTACCGCAAGATCAGCGAGGCGATCCAGGCGCTCAAGACGTGCAATGTCTCGGGCCCGACCACGTTCATCGTGCTGCCCGGCAAGTACACCGAGTCAGCCGGCTTCCCGATGCCCAACATCGGCAGCGCCAGCCCGAAATCGCCGATCACCTTCAAGGCCGACCCGACCGGCACTGTCGAGCTCATCGGCCGCACCGGCAAGACGTCCTATCACGGCGTCATCCGCTTTGACTCGGGCGCCCACGACATCACGGTCGACGGCTTCACGATCAGCGGCGCGCAGAGCGCCAACTGGCCCGCCTACTCGCGCAGCGGCGTGGTCACCTGGCAAAACGGCAACCCGCAGCGAAACATCACCGCGCGCAACCTGAAGATCGTCAACTTCGGCCAGTCCGCGTGGATGCAGGGCACGAGCAGCAGCACCAGCTACCAGGGCCTCTTCTACATCCCGTCGTTCTCCAAACCGCTGGAGAACATCCGCATCGAAAACAACACGATGACCGGCAACTACAAGTCGTACAAGACGTCGACTTCCGGCGGTATTTTCATCGATTACGGGCGCTTCAAGGGCCTGCGGGTGACCGGCAACCAGTTCTCGACCTCGGACCTGTACGCGTTCTTCAACATCTACCGCGGCTACCAGTTCGACAACGTGGTGTTGGCCAACAACTTCATCATCCAGCAGTACGGTTATGCGCTGCACGTGTACTACGCCTACGGCTTCAACAACGACATGTACATCGCGTTCAACACGCTGGTGATGCAGGGGTCGGCGTACTACGCGGCGCGCTTTTACCGGTTCAACTACAACGGCGGCGCCAAGGGCAAGGTCGTGTGGCGCAACAACATCATCGCGTCGATGTCCGGCACGAAAAACCTCGTGTCGCTCTATCCGTCGACGTCGATTTGGGCCAACCCCGGCAACAACTGCCTGTTCAACATCAACGGACCCGGCAACATGGGCAGCAAGATCACGGGCAACCCGCAGTTCAAGTCGCTCGCGTATCCCTACGATCTGCACATCAACGCGAGCTCGCCCTGCGCCAACAAGGGCAGCCTCGATATCCCCGGCGTCACCCACGACATCGACGGCCAGCTGCGCATGAACCCTCCCGACATCGGCGCGGACGAGCACTACCCCGATAAGAAGTAGCCCGCTGCCCCGTACGGCGCCGCTGAAAAACGAAACTCTGACGCGTTAATGGTCGGCCTGCGCGCACGCGTAGGGCCTTGGCGCCGATCTGCTTGACACGGCTGTGCCTCGCGATGATGCTCCGCGGCCCAAAAAGCCGACGCGGCTGACGGGTATCTCAAATTCGGGAGCACGCTCATGATCAAGGATTTCACGTTCACCAGCGAATCGGTCACCTGCGGCCACCCCGACAAGGTCGCTGACCAGATCTCCGACGCCGTCCTCGACGCGATCTTCACGCATGACACCGCCGCGCGCGTAGCTTGCGAGACGATGGTGACCACCGGCCTCGCGATGGTCGCCGGCGAAATCACGACCAGCTGCTACGTCGACATCCCCGATGTCATCCGCAAGACGATCGCCTCGATCGGCTACGACGATCCGGTCGATCGCTTCGACGCCGCCAGCTGCGCGGTCCTGACCTCGATCGATAAGCAGAGCCCCGATATCTCCGACGGCGTTACCGTCGGCGAAGGCCTGCACAAAGAGCAAGGCGCGGGCGACCAGGGCCTGATGTTCGGCTTCGCGTGCCGCCAGACCAACGAGCTCATGCCGCTGCCGATCGCGCTCGCCCAGGGCCTTACACGTCGGCTCGAGGAAGTGCGCCGCGACGGCACCCACAACTGGTTGCGCCCCGACGGCAAGAGCCAGGTGAGCGTTCGCTACGCCGATGGCAAGCCCGTCGCCGTCGACGCCGTGGTCGTCAGCACGATGCACCGCGAAAGCATCTCCCACGTCGATCTGCGCGACGCCATCATTGAGACCGTCGTCAAGCCGATCGTGCCCGCGCACCTGCTGCACGGCGACACGAACTACTTCATCAACCCGACCGGCACCTTCATCCTTGGTGGCCCGCACGCGGACTGCGGCCTCACCGGACGCAAGATCATCGTCGATACCTACGGCGGTTGGGGACGTCATGGCGGCGGCGCGTTCTCGGGCAAGGATCCGAGCAAGGTCGACCGTTCCGCGACCTACTTCGCGCGCTACGTTGCCAAGAACATCGTCGCCGCCGGCCTCGCCGAAGAGGTCGAGGTGCAGGTGTCCTACGCGATCGGCGTCGCCGAGCCCACGAGCGTCAAGGTCGATACATTCGCCACCGAGCACGTCGCCCCGGAGACGATCGAGCGCGCGGCCCGGCAGGTCTTCGACTTCCGGCCCCGCGCCATCATCGAGCGCCTCAACCTGCTGCGCCCGATCTACACTATGACCGCTAGCGGTGGTCACTTTGGCCGCACCGAGCCGTCGTTCAGCTGGGAGCGAATCGACGCCGTCGACGCGCTGAAGGCCGCCATTTGAACGCAGCGAGGGACCGCCGCCGGCGCTGTCCCTGAAAACCCGCCTCCGCAACGCATCTATCCGCTGTGCGCCGAGGCCGCATTTTCGCTTGACACCCCGCCACTTTGTTGGCTGAATCCGCGCCCCTTCGCAGGCACTCCTGCGGCGAAACCGCGCGCGAAGGACGACTCGGAGCACGAGATGAGCTTGACCAAGACCACCGCCAGCTACCGCAAGAGCGACGTCGACCGCGCCTGGTTCGTTGTCGACCTCGACGGCGCCGTCCTCGGCCGCGCCGCGACCCGCATCGCCACCATCTTGCGCGGCAAGCACAAGCCCACGTACACCCCGCATAACGACGTCGGCGACTTCGTGGTCGTCATCAACGCGGGCAAAATCGAGCTGACCGGTCGCAAGGCCACGCAGAAGGTGTACCGCCACCACACCAACTACCCCGGTGGCCTCCGCGAAGTGAACGCCGAACAGCTGCTCAACAAGCACCCCGAGCGCGCCATCGAGAAAGCCGTCCGCGGGATGCTTCCCAAGGGCCCGCTCGGCCGCCAGCAGCTGCGCAAGCTCAAGGTGTACGCCGGTGAGACCCACCCGCACGCCGCCCAGAACCCGCAGGCGCTCAACCTGTAAGCCAAACCCGACGAGACGAACGAGAAGAGGACTGACATGGCCACGAACCGCCGCACCGCTGGGGGCGAAGCCCCGACCACCTGGTACGCCACCGGCCGCCGCAAAGAGGCGTCTGCCCGCGTGTTTTTGCGCGAAGGCACCGGCAACATCCTGATCAACGGCCGCGACGCCGAGGCGTACCTGTACCGGACGCTCCTCGTTGACGTCATCAAGCAGCCGCTCAACTGCGTCGAGAAAGCCGACCAGTTCGACATCTACGCCACCGTTCGCGGCGGCGGCCTCACCGGCCAGGCGGGCGCCATCCGCCACGCTGTCGCCCGCGCGCTGACCGTCGCTGACGGCGAGCTCCGTCCGCCTCTCAAGTCCGCCGGCTTCCTCCGCCGTGACGCCCGCGTCAAAGAGCGCAAGAAGTACGGCCAGCGCGGCGCCCGCGCCCGCTTCCAGTTCTCCAAGCGATAGGCCTGCGAGATACCTCCGAATCACCGCCTCGACGCCGATCCGGCAATTCTCCGGCGCCTCACAGACCTACCGCTTGCGCGCCGGCTTGTAGATTCCGGGGAGATACGACCCATATCGGCTGGGTAGCTCAGTTGGTTAGAGCGAACGACTCATAATCGTTAGGTCG
>CAZLMW010000147.1:0-18770 GCA_964560875.1 uncultured Enterobacteriaceae bacterium
CTTCAGCCGGGGTCGTTAAGTGACCGGCATTGGCGCTAACCCGGGCCAACCCCAATGACCGGCATTGGCGCTAACCCGCCTTTTCTCGCGACGTCAGTCGGTCTGACGTCCAATCTGCTGCGTCCTCGGGCGAGTGCTCGGTCTCGCCCCGGCAGCATCGCCCCGGCAAGCCGCCCCGTAGCCGCCTTGCCGCCCCAAAAGAAGAGCGGGGTCGCCCCGAAGGACAACCCCGCTCGCTAATCGTTAGCCGTTTCTCGATGCCGGCGGAGCGGCGGTGCTACCACGACTCGTAGGTGTCGTGCATGGCACGGAGCACCTCGAGCAGCGAGACACGGAATTGGTACTCGCTGAACAGGTAGTTGTTCTGCAACGTGCCAAGGTTGTTGAACTGGTCGAGTGCGCTCTGGGCGGCCTCGATGTTCATGCAACCCGGGTTGAGCAGGTCCTCGCTGACCTTCGGTGCCACGTAGATCTTGCCCGACAGCGGGTCGGTGAACGTGCACTTGGTCACACCCTTGGGGATGTCGATCTCGGTGTAGTGGCCCTCGAGGAAGATGCGGCTCGTGTCCATGTAGCTGCGGTCGTAACCACGGGTGGTCATCGCCATACCGTAGAGGTTGCCGAGCAGCGGCATACGGAAGCGGCTCGACGGGAAGGTCGGGCGCGCATCGGGGAAGAGGTAGTACTTGCGGCAGCCAACCTGCTTGTCAGCCGGGACCTTCGCGAAGTCTTCGCAGGCCTTGGCGCACGCTTCACCGGTACCACCGACGAGGTGACGCGGCTCGAGCGTATCGGGCTTGCCGCTGCCGCCGCCGTTGAGGACGCACCAGCCGTAGTGATCGCTGTTCTCGGTGCCGACACCCGACAGCAGGTTCAGGATCTTCTTGGGGAAGAGGGTGAACGGGCTGGCCAGGTAGCGACGCGCGTCTTCGAACTGGTTGACCTTGAAGTACCAGAGCGACGGCGTGGGATCAGCGAGCATGACGAAGGCCCACAGGCGGTCGTAAATCTGACCACCGCTGACCGGACGGCCTGAGTAACCGGCGAAGTCCCAGCCTCCGTACAGGCGACGTGCGCCGTCGGTCTCGAGAATCAGCTGACAGTCGGTGAGGCTGCTCTGCTCGCGATCGTCGTACGGTTCAAAGCGCTTACGCAGCGAGTTGTAGCAGTAGTAACCGGGTGCCGGGCGGCCGATGACCTGCCCGAGCTTGTTGGTCGTCTCGGCCGCCGCGAGCGCGCCCGACAGACCACCGTTGGGGTCCTGGTCGTACTCGGTGCCGAACTTCTTCTTCCACCAATCGCCCTTGCTGTAGTGGTCCATCTGGACGGTGAACCATTCAAGCTGGCGACGAGCACCGGCGAAGTAGCTGTAAACGCGACCCGAGTAGTTGTTGGGGTGGAACGTCACGCTGTCGCCAGCGTAGCCGTAGAAGTACCAGTACTGCTCGTAGTTATCGAGGTAGTTGCGGGCGATTTCCAACTCGTCGGCGCCCTCGTCCCACGTCGAGCAGGTCGGCGTGCGGCGGTTGTACTCGTCGGAGCAGAAGCGGTAGGGCACCTCAACTTCGTCGAGCGTCTTGCAGTACTTGTCCGAGCCGAACTTGGCGCACTCGCCGACACCACCGCAGTCCGCGACGGTCTCGCACCTCTTGCCCTTGAAGAGCTTCCAGTCGACGTTGCGGCGGTCGTACATGTTCTTGACGTTGCCGAAGTACTTGGGAAGCGACGAGTAGTGAAGCTTGCGCGTCAGGCGGTTCATGACGTCGTTGCCGAGGTGCTTGACCTCCTGGGCGCCGGGCGAGGTGTCCGACGGCTCCGCGAGGAAATCCTGCGCCGCGGGCAGGCCCTTCTTGGGCGACTTGGTCAGGTCCGGCGGGTTGTTGAAGACCTCGACCATGTTGCCGTAGGCGAACTTGATGGCCGCGTGATCGTAGTGGCCCAGGCCCGCGAAGCGACCGTTGAACTTGGCGGTGTAGTCCATGACCGACGCGAGCATCTTCTCGCGGATGTTGGCCTTGGCCTGCGCGGGGGTGTCGCGCTGCCATGGGTTGACGACGTCGCCGTTGGTGTCCGTCTTGGCCGACCAGTATTCCTGGTGGAAGTTGAGCGTATCGGTGCTCGCCTCGAAGTTGTGGCGCAGGCCGAGCGTGTGGCCGAGCTCGTGCAGCTGAGTGCCCTCGTAGATGCGTGCCCACAGCTCCTGCTTGATGCCGGGGCGGAGCGACTCGACGATCTTGCGGCCGATCTGCTGCGTCTTGGTGACGATGGTGTCGTTGGTGTCGGTGTACAGCGGGCTGGGCAGGAACTTGTTGGGCTCGGCGAACGGGCTGCCACCACGCGCGGTGTTCACCGCGACGCGCAGTCGCTGCATCATGACCTGGCTGCTGCACTGAACCCACTGGGTCTTGTCGCCGATCTTCTTGCAGACCTTGCCCTTCTGGTCGCCCGTGGCCTGCCACTCACCGGCGGTGGCGCAGTCGCCCTTGTCGGCGGCTTCGGTGGTGGAGAGCAGCTTGTCCCAGTTGAAGACCAGCTCTTCCTTGCTCGTCGCGAACGCCTTGCAGAAGGCCTCGTCGAACTTGGTGCCGTACTGCTTGGCGAGACCGAGGATCGCGGTATCGGCGAACTCGGCGAGATAGATGTTGCGCTGAGCGAGGTCGCGCTTGACCTTCTCGCGCTTGTTCATCCCCGCGATGTGACCCCAGGTGGCGAGGCTCATCTGCTTGACGGCGCTCTCGTCGAGCTCAACCGCGCCGCCCTTCTTGACACGCGGGTCCTTGAAGATGCCCTGCACCCAGTTGGTGTTGTCCATCGCGATGAGCTTGGCTTCCAGCGCCTTGTTGGTGCGGATCGCCGCCATACGGTTGGCGCCCCAGGTGGTGGCGTCGTCGGCGTGCATCACGCCGCTGGTCTTCAAGTTGGCGCGAACCTGCGGGTCGATCATGTTCTTGACGTAGGCCTGCGCCGCCTTGGTCGACGTCGGGCCGCTCTGGCCGTAGCGCTTGAGGGCCTGCGCCTTGAGCAGGAACTTGCGCTCGGACTGCCGCTTGATGTCGTTGAAGTCCTTGATGCCCGCGGCGAACTCGATCGTGCGCATCGCAGCTTCGGCGCCGCGCTTCATGGCCGCCGTGTAGCTGTGCGCGAAGCCGGCGATCGTCTCACCGGTCAGCGGGTCAGCAGCGGTCGGGCCGTAGCCGTACAGGCCGATCTGAATCGGGTTGGGGACGGCGTGCAACGTCGAGTAACGCAGGTCACCGAACTGGTGGACCGTGTCCATGTTGCGGCAGAACTTCGCGCCAATGTCGGTGCCGGAGTAGTGGGCAACCCAACCTTCGGCGTGCTTGAAGCCCGCGGCGATCGCCGACTTGGCCATCGCGTCGCTGTTCTCGCAGAGCACGTACATCGGATGCTTGGGCCAGTTGTCCTTCATGCACTTTTCGTAGTCAGCGCCCTTCTTCGTGCCGCAGCCGCCCTTGTGGTAGGCGACGACCTCTTCGAACGGCTCGCTCCAGGCTTGCGCCATCCGCACGGCGGCCTGCACCAGCTCGCGCGGGTGCGTTTCGTTGAGGTAGTACACGATGGGCGTCGGGCTCATCTTGCTGTAGTCGAAGTCGCCTGACCACGTCTCATTGCCGTCCTTATCCTTGACCATCTTCTTGACGTAGCGGTCCCAGATGCGGTGCTGGTTGGCGCGGCGGATGGCGCCCGAGTAGGTGTTGCCGTACTCGGTGCTGTAGGTGCGACGCTCGGCGCGGAAGTAGCCGAATTTCTCAAGCTCGACGTCATCGAGGTCGCGCGGTACGAACTTGCGGTTGTCGCCTTCCTTGAACTGCGGGACCTGCAGGAAGAATTGGCGCTGCTTCACTTCCTCGCTGATGCAGTCGTAAATGCCGCCGCTGTACCACGGGTAGAACAGGCAGATCGGCAGCGAGTCACCCCACCAGCCTTTCACGTTGATCGACGGCGCCTTGGCGATCAGGCGGTACGCGAACGTGATGTAGGTCTGCGGAACGTCGTCGCCAAAGCGGTAGTCTGTGCCCACCTCGAAGCCTTCACCCTCGGGGGCGCCGTCGCCTTCGAAGATCACCTCACCGTCGAGGCCCGACGGGTTGGTCTCACGCGCTTCCCAGCCAGCACCCCAACTGATGCGGGCAAACTCGCGCTGATACCATTCCCGGTCGGTGGTGTTCTCGGACAGGACGTTGTTCTTCTCGCCCGACGCGGCGCTGTAGCCGCGCAGGATGTCGAAGTGGCTGGTGATCGGGTAGATGAACACCGGCGCGCCGCGGTAGACGTAGCGGATGCTTTCCATCACGCATCTGCCCGTGTTGTCCGACTCACCGTACAGCTTCGGGTTGGCCGGGTTGGCGCACCACGCGCCGTCCATGCAGTCGGTCTTCTCGGTCTTTGTCGTGCAGGGAACGGTCATGCCGTCCTGTAGAACCGCGCGCTTGAGGACGTTGCCGTCCTTGTCCTTCATCGGCTCGTCGGCGTCGGATTTTTGCGCGTAGACCTCCGAGCCCGCGATGAACTCGTAGGTCTTGTAGAAGAAGAGCGAATTCTCCTGGAACTGGAAGACGCCGCGGACGGTGCCGCCCATCGCGCCCGGGAAGGTGCTCGCTGTCGTGAACTGCGTCTTGACGACGGTCCCGTGGGCGTAGAATTCCTTGCCGAGCAGGTCCGCCTTCTTGACGTAGTTGGGCTGGACCCGGTTGATGTCCTCGAGATCCTGCGCGCAACCGACGGCTGCGAACGCGGCGAGGGCAATTAGGGCTGGGAGGCGAATGGCTTTCATGGCCGTGTCTCGCATGTTGGTGTGCTGGGTAAAGGTCTTGCTGCGGTCGTAAAGCATGTTCATCGTCAAACTCCCTTACGCGCCGATCGAGCCGTAGAGGGCGTACAGGCGACGGAAGTAGTCGAGAATCTCGAGCTCTTGCTTCATCCGGTCGTAGATCTTCAGCTTCTCGGTGCCCTTGGCGAGCTGCCACTGCTGCTTGAGCTCGTTGAGCTTCTTGACGATGTAGTGCGTCGGCGAGAAGAAAGTCTGGCTGTAGTTGGGCCGCGGCGCGACGTAGGTCTTCTTGCCGATCGGGTCGAAGTACTCGTCGACGCAAACCGCAGGCGGCGTGCCACCACCGTTGGGCGGCGTGGCGCTGCCGCAGTTGACCAGGCCGGACGTGCCGAACTTGTGGGAGCCGCCGCTACCCTTGAGCCAGACGGCCATGCCGTCGGTGTAGCTCGGGTCGAAGCCGGCGGGCAGGTTGACGATGGCCATCGTCGCCGCCCACAGACGCAGCGTAAGGTTGTTGATGCTTGGAGGCACGCGCGCCTTGGTCGGGTTGACCGGCGTGAAGGGATCGCGCGGCTCGTAGCTGAGCTTGCCGCCCGTGCCCGACTTGACGTAGCCGCCGATGTGCTCGACTGAGCCTGCCGCGACGCCGCCGAGGATCTCCGAGAGCTCCTTGGGGTAGAGGGTGTTGAAGCCGATGGCTGTGCCGCGGAACAGCGGCAGCTGCTCACCAACGAAGTCGGTCAAGAAGCTCGCCGAGGAGTTCACCATCGACAGGATGGCGCTGATCTTCTCCCACATCGAGCCGATCCACAGCGGGTGCAGCGCGTAGTAGTAGCCGTTGTCGGTCGCGAACGTCGTGTACGGCAGCTTGCCAACGCCGATCGGGACATCCAGCTGGCTGCCCTTGGCACCCTCGGTGAAGCTGATATTGGTGTAGACGTTGTTCTTCGAATCGAACGCGTACGAACCGGGCGCCGGCGACGTGAGGATGGCCGTGAGCGAGCGGAACGCCATCTCGGACGCCTCGCGCAGACCCTTCATGTACATCGGGTGGTTGTCGTAGAAGGGGAAGAACGAGTAGATGCGGAAGATGTTGTTGTAGACAGCGTAGTAGCGAGCGGCCGCCATGATCGGCAGGAGCCAGCGGCTGCTGATGCGCGCCATGTAGCTGTTGGGAGAGCCGCCGTAGCCAAAGAACAGGCGGTCGCGCTTGAACGCGTCGTAGATGTAGTACTCCCGCATGTGCTGCTGGGCGTGGTAGACGATCTCCTGCATGTGGGCGCCGGTGTCGAAATAGTAGCAAGCCAGCGAGCCGCCACGGTATTCGTCGCTGCAGTACTTGTAAGGCACCTCGAAGTAGGTCTGGTCGTAGACGCTGCGGCCGTACTTGCCGGCGACATCGGGCTCGGATTGCACCAAGAAGGTCGGCACCGAGTCACGCTTGAGCAGGTACTTGGGCGGCATCCAGTTGTTCAGGTACATGAACGGGTGGGTGATGGACCCCGCGAACCGCCAGCCGCTGGTGCGGATACGCCACGCTGATCCCTGCGGCGTGCCGGCGACCTTGGCGTACTTCTCGAGCTGACGGCGCGAGAAGCTCATATCGGCGAAGACCTCCGTCATGCGACCGTAGCCGTACTTGATGGCCGCGACGTCGTACTTGCCGAGGCCTTCGAAGTCGGCGTTGATCTTCTGGCCGTAGTCCATAATCGAGCTGTACTGGTACTCGGTGCGGCGCTTCTCAATCTCGGCCTTGGTCGGCGCCGGACGCGGCATGAATTTCTTCATGCCCTGGGTCTTGGTCGAGACGAGCAGCGTCGTGCGCGCCTTGCCGGTCAGCTGGTTGACGCAGGTGCCGCTGCAGATTTCGCCGCTCTGGCAGTCGTCGTTGGCCTTGCACCCGATCTTGGCGCCGCACCAGCCGTCCGCGCGACAGATGCCGCCGGCCGATTCGCAGTCCTTGTCACCGGCGCACTCAAAGTAGCTGTCGACGGTGCCCGTGCACTGGCCGAGCTTGGTGCCGTTGGTGTCCACGCAGCTGTTGCTGCCGCAGGTGTAGCCGCTGGGGCATTCGCTGTCGTTGGAGCACTGCAGGTACTTGCAAGTCTCGCCGAGCGTCTGCTCGCACAGGTCGTTGGCGACAACCGAACCGAACTGGGTCTTGATCGACGCGCAGTAGACCGGCTCCTTCTCACGAATCTCGTAGTAGGGGTCGAAGTAGTTGAGCACGTCAGCGGACCCCGCGAAGTTGTGGCGCAGGCCGAAGGTGTGGCCGAGTTCGTGCTCGAGGACGCCGCGGTAGATGGCGTTTTGCATGGCGATGCGGAGCGCGGCGCCCTTGTAGCAGGACTGGTTGCCGATGTTGTCGGCGGGCACCTCGGTGGGCTCCTGGCCCTTGGCGCACTTCAAGCGCTTGGCCAGACCGATGAGCGCCGGGTCGACAAAGTCGCGGGCGTAGATGTTGTGGATGCCGAGGAACTGCATCCGCTTCTTCTCGTCGATCCTGCTGACGGTCGGCGACGCCCACTTCACGGGGGAAGCCTGCGCGAGGATCTTGTCGTCGAGCGGATCGCCGGGCTGGTAGTCGCCACCGGTGAGGGCCAGCGCCATCTCGTCGTTGACGAGCGCGCGCTCGAGCGAGGTGCCCTTGAGCTTGTCCCAGCGGGCCTTGACCTCGTTCATATCGAAGCTTGTGTTCTCGTTGAAGAACTTCTCGGCGAGCTTCTTGGGGTTGGCCAGCTCGTGCATCTCCTTTTCGGCGGCGGCGAGCTCCTGCGGGGTCGCACCCTTGAAGAACTTCTGCAGCTGCTCGTCGTCGAGGCGGCCGAAGATCTCCTTGCGGATGTCCTTGGTAGCGCGCTTCTTGGCGCCGTCGACCGTGAAGTAGTTCGCGTCGCGCTGCGGCTGATTCTCAGCGCCGGGGGCATGACCACCTGAGCCGTTACCGCTCTTGGCAGCGCCGAATTCGGTGTGGTCGCCGGGGGTCGCGAACGCCTTGAGGTAGCTCTTGATGTATTTGCCGGTGATCAGCGAGTCGACGTTCAGGTCGCCGTTGAGCAGGTCAACGAGGTCCTTGCCGTACTGGCCGTAGGTCGTGAGCGCGGCGCCGTAGATGTGGGCAACGCCCCACCAGAGCTGTCCGGTGTCCGGGTCGGCGGCCGACGGACCGTAGCCGAGCGGGCTGGACGCGTGCGGGTTGGTGACCCAATAGATGTAGTTGTAGCGCGTGTCGCCGAGGCCCTTGGCGGCGTCGGGCGCGACGACGAACTTCTTGCAGGGGTTGATGTCGTTGCCGGCCAGGTCGGTCGTCCAGTAACGGCAGTCGTTGAGCGCCTTGGCGCGGGTCTCCTTGTCACCGCAAGCGGCCGGGCTCTCTTTGCCCGAGTACTTGTTGGTGCAGACCACGAACAGGTGCGGCAGCTCCTTGTCGCGGATCTCGAGGCGGCGCTGGCGATCCTTGGCGGTGAGCGTCTGCGCCCAGCCGGCGCAGATGCCGCGGCCGTCGATCTGCAGGCACGAAACGTCGGAGCGCTGACCGGGCTTGATGAAGACCGCGTGAATCGTGTTGGCGGTGTGGTGGATGTAGTCGGTGAAGTTGCCGTACTCGACCGGCCCCTTCTCGCGGACGCCGTTAATGCCGACTTCCAGCGGGATGCCGGTCGACACGTTGGTCGTGCCAGCCACGTTCTTCTTCTTGCCGATGTTGATGGCGTGGAACGCGCGGACGCCTTCCTTGGTGAGCTGGCTCTGCGTGATGGCGACCTGATCGCCGCCGAAGTAGACGACCCAGTGCACGCGGTTCTTGCGCAGCTCGGCGTTGACGAGGGTCGCGGTCTTGCCACCGGCGGTGACCGTGAGGTTCATGCGGCCGCTGACTTCGCCCTTGGGAACCTTGCCCGCGTACTTGTGGCCGTCGACCTTGCCGGCCTTGAACTCGGCGTCGGGGATGGTGAGCGAGCCGACCTTGAGGGTGGCCTTGCCCGAACCCGGGGATGCGTTGACGAACATGATGTATGCGTCGCCGCCGATCTTCTCGCGGGTGTTGATCTCGTCGATGGCGATGATGACGCCCTTCTCGGTGCCGATGGCGAGGGAGTTGGCGTCCTCGGCGGCCTTGACATCGGCCTGCGCGACGGCGTGCGTGCCGCAGTCTGTGTGGGTGTTGCAGAAACGCTGACCGAACAGGCCGTTGGCCGACTCGAAGCCCTTGATCGCGCGCTCTTTGCCGTCCTCGCCCTTGACCTTGTCCTGACCCCATTTCTCTTCCCAGAAGTACAGCCATGAGACCGTCTCCTGGAAGACCTTGCTCCAGTTCTCGCCAACCTGATAGACGGCCGCGACCGTGTGCTTCTCGCGCGGGTGGTCGGCGGAGAGGTGGTAGACGATCGGGCGCAGACCACGCTTGGTGTACTCGATGGGGTGGCCGATCGAGCAGACGCCGGTCACGAACCAGTCTTCCTGGTCGCAAACCGCCGGTGCGGTGCAGTCGTAGTTGGTGGTGCACGACTTGGTGTTGCCGCTCGCGTCCTTGGCGGGCGAGAAGGTCTTGGACTTCTGCCACAGGTTCCAGACCTGCGCCTTGTAGTCCTGGCCTGTGTACGTGAGGCCATAGTCCTCGGTGAACGTGTGGCGCGTGCTCAGGAAGAAGCCGAACTTATCGGCGTCGGGCTCGTTGTGGTAGTCGCGGATCTCGTAGTCGTTGATGCTGCGCGGATCGGCGCGGCGGAACGACAGGCGCACGTCCATGACGCCACCAGCGCAGTCACCGAACGCCAGCGAGTACGTCGAGCAGAAGCCGGTGGTGCCCGGGTTCACGTAGAGACGACGCGTGTAGTGGAAGTAGTTGGCCGCCTTGCCCTTGATGGGGTCGCCGCTCTCGTCGCGCGGGTACTCCATGAAGAAGCGGTTGGGGTCGTTCTCTTCGTGCTCCTGCACGTAATGTTGACCTGTCGACGCGGCGATGCTGCCGAGCGAGCCGCCGCCCTGTGGAAAGAAGAACTCTTTTTGGCTGTTGCTGTCCCAGTCGACACGGAAGTGCTTGCGCTGCCACCAGGGTTTGTCGGTGGTGTTTTCAACCTTGACGTTGCCCTGCGCGCCGGTCGAGGTGGAGTACTCGCGGATCACGTCAAAGTGGCTGTCGATGTGCCAGGTCGCCACCGGGTTGCCGACGTACACCTCGACGAAGGTGTCCTGCTTGCCGGCGTCCCAGTAGTTGCGGATCTTCTTCTTGTGCCACTTGGCGGCGCCGCCCTTCACCTTCTCGGTGATCGGGTAGGCGACGAGGTGGTCTTCCTGCACGTCGAAGATGACCTTGCCGGTGTCGCTGTCAAAGTGAGTCTGGCCGACGAAGCCCCAACTGGCGTTGTTGGGCATGTCGGTGATCACGCCGAGGCGGTACCAGACGCCGTGAAAGTCCGCCTTGGACAAGACGTTGGCCTGCGTGCGGTCGATCTCGCCGAGCTGCTCAACACAGCCGTTGAGGCTGAATGTGGCGCCGAGCACGAGGACGGTGGCGAGCGCGGCGCGGCGGGCGAGGGAGGTTGTGCGCATCATGGGTGACTCCATTTGAGTCGAGAACGGTGGTTCAGAAAGTGCGTTCAGTGGTGTGTTGTCGGCCTAGAAGTTCTTCAAAAGCGAGAGGCCAAACGACGTGATGTTGTCGCTGGCGTTACGGAATTCGAGGAACGGCAGTCGAAGCGATTGGTTGTCCGCCGACCACGGCGTGGTGAATGTCGCGGTGTTGGCCGAGATCATGTAGCCGCCGCCGAGCGAGTAGAGCGCGGCGATCTGACCCCAGGCGAGATCGAGACGGCCGCGACCACCTTTGGCGTGCGGGCTGCTGTATTCATCGAGGGGAGCGTCGTAGTAGCGGAACTGGTTGATCAGCAAGTAAACAATCTGGAACGACAGCTTCGTGCCGGTGTTGATCGAGGCGATGAACAGGTTGCGGAACGCGTAGCTGGGGTTGTTGAAGCGGGTGGCGACCAGCGAGGATCCGACCTGCTCTTCGCCACCGGGGCGCGCGAGCGGCGTGGTGTTCAGCTCGTCGTAGTTGACGACGGCGTTGCTGTACTTGTGAAAGTTCTTATCAAAGCGCACCTGGTAGATAAACGAGAACGGGCCGATGCCGCCCTTGTTGAACGTCAGGGCCGCGCCGACCGTCGCCTGGCGGGTCTGGTGCTGGGCGATCTTGCTCGTCGGCAGATGCAGCCGAAGGATGCCCTGGACGCCGATGCCGCCGGGCAGCTTGAGGGGACGACCCGAGTCGCCGGCAGCGAGGGAAGGGTTGAGGGCAATAGCAGCTTTCTCGGCCGCCGTCAGCTTCTTCTTCTTGCCGCCCGCGACCATCGGTCGGTAGGCGAGTATGAGCATCGTGTCGCCGAGCGTGGTGTTGCGCTTGCGAGCCGCGAAGGGGTCCTCGGCGAAGTCGACGAGCGTCTTGTTGATCGACTGCAGGACGTTGAGCCGGAGGCCGCCGCCCAGACCCGCGCCGAAGAACAGCGACATCGACGACGTCACCGACGGGCGGTTCTGCTCGCCCGAGACGAACGTACCGGCACCAGCCGAAACGCCCATCGAGACCTGGCCGCCGATGGGCCATTTGCGGGGCTTGGTTTTCTTGACCGAGGCGCTGGCGGCTTCGGTGACGGCTGCTGGGGCCGCCATGCCGACGATCGCCAATGCCGCAAGCGCGATTGAGACGCGGCGGCTGCGAGGTCGGGATGGGTGACGGAGCATCATGTTCCCTTCGATCGGATTCCTGCGCGGGTCACCCCGCGGCAACAGCGTTTCGTCGTTCTGCGTTTTCCCGTTGAAAATTCAGCAGTTAGACGCAGTTGGGCCGAAAAGCGAACGGAACCTAGCACGGTGCAGGGGGGGCGGCAAGACGCAAGTGCGCACTGAAACGGCCAAGGGAGCCCCTTTTCGCGTTTACGCGGGGTCCTCAAACCGATGTGGCGAGGCATTGCACGAATGCAAGTCGGTCCAAATGACCGACTTGCATGAAGCGTTGCCTGGGGACTGCGCACCGCAAGCGGAGCTGCGCGGCCTGTCGTGCCACAAGCGGCGACGACGCCTTGCCGGCCATTTGAGCCACAAGCGAGCGTGCTTGTGTTCGCCGGATCGATGCGGCACGGTCGCTCGGATGGATGACGCGACGTTCAATCGGCGGGAGAAGCTGCAGCGGGTTCCGGCCCTGGGGTGTGGGCTCTACCGCACGCAGATCGCGCTCGGCGGATTGGAAGAGACGATCGCGGCTCACCAACTCGTGCTGCTGCACGACCACCGACCCGAGGAATTCCCGACCGTCGCGCTGCCGACCCATTGCGAGCACAACAAGTGGTGGTTCGCTGAGCCCGGCGTCGCCGCTGAAGACGCCGACTTCCTCGAGGCGCTCGTGCCGCTGCCCGACGAGGGCTACTACGTCGTGATGCGCGATCTGCCATTATCCGACGATCCCGACGACATCCTGCGGCTCGATACGCTCGTGATGCTCGGCTACGACCGAACCGGTAACCCGATCTTATACCCGGGCCGGTTCGAGCCGCTGAAGATCGAGTTCGCACAGACGGGCTACCGTTTCGAAGGAACGGACGTGCTGATGGCCCTTGAGCTGGCCAACTTCGCCGAACCCGAAGCGCCCGGCGATCGCGCGATCCACTAACCAAGATCGATCGAATCGGCGCTTCGCGCGTCTCTATGAAGGCGCCCGCGTGGGCGTGCACACGTATTTTTACTGTGGTACGGTCGCGTCGCCGCGGCGGCACCGCTTTGTTGGCCCGAACCCACGGCTCAACCCCCCACCCACGGCTCAAAACGGGGCCTTATCGTCGTCGACCCATTGAGAATCGACGCCGTGTCTACCGTCACCACGAGCTTAACGTCAGAGCCCGGAGGAAAGCGACGTGCGTTTCACCTGCCCGAGCTGCAACAGTTCATATCGGTTGTCGCGCGATCGTCTCGGCACCAGCGGCATGGCCAAGATCAAGTGCCCGTCATGCAAGACGCTGGTACGGGTCCGCGTCGGCGACGACGGCAAATTAACGGCGAAGGTCTACCAGCCAAGTGGCGCGGTAGCTCCGATGCAGGTCAAGGCGCCGGCCGCCAAGAAAGCGGCACCTTCGCCGGCTCGAGCCACGCAGCCCCGCACCGCTGATCCGGCCCCGGCTGGCGACGGCGAACCGGCCATCTGGCATATCGCGATCGATCGCAAGGCCGAAGGTCCGCTGCCCTTGAGCAGAATCCGCGAGCTGCTCACGCAGGGCCGCATCAACGCCAACTCGCTGGCCTGGCGCAAAGGACAGGACGGTTGGAAGAAGCTGCGGGAGATCAGCGCACTCGCCAAGCTCCTGCACGAGGGCGACGGCAAGCCGCAAGCCGCTGGCGAGATCAAGACGACGCTCAAGACCGGCGCGGCGCACATGCCTGCCGACGATGAAGCGACCGTCATGCAGGAGATCGTGACCGACGAACAGCTCGCCCGCACCGGTTCGCCCCAAGACGGCGCAGACGACGATGCGACCGTGATGCAAGACGTGGTGCGCCTGCCCGGTGAACGCAGCGACAACCGTCTGTCCCGCAAGACCGGTGGTCAGCGGAAAACCAGCGGTCGTTCGCGCCGCAAAGGCCGCAAGTCGGGCGCCGCGACGCAAGCTGAAGAGGCCGCCCAGGCGCGTACCCTCAAGCCCGGCCGCAAGCAGTCAAGCCGCTCGACTGGGGCGCGGCTGCCCAACAAGTCCAACGTCAGCAACAAGCCCGAGGCCCCCAAAGTCAAGATCGGCAAGCCGGTCAAAGCGGCCACACCCGCGAAGGCCGCCAAGCCAGAAAAGGCGAACAAGACGGCGGCGAACAAGACGGCGGCGAAAAAACCCCTGCCCAGCGGCGAAAAGCCACAAGCGGGCAACGCAGCGGGCGCCCAGGCGTTCTTCGAAACCGGCGAGATGCTCAACCAGGATTTCGAGCTGCAAATGCCGGATCCGAACAAGCACAAGCCGACCAAGGAGGAATACCAGAACCTGCTGCAAGAGTTCTCGGTCATGTTCCGCCTCGACAAGCGGAGCAAACGCCAGAAAGTGATGATTACGGTCGTCTTGGCGAGCCTGCTCATCGGCGTCATCGCGTTCGGTGTGGTGCTCTACTTGCAGGGCGAACAGCGCAAGTCCTTGCTGCGCGACTCCAAGACGATCCTCGCCGTGTTCGCGTTGCCCTATCAGAACAGCGCCGACTTCGACCTCACGCCCGAAGATGAGGTCGCCGAGGGCAGCGCCATTCGCAAGAAGAAGACCGTCTCGATCCTGGCCAGCGAGCTGTTGACCAAGAACAAGAAGCGCATCGTCGCGGCCCGCATCGCCCGCAAGCGGAGCAAGTCCGGCGCGGTTGCAGGCGGTGGCTATATCCAAAAGCGCAAGCTCACCAAGGCCCAGATCGCCGCGGCGGAAGCGGCCAAGAAAGCGGCGCTCGCTGCTGCGCTCGGCGGTGGCTGGGGCGGTAAACGCGAGAAGGTTCGACGTCCGGCGCTCGGTGGCGGCGCCAATGTCAGCGCCAAGAAGCTGCGCAAGACCTGCGCTGCCAAGTTGCCCAACCTCAAGGGCTGTGCTGAATCGATCGCTGGGGGTGCCCCGTTCAAGGCGAAGCTGCACATCTCCGAGATGGGGCAGATCCACCGCGTGACCTGCAAGGTCGGGGGCAAGACTAATTCCAAGCTCAGCGCGTGCGCGGCGAAGGCATTTTCACGGGTCAACTTCGGCCCGCAGAAATCCGCGTCGACGTTCACCTGCGGGGTGGGAGCGGGCTAGCAGCCCGCACTTGTCGTCAAAGCGCGGAGGCAATTCGAATGGCTGACCGTTTCGTCCGATGGATTGCAGCGGCGATAGCGCTGCTGGCTGTTAGCGCTTTTGCCGGGACCGCGCTCGGTCAAGAGGTCAAGACGTCGCTGACGGTGCTTGGCTTTGACAAAGATTACGAGAACATGCTCGTGAAGATCGACGACAACAACGTCGGTCTCGCGCTCCGTCTCTATTCGATGGAGACCGGCAAACCGGCCAAGAGGTCGCGGCTGATCGAGTACATGCGCGGCCAGGAAGTGCAGACGATCAAGCGCGCCAAGCGCAAGTACAAGATCAAGGACCCCGGCCACGAGTCGATGAAGGACAAGAAGGAGAAGCTCGCGTTCTTCAGCGTCGAAAAGGGCGATAACTGCGTCATCGCCGTCACCGACTACAAGAAGCTCGGCAAAATCGCGGATGTGAAGCTCAAGGTCGACAAGGAATCCAAGGAAAAGCCGCCGCCCAAGGCCAAGGGGATCCTCAAGTCCGTGCACTGGTCATCGGACTGGAAGTACATGGTCCTGATCGTCAACCAGAAGCTCAAGGGATCGTTCATCAGCGAACGCGACGAGCTGTACCCGATGCGTTTTCGCAAGCGGAAGATCCGCTGGGTCGAGCCCGAAGAGAAGAAGGAAGAGAAGGAAGAGGAAGAGGACGAGCCGTGGTACAAATTCTGGTAGCGGCGCCGTAGCTCATTCGTGCGGCCCGCGCATCCCTGACCACCGTGACCAATCTCGACCTTCTCAAGCGCTATTGGGCGTATGCGCGCGACGATGCCCGGTGGCTGGTTGTCGGCTTCATCGCGATGCCGCTGATGGCCGCCGCGGGGTTGCTGCAGCCCTACCTCATCAAGGAGGCGATCGACGGGCCGATCCAGCACGCGATGGACAAGACACCCGTGGGCGGGGGCTTCTATCCGCTGTGGGTCATCGCGAGCGTCTTTCTCGTCGCTGGAGTCGCCGAATACCTGCTCCGTGGCGCGCAGATGTATGCCCTGCAGCTGCTCGGCTACAAGTCGCTGCAACGGCTGCGGCGCGCCATCTATGAACACGTTCTGCGCCAGGGCCTCGGCTTCTTCGACAAGAGGGCGACCGGCTCGCTGCTGGCGCGGTCAACCAACGACGTGGAGTCGCTCGGCGAGGTGCTGACCCACGGCATCGTCGGCATCTTCGGCGACGTCATCACCATCCTGAGCATCGTCGGCACGATGGTCGCGCTCGACGTGAAACTGACGGCCGTTTCGATGCTGGTCGCGCCGTTCATCGTGCTCATCGTCAATTTCTTCCGCGGCCGCCTGCGCCTTCACAGCGCCAACATCCGCAAGTCGATGGCCAGGGCGACCGGCTACCTCTCCGAGGCGATCGCGGGCCACGCCATCATCCAGCTGCACGGCCGCGAAAAGGCGTCGCTGCAGGAGTACAAGCGGCTCAACTACGAGTACCTGCGCAGCTATCACGCGGCCAACTGGTACGACGCATCGCTGTACGCGATCATGGACGGGGTCTCGGCGCTCTGCATCGCGATTCTCATCTGGTACGGCAGCGGCAGACACCTCGAAGGCGCGGTCACACTCGGCCTGCTCGTTGCGTTCATCGGCTACATTCAGCGGCTTTTCGTCCCGGTGCGGGAGCTCTCGGGCAAGGTCGCAACGATCGAACGGGCGATGGCGGCCCTCGAACGCATCTTCGAGCTGCTGGATGTCGACCAGGCGCCCCGCTCGGGCAGCTACACACCGCAACGCGAGCAGATCCGCGGACAACTCACGATCGACGGGTTGAGCTTCAGCTACGGCGAAGACGGCCCCGAGGTGCTCACCGACATCAACCTGGACGTCAAGGCCGGCCAAATCGTCGCGCTCGTAGGGCCGACCGGCTCGGGCAAGTCGACGATCGGCAAGCTGGTCACCCGCATGTACGAGGCGCCGCCGGGCACCATCAAGCTCGACGGACATGATCTCAGCGACTGGCGGCTCGAGACCCTGCGCGACGCGGTTGGCGTGGTGCAGCAGGACGTTGTGCTGTTCGCAGGGACGGTGCGCGACAACGTGACGCTGGGACGCGGTGATATCGGCGAACGCGCGGTGTTGACGGCGGTCTTTGACGCGAGCCTGAAGGACCGCGTGCAGCGTCTGGGCGGCCTCGAAGCCGAGCTCTCCGAACGCGGGGCCAACCTGTCGACCGGCGAACGCCAGTTGCTCTCGATCGCACGCGTGCTCGCCCGTGACCCGCCGCTTTGCATCCTCGACGAAGCGACCGCATCGATCGACAGCACCACGGAAGCGGATGTGCAGCGCGCCATCGAGCGCATGTTCAAGGGCCGCACCGTGCTCGTCGTCGCGCACCGCTTGTCCACCATCCGCCACGCCGACCGCATCGTCGTGCTCGACAAGGGCCGCATCGTCGAACAGGGCGATCACGAGGAGCTGATGAGCCACGACGGCCTGTACGCACACCTCGTGCGCACTTCGCTGGCCCGCAGTGACGACATCGCAACGCTGGCACCTGCCGCCCAAGTCGGCTAAACGCGTCCCGCGCGCGGCTTTGCTGTGCACGCGCCCGGAGGACCCCATGGCCACCTTGATCACCGCCCGAACCCTCAAGGGCTTCCGCGACACGTTGCCCGCGGATATGGCGGCGCAATCGCAGATGTTGCGCACCATCGAGGACACGTTTGTACGTCACGGGTTCGCGCCGCTGGACACGCCGGTCCTCGAATACGGCGAGATCTTGACCGGCAAATACGGTGAAGAGGGCGACAAGCTGCTCTACACCTTTGACGACCGGGGCGGACGCCGCGTGGCGATGCGCTACGACCTCACGGTGCCTCTCGCGCGGGTAGTTGCCCAACATGGCGGCAAGCTGGGGACGCCCTTGCGGCGCTACCAGGTCGGCAAGGTCTGGCGGGCCGACAAGCCGCAGCGGGGCCGGTTTCGCGAGTTCATGCAGTGCGACGCTGACATCTGCGGCAGCAACACGGCGATGGCCGATGCCGAGGTGATGGTGTGCGGGCTCGGTGTGCTCAAGGCGCTCGGTGTCGATGACTTCCGGCTGCACGTCAACCATCGGCACCTGCTGTTTGGGATGATGGGCGCGTTCGGGCTCGATGACGCGGACCCGGCGAAGGCCGAAGCGATGACGACCGCGGCGATTCGCGCGATCGACAAGCTCGACAAGGTGGGAGCGGACAAGGTCCGGGCGGAAATCGCGGCGTTTGAGGATGCCCCACAAGGCGCGGCGGACATCGTCGACTTCATCCTGGCCGCGCAACACGCCGCAGACCCGTTAGCCGCGGTCGAATCCCGAATCGCGGCGACGGCAACGCCCGAACAACTGGCGGGCATCGCCCGAACGCGCGAGGTCCTGACCTTGGTTGCGGCGGCCGGTCTTGGAGAGCACGTCGTCTACGACCCCGCAATCGCGCGCGGCTTGGATTACTACACCGGCGTGATCTACGAGACCCGGTTGACCCACCCCAAGGTTGCGACCATGGGCGCGGTGATGAGCGGCGGCCGCTACGACGAGCTGATCGGCATGTTCAGCAAGCAGTCGGTCCCCGCCGTGGGCATCAGCCTCGGACTGAGCCGCTTGTTGGCCGCCCTGCAAGAGCTCGGCCTGATCGACGCGACCGGTGGGCAAGCCGATGTGTTCGTCACGGTATTCAGTCCCGACACCGCTGGAACGTCCCTGGCCGTGGCCCAAGAACTGCGCGCTGCCGGTGTCTCTGTCGAGGTGTCGATGAAGGTCGGCAAGCTCGGCAAGCAGTTCGCCCAGGCGGACCGCCGAGGCTGCAAAATCGCGGTCGTAATCGGGCCGGACGAAGCCGCCCAGGGTCTTGTAAAGACGAAGGTTTTGGCAACAGGGGCACAAACGACCTCCAGCCGCGACAAATTCGCCGCAGAAGTCTGGCAATCGCTCGCGGGAAATCTGTAGGCTGCGCGTCAGGAGAGGGGGTAACGCTCCGGCCCTTCAAGCCACGGTGGCAGGGGAGGGCCGGGGCGTGTCTTTTTTTGCTACCGCAACAAAGCGCTTCGCTTGTGCCGTCTTGTTTCGGGAGGCCGTCGCAGGGGAAGGACCGGTCAGGAGAAGGCAGTCTGTCCCCGCTAGATGTGCGCGGCGAGCATGGCGATCCGCTCTTCCGCTCCCGCTCCCGCTCCC
>CAZLMW010000148.1:0-18344 GCA_964560875.1 uncultured Enterobacteriaceae bacterium
TCTGCCCGCGGGCGGCTCGCGCCGCTCGGGCATGCCGAATGTGCGCCCTGAATGAGCGGCAATGGGGTCAAGAGCCGGATCCGCTGCGCCACAACCAAAGCGCGGCGAGCGCCATGAAGACGGCCTCGACCGCGACCAAAGCCCACTGCTTGGGCACCGCACCGTCGACGATGATGCCCAGCAGGCGCGCCGCAAGCGCGCCGGTTATGAAGTAGAAGACGGCCGACGGGATGCTCACGGACCAGGGCCGAAGTGCGGGCACGGCGATGAAGACCAGGCCCACGCCCAACAACATGCCCCCACGAACCCGACGTTCAACGGCTTGGAAGACGTCCACCGGTGGCTCCGACCCACCTGTGAGGGGCCCGAACCAGCCCGGGTAGGCGGCGGCGATGACGCCGACCACGGCGATGACAATCCCGAATATGCGAAGTCCGGACACGGTTGCTCCTCTTGATGCGCAGAGTCACCTCTATGGGCGACGTGTAATCAAAAAGCAGTTCGCCGAGAAGCTCCCGGTCACTTTTTCTGCTCGGTGACACTTCCTGCGCGGGCCGGTGTTCAAGTTCATGGCTCTCAAGAATGCGGCGCCGTCCCTGGCATGGGAGGCGTCGACGGTATCGGTACGGCGGATCGCTGGCGCATCAGCAAACGGGAACGAAACCCGCACAGGAGTTGTCGTGCGTCGACTCGGATTGAACATATTTGTGGTGGCCGTCTCGGTCGCTGGGTTTTCTGCAGTGGCGGGCGCCGCTCCGTTGCACGATACCGCCGGCGGGTCCGCTATGGGGCTGGCGAGCGGCGCGAAACCCGAGCTGGTCGAAGGCAATTGGCGGCTGACGGGGGCGGCTTGGGGGCTCGGTGCGGCCGGCGGTGACGTCGGCGTTGTCGACCTGACCGCTCGCACACGACCGCACAAACACGTCGGGATTGTCATGAGCGGGCGCATCGGCTGGTTGCGCAGCGACGATCAGGACGCCGTTGGCCACCTGGACGCGGATCACCTCTACACGGCGCTGGCCGTCGGACCGGTGCTCACGACCGGCGAAAACGCGGACGGTTGGGAGCTCCAGGGCGGCATCCTCTTTACCCACGTCCACCACGCGCCGATGCGCACGTGGAAAGACGACGCCGGCGGCAACCTGTCGGGCGATTCGTCCAGCGCGGTCCAGCATCGCAGCGGGCTCGAGATTACGGTCGGCGCGACCACGCCCGAGTTCTTTCGGCTCGGCGAATACGCGGGCATCGGCACGATCGATCTCGCGGCCGGCATGCTGCCGTCGTCCGACCAGCTCGCCTGGTCAGCCGGCTTGCGTCTCGGCATTGGCTTGCGAACCCTCGACCGGCTGTAGGACCGGATCGCGAGGCGCGACGATGAATTCGTTCACGGCGGGACCAAACGACGTCACGAGCGCTTTGCGGAGCGCGTCTGTGCCGGGTGCCGCGACCCCGATGATGCGGCCCTCTGCCATAACCACGACGCGGTCGGCGCGTGCGAGGGCGAGCGGCAAGTCGTGGATCGCGATGACGGCCAGCCCGTTGACGTCGCGCGACCAGGTCCGCAATCGGTCGAGCAGGGCGGCGGCACGTGGCAAGTCCAACGCCGTCGTCGGTTCGTCGAGCAGCATCACGCGCGCCTGCTGCGCCAATGTCATCGCCAGGAAGGCCCGCTGGCGTTGGCCTCCCGACAGGTTCATCAACGGTGTCGCGCGGTCGTCTTGCAGGCCGACCCGATCGATCGCGCCTTCGATGGCGGCCACATCAGCGGCGGATGGATGCCCAAAGAGGCGCCCCGCCCGGGTCTGCGCGAGGTAGCTCGTGCGGCCGAGGAGAACGAGCTCGTCGACGGTCATTCCGGCTACGTGTTGCAGCGTCTGCGGAAGCCAGGCCAGAAATCGGGGGTCTGGTGCAGCGTCAGCAGCGCGCGGTTGGCCGTCGTCGAGCACGTGGCCATGCCGCGAAATCCCCCCGGCGAGCGCCCTGAGAAGCGTGCTCTTGCCCGAGCCATTGGGGCCAACCAGCGCGACGAGCTCGCCGGCTGCGAAGTTCACCGAGCAGTCGATGATCGCATCGCTGCTTGCCCCGGGGTAACGAACCGACACGCCTGACGCCGCCAGCACCGGTTGTGGGCCTGACGCGAATTCTTCGGCAACGTGGGCTTGAACGCGCGTCTCGCCTTCCGCTTCGGATCGCGCGGCGGCGGCGTTGCTTTCGTGTCGTACCCGGTGGCGCTGCCGCAGAAACCCGAGCAGCAACGGACACCCGGTCAGGGCCGTCAAAATGCCCACAGGGAGCTCAGCGGGCGCGACGATCACGCGGGCGATCGCGTCGCTGATGACCAGGAATGCGCCGCCGACGAGGACGGACCCCGGGACGAGCGCGCGGTGGTCACGGCCGACGATGGCTCGCAGCCCGTGCGGAACGAGCAACCCGACAAAGCCGATGATCCCGGCCAGCGCCACGGCGACCGCAGCCAGCGCGCTCGACAGCCAAACCGCGTGGCGAAGCATCGCGTCATCATCGACACCGACCCCACGCGCAGCCTCTTCGCCGACCCCGAGCGCGTTGAGATGCACGGCCTTGCGCATCCCCCAGACCAGCGACACCGCGACGACGACAATCGCAGGCATGACTTGCCAAACATCGCCCGCCACAACGCCGCCCATCAGCCAGCCCGTCGCCGCGCGAAGCTGCAGGTCGGAGGCCTGGTAGAGCAGAAAAGAGGTGGCCGCACCTGCGAACGCCGTCAGCACGAGCCCGGCCAGGAGCACGCGCTCAGGGCTCGCCGGACCGCCGACGCGTGCCAGCCAAAACGCGATCGAGACAGCTGTCATCGCCCCGATGAACGCCGCCCCGGGTTGCAGCCAGCCGATCGCGGGCATCAGGTCGACCGAAACCACAGACGAGACCGCCGCGACAATGCTCGCGATGGCGACCGCAGCTAACGTTGCGCCGGCGCTGGTTCCGACGAGATAGGGATCAGCGATGGGGTTGCGGGTCGCTGCCTGCAAGAGCACACCGGCCAGTGACAAGGCCGCGCCGACCGCGAAACTCCCGAGAACGCGCAGCAGCCGCACATCGACCAGGATCGCGTACGACGAGACGTGGTGTGGATGGCTGGGATCGAGGACCGCGGTCGCCATTTCGAGCGCCGACAGCTGCGACGGACCCGTCAACATCCCGATCACGCAGCCGAGCAGGGCGACGACGATGCAGCCGACCCACACCGCGATGAGCCGCTTGCTGGCGTCCGGTCGTACGGCGTTCACTTGGCGCCCTTGAACGCGTCGGGATGGAGCACCGCAGCCACCTGACGCAAGCCGAGAACGAGGCGCGGGCCCGGCCTGCTGACCCAATCCGCCATCACGTCGTGCACCCGCTCGGAACGAACCGCGGCGATCGCGTTCCAGCCAGGTCGCTTGCCCACCGATGCCGGGTCGCGCTTGTTGCCGGTCGACAAGGCATCGGCGAGCAGGATCACGTCCGGGTTGGCCGCGATGACCGCCTCGACGGAGACCTGGAACCACGCGGATCGCCCGTCTGCAAACGCGTTGATGCCGCCGGCTGCCTCGAGAAGTTCGTGCCCAAATGCGCCCTTGCCGAGCGTGTACGGCTGCCCATCGGCGCCCGCGTCGAGCTCGAGGAAGACGCGGGGGCGCTTTCGGCCGGCCACCTGCGCCGCGACGGCTTTGACTTCGCCGAGGAAATCCCCCGCGAGCTCCTTGCCGTTTTCCGGTTTTCCGCAGATCGCGGCGATGCGTTCAAAGCTGCTCGCGATCTCGCTGAACGTCGACGGATTGAACGCGACGATGGGAACCTTGGCCGACGCCAGCGCCGTCCGCAGGGTCTCGGGCGGGAAATTCGACAGGACCACGTCCGGATGGGCGGCCAGGACCGCTTCGGCGCTTGGTTTGAGCCCCTTGATGGCCGGCACCTTCATCGCTGCACGCGGATAGTTGCTCCACCCGTCGCGCATCACGAGCGCTTGACCGCAACCGACGGCGAACAGCACCTCGGTCAACGCCGGGGACAGGGACACGACCCGGGCAACCGATTTGTTGAACCTATGTTTTCGTCCGAGATCATCGACAACTTCGATATTTGCGGCGGTCTCTTCGGTATTTGCGGCGCGTGGGGGCTTCTCTTCGGCGCTTTTGCCACACCCGGGCACCGTCAGCGCGAGGGCTGCCCAGAATGCCACGGAGAATGACACGGAGAATGACACGGAGAATGACACGGAGAATGCGACGGAGGACGCTGTGGCGGTCGCGGGATGGCGCATCTATAGCCCTTCGATGGCGGTCGCCGGCAATCCGCCGGGGTTGGACGAAACGGTCGCCAGCGTGGTGCACGGCTTGGCCCGGGGGCAAGACAGCACAACGAGGTCGCCGCCCTTCTGTCCCGCATCAGCGATCCAGAGGCGCTCGCGCTTGGCGTCGAAGAACAGCGAATGGGTCATGAACGGGCCGGTGGCTTTGTAGATCACTTTGCCTGCGCCCTTTGCGTCGCTGCCGCCGTCCTTCTTGAGCTCCCAGACCGAGTCGGCCTTGCTGGTCGCCCCGTCGCCCAGGCCGATCGTCCAGCAGCGGTCGGCATCGCACGCGACCGGGCCGAATGGTCGTGTCGTCGAATCGAGGGTTGCCGTGCCCTTGATCCCGTCCTTCGTCAGCCAGAGCACCGCGCCCGCGCTGGCGACGCCTTCGGTCATCGTCTTGGCCTTGAGCAAACCGCTGCACACCACGACGACGCGGTCCTGGGCGGCGAAATGGCGCGCCGTTGTGCAGTTGCCGATGTGTGTCTTGGCCGGTCGGTCAATTGTGGCGATGACCGCGGCAGCAGGCAGGTCGACCACCGCGACGCGCCCGCTCCCCATCTTGTCGAACGTCTTGCTGACCGAGGCGAGGGGGATGAATGCGAGGTCGTTCGCCACTGCAACGCGGCCGCCAAAGGCAGGAGCGGCAGGCAGCGTGGAATGTTGGCCGAGAGGCACTCGAACGCGCGTTGCCGGGTCCGCGAGATCGACGATGAGCACATCATCACCGCCGAGTTTGGGGCTGTCTGGATGAGCCTGTGCGCGTGTCACGACCAGCTTGTCGCCCCACGCGGCGGCGTCTTGAGGGTTGGCGTAAAAACCGGACGATACGTTGCGCTGCACACCGATCGCGGGAGCGGTGCCGTCGCCCGGCAAGATGGATGTCAGGACCGCGCGCGCTCGATCCACGAGGACGGGCCGGCATGGCGCTGCGGAACCCAACACGACGTCGCCCGACAGCGCGCCACCGCCTGCGCCCACGACCGACCCGGAATGGACGATCGCTGAGCTGGTCGCCTTCATCGCCTCGAGATCCACGAAGCTGAGCGCCGACGACTGAAAGTCCGACCCCACAACAGCGAGCAATCGGCCCGGCTCGCACGTTCCTGCGGGTCCAGCGGGCAGCTGCTTGGCGTCGGCCGACGTGTCATCGAGACAAGCCGGCAGTGCACCGACAAGCCCCAGGACAAGCACCTGCACCAGCAGACGGAGCGCCGGCCCGGCGGACTCGGGTAAACACGGCCGGATCATGACGGACGCCCCCAGGCATCCACGCCGACGGTGAACATCAGCGCTCGTCGGGGCAGGGGATAGCCGAGCAGGTCGTAGATGGTGGCGTCGAGCACGTTGTTGTACCGCAGGCCGATACGCAGGCCCTTCGCGCCCGGTTTGGCCCAGATTCCGACGTCGAGCAAGGTCGAGGCGGGTACCGCGATGAGCGCGGCGCGGTCCGAGAAGTGTCCGGCACGCCACTGCATCGCCCCATACAGCCCGACACGGTGCCGGCCCTCGCGCCCCAACCCGCGCTGCAGCTCGAGGCGGGCGCTCGATTTGCTGATCGGTGTCATCGGCAAGGGGTTTCCGGCGTAGCGCGGGTCGTCGCCGCTGTCGCGCGCCCGGGTCATGGTCCAGGCTCCGTTTGCGCGCAGCCATCCGCCGATTCGCGCAACACCGGATACTTCGCCACCCCACGTCGTCGAAGCGCCGATGTTTTGATACACGGCGCGAACGGGCGACACGCGCACCAGCGTGATGAGGTCCTCCGCGTCGCGTCGAAACGCCCGCGCAGCCAGGCCGAGCGCTGCAGACTTGCCCCGCCAACCCCACGACACACCGAACTCGCCACCCCACGCGGCCTCGTTGACCAGCAGCGCGTTGCCGACCACGGTGCCATCGTTGCCGTACAGCTCCTGCAGGTCGGGATTTCGGGCGCGAACGCTCACTGCCGCGGTCACGTCAACCGACTCGAGCGGCTTCCAGCGCGTGCTCAGCAAGCCGGTCAGGACGCCGCGGCTCGGGCTCTCGACATCGGTCCAATAGGCGGATTCGGGCGCGTAGTTTGTGCGGTCCACGGCCATCCACCCGCCGGCTAGCTGCGCGTGCACCACCCAGTCGTCCACACCATCGAAAGCGGCGCCGAGCGTGGCATCAAAGCGTCGCTGCCCCACGTCCGGTCGCTCGAGAGCGGTCAACCGATCGACGCCCGAAAGCTGCCCGAACTCGCCGCCCACGCCGGCCATCCAGCGCAGGTCCTCGTACGGCGAGCTGTGCCACCTGCCGCGCAGGGTTGCCGCTGTTGTGTCCAATTCGAGCGCTTGCGCCGCGCCCAGCTCGCCCTTGCGGTCAAACACGTCCGAGGACCGCGCGTGACCGCCCGCAACGATGACCAGGCGATCGTTGGTGCCCACGAACCCGCGCCGCGCTGCGGAAAACCCAAAGACGTGCCCGGTTGCTTCGTGGCGTGCATCGTTGGCTTCGTACAACGCCATCCCGGGCAGCTGCTGGTCGCGATGGTGAAAGAGGTATTGGCCGCGCACCATCCAGCCGGCCACTTCCGCGCGCTGGGCGATGATTGCGCTGGCACGCGTGATGGCGTTGTTGCGGCGCTCGCGGTCTTCGTCGTCGCTGGTGTCAAAGAGCGTGGCCGCGTCGAAACGATACGGGTAGTTGCCGTCGGTGCGCGCCAGCCGAACAGCCAGCAGCCCGCCGCCCAGTCCACCCGGGTCGCCGCCGCCCCAGCCGACCGCGCCATCGAGCCACTGCGTGTCGAATTCGCCGAAGCCCACCGTCGCCGCCCCGCCCCAGGCTCGCACCCGTCGCAACCGCATGGAAACCGCGCCGCCAATCGCCTGACCTCCGAGCACCCCGGGTGACCCGCCGCGATAGACCTCGACGCGGGAAAGCGCGGTCATCGGGATGTCTTCGGCTGAAAAAGGCTGTCCGTCGGGCGCTTGCAGGGGCAAGTCCTCGAGAGACCAGCGCACCTGTTTGGCGGTCGCGGCGCGCAGCCGGATGGAGCTGTCGTGAACCACCCCGCCCGATCGATGCGCGACGACGCCAGCGGATGTCGCGATAGCGCTGCTGAGGTTGCGTCGACCGCGCTGCAGAGCGTCGCCGGACAGGACGGTGCTCGCTGCGATTTCGCGGTGCCGGGCGCGCTTGCGCAGGGGCTCATGAACCACAACGCGACGCGCAGATTTGCCGCCGAATCCGTCACCCGTTGGCGTCACGGCGGCCGGCAGGGCGCTCGTCTGGACCGGCAGCGCAAAAGTCGTGGCGAGCGCGACCAAAAAACGCGACGCGGGCGCCCATCGAGGACACCCGCGCCGGGATCGGAGTGGCTCGGCCGCTACGGCGAAGCGCACTTGTTCTGAGCGCTGCAGGGGGCGAGTGAAACGCGGGTCTGCAGATCGGTGTGGGTGCCCGCCGGGATGTCGAGCACTTCCATACTGCCGCCGAACAGGATTTGGCCCGTCGTCGCGTCCAGGGCGGACACGCGCACGCCGATCGAGGTGCCGGTGATGCCGCAGATCACAAGACCCTTGGCGCCCTGCGGAATCTTGCAGGTGGGTTCGCTGAACAACAGGTCGACCACACGCTGAGCGTACGGCGTGTTCAGGTCGATCTCGCACGGCTTCTTTGCGTCCTTGGCGGTGACCGGGATGATCACTTTCTTGTTGCTGTCTGCCACTTCGATGAGCACGTGGCTGACGTTGTTGCCCGCGCACGTGTTGTTGTTGGCGAACTGCCACTGCACACCCACGCTGCTGCGCAGGTCCCCGATATCGAGGGTGCTCGTCAGCTTCGTGTCGAAGCCGGCCTGCACCGTCACCGGGCCGAACAGCGCGAGGTTGCCGTAGAACGTCAGGTTCTGCGACGTGGTCCCATCGAGCTGCACCCAGGTCTGTCCCGCCGGCACGTTCAGCACAGTCGCCTGGCCGACGTTGCAGGGCACGCTGGCGTGGGCAACGACCTGCGTCTTGCTCGGGTTCAGCATCGAGATCGTGACCGTCTTGATGTCCGCCTTGGCGCATCCGGTGTTAGCCGGCTGCCCGAGCACGGTCCACCCAACGGTGACGGACCCGCCGCTGGTGTTCCGACGCGTCGCGACGAGCGGCAGCACAGGGGTTGTCGTCGTTTTGCCTGGGTCCACGACAAGGTTGCCGGCGTCGGCGGACGAAATGAGCGCGCCGGACGTGTCCTTGGCGGTCAGCTCGACGGCGTACGTGCCGGGCTCAACCGAGAACGACTGGAACCCCTTGGTGCAGACCAGCGGCCCGGAGTCTTCCTCGAGGAAGCCGCCGCGACGCACCTTGATGCGCACCGACGAGACGCCGCTGCTCGCACAGGCAGCGACCTCCCAGCGGACCTCGAGCACACCGCTTCGAGCGCTCTGAGTCACCACGCAACCGCTCAACGTCGAGGCCGCGAGGACCAGGATCGCGAGGATCGCCATCTTGAGGTGGGGGCGCCGCAGTCCGCGTTTTGTGGCCATGGTGCTGTTCGATTTGGTGGGTCGCTTCTTCATCGTGTCCTCCCGGGGCATACGCGACGTCCCGCGTTGAACCCCACAACGGACTGTGGCGGAGGGTATTCAATCCACCGCGGCGATGAAACCTTCATTCGAGCCACGCCATGCGCGGGCCAAGGTCTCGATCCTGCAGCAACAAACTTGACCGAACGCCGGACATTGCGACCCTGAATGCCATGTGCAAGGACACAGCCATCGCGATCGCCGCCTTTTTCGTGTTGACCCTCGTCGCTGGTTGCGGCGCCGGCCTGCAGGACCGTGCGGTCGATCGCGTCTCCCTGGCCGATGCGGGCGAAGACGGCGATTTCTCGCGCCCCTACTCGGCCGTTGAGCTCCGCAAAGCGCGCCGTCATCGCACCGGGCGCTCGGTTGCGCGAACCCGGGCCAAACGCCCCACGAAGCGACGCACCCGCCGGATCGTCCGCCGAACCACCCGCTCTAAGACACCCGTACGCCGCGCCAATTCGCGCCCCGTCGCGAAGAAACGCCCGATCCGCAGCCCCAAACGGGACGGTTCGACCGATCGCCGGGTCGTGGCCAAGCGGCAGGTCGCCAAGAAACCGCCCAAACGCGCTCCCGTGGCACGCAAACCCGTCCCGCGCCGTTCCCGCCCCGCCGGTCCCGCCACCGCCGCTTACCGCACACCTCGTGCCCCAGCCGTCATCGGTCGAAACGCCGGTCGCCACCGTCTGCAGTGGGCAGCCAACAGGGTGGGCAAGGTCGACAAACCCAACTTCATGTCGCGCGTCATGCGCGCCGGCGGCCCGTTTTCTCCAATCCGCGTTCGCCCATTCGCCAAAGGCCTGCATCGCCGCGCCACCCGCCTCGGCCAGGTCGTGGGTGCCCATGACGCACAGCCCGGCGATCTCGTCTTCTTCCGTAACACGCACGACCTCAACGGCAACGGACGCCCCGACGACGGCATCACCTGGGCCGGCATCGTTGAGCGCGTCGATCGCGGCCGCATCGTCTTCATCGCGCGGCGGGCCGGAAAAGTCCGTCGCATGGCTGTGACTCCCGGCCGTCCGGCGACCGTTCGCGCCGACGGAAAAGTCCTCAATACACGCCTGGTCCGCTGGCCCGGCACGTCGTCGGCGATGACTTCGGGTCAGTGCTTCGCGGCAATCGCGCGGCTCTGAAGGCTGCGTCGCAAAAGCGCATCCAAAAAACCCGTCGAAAAAGCGTCGAAAAGTTTACGCGATCCCAGCAACCCCGATACTCCGCTCAAACCGGCATCGATTTCGCGATGTATTACTTGACGGAGCTATCATGAACTTGCCGAAGGTCATGGATTTTGGTCGCTACTACGTCGTCTTCGCACGCGGCCGTCAATACCGCGGACGTGTCATCCGCCTCGAGCGCTCCTACGTCGACCTGGCGACCGGCCACGAAGTCGTTCGCCTCGGCGCGCGCGAAGTGAAAGCTGTGCTCGAACCGGCCCGCCGCGACGATCGCATTCACGCGTAGCCCGTTTCAAAGCCGGGCCGGGTAAACGCCGCGTCGATCAGGCGTCGGCAATCCCCTCGATCACGAAACCCGCAGCGGCGTAGATCTGTTTGATCTGCCGCAAATCGGCCTGCAGGTCGTCGCTTGGTTCGATCACTCCGAGCCAGCGCGTCTTCTTGCCCTTGTTGTCGAGATACCAACAAACGATGGGCACATTCGCGGCCTTGGCGATGTGCCAAAATCCGGTCTTGATGCGCTTGACGCCTTTGCGCGTGCCTTCCGGGACCAGGGCGAGCTGGAATTCATCCCGCTGCGCGAAGATGTTCGCGAGCTGCTGAACCAGGCCCGTGGCCGCTGAACGGTCCACCGCGACTCCGCCCATGCCGCGCATGATCGGTCCCATCGGGCCGACGAACCATGACTTCTTGACGATGACGTGGCCCTTGATGCCGACCCGCGCGAACCCCGCGAACGCCATCACGGTGTCCATGTTCGACGTGTGTGGGAAGCCGATGATCACCTGCTTGGGCGACCAATAGGCCGGCAGCGGCTCAAAATCCCAGCCACGGGCGCGGTACACGACGGCACCGACGAGCTTCATCAAGGGGCCCGGCATGAGCCGAGATTACCGCTATTGAACCATCCAGACCATGGTCGCGCCGGCCCCGCCTTCGCCGATATCGCCGAGCCGTGATCGCTTGACCTGCCGATGTTTGCGGAGGTGTTCGGTCACCGCTTTTCGGAGCGCTCCGGTGCCGTGTCCGTGCACGATGCAGACGCCGCGGACGCCTGAAACGACCGCGCGATCGAGGTGCGAATCGACAGCATGGATCGCCTCGTCAACGCGCATTCCACGCAGGTCGCAGGTCCAGTCCGAGGTGCGGAACGACGCGGTCTCGTCGTCGTCGAAATCGTCGGCGAGGTTGGGCGCGGGCGCGGATTGCACGACCTGGGTCGGGGCGGGCTTGCGTCGCTTCGGTTTGGCGGCCTTGTTGGCTTCGGCTTGTTTGACCGCGAAGAGCTGATCGGCGCTCGCCCCCATCTCCATCACGCCGGCCTTCACGCGCACTTTGCCGCGGCGGACGTCGACGCTGATGACCTCGACGGGGCGGTTGAGCACGCTGTGAAAGACGGCATCGCCCGGCTTGAGATCGGCAACCTTGACCGCCTTGCGACGCTCCTTGGCCGGCTTGGGTTTGGCTGTGCGACCGCGCGATTGGACCTTCTTTTCATGCTTTCGCAGCACCTCTTTCTGCTCGTCGATCTCGGCGACCGAGACCTTGCGGCGCATCCTCTTGCGGGCGGCCTTTGCGGCGTCCCGGGCGGCGCGGATGTCGTCGAGCGCTTCCTTGGCTGCCTCCTCGATCCGGCGGTTGATGGCGATTCGCTCCATCCGTCGCTGCTCGTCGAGTCGTCGTCGGGCCTCGGCGGCCTGGGCGGCCTCAGCGGTGGCTTCCCTTCGCACCTTTTCGGCTTCCGCGGTGAGCTTCTCGAGCCGCTCGAGCATCATCTCGGTGTCGTCTGACCCCGCGCCGAGCAAGGTGCGCGCCCGGTCCACGATGGCATCCGGCAACCCCATTCGGGCCGCGAGCGCGAGCGGACTGGACGACCCGGCGGCGCCGATTCGCAGGCGGAATGTCGGCGAGAGTGTCGCGGCGTCGAGGGCAAGCGCCGCATTGGCGTAGCGTTCATCGGCAAGTGGCAGCAGCTTGAGGGCCTCGAAGTGGGTCGACACCAGGCCGACACAGGGCAGCTCCGCGAACGACTCGAGGATGGACCGTGCTAGCGCGCTGCCTGCCAAGGGTTCGGTGCCGCTGGCGAGCTCGTCGAGCAGCACAAGCGACCGTCCGGAAGCGGCGTCTTCGAGCGCGGCGGCCACCCGCTGCAGGTGACCCGAGAACGTCGAAAGACCGGCGTCCAGATCCTGCGCGTCGCCAAGCACCACGGCGACCTGGGTGACGAACGGCACCTTGCTGCCCTCGGCCGCGCAGACATGCAGACCGCGCCGCGCCATCTCCACCGCGAGTCCGACCGCGGTCAGCAAAACAGTCTTTCCGCCCCCGTTTGGCCCGCTGACGATCAGCCACTGCGCAGGCGCCTCGATCGCGACGTCGTTGGCGACAACGGAAGCGCCGTCGATGACAAGCTTGGGGTGGCGCAGCGCCCGCAAACGTACACCGTCATGCACTGAACCGAGCTGAGGACGGGTCGCAGAGAGCCGGCGAGCAAGTCGGGCGCGAGCGATGATCAGGTCCAACTCCGCGACGATCGCGCAGGTTCGCTCGATCGCGTCGGCGTGGGCGGCAACGGATGCTGAGAACTCGGCGAGGATTCGGTGCTCTTCGCGCTTGACCGCGTCGCTGGCGAGGGCGAGGGCGTTGTTCGCTTCCACCATCTCCTGCGGCTCGATGTAGACCGTTTGGCCGGTCTGCGAGCTGCCGTGAACGATGCCGCCCAGGACGCGCTTGTCACTCGCTTTGACCGGCAACACGAACCGCCCGTCGCGCACTGTGTAGTAGTCGTCCTGGAGCAACCCTTCTTCGTCCGTTTCGCGCACCATCTCGGCGATACGGCGGCGCAAGCCTCCCGCTCGACGTCGGACCTCGGCGCGCAAGCGGGCGAGCTCGTCACTGGCTTCATCCAGCAATTCGCCTCGTTCGTCGATCGCGTCGCAGATCAGGTTCGCGAGCAGCCCCAGCCGCGGCAAACGACCTGCGAGTTCGGCCAGCGACGGCGCCTGCTCACGCCACATCTCGGCTTCGGCCTGGAGATCGCCGGCGGCCGCCAACATCGAGCCGATGCCGCGCAGCGCCTCCCTGTCCAACACGCCCCCGCGCCCGGCAAGACGCAGCGCGACGCGGTGATCCAACTCATTGGGGATCGCGGGCGCAAACCCGGCATCGAGCATACGAGCGGCGGCATCGGTCTCGTCGAGGAGCCGGTTGGCGTCCGCTTCATCGGCCGCGATCGCGAGGGTATTGGCGGCATTTGCGGCCCTTCCGCTCGCACAACCTTGCGCCAATGCCGTAAGGACATCGCGAACCGCTAGCAAATCCGTGGACATGCGCTCTCCAGAGGTTACGGCGTCGTCGCTTGCCGTGACCGGGCGCCGGCTTCTATCATCACCGGCAGAGCAACGGAAAGGCTCCGCATCGCATGACAACAGCCAAAAACGATCCCATCGCCGCGGGCTCATCAGCCAACCTGGGCACGGTGTCGAAGAACGCGCGCGCGCTCGGTCGCGGAAAACTGCGCCAGACATGGGCCGAGTTCAGCGGACGTCGCGGCCGGGACGCGTCGATCCTCGGACGGACCATCCCGTTCATCGGGCGTCGCCAGATGCTCGAGCAGGTCTACAACACGGTGCGGGACGCGCTGAACTCAGCCGACGTCCGCGTCGCTTGGGTTCACGGCCGCCCCGGGATCGGCAAGTCACGGCTGATCCGCGAGCTCAACCGCGCCATTGCCCCGAGCAAGCGGGGCGTCGGTTGGTTGCAGGTCGATGTTGCTGAAGACGTCAGTGGGCCACCGTCACTCGTCGGGCGCGTGCTGTTGGAGCTGCTCGGTGGCGCGAGCGTTCACCACGACGTTTCGCCGTGGCAGCGCGTGTTCGACAACCTGGTCGAGCTCGTCGGCGAGAAACACGCAACCGAGTGCATGGGGATCGTCGCGCCGCTGCTGGGCATCGCCAGTCCCGAAGGGCTGTTGCGCGAAACCGGTCGCGTCCGCGAAGCACCGCCTGAGGTCGCCGTTCAATTCTGCGGGAGCCTGCTGCGCAGTCGCGGCCGCGGTGGTCCTTTTGTTGTCGTGCTCAACGCCGTCGACGGCTCGCTCGACGAAGCCCTCCAGTTCGTGCGCGGCGTGCATGAGTCGCTCGGCGGGATCGCTGTGGCGATGATCATCGAGTCCCGCGAGCCGTCTCCAACCGGCCTCGACGCGCTCGACCTGCGTTTGCCGCCGCTGGACACCTCCCACACGCAGGACCTGGCAACCCAGCTGTTGCGCGACGTTCAGCGCGTGCCTCCGCGGCTTGTCGACGAATTGGTCACCCGCTGCCACGGCAACCCCGGCCGCCTGCTCGATCTCGTCCGTGGCATGATCGCCGCGCGCGACCTGCTGCTGTCCGACGGCACCTGGAAATGGGCGGGCACGACCGAACCCGGCGGTCTATCCCTGATTCCCGAGCCTGATCCCGTCGCCGCCAGCGAAGCGCCCGATCTGCCCGACCGCATCGCGCGTTTGCCTGCCGAGCTGAGGGTGGTCATCGATGCTGCGGCCGTGTTCGGCCCCGTCTTCTGGTTTGGCGGCGTGTTGTCCGTTCTGCGAGGAACGCGCACCGACCCCGAAGACGCGATGAGCGATCGCGACCGCACGCGCCTGAAGAGCGCGATGATGCAGCTGCAAAGCATCGAGGTGATCGTCTTCATCGAGAACAGCAAGATGTCGCGCGAGCTGCAGTTCGCGTTCGAGCATCCCGAGGACGCCGCCAAGGTCGCCGCCCTGCTCGAGCCCGATCAACGCCGTCGCTACGCCCGACTCGCGGCGCAGTGGCTCAATTGCCGGCCGCGAACCGACCCGATCGGTGACAACGCCCGAATCGCGCGCCTCTACCAACACGGCGGTCGCTTGCGATTGGCCGCCCAGACCTACCTCGAAGCGGGCAACAGCGCCCGCAATGTCGGCCAGATCCAGCGCGCGGTCGCCCTCTATTCGGCCGGCGCGAACCTGACCGACACCGACGACGCCGACCTCGGAGCCGACTTGCGAATCGCTTACGGGGGCAGCCTCTTGCGCCTTTCCCGGCCCGCGGAAGCCGAACCTGTGTTGATCGAAGCGCTCCGCATGGCGCGCTGCCTCGAAGATGACATTCGCTGCGGAGTCTCCCAACTTCGCGTCGCACAGGTCGCACGCGCGTCCGGCCGCTACGAGATGGCCCTGCGTTTCCTCGAAGGCGCGCTCAAGCACCTGCGGATCGCCGGCGCACATCGCTGGATCGCCGACGTGATGGACGAGATCGGCACCGCGCACCTCGTCCGCGGCGAAGAAAACGCGTACCGCATGGCGTTGGCGCACTTTCTCAAGGCGTTGGCGTTGCGGCGTCGGTCCGAAGATCGGCGTGTTGTCGCCCGATCGCTGTGCAACATCGCCCGGGTCAACCAGGGCCGCGGCCACTTCGACGACGCGCTCGATTCGGCGAACGAAGCGGTGCAGATCAGCGAGCAGATCCAGGATCGCTGGGGGACCGCCCGCGCTCGATGCGTCTTGGGCGAGGTCCTTGCGGCGTCCGGCAAGATGCGCGCCGCTCTCACCGTCTGGGCCGTCGCGTCCGACGTAGCCGACGAGATCGGCGACTCTGCACGCCGCATCGAGCTCGTGGTCATGCAGGCAGAGACGTACATCGCGCTCGGCCAATGGCAGGACGCCGCCGCGTTGATGGTCGACGCCCTACGAACCGCGCAAGAGATGGGCGATCCCGAGCTGCTCAGCGGCATCTACCGCGTGCAGGCGTCGATCTCGCTGGAGCGCGACGCCCTCGAAACCGCCGATATGGACTCGATGGAAGCGGTCGAGGTCGCCCGCCAAAGCGGCGCTCGCGGGCAGGTGGCCCGTGCGCTCCTGGTCCGTGGTTGCGTGCTCGGAACACGCGCGCTTTCCGATGGTGGCTCGCGCAGCACGGTGATCGACCGGAAGGCGACCGAGGCCTTCGAACAGGCGCTCAACGCGTTCGCCGAAATGGGCGACCTGGTGCGTTTGACGAGCGGGCTAAGGAGCTACGTCAATTACCTCGGCCAGCGCGGCGGAGGCCCCCGGCTTGCGGCGGTTCAGCATCGGCTCGACGAGGCCAACTCGCAGCTCGAATCGGTGTCGGGCCGGCCCTCGCGCTCCGAATAGGCGCAGGTCGGTTCGCTCATAGCCGCCGGCGCAGAGGTCGGTTATGGAAAACCGCCTGGAAACGGCACATTATATGGACCGACACCGATGGATTGTGCGCCTGCGGCGCGAAGTCTTATTTGCTCCTCTCCTCGCGCTGGCAAGGAGAGAGCAAACCCAAGACAACCGTTGCGCCCAAGGCGATCGACGCCGTGGAAAGCACTGAGAATCATAGCCTTACACCCTAAGTGACCGGCATTGGTGCTAGAACGGGCTAGAAGCGCAGACTGAACTGCGCGCCGGACTGGCGGGGCCCAAAAACCGGCGTAAGCGACGCGTCTGACCACAAGCTGTCACCCGGGACATCCGCGGCCGCGGTTGAACTGCCGCCGCCGGTGAAACCGAGATAGAGCCCGAATGCGGCCGCCAGTCCGCCGACTGCGGCCGCGATGGTGCCGGCTTGGTAGGTCGCGTAGAGCCCGTCGAGCTCGGCGGCAGTCCGCAGGTCTTTCGTGCCGCTCGCGGCTGTAAGCTCTTCGACTTTGGTCGCCGAATCGAACATCAGGAATCCGCCCGCACCGCCGATCACCAAGCCACTGACGACCATCAGCTTGGACTTTCCGCCGCGCGACAAGCCGCCATCGGCCAGCAGAAAGTAGCTGCCAACGCCCGTCATCAACCCTCCGGCTGCGATGACGCCCCAGCTCGCGTAGGTGAGCTGTTGCACCTGTGCGTAGTAGGCCTCGTAGTCCTTGTGCCCCATCTTCAGGTTGTTGGCGTAGTTGGCGTCGTCGATGTTCTTCATGGTCCAGCCCGTGCCGCCGGCCGCGACAAGCAAGCCGCCGATCGTCAGCGCCATGCCTTTGCCGACGTTGGCCCCGCCGGCTGTTGAACCGCCCGACTCGCCGCCGCTTTCGGACACGCCGGAGTCGACGCCGAAGCCGGAAGTTCCGCTGTCGTCATCCGTACCGCCGCTGGTGGAACCGGAGTCCTCGTCGTCTTCGTCGTCCTCGGCTTCGACCTCATCGACGTTGCTCTTGGCGGGCGCTGCACCGGGGCCCGAACTCTTGTCGTCGCCGGCCGGTGGGCTCACGGTTCCGCCGCCGCCAGGACGCTCCACGCGCACGGCCGCTGGATCCTTGCGGCGCTTGGCGGTGCCGAATTTATGGCGTTCGCCGCCGCGATTGAGCTCGTAGGCGTTGAGCTTGCGTTTGACGTTGGACGCCAGCTTGTGTTCGCGCTTGTCGGGCACGATGCGTGTCAGGGTGATCCGCACCGGAATGATGTCGCCGAGCTTCAGGCGCATCGTGCGGGTCCACGGATCGTGACCCGGTGCCTTGATCTCGACGAGGCGCGCGCCCGGCTCCAGGTAGATGCGCTTTTTCGCGACCGAACCGGCCCGTGCGTTATCGATCCAGACGGTCGCGTTGCGCGGGAACACCTCGAGCTCAAGCCGCGGCTTGCGGGTGATGCTCAAGACAATATTGACCGACCGTTGCTCGCGCCGCGCGGCCGTAATGACGCGGTCGGCGGTCTTGTGATCGGCGAGCGCCACTTTGAGTTGATGGGTCCCCGCCGGCAGCCAGATCGAGTAGTGACCGCTGGCGGGTCGGAACAACACACCGTCGATACGGACATTCGCCCCAGCTGGGCTGACGTTGAGCTTGACGAGGCCAAAGCCCTGGTCGGTCAGATCCCACTTCAACTTCGCCCGCAATCGCTGCACTTTTCGCAGGTGCGGCGGCTTGGCATCGGGGCAGGCAGCGGCCCGTTCGGCCCAGTTGATCGCGCGCCCGATACGCTCGCGGGACAACCACCCGTCCGAGATCGCTAGCGCCAGTCCGGCGGTGGGGCGCTTGTTGAATCGCGCCTCGTCCGCGCCCAGTTTCGCTTTTGATGGTGCGGCATCGGCGCCGACCGGGCCGCTCATGATGAGCGCCGTAAGGGCCGCACCGAGCGCCGCAATCGCGACGTTGTAACGGCGACCAGTCATGCATTGAACGGGTGCTGGCGTCACCATAACTCCAGTCAACTCGCCCGCTGATCCACGGGGAGGCAACGCCTGATTGTACCGCATTGGCCAATCCCCGCTAGTAGTCCGTTGCAGGCCCAGTGATAGGTTGCCGGCCGAAGTCGGACCACTAGCCGTCGTTTGCAGGGGCCTCGCGGGGGAGGCCCCTCGGC
>CAZLMW010000149.1:0-18335 GCA_964560875.1 uncultured Enterobacteriaceae bacterium
GGCTTGCAGTCAAACGAATCCTGGCACGCGGTCCCCTCGGCCTTGTTGGCGAGCGGATGCCGATGCGGTCCATCGCCGCATGAGCCCGATTTGCAGATGAGGGTCTTGTCGATCTTCTCATTGCCGGTCGCGGAATCGCCGATATGGGGACACTGGGGCGACTTGCTGCACTTGAAAGGACCCTTGCTGTAGAGGAAACACACCGCATTGCTGTCGTCCTCGGGCAGCGTGCCGTCGAGGACGAAAGCCTGCGAGGAGTTCATGTAGCTCATGCGGAGCGAATGCATGATGCCGAGCACGTGGCCGAGCTCATGCACGCCGGTCGGGCCGATCGACCACATCCCCGATGGCAGCCCGGACTTGGGCTTGTCCGACCAGGTGTAGTGGCGCGCGTTGTAGACGACGCTCGACTCGAGGTGTTCGCCCGACTTCGTGCGAATGGTCTGCGCATAAGCCAGGGCCAGCTTGCCGAGTGTCCACGACTTGTTGGCCCAGAAGATGTCGTTGCGGCCGTTGTACCAGGGCTTGAACTCGCCGCCCTCGATCGGCTTGCTCGTCGCGATGGAGACCTTGACGCCGCAGCCGGCCGAATTCCAGGCGGCCGCGGCGTCGATGATGGCTTGTTTGCACTTGGCCTTGTCGAGGCCGGGGGCGCAATCGGGCACGAGGTTCATGCGCACGACAGGCTCGCGCCAGCGGTTGAAATCGGCGCCGCTGTCCTTGGCGAGCCGCAGCTTGAACGCGTGGGCGTCGTCGGTGTGGGTGATTGTGGCTGTCGTGAAGGCGATCAGGACCGCGATGAGGGCGGCGGTCTTGGTGGCAGCGGGCGGCATGGCGGGGATGGTAGCAAACGTTGCGGGGAGCCGCGGCTCGGAGTCGGCGGTGGCGGCCGAAATGGCGGACTCGGCAGTGGCGGCTTGCGGATTCTCGGATCTTGGGATCTTGGGACCTTCGGTTTTTTTGGAGCGGCCCCTCGGCCAGTCGAGTCGAGGCAACAATGTGGCGGCGCGACTGCATCTGTTGCCATCGCATTCTCCCGCTTTCACCGTGGTAGGATGTAACCCCATCGCAGACCGTCATCCGCGCGACCCCGGTGCGACAGTGAATCCAGACGAAACGGAACGCAGACACGGTTCAGCGGCGGCAGCGGCACGGTTGCGGTCGCTCGAACGCATCGCGCATTGGCGCGTCCACGTCCTACGCGATGGCGGCATTGGCCGCGGTTCGCCGGGTTGCTGGCTCGTCCCCGGTACACCCGCGATAGACGCCGACGACGTGCCGACTTTTGTCGGGCACGTCCTGGTCGGGCGAGACGCGCGCGCGGCGTCGACCAGCGATGCATCCGCGAAACTCTCCCTCCATGACCGATCCGTCAGCAAGACTCATTGCCGATTGCGTCTCGCTGGCGGTGAACTCTACGTCGAGAATCTCTCCAAGACGAACGACACCTACATCAATGGACGTTGGTGTCATGTGCGAGCTGAGCTGACGGGATTGGACGCGACCAAGGCGCGGGTGTCGCCACGACGCTGGGACGATAACGCTTCGGGGCACCATTGCCATGACGGTGATGTGCTCCGAGTCGGCTCGTCGTTGCTTGTCCTCGAGCGATGTTCCATGTCTCCACGTCGACAAGCGGCCGACAGTCTGCTTGCCCTAATGCGAGCGGTGGCTGAGCACCCCAATGCAGCCGCAAAGGGCTTTGTAGCGGCGGACAACCTGCTGCCGGGAAGGTCGGAGACAATTGCATCTGTCCGGCGGGCCATTGCCCTGCGCGCTCTCGTCGACAACGTGCCCTTACTTCTCGAGGGGGAAAGCAGCAGCGGCAAGATGTACGCGGCGAAACTGGCGCATCAGCTGCGCTGGTTGATGAACGCCTGGCGGCGTGTCGAGTCGGTTTCGGCCGAAAACAAGGGGCCTGTGGGCGTCGACTTCAGCGCGGAGCCCGGCTGGCAGTCTACCGGCCGCAGCGCGCGGCTCATTGAACGTGTTGCAACGAACGTCAGCAAGCGCAAGCCACCGTTTTGCAGGTTTGTCGCGGGCGAGCTCAAAGAAGACATGGCCCATGCAAGGCTGTTCGGCGCGAATGCAGGCGTCGCACCGGGTGTGAAACAGCAAATCGGGCTCGTTCGCCAAGCGCTGGACGGCGTGTTGTTCATCGATGAAATCAACACCGCCGGACCCGAGGTTCAGAGGCTCCTGTTGGACGTTTTGCGCCGTGATCCACGCACGGCCCTGGGGCACATGCAAGGAACCGAAATCGAACCTGTGCCCAATCTGGCTCGCCATGTTTGCGCGACCAACGAAGGCCTTTCGCCGCTGGTTGGCAACGGGCGGTTTCGCGGAGACCTCTTCCGACGACTTCCGCGCGACGGGCACGTCAGCGTTCCATCCGTCACTCTACGACGCGCCGATGTCCTCGATCTGGCAGACGTCGTTGCTCCCGTAGAGGGAGGCTGGCAGCACGCGTTGACCGCCGACGCACTCGAGGTGTGTTTGCTCCACGACTGGCACGACAACGTCGCTGGCATCCAAGCTGCATTCGGATTCATGGCGCAGGGTTCAAGCGCGCATGACGGCACAGGGACGCATCGGGTCCACCTCGGCGACTTGCCCACGCACATTCGTGAGTACGTGGAAGGCGAGCTGTTCATGGATCCACATCTGCTTGCGTCGGCGGACGATACGCCTGCGGATGTATCGAGACTTCCCGAAGCGCCGAAGATGCGGATGGTGGCTCTTAGAGCACTGACCTCCATCGACGCGTTTATCGCAGCAGCCGCGCCTCATCGAAGCCTCGCAGGCTTCGCCCGTCATATCGGTTACGCCAGTGGGAGCGTCGGCGCGGTCGAGCGCTACCTGAAAGAAGAGCTTTGTGGGGACGAAGAAAGCTACAGAGACCTCAAGCTGAAGCTCAAGGCGCGCTGGGGCCGCCGCAGGCTGCCGGCGTCGAAATCGGACCCGTGACGCTGAACGGTCTGGCCTCAAAGCGTGGAGACGAGAAGACTGGGCGGCAGGGACCGTGCCCTACCAGAGGTGCGGGTCAGTTCCTCACATTGTGACGTCACAATCGTGCCGCGACCCTCACGGTGAGGGATCTGTGCGGCCAAGGTGCATCCTTCGTGCACGCGCCGCAACCAGACAAATATCCAAGTAAACCAGCAGATTACGGATCGTGCGGAGAGCTTGGCACGATCCTCTCATATGTGAATTCCCATAGATGACGTCGTCCTGACGTCGTCAAGCCGCGGGCGCGGATCGGCCTGCAACGTGGGAGAACACGATGAAAACTGTACGACTGGTTCGAGGCTCGCTGCGCTTGCACGGACTCGCCTCTGCCGCCTGGATCTTCGCGGCGTTTTTCGCGGGCGCCGCGTGCAGCAACGCGCCGGAAACCGGCGATGCGGCGCCCGACATCGCGGAAACCGACACGGAGATCACCCAATGGGAACCTTGGCCGGACGGACCTGGGACCAGCGACGACACCGTGGAGAGCGACATCGCTGGCGAGGAGCGTTTGAATTGCCCCGGAGGACCGGGGTGCCCGTGTACGTCCAACGACAAGTGCGACAACGCTCTATGCGTGAAAACCTCCGCTGGGAAGTTCTGTGCGCGGACGTGCGTCGATGCCTGTCCGTCCGACCAGGTCTGCGAACTTGTTGCGTTCGGGGGCGCTGACAAGACCAACATCTGCCTGGATCGGTGGGATCGGAGCTGTGACCCTTGCAAGAAGGACAATGACTGCAACGGACTCACGAACAACAAGGCCGCCTGCGTCACATTCGGAAACAACGGTTCCTTTTGCGCCGTACCCTGTCACAACGCCAAGTGCCCCAAGGGCTACAGCTGCAAGTCGGTCACGTCCATCGGCGGCAACACGGCCAGCCGCTGCATCCCGACGGCTCCCAGTGGGGCGGCATTCGGCGTCTGCACGTGCTCGCAGTCCGCAGCGACTGAACAGCTCACAACGACATGCATCAAGGAGCAGACCAACAAGGCGGGCCAGAAGACAACGTGCAAGGGCGAGCGAAAGTGCACGACGACCGGCTTGTCGGCGTGCGATGCGGGGGATCCCGGACAAGAGACCTGCGACGGTATCGACAACGACTGCGACGGCGACTTCGACGAAGGTGCCTGCGACGACGGCAATGCCTGCACAAACGACTTGTGCAATCCGGTCACGAAGAGCTGCAGCCACAAGTTGATCCAGGGCAACTGCGATGACGGCAATGCGTGCACCGCTTCCGACACGTGCGATGCGCAGGGCTTCTGCAGTGGAAAGGCCGTCTCGTGCGACGACGCCAATCCGTGCACCGATGACGCTTGCTCCATCAAGACGGGTTGCACCCACACGCCCAACACCAAGCCGTGCAACGCCGACGACAACAGCTGCACCTCGGACAAGTGCAAGCAGGGGAAATGCGAGGTAGGCCTTCTCAAAACGTGCGCAACGTCCGACGCGTGCACTGTCGGACAATGCTCGGCGGTGTCCGGTGGATGCACGTTCAAGGCGAAGACCGACGGCGTCCACTGTGATGATGGCGATGCCTGCACGGTCTCCGACGCCTGTAAGAAGGGCGCATGTGCCGGGAGCCCGAAACCATGTGCGGACAGTGACCCCTGCACTGCGGACGCGTGCTCGATCAAGTCTGGCAAGTGCACCCATGAGCCCATCCAGGGCCCGTGCGACGACGGCGACAAGTGCACCAGCCAAGACAGCTGCGCGACAGGCAAGTGCGTCGGAATTCAGGTGTCATGCGACGACGGGAAACAGTGCACCAAGGACCACTGTGTCCCAACCTTTGGCTGCAGCTACCAACTGCTCAACGGCGTCAGCTGCGATGACGGCAATGACTGCACGTCGGCCGACCATTGCAAGTCCGGAGCCTGCATCGGCGGCAAAGATGTTTGCGGTTGCCATAGCGATGCGGACTGCGCTTCAGACAAGTGCGCGTCCAAATACGTGTGCGACAAGGCTGCGGTGCCGTACACGTGCACGGCTGCGAAGGGTCACGCCAAGAAGTGCAGCGATGCCGACCCCTGTACGGTCGACGCCTGCGACGGCAAGACAGGAGCGTGCAGCCACGCGCCCGCACCTACCGGGTCGTCGTGCAACGACGGCGACAAGTGCACGTTGGACGAGCGTTGCAAGGGCGGCAAATGCGTCGGCACCGCGAAGCAGTGCGACGACAAGAACCCCTGCACAAAGGACCACTGTGCGACGGCGACTGGCGCCTGCCACAACTTGCCTCTCGGGGCAGGCAGCGCTTGCGACGACAACGACGCTTGTACCCATTCGACCACCTGTACCGCGGGCAAGTGCGGCGGGGGTAAAGGCATCCCGACCGACGATGGCAACCCGTGCACGAAGGATTCATGCACCCCGCTGGGCGGTGTCGTCCACAAGGTTATGATCGGCGCGGCGTGCAATGACGGAGCAGCGTGCACGCTCAACGATCGGTGCCACGCGTCGGGGGCTTGCAAGGGCACGACAAAGACCTGCAACGACGGTGACCCCTGCACGACCGACATTTGCGAGCAGCTCAGTGGCAAATGCGTCGCGTCGAAGGTGACCTGCGACGACGGCAACGTGTGCACGACCGACGTGTGTTCTGGACCGCTCGGCCAGTGCAAACACGCCGCCAAGCCGGGCGGTTGCGCGGACGGCGCCAAGTGCACGACGTCGGTTTGCAAGGGCGGCAAGTGCGTGTCGTCGAGCCTGAACGTAGACGATGGTAACCCCTGCACGACCGATAGCTGCGACCCGGCAACCGGAAAAGTCGTCCACGCGCCAAGCGATTCTCCATGCAACGACGGCGACCCCTGTACCGCTGCGGACCGCTGCAACAAAGGTACGTGCGTTGGAAAGGCCGTCGTTTGCGACGACAAGAACCCGTGCACCGTGGACAAGTGCGATCCACTGCAGGGCAAATGCTCTCACGTTCACAGCACGGCGCCGTGCGATGACGGCGACAAGTGTTCGATCGGCGACCGCTGCAACGATGGTAAATGTAAGCCAACGTCCAAAGTATCGTGCAACGACGGCAACCTGTGCACAGACGACGCGTGCAACTCAAAGACCGGGGCATGCTTGTTCACAGCCAACACGAAGCCGTGCAGCGACGGCGATGCGTGCACGAAGAACGACCGCTGTTCGAAGAAGTCCTGCAAACCCGGACCCATGCTGAGCTGCAACGACGGCATCCAGTGCACCCAGGACAAGTGCATCAAGGCGACGGGAAAGTGCGCACACATCGCGCTCACGGGTAATAAGTGTGACCATGGCAAGCCCTGCGGAGCGGGCGGACGGTGCCACGCGGGCCAATGCAAACAGGTCAAGAAGCCGGAAATCTGCACCAACAAGTGGGACGACGACTGCGACGGCGATGTCGACTCGGCGGACTCGCAGTGCCCGACGACGAAGGTCTTCAGCTACGGCTCCCGGACACGCACGTACATGCCACCCAAATCGAATCCGCACGGTGACGCAGACTATGGGGGCAACGGGCCGTCGGTAACTGTGATTGCGACTGTGTATTTCACAAAATCTTACGTGCACTTGCGCGTCTACATGCGAGCCCGAGAAACCAAACAAGACTGGACAGAAGCCTCCGGGACGCACGTGTTCGAGCTTCAAGCCGCGCCGTCGAAGTGCGTTATCACGGGCATTAAGCTTGGAGGCCCGCACAACCAAGCGAAGTTGACCTACACTGACAACAACCACGCCCCAGACACCTTCAAGTTCTCAAGCGCCAGTGCCATCGACACCATGACGGTTGTCGGCGATACGAACGGTCCGGATGCCGGCGTCCGCACCAAGGTCACGGTCCGGGTCAAGCCGTTCAAAATCATCGCGTCGTGCCTGTAGGCAATGGCTTCGTCCGTCCTCTCCACGAAGTCGCTTTGATTGTTGTCGCATCGCCTTCAAAGCACGCCATTGGCCGACGCGTGCCGCGAAACGGCCGGACAGCAGCGACGGTTGGGCGCGGTATGAAAGGTCTCTGCGGCGTACGGTGTTTGTTCGACGACCCGGCGGTCTCACGAGTCCACGCGCTCGTGGTCCAAGGTCGAGGCGCTTTGACAGTACGCGACCTGGGCAGTCGGAACGGGGTCTGGATCAACGGTCGAAGGGCGCGTCCAGAAAGCACAAAGACAGCTCATGTGGACGATGTGGTCAGGATGGGCGACACGCTATTTGTTGTCAGTGGAACGGGCCGCGACGTTTCTCCCAGGGTGTCGATGCTCGTGCTTGCCGACCGACTTGTCAGCCGTCCCCAGCACGGATCGTGGCGCGACCGATTGACGATCGACGACCTCGAGCTTCTCGTGCTGACTTGGTCTGGTTGTTCTGTCGCGCTAACCGATACACTGCGGAGGCTGCACCACGAGTTGAGAGCGGGACGTCGGGCATCGAACTGGCTGGCGGCGAACGGGTTGGCGGCGAAGGAGTTGTGGCGTTTTCCGGAGATCAACGGCCATGGACGCAATCAGCAGCGGAGAACCAGGTGACTGAGTCAACCGATGCCAAGCGTTTAGACCAGTCGGAGCCGGACGACGACGACACGATTCCAGCCTCCCGCGAGCTGGGACGTGTCGGACGGTTTGGCGGGTCCACGAGCGTCGTAGAGTCAAGCACCGCGGGCATACAAGCCGAACGCGCAGGTGGAATGCGCACGCGCCAGCCCATTGATCGTCTTGGGCACACCGCGGAGGGCGTCTCACTCCCGGCAGCGAACGACGTGATCGATGGTCGATTTCGGATCGTTCGGCGCCGTCCTGAGCCAGCCGGGATGTCCGCGTTGTTCGATGCCATCACCGTCGCTGGGCAGGCAGGGGGGCCACCGCGGGATGTTGTCATCAAGTTTCTCTTGGACGTGCCAGGGGACGCCGAATTGACCGGGTCACGCGAGCATCCCCTCCCCGGTCACGAGGCGGAGACGGCCAAGGCATTAGCGGACCACCCGTCGGTCGTCCGCGTCATCGATAGCGGTGTGTACCGCGAATTGCCGTACATCGTGTTCGAGCGTCTCTTCGGACGCAGCTTGGCCGCGAGGCTGCATGAGTATGGGCCGTTGTCCGTATCGGAAACCGTGTTGGTTGGCCGCCACCTGCTGTCCGCGTTGGCGCTGATGCATCGGCAGGGCCACGCGCATCGGGACGTGAAGCCAGGCAATGTGTGGTGTAGCGAAGACGGCGGCGTAAAGCTGTTGGATTTCGGCATCGCCATGCCCACGCCGTCCAACCGGGGCGACGCGGGTTTGCTGCCACCCGCGCGGGCCGAGGACCTCGTCTCACTTGGAACACCCGGCTTCGCTGCACCCGAACACGGGCAAGCAGATGCCGACGAGCGTGCGGACCTGTTCTCGGTAGGTGTCGTCTTGTACATGTGTCTGACCGGCGACGTGCCGTTCGGTCGGGCATGGTTGGATTCGGCAGTTCCCCAGGTCGCGGCGCCGCTCAGCGACGAATCGGCTGCCGCGCGCAACCTGACTCACTGCATTGAACGCGCGCTGCAGTGGCGACCCGGCGATCGATTCGCGTCGGCCGACGAGATGATGGAGGCCCTCAATCTCGTGGGCCCCGGCTCCAGTCCGCTGTCGCGGCCATGCCCGTGGGTCGAATACGCACCGTACGACGAACGAGACGCACACCTGTTCTTCGGCCGCGAGGACACCACGATTGAGCTTGTGCGCGGGCTACAGAGCGGACACCGACTAATCCCCGTTGTTGGTGCGTGTGGCGCTGGGAAGAGCAGCGTCGTGCACGCAGGGGCGATTGCGCATTTGCGACGTGATGGCCGGCCGTGGACCGTACTGAGAATGCGGGCTGGACGTTGGCCACTGAGCGAGCTGGCACGCGCCATTGATGAAACCCTGCCCAACCTCGCGCCCGAATTCCGGCGCGCCTTGAAATCCGGCGCGCGGGCATCGGAATTGGCCGAGCTCCTCATCGCGAAAGCGGAAGCGGTCGGCACCCCATTCCTGCTTGTGATCGATCAATTCGAGGAGCTGTATGTGCTCGCCGAACCGAACAGACGCGCAGCGTTCATGGACGTGCTGATGCTCCTGATCGACTCGGCGGTCTCGTGGCAGGCCATTGTGGCGATGCGCTACGAACACTTGGCGGCACCCATGAACGACGCCCGGTTCCGGCAGGCGGCAGGGCCAAACATGGTTTTTGTTGCGAAGCCGTCGCGCAATCAGCTCGCCCAAATGCTCGTTCAGCCCGCAGCCTCCCTCGGTCTCGAATTCGACGATCGGTTGGCCGATGTGATCGCGGACGCGCTGTTTCACGACAAGGTGGTCGCACCGTTGCCGTTGTTGGCGGCGGTGGCAACCCGAATCTGGGAGCGCATCGACAGGGGCACTGGGCGCATCGAAGACGAGGAGATTCGCAACCTCTCCGACGTCGAGCGCCTCTACGCAGAGCATGCTGACGCAAAGTTCGAGACCCTGCCGACCGACCGCGCAAAGGGTATTGCCAAGCTTGTGTTTCTCAGTTTGGTTACGACAGACCGACGTGCTAACCAACTGTTGCCGTCCGAGATCGCCGCTCGTTTCTTTGGCCGGGGCTTGCCCGACAGCCCCGACCCGCAACCGGTGGGTGACGACGAGTTGCGGTCTGTTTTGAAATCCCTGGATGCCGCGCGGCTGATCATCTCGACCCAGACCGGCCACGTTCGCCTTGTGCACGAGTCGCTGATCACGCACTGGGACAGACTGTCGGGTTGGCTCAATGGTGAGGCGGCGATTGTCGCGGGCTGGGTCGGATTTGTTGAATCGTCAGCTGCCAGCTTCAGGTCCAAGCGCGGCGCTTTGCTCACCGGCAAACAACTGGAACAGCTCAAGCCGATGCGCGACCGAGTCGACAGTCAGGCCTCCCCATCGGCACTTGCGTACCTCGAACAATCGGGCGCTGCCGCGTTTCGACGCCGAGTCACAATCGCCGCTGCCGCAACGGTCGCCGTCGCATTGGGGGGGCTGGCGCTCAACTACGGCCGCGAACAATCACAAACTGTGGAACAGGAGCGAAAGAAGCGGGTAGCAACCGAGCGACGAGAGCGGTATGCAAGCATTCGGTCCGCTGCAGCGAAACCGAACGCTACGATTCTTGCCGCGAGTCTGCGAAGGGCCGCATTTCGCCCCACTTCCGGGTGGTACCAATGGGCGGTTCGCGGCGTCGACGAGATCGCAAGAGGGCAGCGTCGGGCTCGACTCTCTGGACATACCGACATCATCAAGCATGTCACGTTCGTTCCGGGATCGGCGCTCGTCACGACGTGCTCGGCGGACTACGCAGCCAGCGTCCACAACCTGCTCGACGGTTCCGAGCCACTGTCGCTACCTCATCGCTATTCGCAATCTGAACACGAGGGTTTCGCGCTGCGCGCGACCAGCTCAACCGGTGCGCGGCAAATCGTCGTCGGCTATCGCAGCGGCTTGGTGCGCGCGTGGAATCTCGACGGCAGTTTCCGCGACCTGATGACGCACGCCAAAGCCCCCGTCCAGGCGTTGGCCATGACGCTGGACGGAACGCGGATCGTGTCGGCAGCGGCCAATGGCGAGTTGTGTGCGACCGGATCTTCCGATGGGAAGTCGGCTTGCGTCAGCCTCGGCGCAGATAACGTTACGGACGTTTCGTTCGCGGGCGACGGCTACGAGGTCGTATTCGGGACCCGGCAGGGTCGAGTGGGATTGTGGCGTAGCGGCGAGGAAGGCATCGAATCGTCGCTTCGGCTAGAGAGTGGCATCGTGTCCATACGCTCGGCATCTGGCGCTCGTTTCGCAGCTGCAGCGACACGTTCGGGACGCCTGTTCGTCATCGAACGCCAGAAAGAATGGAACGCGCGTGCAATCGAAACAGACGGTCTGGTCGCCGCTGTCGCGGTCCGTTCGTGCGAAGGCCGCGAATTGGTGTATGCGCTCGTCTGCTCTCGAAACATGAAGTCGGGCGAATTGGGGCACGCCAAGTGCCATGTTGACAAGGAATCAACTTGGAATCTCAAGGGGTTTGAGCGTCAGTCCGGTTCGTGGAATGCCATTCACAACCCGCTGCAATCGTACCGTCGAACGGCCCGCTGCTCCGATGGCCGCCCTTTGTCGTCCGCAACCCGACCTCGACAGTCACGCGTTTTGCCAGCTTCCCTGGACGGGGCCGGTCGATGGTTCGCTACGGCAACCGGCAAACACAGCATCGATGTCTTCATGGTCGGACGGAGCTTCCCGAGGGTCGAGTTTGGCGAACAAGGGAATCCGCCGAAAGTGGCAGCTCGATTCGCGGACCGTGGGCGCACCGTGATCACGGCCGATGCCAGTGGAATGGTTTCTTCGTGGTCGAGAAACTCGGAGCGCGCACCGAAAACACTCGGCAAACACGCTGCTGCGGCGGTCAGCCTTCAACTATCAAACGACGGGTCACGCGCGTTGACTGCCGGCGACGATGGCACCGCCAGACTCTGGGCTCTTGATCGTGGCGTCGAGGAGGCGCGGTACGCCATCGGTGCCGGGAACGTCGAAGGCGCTGAGTTCTCGAATGACGACCGTCAAATCGTCACATCGGGAGGGGGCAACACAGCGCATGTCTTTGCCATCGGCGGCTCGACCCACAGCAAGCTCCGACACGACGGTGACGTCCGTCATGCCGTGTTCATTGGAAGCGACCGTATCCTCACGGGTTCCGCTGACAAGAAGCTGCGCTTTTGGCGGCGGGACAAGATCTGGCGTGAGACGCGGGCGGTCGAGTTCGACGGTTGGGTTCGGCACATTGTCCATTCGCCTCAAGCCGCGGGTTTCGCCGTTGCGGTCGACCAACATGACCAAAGTGGCAACGTTGCCCGAGCTCCGCTTCCGGACGCCGTCTGGTTCACGGAGCCCGGAGCGCTGTCACGCTTCAAGTTCGCATGGCATGGGTCGGAAACTGTTCACGTCTCGTCCGCGCCGATCGGCACGTTGTTGGCTACGGTGGCGCATCGGCCTGACCGCAACGCTGCGTTGTGGAGTCCTGATAACGGCCTTCTCTGCGCACTCAACGGTCATTCGAGCAGGGTCTGGAAATCTGCGTTTGCACCCAATGGAACGCTTGTTGCGACCGCATCGGATGACAAGACGGCGCGCATCTGGCCGACACACTGCGTGAACGGAGAAGCCACATCCACCATACTCGCAGGTCACAAGGACCACGTCCGCGACGTCGCGTTTTCACCGAAGGGAGCAAGCGTGCTGACTGCCTCTTTGGACGGAACAGCCCGGTCTTGGCCGACTAAACCCTCCGGATTGCACAAGCGCCTGTTCGCGCTCGCGCCAGCCTGCCCACAACGACGGGAGTGGCTGTCGGCACTTGGAGGCATTGACCGCGCGTACGCCGAGAGGTTGCACTTGCAGTGTCACGTCGATCTGGCGGCTTGGGCGCGCGACCCACGGCATTGCCCCGCCATATCGTTGGGTTTGGCGTCGGGCTTGCCCGTAGGCGCTGCGCTGCAATTGACCACGAAGTGCGTCGTCAACGCCGTACGCGGCCGACGACCCGCACGCTGATCCGCTGCCTCGGGCCACGTCGGGACAAGCATCCCTCATCGGCGCCGTGGTGCCGCGATTTCACGGCACATACACGGCTCGCTGCGCATTCGTGGACGGGTGCAGCCAGGCGTTTAGCGCGCGCATCGCGGCCGGCGAGGGCTCCGTGTTCGCGTGCGCCTTGAACTCGTACACCCACCAATCACCGGCCTTGCCTGGAGCGATGGCGATCGAGGCGCGCTCCGGCTTTTCCATGCGATAGAAGTAGAGCTTGCCGCGATAGCAGTCTTCGGCCCAGTAGCCGGCGGCGAGGCAGTTGTCCTGGGCCTCGGCTTCGGCGCGCAGGTCGGCTGGTGTTCGCAGCGCGACGATGCTCTCGGAATCGGCGACAGGTGGCGGCCCGAACGGCCGGGTATAGCCAAGTTTGGTGCGCCGAAAGCCCCGCGCGCGCTCGTCGTGGAAGGTGGACAGCTGGGCGAGCGAACGGAAGACCGGCACGTCGCGTTGGGCCAGCGCCGCCATTCGCACGCTGTCGACCACACGGTTGCGAACCGCGCCAAACTGCCATGGAGATGCCAGCCGCTCGGTGCCCGCCACCTCACGCAGCAGGGACCACGCGACAAACGGCTCGATGCTGCGGTCCAAGAGCGTAAAAACACCGCCATGAACCACCGGGAAGTGCCGCAGTTGCTTGATTGCGTTGGGCGAAAACCGCGCCGCGTTGCGAAGCTGCGTGATGGCTTCGCTGCTGATCGCTTCCACGGGGATCCGCCCCATGACCTTGAGCCAGGACTTCTGCGCCGGGAGCCCCAACTCACCGAGGAGCCGGGTCCGCTTCTTCCTGACGAGCCTGCGCAACCGTCGAAACCGCCAGCCTTGGCCCTTGCGATGCAACGAGAGCGCCACAGCCAGCGCCGGATTGCTCGCCGCGATATCGGCCAGTTCGGGGACGCGGACCAGCGCGCAGTAGTGAAGCCACGATTGGGACGTGAGCCCGCGGGTCAGCTCAACGACCTTCGGATCGAGGCGGTGATAGAAGCGCTTGAGGGCATAGAGCCCCGGTCGCTTGACGCGATGGCCGGCCTTGAGGTCGATCCCAACTTCGACCTTGTAGCGCTGATTGACGTCCGCCAGGTAGCCGATCTGAAAGTCTTCGCCGCCAAAGCTCCCGCGCCACTTGGGGTAATCGATATGGCGCTCCCAACACGCAGGGGGATCGGCTTTGTAGGTGCGCAAGCTGCGGGGTGTGAAGAACGTCAACGTGCCCTTGTCGGCATTGAAGCCCCAGCCATAGCGGTTTGGCGGCTCAAAGGGACGGTACGTTTTCGACTTGGTTTTGACGGCCGCGTTCATCGGGACCTCCGTGCGTGGAGATCACCTTCACCAAGGCCAACGACAAAATGTGTCGCTTACCGGCTACAGAGCGCTATCAGCCGTCCATGAGCGCGGCCAGCATCTCGACGGTCCGCGCCAGCTCGGCGGTGTGCGGCGGTGACGGTTCGGCGTTGGTGAACGCTTCGACGAGGCTGCGGTAGTACCAAATCGTCTGTTCGGGTGTGCCGTTGAAGCGATCCCAGAGCGCCATGCCGTGCGTGCGGTAGTCCGCGAGAATGCACCGCGCGTTGTGCAGCTTGTCGGCGCAAGAAACCAACCACACGTCCGGCCCTGCGTCGGCCACGTGGGCGATATAGCGGCGCTTGCGGGAGGTCCAGTCCGAGGCGTCGCGCGTGGACTCGTCGCTGCCGTCTGAACAGCCCATGACGATGTTGGCCACCCGGTCACCAAAGCGCGCGCGGATCTCGGCTTCCATTGTCGTGCCGCCGCGGTCTTCGACGGCATCGTGCAGCAGCGCCGCGATCCACTGGTCCTCGTCCCCGCCGCCTTCCATGACGAGCGCGCTGACGGACATCAGGTGCGAGAGGTAGGGGATCCGCGTGCTCTTGCGCAGGTGGTCGTCGTGCGTCTCGCCGGCGAATCGGACGGCTTCGAGGTAACGGGCGGTGATCATGGCGTGATTCCTGCGAACGTTTGGGTCCGGCGTGGTGAGAAAAACGGGTCAGTCCGTGTCAGGTTGCCCGCCCGCGCGCCCGCCGCCAAGCACACCCACGATGACGCCGTCGTCGACGACAACCACCCGCATGCCGCGCTTGACCAGCGCCATCGCGCCAAGGTCCATCTTGTCGGCCGAAACCACCGCGACGTTGGCGGCGCCGCCCGGTCCGTTGATGGCTTCGATCCAGCGTGGGTCGGACGTGTCGACGTCGGCGGCGATCGGTGTCACCGCCTCGGGGCCCAGGCGCAGGACAGCTTCTTCAGTCGCCGCCTGCAGCCTGTCGATGGGCACGGAATCGACCGACAACCCCCAAGCCTCACCGTCGATCCCTCCACCCGCGTCGAGCCATCGCGTCGTCCGCCCGCTGTCTTTGAGAGGAAGCCGCGCCCCTGCCAGCTCGGATGGCGTGAACAGCTCGGGCCCCACGATGAGCTCGAGGCTGGTGGACGCGAGCCCGAAGCCCGTCAGCTGCTTGCGGAAGTGGTGGGCGACGAGGCTGCCCCATGGATCGTAGTCGACGAGCCCGATGAGGTGGATGTGGGCGTCCACGCCAAGCGCCGTTGTCGCGAGGTGTTCGCGCAGGTGGCGGACGGTGAACTCGCTGGTGCATGCGCTCGGTAGCCCGCCGAGGGCCAGGAAGCTGACTCCGAGGCGCTTGTGCAGGCGCAGGAGGAGGCGGAGCTGGCCGGCCTTTTCGGCGAACACGATGACGTGTGGTCGGAGTAGCCCGATGCCGCGGTTGCGCCAGTTTTCGTCGGTGAAGCCGAAGTCCGCGTAGGAGAGCAGTTGGCGGCCGTGGACGAGGCTGGCAAGCGCCTCGCTGACGGTGCGGTCGGGGTCGGTGTTTGGGCGGTGTTGTTCGGGGACGCGCAGGAGGACCGGTTTGACCCACGCGTACCAGAAGCTGCGGATGTTGCCTTGGATCGGTGGGGCTGTGCCGGCGCGGATTTGTTGCCAGGCCTGGTAGGCGAGGTTGCGGACCAGGCGGGTTACTACCAGGCGGCCGCTTGCCGCGCTGCCGAAGTGGGCGAGGAGCTCGGTGGCGGACATGGAGCGTATGTCGCGGGGGTAGTGGCGGATTCCTGAGGCAGCGAGCCATTGCGAGCGGGTTTTGGGGTTCATGCGGTGGAGGATAGCGGAATTTGTGTGGATGAGGGCGGTGAAATCGTAGGGGTACGGTTTTGAGTGGTGCGGTTTTGGTGTGTGGCCGGGCCTGCCACCCGCTCGACCATGCGCCTGTCCTAGCCTGCCACTGCCTTGGCCCGCTCGTAGAAAGCTGCGGGCATCGGTGTCCTGAGCCGCCACGTCAGAGCAATCGGTCTACTTCCCTCGTGCCGAACGTGGTCCGCGAGTCCCAGGCACACGAACGGAACCGCGACCCCCCGGCTGTCTTTGCCGACTTCGCGCACGCACAGCAGAACGTCCGTGTCGCCATTGCCCTGGCTGACGTACCGACGACCGGTTGGCGACTGTGTGGACGTCGCGCTCTGAGATTCCCAGTGAAACAGGCGGTCGGAGATTGGGTAATCGCGGTACTGCGTCGAAGGCGAGAAGTGGGCAGCCGACTTGTTGAGCGTGACGAAGAACACGTCCAGCTTGTTCACCGCGCTCCAGTGCACTCCCGTCTGGTGACTTGAGGGTTTCTCCGCGCGGAGGTCGCCTATCGCTGCACGGATTTCGTCGCGGGTGTAGCGCGCATGGACCCGCAGCGGAATAGGTTTGAGCAGCCCCAAGCTGTGGGTCACGTGTTTGGCGCGCTCACGCAGCACCACCAACAACGCGCGCAGTTCAGCCTTCACAGCGGGCTTGCTCCAGATGTCGTTCAGCGACGCCTGGAGTTGGCGCCATTCCTTTGTGTGGCCCCTAAGGCTGTAGTGCAGCATCGTCAGTTGACGCACCCGGCGGTCACCGGCGGTTTCGACGTTCGGGGCAACGTGAGCGGCGAGGCAATCCAAGTAGAAGTTGACCCTCTCCGGGTCGTCGATGTGCAGCAGAGTTTCGAACCGAGCCAGGAGCTTGGTGTCATCGACGGTTGGCGCTTTGTCGTACCCAGCGCGTCGACGCAGGTCGGCGAACGAGCGTTTCGATCGGTACAGATCCTCAGGTTCGAGTGCCGTTTTCTCGAGGAAGTCACTTAGCTCGGTCTGGGCGCCCAATCTGCGAAGCTCAGCCACCAGTTGTCGGACATTCGAGGGGACGGCGGCCCGAATGCTGTCGAGAACGATCTGCTGGGCGACACTGTCAAGCTGGATGTGGCAGCCGGCTGGCAGGTGCGGAAATCCATTGGTCACGCCGTCGATGAGCTTCTTACGGCTTGTCCCCGTGAGAGCCCGGTATTTGAGGTCGAAGCGAAAGCGCCGATTCTGAAGGCCGATGAAGTCCAACACGGTGCAACAGGGCTTGTCGTCGGCCAGGCGTAGGCCTCGCCCCAGCTGTTGCAAGAAAACCGTCGCGCTGTTCGTCGGTCGGAGCATGAGGAGCGTATCAACCGCCGGGACGTCGACGCCCTCGTTGTAGATGTCGACGGCGAACAGCACGTTGAGCTCGCGGCGCTTGAGTTTCTTAAGCGCGAGGTCACGTTCTTCGTGGTCGGTGTAGCCCAACACTGCGGCTGACGGGATACCGGCCCGGTTGAACTGCTCGGCCATGAAGCGAGCGTGGCGTTGTGTGACGCAGAATCCGATGGCCCGCATCGATCTGACATCGACGATCTTCTTCTTCAGTTGCTTCAGCACGAGGTTCACGCGTGCGTGATCGCCCGTGTACAAGTTGTCGAGCTGGTCGACCGCGTACCGCCCGTTGCGCCAATCGACCGCTCGAAGGTCCGTGTTGTCGTGGACGCCGAAGTACTGGAACGGGCACAACAATTGCTGGTCGAGCGCGTCCCAGAGGCGCAATTCCACCGCCATGCGCCCGTCGAACCAGGCGAGTACATCGATGCCGTCTGCACGCTCCGGTGTCGCTGTGAGCCCGAGCAGGTACTTCGGCTTGAGCCGCTCAAGCAGCTTTCGATACGTCGTGGCGCCGGCGTGGTGAAACTCGTCGATGATGACAACGTCGAAGTGGCGCTCCGAGATTTCGTCGAGCCGCGTCAGCGTCTGGATGGAACCGAAGACGTGCTGCCATCGCTTGGGCCGCTGGCCGGCGACGAGCATTTCACCAAATGTCCCGTCGCCCAGCACTTGGCGGAACGTGATCAGGCTCTGCTGGAGGATTTCCTTGCGGTGGGCGACAAAGAGCAGCGAAAGGTCGTCCTTGGCAGACAGCCGCTTGTAATCGAGCGCTGCCAGAACGGTCTTGCCGGTTCCGGTAGCGGCCACGACGAGGTTGCGGTACCGGCCATGCAGCTCGCGCTCGGCTCGAAGACGCTCGAGCATCTCGCGCTGATATGGATACGGCCGGATATCGAACGCAACCAGCTTCGTTTCCGGCATGATTTGCCGTTCACCTTTGATTTGGAGGTCGAAGCGTTCGGCATCATGAGCGCGCTCGTACGACTCGAAAAGCTGGGCCTCCCAGTACGACTCAAAGGTCGCGCGGAATTTCTCTAGCAGGTGCGGCGACTCGATTTGTGACAGCCGCACGTTCCACTCGAGCCCATCAAGCAGCGCCGACTTCGACATGTTGCTGCTGCCGATGTAGGCGGTTGAGAAGCCCGACTTGCGATGGAAGAGCCACGCTTTGGCGTGGAGGCGTGTCGTCTTGCTTTCGTAGGCAACCTTGATCTCGGCGCCAAGCGATTCGAGACGGTCAAGAGCCGCCCGTTCAGT
>CAZLMW010000150.1:0-17498 GCA_964560875.1 uncultured Enterobacteriaceae bacterium
CGGGTGTGATCGGCCCGGACAGCGACAGCTGACCGGGTAAAAGATCACACCCCCGGGTGTGGGCACGGGTGTGATCCGGCCGGGAAGCGACAGCTGACCGGCTGAGAGATCCCCCCGAGCACGCGCAGGAAAGGGCGACCTACAGCGACGTCTTCATGCGACGCTGGCGAAGACCGGGGGCGAGCTCGCGGACCAGGGCGGTCGTCCATCCCAGTCGCTCGTACAGCCGAATCGCCGCGATGTTGGCGTCGAAAACGTGCAACTGCGCCTCGTCAAAGCCGAGCGACCGCAGCCTTTGCAGCGCAAAAGCCAAGAGCGCCTTGCCGATGCCTTTGCCGCGCCGCTGCTCGACCACATAGAGCTCGTGAACGTGGGCCAATCCCCGACCATCGGGCGCCTTGTACTGGTTCGTCGTGAAATGCAGCGCGCCGGTCGGCCTACCGTCGGGCTCACAGAGCAGCCACAGTCCGCTCGGCTCCGCTCGCCAGCGCGTCATCAGCTTGGCCCGCCATGCGTCGCGACTTGGGAAGCGCTCCCCCATGAACGACTCGTGGGCATCGCGTGCGAACCGCCACAAGGTGTCTTGGTCCTGGGGCATGTCGGCCGGTCGCAGGACCAGCCCGGCCAGGGTTTCCGCGGGGTCGGCGGTGGGCTTGTTCATCGGCGTGCCTAGCTCGGCTGTTCACCAAGGAAGAAGGTCTGCATCCGGCCCTTGCCCTTGATGTCGATCGGCTCGCGCGGTTGCAGCGCCAGGGTTCCCTCAAGGTGACGGGCCGTCTCCGGGCAGACCTGGATGCGGCCGGGCTCGCCATGCGACTCCATTCGGCTCGCTGTGTTGACCGTATCTCCCCACAGGTCGAACGCCCGTTTGTCGGCGCCGATGACGCCGGCCACCGCCGCTCCGGTCGCGATCCCGATCCGCAATGTGAACGGCTGGCCGTCGCCGCGCACGATGGCCTGGGACGCGGCTTGCATGTCGAGAGCGAAGCGGGCCAGCGCTGCCGCCGGTTGATCGGTCGTCTCGGGCACACCGGCCGCGACCATGTAGGCGTCGCCGATCGTCTTGATCTTCTCGACACCATGGCGGGTCGCGAGCTCGTCGAACTGTTCGAAGACGCTGTTGAGCTCAGCGACGAGTTGTTCGGGGCTGACCGTTGCCGAGTAGGTGGTAAACCCGACGATATCGGCGAAGAGAACGCTGACGGTTTCGTGTCGGTCCGCAATAACCTTTTCGCCGTCTTTGAGGCGCGCTGCGATGGAGCCCGGGAGCATGGTCGCCACGAGAGCGTCCGCGCGTCGCCGCTCGGTTGGGTCGTCTGCGCAAAGTACGCCGCCGAGGCGAAAACGACGATCGCCGAACACCCGACGTTCATGAGCAGGAACACGCGCGGCCAGGGCCAGGGCACGTGAGCGGGTTCGCCCAGGAGCGCAGGCTCGACGGCCGAAACGAGCAGAATCACCAGGAAGGTCACCAGGAGCCCGACGGCGCGCCCGGTGTCCAGGAAGATCAGCCCGCCGATCGCGCCCAGGAAGCTCCACATGATGACCATGCCGGACGACTCGATGCCGCCGATGGTCCACTGCAACAATGCGGAGATCCACGTGATGCAGAAGATGTTCGCACCCACAGCCGGTCGCCAGTCGCCGCGCTGGTGTCCGACAACGAGGGCGGTTCCGACGATGACCACGAACGCGGCAGGCAGCGCAGAGATGACGCCCCAGCCGAAAATGAACGTGTACAACGCCGACCACAGCGTGCCGCACACGCAGCAAAACAGCGCGACGGCACATGCGAGCGTCTTTCGCAGCCGCAGCTCGTCGCTGTCGTCGGGCCGATACGCGTAGCGGTCAAGGAATCCCATGGCCGCAACTGTAGCCGATCACGTCATCGACGTCCGGCGTCTCTACCTCACCGTCAGGGATCGCAGGCGGTTGAGCGCGGCCCCGATCTCGAACCTGCGCACCATCGCGAAGTCGCCCCGCCGTTGCGCCAGCAAGCCAATGCCTTCTTCGCTCAGCGCGGCGTCGAGTCGGTCCAGCGCAGTGGGCAGGTCGTCACCGTCTTGGAAGCAGCGCTTGAGCCAGAGCAACGCTTCACCGATTGCGCGCACCTGGGCGGGCTCAACCAGCTGTTCCAGCGCCGACAGGTCGACGTCAAAGCGACCGAATCCCAGCTGGGCCAAGTCCCGTACCGACACCTTGACATCCCGTTTGCCGCGGCTCGGATCGATGCTCTTGGGGCGCGGATGGCGGGGCTTGGGGACGACGGACAGCGGCTGCACATCCAGCGCCTCGCGGGGAATCTCTGCGACGATTTCCGCCGCCCGACCGGTCATGTCCACGGGGCGGTAGCGATCCATCATCAACACGGTCCCGGCCACGTCGAGGTAGTCGCCGCTGCCGCCCATCACGAGGATGGTGCTGACGCCGTCCGTCGCGAACAGGCCGGAGATCCGTGCGGTGAGCGGCGTGATCGGTTCGTTTTCGGCGGCAACAAGGGCCTGCATCCGGGCGTCGCGGAGCATCAGGTTGGTGGCGGAGGTGTCTTCGTCCAGCAGCAATAGCCGGCTGCCGAGCTCGAGCGCCTCGACGATGGCGGCGGCTTGCGATGTGCTGCCGCTCGCGGTGTCGGTGCAAAACCTCGCCGTGTCCGTGCCGCCGGGCAGGTTGGTGATGAACGGGCTGATGTCCACGGATGCGATGCGGCGGCCATCTTCGGCGCGGATCTTGACGGCGTCCGCCCGTGTCACGACACGCTCGCGACCGTCGCCCGGGATGTGGTCGTAGACGCCGGTCTGCAGGGCGCGCAGCAGGGTCGATTTGCCGTGATAGCCGCCGCCCGCCACCACCGTGATGCCCTCGCGTATCCCCAACCCCACGACGTCGCCCGAATGCGGGGTTTGCAGCGTGACTGCGAGGCTCTCGGGGGCTTGGAAGGTCGTCACGTCGGCGGTTAAGGGGCGCGGATCGACGCCGCTGGCTCGGGGCAGTCGAGCGCCATTTGCGACGAATGCGACAAGACCATGGTCGCCGAGTTGTCGCCGCAGCGCGTGTTGGTCCTGCACGCAGTGGATATGAGCGACGAGGGTCGCCACGTCGATGCTTTGGGCCCGTAGCGAGGCGTCGGCTGCGTCCGGCACGTCGTCGCACAACAACTCGGCCGCCGCGCGACCGCGGATTCGCCTGCCCGCCGCCGGTAGACCGACCTGCAAGCGCGCTTCGACGCGTCCATCAGCGTGCACCAATACGGTCGTTCGCGGCAGCACCTCTTGCACAGGGCGCTCGATGAAGATGCCGCCGCTCTTGCCGCTCCCCGTCCGTCGGCCGCCGTGCTGGTCGAGGTCATGGGCGAGGCAGCGCGCCAGGAAATCGGCTGCTGCGACGCGCGAAGCCACCGAATCAAGCGCCTCGGCTGGCAGACCAGCCACGTCCGCGGACAGCTCGACACGAATCCGGCTCGGAGCCGCGAAAGGATCGCCCTGGACGCGGTCGATCCGCAGCACCATGTCGCCGAGGTCCCAGTCTCCCTTCAGCTGTTTGTAGCCGGGGTAACCCCTACCATCGAGCCGGGCAAGCGCGCGGCGCAGGTCGGATTCGGTTCGCATGGACTCGCTCCCTTCGCGGCCGGCATATCACGCCGCGTCCGCTGCACCCGACGATCATCGACGCCAGCCGACGGCCGAACCCGGCTACTTCGCTTCGTGCCACGGCCAGCGCTGCAGGACTTGTTCGGCGCGAGCGTCGACAACGGCGTCGGGCAGATCGAACCCCGCTGCACACGTTAGATTCGGCGCCGATCCATCTGTCCAGAGAATCGATTCAGGGACAGGCCCTAGAAACACCCGGCGATGGCCTTGTGCACGCACTTGCCGGTGAGCACCTGGCAGCTATCGACCGTGCAGCTGTCCTTGTCGTCGCAGGACTTCTTGGCCCCGGCCACGCACTTGCCGCTGCCGTCGCATTTATCGGGCTCGGTGCACGGGTCGCCGTCGCTGCACGAGCCGCCCTTGGCTGTGGTCGTCCAGTCGGTCGGCTTCTTGGCGAAGTCGCACTTCTGGCACGAGCTCGTCGGGTTGAAGAAGCCGTCGTTCCAGCACAAGCCGCCGATCTTGCAGTTGCTGGCGCTGACCTTGAGCGTGCGGATCTTGTGGTTGCCCGCCGCCGCGATGAGCAACGTGCCGTCGGGCGTCATGGTCATGCCCCATGGCTCGTTGAACCGCGACTTGGAGCCGTAGCCGTCGATGTCGCCGTTGGTTCCAGCGCCCGCGACCGTCGTCACGATGCCATTGCGGATGCGACGGATCGTCGGGTAGTTGATCGACGCGACCCAGACGTCACCCTGCGGGTCAGCGTGGACCGAACCCGGATAGCGAATGCTAGCGGATGCGGCCGGACCGTCCTTGAGGCTGTTGCTGCCGTTGCCCGCGAAGTCGCTGACCTTGCCCTGCGCGGTGATGTGACGAATGCGGTGGTTGTTGTAGTCGGCGACCAGGAGGCTGCCGAGCGTGTACACCTCGACGTCCGCGGGGTTGCGGAACATCGCTTGCGGGCCGTTGCCGTTGCTGTGCGAGTAGCTGCCGCTGCCGGCGAACGTCGTGACCTTGCCCGCAGGCGTGACCTGGCGGATGCGCTGGTTGTGGTAGTCGGCGACGTACAACAGGCCGTCTTCGCGCACCGCGAGTCCACGCGGGTTGTACAGCCGCGCCGCGCTGCCGGTGCCGTCCTTGAACCCAGCCGTGCCACCGGCGACGAGGGTCACGTTGCCCTTGGCGTCGATCTTGCGGATGCGGTTGGCGCTGGCTTCGGACACGTAGATGTTGCTCGACGCGTCCATCACGATGCCCCATGGGCCGGTCCAGCGGGCGTCGGCGATCTTGCCGTTGGCGTAGCCACCGCCCTTCTGGCCGCTGATTGTCGTGACGATACCCGCGCCGGAGATGCGGCGGATGCGGTGGTTGTCGCGGTCGGTGACGAACACCGTGCCGTCCTTGCGCCGGACAACGCCGCACGGGTCGTTGAACTTGGCGAGCTCCTTGTCGCCGTCAGCGAAGCCGGAGAAGCCCAGACCGACGAGTGTCTTCATCGATGACAGCCCCGCTGCGACGCACTTGCCGGCTTTGCAGTGGTCGCCGAGCGAACATGGCGCGCCGTCGGCTTTGCAGCTCTTGCTGTTGGCCTTGTTGACGCACTTGTTGGACTCGCACAGGTCGTCGGTGCACAGGTTCTTGTCCACGCACTCGCTGTGTTTGTTGCAGTACCCGTTGCAGCCGACGATGCCGACGAACTTGCACTTGCCGGTGTTGGCGTCGCAGCTGTCCTTGGTGCACTTGTCCTTGTCGTCGCAGACCACGGGGGTACCAAAACAGTTGCCCTTGGCGCTGCACGTATCGCTCTTCGTGCACGCGTTGCCGTCGTCGCAGAGCAGCCCGGCTTTGGCGAGCGTCCACCCCTTCTTGTTCTTGGCGTAGTTGCACTGCTCGCACTGGTTGTCGGGTTTGGTCGCGCCATCGACGTAGCACGTGCCACCGATTTGGCAGTTGTTGGCGCTCGGCTTGATGCGACGGACCTTGAAACGCGTGGTCACAAGCAGGCTGCCGTCCCGATCGATGAACATGCCGCGCGGGGTGTCAAACGTCGCCGTGGCTACGGGCCCATCGTTGCTGCCGCCACCGCCGCTTCCGGCGTAGGTCTGGACCTCGCCCAACGTCGTGAGCACGCGGATCCGCCGGTTGCCGGAGTCCGCGATGAAGATCCGACCGTCGGGATGAATCATCAGGCCCTGCGGATAGTTGAACCGCGCCTTGAGCGCCGGGCCGTCGAGGTGACCGCGGCTGCTGCCAGCGATGGTCGTGACCACGCCGCTCATCGTGACCTTGCGAATGCGGCTGCTGTAGTAGTCGAGCACAATGAGGTTGCCATCGCGGTCGATCGCGATATCGATCGGGTAATAGAACTTGGCTTGCGCGCCGGCGCCATCGGTCGTGCCCGCACCGTTGCCCGTGAAGGTGGTGGTGTAGCCGTTCGTCGCGACGCGCCTGATCTTGTGGTTGTTGTAGTCGGCGACCCAGATCACGCCGTCGTGGGCGCGAGCGATGCCGCTTGGGCCGCTCATTCGCGCTGAGCCCGGCCAGCCGTCATTGGTGCCCGAGTACCGACACCGACCCGCGTATTGGGTGACGTTACCGGTCGGCGTGATCTTGCGGATGCAGTGGTTGTTGTAGTCGGCGACGTAGAGGTTGTCGGACGGATCGATCGCGAGGTCGCGCGGGTAGCGGAATTTGGCCTTGGTCCCGACGCCGTTGACGTAGTCGTAGCTGCTGCCCGCGAAGGTCGAGACGTTGCCCTTGACGTCGAGTTTGCGGATCTGGTTGTTGTGGTAATCCGCCATGAACAGCTCGCCCTTGCTGTTTTTCACGACGTCGCGCAGGTCGTAAAACGACGCGGTGGCTTTCTGGCCGTTGGCGGACCCCTGGAAACCGGACCCGACGTAGGTGCTGACCCAGTTGTAGCCGAACGACTTGCAGACGCCGCTGGTACACTTGTCGCCCTTGCTGCACGCATCGCCCGCGCTGCACGGCTGGCTGTTGAACGTGACCTTGCATTTGCCGTTGATGCATTGCTCGTCGGTGCAGGCGTTGGCGTCCTTGCAGTGCGTGAGGCTGGTGCAGTAGCCGCCGCAACCGATCGTGGGCGTGTTGGTGCATTTGCCGGTCTTGGGGTCGCAGGAATCCTTGGTGCACTTGTCCTTGTCATCGCAGGTGTTGACGGTGCCGGTGCAGCTGCCGCTGCCGTCGCATTGGTCGTTGACCGTGCAGGGTTTGCCGTCGGTGCACAGGCCGCCCTTGGCCATCGGTGCCCAGGCGGTTTGGCTCTTGGTAGCGAGGCAACGTTTGCAGCGGTTGTTCGGGTCGTAGACGCCGTCGGCGTAGCAAGCCCCACCGATCAGGCAGTTGTCCTTGCTGTCGACGACCTTGCGCACCCGCTGCGCGCTTCCCTCGCCAACGTAGACGCCGCCGCGCGGGCCGATGGTCAGCCGATAGAGCGACGCGAACCCGGACTTCAGCGCGTCGCCATCCTTGCCCGCCGAGCCGCCGCCGGCCCAGGTGGTGACCTCGGTCGACGTGATCTTGCGGACCCGTCGGTTGCCGTGGTCGGCGACGAGCAGCGTGCCGTCGGGCGCCGTCGCGATGGCGTGCGGGTAGCTGAAACGCGCCTTGAGGAGGTTGCCGTCGGTGTAGCCAGCGCTGGAGCCGGTGTAGGTGGTGACGACGCCCTTGACGGTGACGCGGCGGATGCGGTGATTGCGGTAATCGGCGACAAACAGGTCACCGGTGGGCCCGAGCGTGATGTCGATCGGGTGGTAGAAACGCGCGCTGCTGCCCGTTCCGTTGGTGCCGCCGGTGCTGCCGCTGCCCGCGAGCGTTGTCATGTAGCCGCTGGTCGATACGCGACGGATCCGGTGGTTGCCGTAGTCAGCGACGTAGATGACGCCGTCATCGGACCGTGTCATGCCATATGGGCTGCTCATCCGACCGCTGCCGCGCCCGCCATCATTGTTGCCCGCGTAGCGACAGCGACCCGCGTACTGCGAGACGACCCCAAACGGCGAGACTTTGCGAATGCAGTGGTTGTTCTGGTCGAGGACGAACACCGTGTCATCGCCGGTCGCGAGGATGTCGATCGGGTACCGGTAGCGGGCCTTGGCCTTATCGCCCTCCACGTAGTCGTAGCTGCTGCCCGACCAGGTCGAGACCACGCCCTTGCTGTCGACGCGCCGGATCCGGTTGTTGTACCGGTCCACGATGAGCGCATCGCCGTTGCTCAGCCACGCCACCGAACCCGGCTCGTAGAACTGGGCGTTTTCCTTGGGACCGTTGACCGTGCCTTTGAAGCCGTTGCCCGCCCACGTGCTGACAACGCGCGCAAACTTCGCCGTGCAGGTGCCCTTGTCGCAGCGGTCGCCGAGCGAACACGGCTTGCCGCTCTTGCACGGGTTGCTGTTGAAGATCTTCTTGCACTTGCCAAACTCGCAGGACGTGTTCGTGCAGGGGTTTTTGTCTTCGCAGTCGCTGTCCTTGGCGCAGTTGCCGTCGCAACCGATGATGGCCGTGTTGGTGCACTTGCCGGTCGCGAGGTTGCACGCGTCCTTGGTGCACTTGTCGTTGTCGTTGCAGTCGACCGTCTTGCCCGCGCATTGGCCCTTGGCGCTGCAGCTGTCGGCCGACGTGCAGGCCTGGCCGTCGTTGCACGCGGTGCCCGAGGGGAGCAGCGTCCACTTGGTCGCGTCCTTGTTGGCGAGGCAGTAGGCGCAGAAGTTGTCGGGTTTGCGCTGCTTGTGGGCGTAACACTTGCCGCCGATGAAGCAGGTGTTGCCGCCGTTCCAGATGCGGCGGATGCGGTGGTTGCTGTATTCGGCGATGTAGACCGCGCCGAAGACGTCGACATGGAGCCCGCGCGGGTTCGCGAACAGGGCGCTGGTCGCCAGCCCGTCCTTGACGCCGGTCTTGCCGGTGCCTGCGAAGGTGGTCACGACGCCGGTCGGGGACAGGCGGCGCACGTCGTGGTTGCCGTCTTCGACGATGTAGATGTTGCCGGCGCCGTCGAGACCGACGTCGTAGGGGTTGTTGAAGTACGACTTGGACGCGACGCCATCGATGCGGCCGGCCTTGCGTGGCGTGCCAGCGAGCGTCGTGACCGAACCGTCGACCTGCACGCGCCGGATCACGTGGTTGGAGCTGTCCGCGACGACGATGGCCCCGTCCCCGGCGACCGCGAGGCCGCGCGGGTTGTAGAACTTGACCTGGCTGCCCTTGCCGTCGGCGAAACCGGCCGAGGACCCGGCGATGGTGCTCGTGCAGCCGGACGGACTGACGCGTCGAATGCGATGGCCGCCCGTCTCACCGACGAAGACCAGGCCGCCGGGGGTGGTCGTAATGCCTTCGGGGTACGCAAAGCGCGCGGACTTGCCGCACGAATCGGTGTAGCCGGGGGAACCGGAGCCGGCGAGGGTCGAAACGACGCCATCCTTGCGGATCTTGCGCACCGCGTGGTTGGCGAAGTCCATGACGTAGACGTTGCCGGCGGCGTCGACATCGAGGGCGGTTGGCCGATTGAGGCGCGCCGCTTTGCCGAGGCCGTCCGCGAAGCCCTTGGTCGTCCCCGCGAAGGTCGTCACGTTGCCGTTGGGCAGGATTTTGCGCACCCGGCTGTTATCCCAGTCGGCGACGTAGACGTTGCCGAGCGCGTCCGATGAGACGCCGCGTGGCCGCAAGAACTTGGACGTGCCTGCGGATCCATCAGCGAACCCGCCGTAGCCCGAACCTGCATACGTACTGACAACAACGCCGGTGCCGGCGACGCACTTGCCGAGCGTGCACGTGTCTTGCACCGAACAGGGGCTCGAGGCCTTGCACGGCTTGGTGTTGAAGAGCGCCTTGCACTTGCCGCTGACGCACGCGTCATCGGTGCACGCGTTGCCATCGTCACAGTCGACGCCGACCTTGCAGAAGCCGCCGCAGCCGATGATGGGTTTGGACACACACTGGCCGCTGCCGGGCTCGCAGGCGTCGAGCGTGCACTTGTTGCTGTCGTCGCAGCTCTTCTTGGCGCCCGCGCACGCTCCGGTCTTGTTGCAGACGTCCTTGACGGTGCACAGGTCGCCGTCATCGCAGCCAGCGCCGGCCAGCGACGCCGACCAGTTGTTGTCCTTGACCGACGCGTCGCAGCGCTGACACGCGTTGGCGGGGTTGACGATGGCCGCCGCCCAGCAGGCGCCGCCGATCTGGCAGCTGTCCTTGGAGTCGCGGACTTTGCGCAGCCGATAGTTGCCGGCGTCGGCGAGGAAGACACGGCCGAAGATGTCGACCGCGATGCCGCGCGGGCCGTTGAACAGGGCCTTGGAGCCGGTGCCGTCCTTGTACCCCTTGGCGCCGCCTGAAGCGGTGAGCACGAGGCCGTTGGGGAGCATCTTGCGCACGCGATTGTTGGCGGTGTCGGCGATGTAGACGTTGCCGGCGCCGTCGATGCCAAGGCCCGATGGCGCGTTGAACTGGGCGAGCTTGCCCGCTTCGTCGTTGTGACCGGGTTTGCCGCTGCCAGCGACGGTGAGCACCTGGCCTTTGGGCGTGAGCAGACGGATGCGGTGGTTGCCGGTGTCCGCGATGTAGATGTTGCCGTTGCTGCCCTGCGCGACGGCCCACGGTTGGTTGAATCGCGCGCTGGCGCCTGCGCCGTCGAGATAGCCCTGGCTGCCTCCCGCGAGCGTCGCGACGGATCCGGACGCCGAAACGCGTCGGATGCGATGGTTGCCGGTGTCCGCGACGATGGCCCCACCGTCGGCCGAGACCGTGACGCCGCCCGGGGCGCGGAAACGCGCGGTGCTGCCGCTGCCGTCCTGGCTGCCCTGGCTGCCCGGGCTGCCGGCGAGGTGGCTGACAATGTCGGCCTTGATACGGCGCACCGTGTGATACTGCGAATCGACGACGTACATCGTGCCGTTGGCGGTCAGCGCGACGTCGGAAGGACGGGCAAACCGCGCCGACAGCCGCTTGCCATCGGTGGAACCGGCCGATCCGGTGCCCGCATACGTCGCGACGGTGCCGTTGGCGGCGACCACACGGATGCGCCGGTTGTCTTCATCGGCGACGTAGACCACGCCCTTGTCACTGACAGCAACGCCGCGCAGTCCGCTGAACTTGGCCTGCGGACCGGCGCCGTTGCCAAAGCCCTTGTAGCCGGATCCGGCCACGGTCGAGACGCCCACCTCGGCGCCCTTGACGCACTTGCCGAGCACGCACTTGTCGCCCAGCGTGCAGCCCGACCCGCTCTTGCACGGCTGGTCGTTGAACGTGAACCCGCACTGACCGCCGATGCACTGCTCGTCGGTGCACGGGTTGTTGTCGTCGCAATCGACGCTGAACTTGCAGAACCCGCCACAGCCCGCGATGGCCACATGCACGCAGTCGCCGGCCGCGTCACACGAGTCCTTGGTGCACTTGTTGCCGTCGTCGCAGCTCTCTTTGCCGGCTTTGCAGGCGCCCTTGGAGTCGCAGGCGTCACCGATCGAGCACGCCTTGCCGTCGCTGCAGCTATCGCCCTGGCCGAGGCTGGTCCACGCCGTCGCTTTCTTGCCGCCCTGGCAGGTTTGACAGGTGTTTTTCGGGTTGACCGTGCCTTGCGCCCAGCAGCCGCTGTCGATCTTGCAGTTGCCATCGTGGTTGCGGACCGCCCGGATGCGCTGGTTCTTGTCGTCGGCGAGCAGGACCGTCCCAAACCGGTCGATCGCCACACCGGTGAGATGCTGAAAACGCGCCTTGTTGCCCGGCCCGTCGGCGTATCCCTTGACGCTGCCGGCGACGGTCGTGACCTTTCCGGCCGCGCCGCCGGCGATATGACGCAGGCGATGGTTGGCGGAATCGGCGACCCAAATGCCGCCGACGAGATCGGCCGCGACGGCCCACGGCTTGTTGAACTGCGCCTTGAGAGCGGCGTCGTCGCTGTAGCCGGCTGACGTCCCGGCGAGGGTGGTTGTGATGCCCGAAGGCGTGACCTTGCGGATGCGGTGGTTGTCCCGGTCGGCGACCACGAGGTTGCCATGGCTATCGAGCGCGATGCCGGTGGGCGCGTTGAAGCGGACGCCCTTGGCGAAGCCGTTGATGAAGCCTTGCACCGAGCCCGCGATGGTGGTGACGACGCCGGTGGCCGAGACCCTGCGTACGCGGTGATTGCCCGTGTCGGCGACGTAGACATTGCCGCCCGGTGTCGCGGCGACAGCGTACGGTCCCTTGAAGCGAGCAGCGCTGCCCTTGCCGTCGACGCTGCCCGCGGTGCCGTTGCCGGCGACGGTGATGATCAGCGAACCCGTGATGCGGCGGATGGCGTTGTTGCCGGTGTCCGCGACGAAGATGTGGCCCTTGCCGTCCTGCGAGACGCCGCGCGGCGCGTTGAACTGGACCAGCGGGCCGGCGCCGTCCTTGAGCCCGGGCTTGCCGTTGCCGCCAACGGTCGAGACAGAGCCGTTGGTCCCGATGCGGCGAACGCGGTGGTTGCCGGTGTCTGCCACGTAGAGCTCACCGGCCTTGCCAAACGCGATCTGGCCGGGCGCGGAGAAGAGCGCTTGTTTGGCCGGCGCGTCCTGGTAACCGGCGACGCCACCACCCGCGAAGGTCGTGACCTGCACGCCTTTGCCGAAGCCGCACTTGCCCTTGACGCACACGTCGAAAGCCGTGCACGGGTTGCCGTCGTCGCACTTGCCCGAGTTGAACGTGATGACGCACTTACCGGGACCGTTTTTGTCGTTGGAGTTGGAGCCGCAGACACCGGTCGTGCAGACCGAGCCGTCGTCGCAGTCCTTGTGGACCTTGCAGTAGCCGCCGCAGCCGACGATCGGTGACGCGCCGCATTTGCCGGTGTTGGCGTCGCACGCGTCCTTGGTGCAGTCGTCGCCGTCGTTGCACTTCTTTTCGATCCCAGCGACGCACTTGGCGGCCTGGCAGGTGTCGCCGCTGGTGCACGCGTTGCCGTCGTCGCACTTGCCGGTGAGCACGGTCTTGACGCAGCCGACCGACGGGTTGCAGGCGTCCTTGGTGCAGGGGTTGCCGTCGTTGCAATCGAGCGTCTTGCCGCTGCACTTGCCCGACCCACACGCGTCCGCATCGGTGCACTTGCTGCCGTCATCGCAGGTCTTGCTCAGGTACTTGACGAGGCACTTGCCCTGCACACACGCGGTCGACGTGCACTCGTTCTTGTCTTCGCAGTCGGTGTCTTTCGCGCAGAACCCGCCGCAGCCGCCGATCGGCTTGACGTTGCACTTGCCCGAACCCTTGTCGCAGAAATCCTGGGTGCACACGTCGCCGTCGTCGCACTTCCTGGTCGGCCCGGCGATGCACAGCTTGTCCTTGCAGGTGTCCTTGACCGTGCAGCCCTGCCCGTCGTCGCACGGGCCCTTCGCCGCGGTTTGCTGACAGCCCTTCGTCGGATGACAGCTGTCGATCGTGCACGCGTTCTGGTCGTTGCAGTCGACCGGTTTGCCGGGTTTGCAGACGCCGCCGTCGCACTTATCGCCCTTGGTGCAGATGCTCCCGTCCGCGTCGCATGGCTGGCCCTCGTTCTTGGGCAACAAGACGCAGCTTCCCTTGGATTTGTTGCACGTATTGGCGAGACAGGCGCCGCCTTTGCCGGCGGGGCACGAAACCACCGTCTTGGGGTCGATGTTGCACTTGAACGGCTTGGACGACTTGTCGCAGACCAGCGTGCCGTTGCAGAGGTCGCCGTCTTCCTTCTTCGCGCAGTCCTTGTCGCCGAAGCACTCGCACTTGTTGCTGCCCGCCTGGCAGGTTCCGGACTGGCACAAATCGCCTTCAGTGCACGGGTTTCCGTCGTCGCACTTGGCGCCATTGTTGGGGTTTCGGCAGCCGAGCTTCTTGTCGCAGGTGTCGTCGGTGCAGACGTTGCCGTCTTTGCAGGTGACCTTGGGGTCGAGCGCCTTGCCCTTGCACGCCCCGCCGGCGCAAAGGTCGGTCAATGTGCAGGCGTCGTCGTCGTTGCACGGCGCCGTATTGTCCTTGTAGAGGCAGCCCTTTTGCGGGCTGCACGAGTCGTCGGTGCACGCGTTCTTGTCGTCGCAGCTCTTGACCTTGCCCTTGCACACGCCGTCGACACAGGCGTCTTCTTTGGTGCAGGCGGTGCCGTCGTCGCAGGGCAGTCCGGCTTGCTTGACCTGGTATTTGCATTTACCGGTGACGAGGTTGCACTTGGCTTCGATGCATGACTCGGTGCTCGTGCACCCCTTGGCGCCGCCGGAGCCGCACTTTCCGGCCTGGCATTTGTCGCCGACGGTGCAGGGGTTTTCGTCGTCGCAGGGCGCGCCGTCATCGACCGTGGAGCTGCACCCCTTGGCCATGTCGCACGATTCTTTGGTGCACGGGTTGCCGTCTTCGCAGTTCTTCAGCTTGCCCGGGTTGCAGATGCCGTCGACGCACTGGTCGTTTTCGGTGCACACGTTGTTGTCGGCGTTGCAGGGCGCGTTGGCGACGATGTGGCTGCACCCTTCCTTCTGATCGGTCGTCTTGGCGGGGTCGCAGAGGTCGGTCGTGCACGGGTTGGTGTCGTCGCAGGTCCCCTCATCGATTTGCGAGTCGCAGTCGTTGTCTTGACCGTCACAGACCTCGGCCTGGGCCGGTGGCGCGATGCACTTGCTGAGCCCGTCCTTGGTGCACTTTCGCAGACCGGCGCAGGTGCCGATGACCTTGCCGTTTTCCTTCACCTCGACGGTGCAGTTGGTCGTCAGCTTCTTGGTCTTGGCGGCGGCGGAGCACGGGCAGTCTTGCGGTTTGCCGTCTTTGCCTTGTTCGCGGATGCACTGTTTGGACTTGCCGCCTTCGACCGAGGTCACGTCCTCGCAGGCGTACCCGGTCGGGCAGCCGGCGCTGGTGTCGCAGCCGATGCCGCAAAACGAGCCCTGGGAGCCGAGATCGACGCAGGCGGGGTCCTTCTGACCGAGCGCGATGCACTCCTTGCTGGCCGTGCACGGATTGCAGACGAGTCCGAATTCGGGCACGCAGACGGTCGCTGTGTCGCCACCGCCGGACGCGACTGGGCTGCACTTGAAGCCCTTGGGGCAGTCCTCGACGCAAAAGCGCGCGCATTGTTTGCCGGCGGGTGTGTCGATGCACAGGGCCGTATCGCATTCGGCGTTCTGTTTGCACGAACAGCCCGGGCCGCCGGGGCAATCGACAGGGGGATTGGTATCGTCGCCGCCGACCGCCGTGTCGTCGCCGCCCGAGCTGGTTCCGCCCGAAGACGCACCGCCCGAAGACGTACCGCCTGAAGACGCCCCGGACGAGCCGACATCGTCGCCGCCGCCTGAAGACGTACCGCTATCGAGCACCTGGTTGACGTCCTGGGTGACGTCGAGGCCTTCGCCTTCAGCGCCTTCATCGGGTCCAGCCGCGCATCCGCTAGCGAGAACCATGCCGAAAGCGAGGACCATGGCGACAGCGAGGTCCAGCGCCGTGTCGAGGCGGATAGCGCGCGCGCCCGAATGGACGAAGGAGTCCGCTCGACGGGCGGAAAAAAGGCGCAAAAACAGGATGGCGCGTTGCATGCGGCCTCCAGCGGAATTCGGTCTTTCGGGTCGGCTGTGTGCCGTGCCCGAACGCAAAGGGAGCACCCTAGCTTAGCCAAAAGCGGCTGTAGGGAAAACGCCGCATGTCGTAAGCGGCGCGTGTTTGCCCGAAAAACATCGACGCGATCCGGTTGCGCATCGTGCAACGCCGCGAAACCATGGATGACGACCGGTAAGCCGCGACGACGAAAACGCCGACGCTCCGCCGATCGGCGTCTTGCAACAGATCGAGGCGCCGGGTGCTGCGTCTACAGGAACATGAGCGTGTCCCGACCCGTCGCCGTTTTCGCATTCGCCGCCCTCGTTGCTGTCCTCGTCGGCGCGGCGATCCCTGTGGCTCGCGCGGCCCCAAGTCTGCGCACCATCGGCTCAATCCCAGCACCGAGAGGCGCATCTCGAGTCCCTGTGAGCGGCGACGGCTTCGGCGCGTGGCTTCGAGCGCGACCACTGCGTCCGTCAGGCACGAAGGTCCGCCTCTTCAACGGCCGCCTCAAGGGCAACCAGCGCGCCCACCATGCCGTCGTCGACATCGACCTGATCGGCCGCAATCTGCAGCAATGCGCCGACGCCGTGATTCGACTCCGCGCCGAGTGGCAATGGGCCCGCGGCCGCCACAAGGACATCTCGTTCCGGCTGACCAACGGCATGAACGTGCCATGGAAGAAGTGGTCGTCCGGGTGGCGCGTCAAAGTTGAAGGAGGCCGCCGCACGCGCTGGGTCAAGGGCCGCAAGAGTCGCAGCAAGAAGGCGTTTCGGCGCTACCTGAAGTTCATCATGACCTACGCCGGGACCGCTTCCCTCGCCCGCCAACTCAAACGCACAAAGCCCGCGAAGGTGCGCATCGGCGACATTCTCGTACAGGGTGGGTTTCCGGGCCACGCCGTCATCGTGTTGGACATGGCGAAGGGACCCAGCGGCAAACGTTTCGTGATGCTCGGCCAGAGCTTCATGCCGGCGCAGGACTTCCACGTGCTCGCCAACCGAAATCGCCGCAAGCTGTCGCCGTGGTACCGGCTCGATTCGCTGCGGACCGGATTGGCGACGCCGGAGTGGCGACCGTTCAAGAAACGCGACCTGCGCACCTGGTGAACGCTTTGGGAGAGCCGGGTCAGCCGAAACGGTGTCGCACTTCCCGCATTCGCCACAACAAGGCGGCCGAGCCAGGACCCGCGATATTCGCGAGCGCCAACAGGTAGTAGCCGTAGCGAGGCCATGCGATCGCCGCGAACGCCATCGCCATGAACACGGGGCCGACAGGAACGAGACGTCGATCCACAGTCGCCGCCACGGTCAGGAACACAGCGCCAACGCCGATCGTGGAGAGGGCCATCGACGCGAGGACGGAGACACCACTGACCGCTGCGCTCGCGGCGATCACGACGTCCACCACGGCCGTCACGAGCAGCGCGGATTTGAGGCGACGAACAACCTCGATGTCCGGCAGACCGAGGTGCGTCCAGCGAGCGACCACGATCATGACCAGGGTGAACCCGACCGCGCGCAACATGTTGTGGTCGTGCGTCGGCGCGAACCATCCGAACTGGTCGGCGAGCGCGAAGAGCAGAAACGCGCTGGTGAAGCAGATGCCGAGAACCGGTCCAACGGCATTGGGGCGCGCCGCGGCGTACGCGAGGTCATGCTCACGGCGCATGGCCTTGAGTTCGCGCACATCGTCGAGGTGGCGCGAATGCTGGGCCTGCGCGCGCTCAAACGCGGTCGTGAGCGTCGGATCCGGTCGACCGAACGCGCGGAGCTCGTCGTACAACCCCTGCGCGCTGTGCAAGTGGCCGCGTTGCAGGTCAAACCGGCAGACGGTCGTCAGCAGCCGCAACAAGCCGTTTCGGGCCACCGCCGATTCGGGCCATTCGCGCAGCGCGGATTGAAACCCGAAACGCGCCTCGCTCAGCAGCTTCACCACCTCCTGCTCGTCGCCGGAACGCAATTCGCGCCGCGACGCGAGCGCTTCGATTCGACGCAATCGCCGGTTGGCGCGGCCGGTGACCTCGTGGGCCGCGCGATGCCTCATGAACGCATTGAGCTCAGCGTGAAAAGCCGCCGCATCGGGAGGACGCAGATCAACCTCGTTTTGCGTCGCGCGGTTGGCGAGGGCGGCGAGCTCAGCTGGCACATCGGGCGGGTATTCGTACGGCTCGACGTAGTAAGCCGACATCAGGGCCTCAACGAGTGTTTCGCCTTCGTTGCGGGGCTTGCCGGTGAGGATCCGGTTCACCGTCGTTCCGTTCGGCGCGCCGACGGCGTCCGCGAGGCCATTTTTCGAGGCCATATGCCCCTATAGGTCACGTAGAGGCCGCTGGAGCGGTTTTGATGGTGGGGTGCGGTATCAATACCTTCGAGCCGTGATCGGCCCGTAGAG
>CAZLMW010000151.1:0-17350 GCA_964560875.1 uncultured Enterobacteriaceae bacterium
GCAGCGATGCTGGTTGGCCTGGCCAAGCGGCATCAGAAGCGCTGAGCCGGGAGCGCGCCGGGGGCAACCCGGAGCTCGTTCTCCTCTTGCTCGGGGGCTGTTTGAGCAGCGTCTCAGAGCGTGGCAGAGATGGAGCCCGGGTTACCTCACGGTCGCTCTACAGCTCGAACGGTTGAATGAGCCTCTGTCGAGAGCTCGAACGCACAAGAGTGAGCCATGGAGCGACCTTCCGGCGCGATGTTCAGCGTGTTTGGAGGAACGAAAGATGGCAAGTGATGTTTGGGTCGGAATCGACATTTCCAAGGCGAAGGTCGACGTGGCTGCTGTTGGGGCAAAGGAGGCTGTTGGCTCCTTTGCGCAAGACGAAGAGGGTCTCGGCGAACTGGTGGCCCTCTTGGACCGGCTGCGGCCGCAGCTGGTCTTGCTCGAGGCGACGGGTGGGTACGAGCGCCCGGTGCTGCGCGCACTGCACGGAGAGAGGAAACGTGAGATTGGCGACCTCACAAGCACCGAAAATCATGACCTTACACCCCAAGTGACCGGCATTGGGGCTAGAACCGAAACACCAGCCGTCCGCCGCCGCCGAGCCCGTGTTCGGAGCCGGTCAGCGCCTGGTAGCTCGCGACGGCCTGGGCCGACCAGTTGTCGGTGAACTCGTAGCCGAGTCGGAATCGCACGCGTTCGCCCGTTTCGTCGCCGGAATCGGGCCAATTTGTCAGCTCGATGTCGACGCCGACCGGGACCTTGGGGATTGTTGCGAGGTCGAATCGAAACGCCACGTAGCTACCGACACCGCTTGCGCCGCCCACTTCGAGCTCTGCGCGCGTGCCGCGAGGACGACCAAACCGCATGCCGAGCGCACCGCCGAGCCGGAACTGCTGCTCATCGGCGCCGAGATCGAGCTTGGCGTGCACGCCGAAAAGGGGCTTGAGGCGCAGACCCAGCTGGGCCCACCCGCGATCGAAACCGACGTCGACCGACTTCACCTGGGCCGCGTTGACGGGACCCTGAACGAACGTCTTGCGCGGCGCGTTGCCACGGAGGCGACCGACGCCGACCTCGATGTACTCGAGCCGGCTGAGCATGTGGTGCCGGTAGGTGATTCCCGCGTCGAAGTAGCGCGGGCCGAGCGGCTTGTTGACCTCGCTGGCGCCGATGGTTCGGTAGTCGACATAGTCGGCCGTGAGCGTCAATTGCGAGCGGAGACCGTTGATCTCGGCGAGCGCGATCTCGCGCGACAAGCTGCCGTCGGGGCCACGTACCACGACGCGATGCGGTGTTCCGTCGCTTGCGAAGATCGCAGCCGTCTTGCCGCGCACATCGGTCACTTCAACGTGGTACTCGATGCCGGGCTCGCCGATCGCGCCGGCGGGGATCGTGGCGCGATGAACGCCGGTATCGCTCAGGCGGATCGGAATGCGGGTGAAGGCGGGGTCGCCGATGCGTCGGTAGGCGATTTGCAGCGCCGCGATCTGGCTGGGTTCGGTGACCCGAAAGTCCAGCTGGAGCGACCGCCCCGGATGAAACGATGCCGGTGGCACGTGCATCACGTTGAGCTGCGTGACGTCAGTCGGCAAATCGGCAGCGGCGAAGGTGGTGGACGCGGCCGCGAGGCAGGCGACAAGGGCCGCCATCGGGCCGAGTTTTCTGAGTTTTCTGAGGCTTCTGAGTTCTTTGAGGGTCGTGGGTTGGCTGTTCATTTTCGTCTCCAGCGTGGGAGGAGCGCCGTACTTGGCGTTGTCGAGTTTGCTGTTGGTTCGGTTGCACGTCGGTTCAGGTGCACATCGGTTCACCACGAGAAGGCCATGCCGCCGCCGAGGCTGAGCCCGGCGTGGTCGATGGTTCGCAGCGCGTATCCGACGCGGCCGGTCAGCGCGAAGTTGTCGTTGAACTTGAGGTCGGCCTGGTAGACGAGCCGGATGCCCAGCTCCTCGCCGACCGGGCGGTTGGTGACCTCGAAGATGCCGGTCATGGGTACGTTTTCGATCACGTGGGTGGTCAGCGCGATCTGCCCGGCCCGGCCCATGTCGCCGAGGGTGGACACGCCCAGCTTGAGGTTGGTGCCCTTCTCGGCGCCGATGCGGGTGATCAGCTCGACGCCGGTGTCGGTGCCGTTTTCGTCCAGCCCGACGATGCCCTTTGTGATGAGGTGCCAGTTTTCGCGCAGCCGCCACTCCATCGCGAGCCACGTGTACTTGAAGGAGGCTTCGCGCGGGTCGATGGTGTCGCCCTTGATGACCTGCTTGCCGTCGACAACGCCGTCGCTCTCGGCGACTCGTCCGCCAACGCCGTTGAGGAAGCCGTAGCCCATGTTGAACGCGTAGATCGGCCCGAGCTGCAGCCGGTAGGTCACGTCGAGCTCGGCGGCCAGGACGCGATCGTCGCCGCGCATCCGGTTGAAATCGACCATCTCGGTGACCCAACGAACGGTGCTGGCGCCGGGCCGTCGCGGGTCGAGACCTTCGCGGGGATCGATGACCTGCACCCGAACGGGTCGACGCACGTCGCCGGCCACGCGGACGATGTCGCCGCCGCGCAGGGTCGCGTCGATGAAGTACTCAAAGCCGCTGGGCCGCACGAATCGGACCGGCACCTGCACGCGTCGATGCAGCTTGCCGCTTGCCGCCGGTCGCATCAGCTCGTAGCTGCCTTCGCCCCGCTCTCGCACGTACACGCGGACGTCGGTGATGCGCGCCCAGTCCGCCGCGGTGACGACGATCCACGCCGGCTCATCGACGAAAAGCTGCGGCAGTTGCGCGTGGTAGATGCGCTGCGCGAGCTTGCGTGCGTGTGCCTGCCGCTTCAGATCTTGCCGGGCCAGTTGGCTGTCGAGCGCGCTGCGATTGAGCGCGTCGATCTCGGTCCGGACCCGACCTGCAAGCGGGCTGCGCGGGTATTGCCGCAGCCAATCCCGCCACATGCGGATTCGTTCGCTGGGCTGGCGGCCAAGCAACGCTTGGAACGTGATCTCGGCGGCGCGGACATCCTCGGTGCGCGTGTCGTTGGTCGCCGGTGGGCAGACCGGTGCCGGTCGCGATGGCGCCTCTTCGACCGCGGGTGCCGGCTTGGTTTCGGCCCCCGCTGCGACGACTTTCGGCGCCGCCTCGGCGGTCGGGATGACGCGCACCGGATCGCCGACGCGCAGTCGCCGTCGGGCCTGCTGATCGGGCAGCAGGCTGGCCATCGTCGGCGCGACCTCGACGATCGTGGCCCGACCGACCACAAACGCGTCGCGCATCGCGCGTCCGGTCACCGGGTGCTTGGTGCGGATGGTTCGGAACAAGCGGACTTCGTCGCCGACCTTCAGCCCGTCGCGCGCGCCGATATCGATGACACATTCGTCGTCGTTGAGCACCAGGACCATGCCCTCGTTGCGCGCTCGGGTGCTGCGCACGCCCGTCTTGTGCGCCGCACGCTTGGCGGTGACGCGACTGCGCTTGGCCCGGCGCTTGGTTCGCGCGGCGGCGTCAGCGGTCGTCGCGGCCGCTCCCATCGTTGTTATCGCAAGCGCGAGGGCGATCCTCGCCGCTGTCGTGGCGCTGCAGTTTGTGCGCCGATTTATCCATGCGTGTGCCATCGTGGCCTCCGTCGACGTGTGCGTCGTGCAGAGGGAACGTAGGCAGGGGCAATGAACGTTGGGGCCGCGCCGCGTGAATCATCGACAACGGCTGCGTGAACGCGATGTGAACGGCGTCGCAGCGTGGTCGATGGGCGCGAGCTTCGAAGTCACGTCGCCGGAGTCCCTGGATGGGGATGGCGGAATTGCGCGGGGATTGAACATCGGGTGGCAATGCTCAAGGCCGGGGCGACATTCCCCATGGACCTGTCCAACTGCCGGCGCCCGTTGAGCCGGCGGACCACGGCGGGCGTCAGCGAATCCAGAGCGCCAACTTCGCCACCATCCAGTCATTGCTGGCATAGCCCTTCACCACCACCGAGGCTCCCTTGGCGCTGTGTTTGGCGTCTACTGATACGTCGAGGCGTTTGTGCGCGGACAGGTTGATCTTCTTCTTGTTGGCGTAGATGAACGAGCACTCGGAGCTGCTGACCGTGGCGAGCGCGGGTTTGGTCTTTGCGCCGTCCACCGCGATCGCCAGGTACTTGCCGAACGCGGCCAGCGCTTGCTGTTGTGCATAGACCGAAAACCGCTGGCGGATTTCACTGTGCGCGGGCAGCGACGTGTGGATGCGCCCGAGCGTCGCCCACTTGTACTTCGGATAGGGGCCAAGACCGTAGAACGCGCCGGGGTTGTTGCCGTTGGGTAGACAAATCGCCCGGCCCACGGCGGTGATCCAACTGGTCGTTGCGCTATCGAAAACCCATCGCGTCCAGCCACCGAACATGTCGCAGTACATGCGTCGCGGTTTACCGGGGCCGGTCGTGTCGGGATCGAGCCAATACCAGCCCGTTGCCGCCTTCGGATTGGCCTTCAGCACATCGGCGCACAGCCGTTTGGCGGTCGATGGCAAGCAGCCGGCCTGGCCGCCGCCGCTCAACGTCACGCATTCGCCCGACGTGCATTGTCCGGGGCCGCCACCGCAGACCGAATCGGTGCAGACTTTGCCGTCCTTGGTCGAAGGGAACACACAGCCTTTCTTGGCGTCGCAGGTGTTGTCGGTGCACGGGTCGCTGTCGTTGCAGGCGATGGCCGTGTGAAAGCAGCCCTGTTTGCCCCACGCGACCTTGGTACACGTGTCCTTGGTGCAGACGCTGCCGTCATCACAGTCGACCGGTTTGGCCAGGCATGTGCCCTTCTTCGTGCAGGTGTTGGTCGTGCAGGCGTTGCCATCTTCGCAGTGGCCGCTCGCGACGTGTTTGCAGCCGCCGACCCCGTCGCAGGCGTCCGCCGTGCACTTGTCGTTGTCGTTGCAGAGCGTCGCCGCGTTGCCGCACTTGCCGACCGCGCCACAGCTCGTGTGCCCGAACGCGTCCATGCGCAAGATCGCCGGCGAGATGACCGCGCCGATCCAAGCCTGGCCAAACACCGTCGCGCCGCCATCGGCCTGGTTGAAGATCACGTTCGACGCCGGCACCGTCTGAAAGCCCAGGAGCGTGGTGCGGTCGAACAACGTCGCGCCGCCGGGACGCCACGCGATCGTTCGGAGAGCCGCTTTGCCCTGTTTGGTGCCGGTTCCCGCGAGCAGAAGAGCCCCGTCAGCGCGGACCTGCAGCGCGGTTGGAGCCGGCAACGGCGGGGTGTGGTTCCAGGTCAGTTGACCAGCGGCATCCAGCCCCACGATTTGCCGCTTGCTGCCGACCACGGCCACCGCAACGAAGCCCGTGATCGTGCGAGCGACCGTGCTCAAACGGGTCGGTCCGTAGTTGCGGCTCCAATGGCGAGAACCCTTCGGGGTGAGCTTGACTGCCCAGGCCGAGGGGTAGCCCCCATTGTGACGCGTCGTCGCGCCGACCGCGATCGTGTCCGCCCCGCCGGCATCAGCCATGGCGTAGAAGGACTCTCTGCTCAGCTGACCTGGGGCGTAGACGCGCGCGGACTGTGACCACGCCAGCTTGCCGGCCGCGGAGAGCCGAAGGAGCGAACGGTCGTTGGTGCTCGCCGGGAGAAGACCCACCAGCACGTCGCCCGATAGGAGCGCACGACAGGCGTAAGCGTGCCCGTTCACGCCCCAGTGCGACCACAGCAGCTTGCCCGACGCGTCGGTGCCAGCCGCGTAGTTTCGGTAGCTATAGGTATAGACGGGATGTTGGCGGCCGCCGACGAGGACGAAGCCGCCACCGGGCCGCGCACAGATGCCGTACACGGTGACGCCCCGCGTGTGGGCTGAATATGTGCGCGTCCACAGCCGAGCGCCAAATCGATCATAGCGACTGAGCCGGTACGCCTTGCCGGCGCGCATCGCGAACGCATAGCCGCCGTCGGCGGTGGCCATCCCGCTCATCATGTCGCCGGTAGTGGCCTTGTCGGCCCGCGCAAAGAGCTTCTGGTCGGGGCCGGCCACGCACTTGTCGCCGCTGCACACCGAGACAGCCGCGCATTTGCCGTCGCGCCCGCAAACAGCACCCGGCTGTCCGAAATGCTGGCAGCCCTTGGCCCCATGGCAGACGTCGCGCGTGCACGGCTTACCGTCCTCGCAGCCGTCGAGCTTCTTGGCCTGGCAGCCGCCAGCCTGATCGCAGCCGAGGTGGCCAAACGTCCCGAGTCGAACCAGCAGCCCGCGGCGCTTGCCGCCGGTCGTCACGTGCCCGGCAGCGAGTACGCCACCGTCGTTCGTCGCGAGGATCGCGCTGGTGCGGTCGTTGCCGCCACCGTCATGGGCGGCCTGCCACGTGTCGTTGCCGTGCCGGTCGAGCGCGGAGACGAACGCGTCCCCGTTGCCGGTCGCGGGCGCGATCACCTCGCCGCCGGCGACCGTATAGCCGCCGCCGCGCGAAGCGACCGCGCGATGGATGTAACCGGCGGAGGTCCCGAGCCGGTCCCACAGCCGCTTCCCGGCGGCGTCGATCCGCAATTGCACGGGCAACGCGGCCTTTGCTTGACCCTGCCAACCGACGATCGCGAGCTCGTTGCTCGAAATCAGCGCTGCGTCGGCCGCCCATCGTGCAGCCGGTGTGCCGTAGCGTTTGTGCCAGCTCACCTTGCCGTTCTTTGTGATCCGTGCGGCAGCCATCGCCGCCGCGTCCGGTTTGGTGGGCTTGTCCCAGCCCGCGACGAACCACGACCCGTCGGTCATCGCGATAGCCGCCGTCCATGCGCCTTGGACCACCGTCTTGCTTTCGAGCGCCCACTGCGGCTGTCCGATGTTGGACAGCTGACTCAGCCAGGGGTGCAGAACCGTCTGCAGCCGCGACCCCGCAACGAGCAGGCCACCGCCGGTCGAGACGGCGCCAGCTTCGACCACCTCGTGACCGTTGGCGTCGCCCCATTGCTTCGTGGCGGCGATGGTCGGGGCTTTGGCGGGCGCGGACGATGGCTTCAACCAAACACCCTGACCCTGCATCCCGCCGGCGTTGGTGCGGACGGACCCAAGCACGACGAGCTGCCCATCGCCCGGGTCGACAACCGCCCGCGCGCCGACCCGCGAATCCGCCACGTCGGACTTGGAAGCAAGCTGCCACTGGAGGTCGCCGTCCGCAGCCATCGCCGCGATCCACCACGAATCCGCCTTGCCATCGGCCGCGAGCGAGGACCCGGAACGACCAGCGACGACGAAGCCACCCGACACGGGCTCCAGCGCCGCGGCGAACGAGCCCTCACCCGTCTTCGGCGCATACGAGCGCTTGTAGAACCGATCCTTGACCCCCGCCGCACACTTGCCCGACTTGCAAGCCGCGCCAAGCTTGCATGCTTTGCCATCATCGCAGCCGACGCCATCGGGTTTGGGCAACACCGCGCACTTGTGCGTCTTCTGCCCCTTGCCGATGCACTTGGAGACCTCGCACGCCTGGGTCGGCAGCGAACACGGCGCCGCGATCCCGGCCTTGCAGACCCCCTGAGCGCAGACGTCATTGACCGTGCAAGCGTCGTCGTCGGCGTTGCAAATGAACCCCTCGCGCGCCTTGGCGTCAAAGCCGCATGTGCCCGTCTTGGGGTCGCACTTGTCGAGCGTGCACAGGTTGCCGTCGTTGCAGGTCGACAGCTTGTGCTGACAGCCCGCTTTGGCGTCGCACGCGTCGGTCGTGCAGATATTCTTGTCGTCGCACAGCCGCTTTTTGCCGGCGCACTTGCCGGCCGCGCAGACATCCTTGTCGGTGCAGATCGCGCCGTCGTCGCACGCCGCGCCAGCGTTGCCTGGCTGCAACCCGCACTGGCCGGTCTTGGGGAAACAGGCATCGACCAGGCACGGCGACGTCGACGTCTTGGGGCAATAGACCTTCGACGCCGGGTTGGGCAGGCACTTGGGGGACTTGCCGGACTTGTCACAATAGTCCACGCCGTTGCACTTGTCGCCATCGTCCTTCTTGGCGCAGTCGGCGTTGGTCTGGCACTCGCACGTGAACACGCCGCCAATGCAGGTGACGCCCTGGCAGAACTCGGCCTTGGTGCACGGGTTACCATCATCGCAGGCGGTCCCGGCGACGACGGGCCCCGGCGCGCACTTGCCGGTCTTCGGCTGACAGGCATACCCGATGCAGGATCCCTTGGTGGCGGCCTTGCACGCGGGCACTGCCGCCGAGGTCTTGCAGCTGGGCGGATTGGCGGACTTGTCGCAGTAGTCCACGCCGTTGCACAGGTTGCCGTCATCGGGACAGTCGGCGTTGGAGTTGCAGCCGCAGACGAACGTTCCTTTGCACGCACCCGCGTCGCACGTCTCGCCCTTGGTGCAGGCGTCACCGTCGTTGCATCCGGTGCCTGTCGCGACATCGGCCAACTCACATGCGCCGGTCTTGGGCACGCACATCGCCTTGCGGCAATCGGTGTTGTCGACGGTCTTGCAGGTGATCACGGTCGACGGATTGGTCTCACATTTACCCGTACTCTTGTTGCAGTATGGCAAACCGTTGCACTTGTCACCGTCGTCCTTGTCGTCGCAGTCCTTGTCTGTCGTGCACTTGCATGCAAACCCGCCGCCCGCTTTGCACGAACCGTTGAGGCAGAAATCGCCGAGCGTGCACTTATCGCCATCGTCACAAGGCGCCGCGTTGACCACCGAAGCCATCGCGCACGAACCGGTCTTGGGGATGCACTGGTTCTTGACGCACCCGCTGTCGGCGCCGGTCGGACACGTGATGACGGTGGCCGGGTTTATCGCGCAGACCTTGGCCGCCTTGTTGCAGTACGGCAGCCCATTGCACTTGTCGCCATCGTCCTTGCAATCGCCGTGGTCCAGGCAAGTCGCGATGTTGGCGCTCGCCGTGCAGATGCCTTGCTGACACGTCTCGCCGACGGTGGCCTTGTCGCCGTCGTCGCACACCGTCCCGTTCTTCATCGGGACCTGCTTGCACTTGCCGTCGTCGGCGTCACACGTCAGCAGGTGACAAGGCTTGTCCTGGCCTTTTGGACACGCAACGACGGTGGCCGGCGCGACCTTGCACGTCCATGGGAAGACCGCCTTGTGGCAGTACAGGGTTCCGTTGCAGAGGTTGCCGTCCTCGAACAGCTTGCAGTCGCTGGTGGTCTTGCAGGCGCACCACGACTCCTTGCCGCCGACACAATCGGACTTGCCAGGCCCCGTCTGCTTGCAGCTGCTCTCGACCGTACAGGCGTCGCCGTCATCGCAGGTCCCCGTCTTCGAACGGCGCGCAATCTGCGCTCTTGTTGCACTCGCAAAGCGGGATGGAACCGGCGCACTTGCCCGCGGTGCATCGATCGTCGCCGGTGCAAGCGTCGCCATCGTCACAGGCTGCACCGTCGTTGCCGCCATGGCACCCGGCTGGGACGTCGAGCGGCGCATTGGAGTCCGCCGCTTCATTGGAGTCCGCCGGCTGAATCCTCGTGTCGGTCGCGCCGACGTCGTCGACGATGGTGTCCGCGGCGCTCGTGGTCGGATCGTCGCTTTCGGTTCCACATCCGACGGTCAATGCGTGCGACAAGAGGGCTACAGCGACGAGCCGAATCGCGCCATGGGTCGGCGCCAAGCCACTGAAATGGGGGGAGAATTGCATGCAGCAAGCATCGCGTTTTCGCGTATCAACCACAAGCAACGATGTGGCGATGTCACGGCCCGAGAAGCATTGCTGTTCGGTGCGTTACGAACGGAGCCGCTTGATCGCCGCCCGGGCCCGCGGCAACGCAGTCCACCGTCGCGCAGCCTTACCCGGCAGACAGCCACCGATCGCGGCAAGAATCAACGGACCCGCCCAGCTGCCGGCGTACGCAGCCTCTTCAAGCACCGCGGCCGGGTACTTCACCTGGTGCCAGTCCATGCCCGCGCGCTCGACGACGCGCTTGCGAACGGCGGTCTTCAACTCGCCGACGTCGCCGCCGCCGCCCAGCCACGCCGCGATTCGTGCGGCCATCGCCGCGCGCTCGGCCACCGTGCCAAGGCCCTTTTCATCGGCCAGCACGGCGTGGACGTCGGCGGGGCGTTTGGTGGCCGGCAACGCGTCGATCGGCACCGTCGGTGACGCGGACTTGCTCGTTGCGAAGCCCGGCAGCCGTCGCGCGGCCATCAGCAGCAGCAGCGCCCGTGTGTGCGGTGACGCCGCGCGCATCGAGGCGACGTGCAGGACGTTGACGGTGTCAAGCGCGTGCACACCCCGGCGCGCACCCGACGCATCGTTGAGCGCCTGTTCCGCCGCCGCCAGCACCAACCCGTCCCAAAGCGCAGTAACCGGCGCGTTGCCCGTCGCCCAGTGGCGCCCGATCTCGGTGGCCAGCGCTTCACCATCGAGCGTCCGCGCGGCGTGCAGAACGGCTCGTGCGAGGCCGTCGTCGCGCTTTTTCGGCGTCGTCACCGATGCCAGCTTCGCGGCGTTGTCTCGTTGTCGGGCGTACGCCTCGTTCGCGCCAGGCCCCGGCGGCGCCTGCCCGGTCAGCGGGGGCAGCATGTGGCGCATCATCGAGTCGATTGCGCGATCTGCGTTGCGCCACTGGTTGCTGTCGAGAATCCGCAGCCCCTGCACCGCGTACATCGTCCCGTGGCCGCCGTTGCGGTCATCGCGCGCTGCACAGATGTACAACTGCTCGGCCGTCACCGACTGGCCCGCGATCCCGTGAAGCTCGCGCAGACACCCTGAACACGTGACCGGATCATTGGCCGCGAAGGCCTCGTGCAGCCGCTTGATGAGCCCTTTGCGTTTGAGCGCCGCGACCTCCTTGGAAACCGCTGGCATCGGCCGGGCCTTGGTGCCGACGCTCTGCTCCTGCTTGAGCGCGTCGGCCGCCCACATCAGCGGCAGCAGCTGGTCGGCCATCGGCAGGTCGCGCATCACCAACGCCATCGACAGCGCCGCAAGCCGCGGATGCACGTCGCCTTCGAACCGCGCCATACCGCGATGAATGCCATTCCACACCGCTTCACGGTCGCTGCCATTGGCCAGCAGATCCGTGACCCGGTCGCAGACCTCGGCCCGCGGCACCCGCAGCAGCTCGGTCGCGATCGCCTCGGGTTTGGTGACCGGCTCCAGCTTCGCTTTCCTGCTCGTGTTGGGGTTCTTCTTCGTCGTTGTCGGATCGCGTTTGTGGTCGGCGGGTTGGCTCCTCTTGTCGCCCGATTGGTGCGCATCCGGCGCTTTCTTGCCGCAACCGGGCAAGGCACCCAACGCCGCGCCGGCGCTCATCTTCAGCAGCTTGCGCCGGGTCCACGTTGTCATCTTCGATCCCACGTTCGAGTCCTCTCGTTGCGCCGGGGTGCTTTGTGCTTGACACCCGTTGATGACAAACCCAGTATCCGCCGCCCGCCGATCTCAGGCGGTGCCACGCTTCGCGTCCGGGTCGACATCCCAGTCGAATCAACGCCACACCCGGCCGAGCGATACGGTCCCATAAAAGGACCAGGGAGTTGAAGATGGCGAACTACGCGATTATCCGGACGGGCGGAAAGCAGTACCGCGCCACGCCCGGGCAGCAGCTGACGATCGAGCGGATCGGCGGCGATAAGGGCTCGGCCGTCTCCTTTGACCAGGTTCTCCTGGTCCGCGGCGAAGACAGCGTTCAGATCGGCAAGCCGACCGTGGGCAACGCCACTGTGACCGGCACCGTGCTCGAACAGACCCGCGACAACAAGGTGCTCATTCACAAGCACAAGCGTCGCAAGAAGTACCGCGTCACCCGCGGACACCGCCAATACATCACGCGCGTGCGCATCGATTCGATCGACCTCGGTGGTGCCAGCGCCGCTGCTCCCAGCGCGCCGCCCCCGCCGCCGCCGGCCGTTCCCGCCGCCGACGAGGAGGAGTAAGAAAATGGCCCATAAAAAAGGACAAGGTTCCTCCCGCAACGGCCGTGATTCCAACCCGCAGCACCGCGGCGTGAAGAAGTACGGTGGTGAAAAGGTCCTCTCCGGCAACATCATCGTTCGCCAGGTCGGCAGCACCCACCACGCCGGCCGCAACGTCGGCACCGGCAAGGACTACACACTGTTCGCCACCGCTGCCGGAACCGTTCGCTTCGCCAAGGCCCGCGGCCGCAGCTTCGTGCACGTCGACGTCTAGCGTTGGCGGCGCATCGTCGCGCATCCCAACTTCAGCGATCTCAAATCGACGGCCTCAATGGCCCGTCGGCGACGCCGCGTTGTCGTATGAGCGTGTCGTCTATTTTGCACCCAACGCGGTCCAGCGCGGCCAACAAGCCCGGGTTTCGTTGTTGACCGCGCCGATCTATGCTACGTCGCGAAGCTCCGTGTAGACCGTTGACAGCCAAGGTTACGGGATAGGCATGACCAACAAAGGACGAGGCGGCATCGGGTTCGGCGGCCAAGACGACTACGACGACTGGGACGACGACGACGAAGTCGAAGCGACCCGCGCGATGGAGATCGTCGACGACGACGATTTTCCACCGGCCACGCGTGCCATTGAAGCCGCGCCTCCCGCCCCTGACCGCCCCAAGCCAGCTCCGCCACGCCGCGCTTCCGCGCGCCCACGGCCCATCGAAATGGCCGACACCATGGGCGAAGAAGAGGGCGAAGAGGCGACCCGCATGCTCGATGCGGCCGATCTCGCCCAGGCCTTTGGCGAGCCAGCACCCGAGCCCGAACCGGAAATGACCCGGATGGAGATGCGCGTCATCTCCGGCCCCGACCGCGGCAAGCACCACGTTGTCCGGCAGGGCGATCACCTCGTCGGTCGCGGCCTCGATTGCCAGATCGTGCTGGCCGACCCGGCCGTCTCCCGTAAGCATTTCCGCCTCGTGCGCACCGGCGACACGGTCGAGACGATCGACATGGGCGGCGCAAACGGCACCAACGTCAACGGCGGCCGCGTCTCCCGCCAGCGGCTCGACAACGGCGACCAGATCGAAGTTGGCACCACGGTTCTCGAATTCTGGATCGACGGCGCTGCCCAGCCTGGACGCGACGACTCGTTCAAGGGTGCCGGTTCCGGCGCGGCTGAGAGCGGCGGCGCAGCACCTTCCGAGCGGCCCAAGATGGGCATGATCATCGGCCTCATCGCGGCCGGACTGCTCGTGCTCGTCGGCGGTGGCGTCGCTGCTTACCTCGTCATTGGCGGCGACGATGGCAAAGACGAGGCCAAGGAAGAAGCCCCCGAAGACGAAAGGGTCGCCAAGATCATCAAGCAGGCCAAGGGCATGCTCGAAGACGGCGAATGGTCCGAAGCGGTCGACAAGCTCAAAGAAGCCAAGAAGATCGTGCCGAAGGACCCGACCGTGCGCGGCTTGCTCAGCAAGGCGATGGACGAGGTCGAGTACCACGAGACGCTGGTCGACGGTCGCTCCGCGATGAAGGACAAGCACTTCGCTTCGGCCATCTCCAAGTTCAAAGAGATCCCGCAAACGTCCGAGCAATACGACGACGCCCGCGAAGAGCTCGCCGCCGCGCTCGAAGACATGGCCAGCGCCGGTCTCGACGAAGCCAAGAAAGCGATCGAGGCGGGCGAGCAGGACAAGGCCAAGGCGGCGCTCAAGGCGATCCTCAAGATCGACGCCAAGAACAGCGAGGCCAAGCTGATGCTTACCGAGCTTGAATCCGGTGGCGAAGGCGAAGAAGGCGGCGACAAGAAGGAGGGCGTCGCTGGTGCGAAGAAGAATGACACCAAGGGCAAAGCCAAGGCCATCCCCGGTCAGAGCGCCAAGACGCTGATGAAGATGGGGCTCAAGGCCTACCACAACCGCCAATGGTCCGAGGCGCAGCGCGCGTTCTCCACGATCGCCGACGGCGGCTACGACAAGAAGTCGCGCGGCAAGGCGCGGGTATACCTCGGCGCTGTCAAAGAGGTCGCGACCGGATTCGCCGCCGCCGAAACGGTCAACCGCCCGGTGCAGCTGGCGCGCGCCTACAAGAAAGCCTACGCCGCCGATCGCCGCATCGACGGACACTTCGGGCCGACCCTGGTTCGCAAGCTCGTCGCCGCCTATGTCGATGCCGGCAAGGCCCTCTTCAAGCGTCACCAGTACCCGGCCGCCGCGAGCGCCGTGCGTGAGGCGATGAACTACGACCCGGACAACTCCCAGGCCCAAAAGCTCGACGAGGCGTGCATCAAGCAGGCTGGCAAGATGCTGCAGAAGGCCAAAGAGCACATGAACCGCAAGAACTACGCCACGGCCCGCGATCTCGCCGGCCAGGTCACGCAGATCTTGCCCGGCATGGACCCCCGCGCCGCCCAAGCGCGGGAAATCCGCAAGAAAGCCAGCGAAGCGTCGATCCAGGGCGACGACGATTGATCCGTCGCCAGGCGACAAAAAGGACCCGCGATGAGCAACGAAAGCACCCGCGTGCTGGTAGCCGAAGACGACCTCGAGATCGCCGCCTTGTTGCGCGCGACCCTGCAAGGCGCGGGCTACGAAATCACCCTGGTGCACGATGGCGAGGCCGCTCTGCAGGCCGCGCTCACCAGCAAACCCGACGTCATCGTGCTCGACGTGATGATGCCCCAGATGAACGGCTGGGAAGTCTGCAAGAGCCTGCGCGCTCGGGGTGACTTCGCTGACGTCGGCATCCTGATGCTCACCGCGATAGGCCCCAACCTCAACGAGATGACGGCGCCCCTCTACGGCGCTGACGACCACCTCGACAAGCCGTTCGATATCGACGAGCTGCTCGGCCGCATCGAGCGCCTTATCGAGCGCAAGAAAGCCGCCGCCGCGCAATAAACCATTGCCGCACCGATTCGATAGCTTCCGCCGTTTGAGCGCCGGCCCGATTTGGGTACAGTGGCGTCCGTGTTGACGCGTTCACCTCTCTTCGTCGCTTTCTGCCTTGCCGCCACCCTGTCATGGGGATTGGTCGGCTGCGCCAATGTCGACAACGGAACCGAACGGCCCGCGACCTATCTCGCTGAAGACGGCGGCTCCTCCAGCAGCGGCGCATCGAGCTCAAGCGGCAGCTCGACATCCAGCGGTTCGAGCTCGAGCGGCAACTCCAGCTCCGGCGGCAGCTCCACATCCAGCAGCTCCAGCTCCGGCGGCCCCGATCCCTTCCCCAAGGGCGCGAATATCGAGCTGGTGACAAACTCCGCGTACCTGAGCCGCGCCCAACTCCTGATCAACACCGCCACCAGTCGCCTCGACATCGTGCAGTTCGAGGCGAAGGGCAGCTCGATCACCGACATCCTGATGGACGATCTCATCAAGGTGCACAACGACCCCAAGCGCAAGGTGATAATCCGCGTCTTGTTCGACGACGAGATCGACTACAACAAGTCCCAGCTCGCCAAGCTCAAGGAGGCTGGCATCACCGCCAAGGTCGACAGCCTCGCCATCCGCACCCACTGCAAGCTCGTCTACACCGACAAGGCGGTCCTGGTTGGCTCGACCAACTGGTCCACCACGTCGATCACCAAGAACAACGAAGCCAACGTGATGTTGCGGCTGAGCAGCGCCCGCAAGACGATCGGCTCGTACATCGACAAGCTCTGGGACAACAGCGCCAAACATCACGAGACCAAGGTTGGCGGCAGCAAAATCGCGGCCGTCTATACCGACCGGGGCTACGAGGCGGTCGCCAAGGCGCTCATCAAGAAGGCCAAGACGAGCATCGAGGTCGTCGCGTATTCGATGAACCACAACCCGAATTTCAAGGACGGTCCGGTGCAACGGGCGGTCGCTGAGCTCAAGGCGGCGGTCAAGCGCGGAGTCAAGGTGCGCGTGCTTTTGGACCAATCGCCCTGGTCGGAGTTCAATACCAACATCAACAAGACCGCGATCTCGCAGCTCAAGAAGATGGGCATCGAGGCGCGGCTCGACCCGGAGCAGCAAATAACCCACGCCAAGGTGTTGATCGTGGACGACAAATTCGTGGTCGGCACCAACAACTGGGGCAAGGGCGGCTTCGAGCTCTATCACGAGATCGGCATCCGCAGCGAAGACAAGAAAGTGCGCGACGAGCTCCGCGCCTACTTCGACGGCATCTGGAAGAAGAGCTTTTGACGGCCCGGCCACACGTGGCCCAGTTGGCGATCGCAACGCGCGGGTGAACGAGCGCAGGTGAAGATGGTGCGAACACTCCCCTCGATCGGTATCGCGACCGCGTTGGTGGCTGCGATGGTGCTTACTGCGCCCGATTCAGCCACCGCGGCCGACAAGCAATCGGTCACACTCATCGACCTGTCGATGGACAACGCCGCGTCCAAGGAGATCGCGCACGACATCGCGCGGGCCCTGCGGCGCGATCCCAAGCTCAACTACAACAGCGTCAACGAGACCCTGAACACGGGCGGCGAGGACATCGAACGCACAAACCTGCGGTCGGCCAAGAGCCTGTACCGCTCGGCGATGTCGCGCATGCGGGACAAGGACTACGAGGAGGCGGCCGAAGAATTCGACAGCGCCGTGGCCTCCTGGCTCGGCGCGTTCGGGCACACGACCGATCATCAGCGGATCGCGCACACCATGGTTATGCACGGCGTCGCGCTGCAGCTGTCAAAGGATAGCAAGGGCGCTCGAAAGGCGTGGATGCGGGCGGTGCAATTTCGGCCCAAATACAAGCCGGACCTGTCCGCCTACAAGACACACGTCGCCAAGGCCTATGAGAAGGCGCGCGACAAGGTGATCCTGCGCGACTCCGTCACCTTCGAGGTGCAGACCAAGCCGCCCCACGCCGAGGTGTGGTCCAACGGCCGCTACTTCGGTCTGTCCCCGGCGTTTGTGCGCGGGTTCAAGGGCCAGCAGTTTATCGCCGTGCGCAAACACGGCTACGCGCGCATCTCCAAGGTCGCGACCATCAAGAAGAACGACGCGGTCGTAAGCCTCGTGCTGAAAGAGGCCCGCAAGCGCTCGGTTTTTGACAAGCTCCGCGAGTCCCTTGCCGAGGTCTTCGACGGCGCGGTCGAGCGCAACGACCTGTCGGAAGCCCGCGGCCTCTTCAACGCCGGCATGGCCGTCATCATGCGCGCCACCGGCACCCGTGAACGCATGACCATCCAGGTAGCCTTGGCCAACCTCGACGGTCGCCAGGTGGTCAACCGCGTCACCCGCAAGATGCCGTGGCTGCGCCGCAACAAGAAGGCGATGGAGAAGCTTGTCGCCGACCTGTTCAAGGCCCCGAAAATCCCTGTGGGGGCCAAAGGACCGATCGTCAAGCACGACACCGTGTTCACCAAGTGGTGGTTCTGGACCGGCGCCGCTGCCGTAGTCGGGGGCTCCGTGGCTGCGTATTTTCTGCTGCGCGACGACCAGACTGCCGACGTGAAGTACAAGCCCGGTGAGGGCGGAATCGCCATTCAGTTCTGAGTGCGACCCACCCCCGGGGGTGTGATGTTGTCGAGCAGTCCGTCGAATAGCTAGTTCCCGTGTCAAAACAGGCATTTCTGACCATATGGCGAGCTTCTGAGC
>CAZLMW010000152.1:0-16978 GCA_964560875.1 uncultured Enterobacteriaceae bacterium
GCGTCGTTTTCGTGCCTCACCCCAACCTCCGCTGCGCGGCTGTATCTCGTCGCCGTCAACTGATCGTTTTCCCTGCAACGAGACACGAAGTTGTTTGTCCATCCCGACGTCGCTACGTTCTGAGTCATGCTCACTCTTCATGCAATCCCGAGTCACCATGGGCCGTTGGCTCTCATCATGCCGTTTGCGCTCATCTTCTGCTCCCTCACGGCGTGCAGCGGGGACCCAGACGACACGTCCGATACCGGCGCGACCGACGCCGCCGCGAATACGGGCGACGGTGCACAGCTCGGCGACGCCGGCGCCGCCACCGGCAATGACGCGCAAAGTGCCGATTCGATCGATCCGCGCCACGACGCTTCTGGATCAGGCTCCGGGCCGGACACCGCTTCGACGCCCGACAGCGACCAAACGAAGGTGACGCCATGCACTGGGAAGAAGGCTGGAGCGCCCTGCAGCGACGGCAACCCGTGCACCGTTGGCGACCACTGCAAAGACGATATCTGCAAGGCCGGCAAGACGAAGCTCACGTGCGACGACGGCGATCCCTGCACCAAGGACGGCTGTCACGGTGAGCTGGCTTGCTGGCACGAGCCGGACCCGGACGCGTGCGATGACGGCAATCCGTGCACCACCGACACCTGCACGAAGGCCGACGGCTGCGAATCGACGCCGCTCAAGCCCGGCGATTCCTGCGCAACGGATGCCTGTTTCATCGGACAGGCCTGCAGCAAGTCGCTGCTTTGTCTCGGCGGCAAAAAGAAGCTGTGCGACGACGATAACGCCTGCACCGACGACAGCTGCCACAAAAAACAGGGCTGCATTTTCAAGATCAACGCAAAGATCTGTGCCGATGGATTCGCCTGTACCGTCAAGGATTCGTGCAACGGCGGTGTCTGTGTCGGACAGAAGACGAACACGTGCCCGATCTGCAACAACCAATTCGGGCCCTGGGCCGGGCAGCTCAACGAAATCTTGCTCGGTGTGGACGGCAAAAAGGGCAACGGCATCGACGTCGACGCCGACAAGAAGACGTGCGCACCCGACGGGTCCTGCAAGGGCGGGATCGACAACTCGATGGGCGTGCTTGCGTTCGCGGTGAACAAGCCGCTCGCCAATGCGATGAAGGCCGGGACGATGCGCTTTGTCGTCGAACTTGCGGACTACAAGGGCGAAGGCAAGCCATTTTCGCTGCGCCTGTACTACGGCAACTTGTCGCCGGGCGCGAAGGGCTGCAATTGGCTGACAACCTCGTGTTCGTGGCTGATTACGCAGCAGTCGATGGGGCCAGACTGCATGCCGCTGGCTGACTTCCCCAACGCGCGCATCAGCAAGGGCAAGCTGACCGCTGGCGGGCCTGACCAGGTGTTCGCGCTCGAAGCGAACCTGGCTGGCAGCGTCAAGCCAACGTTTTACATCAAGGGGGCGCGCATCGAGGCCGACATCAAGCTCGACCCGGCCGCGCCGCCGGGCAAACCCAAGATCGTGTCGCTCAACGGCGTGATCGGCGGGGCGATGACCGAGGTCGCCGTGATGACCGTGTTTAATGCGCTGCCCGAAAAGAACTTCAAGCCGCTCGACAAGAAGTCGGCGCTGGCCCTCGTCAAATCGCTGCTGGTGCTCGATATCGATGTGGACGGCGATGGCACCAAGGACGCGGCCAGCCTCGGGATTCGGATCGTCGGCATCGGCGCCACGATCGCCGGCATGTCCCTGTAGACCACGACTTGCGCGCGCTGGCCGACGCTACTGGCCGACGCTACTGGCCGACGCTACTGGCACACCGCGGTCTTGTTGCACTTCTTGCCGTCCGCGCAGGCAAGCCCGTCGGCGTAGTCCTTGTGCGTGCACCCGTCGGCGGCCGTGCAGTTATCGAACGTGCAGGCCTTGCCGTCGTCGCAGCTCGTCGGCCCTGGCGATTTGCACTTGCCCGCCGCTTTGCAGTCCTTGACGCCCCATGCCGTCATGCGAATGACCTTTCCGTCCTCGGCGCCGGAGCTCCCGGTCATGCCGATGACCGCGTAGTTGAGGTCGGGCAGGGCGACCAACTTGGACAGCTGCAGGTCTGCGTTGAATCCGCCGGATTTCTCGTTGCCCGACTCGTCGAGTGTGCCGACCCGTCCTTGTGTCTTGGTCCGGCCGGCGAGCAGGTAGGCGCCGTCGTGACGTTTCACCATGTCGTGGATCTCGAAGAACGACGACACGTTGACGCTCCACATCTTCTTGCCGTCGTTGGTGACCCGCCAGACATGGCCGACTCCGAAGCTCGCCCCGGCTGCGGTGGGCCAGCGAGATCCCGCGATGAACACGCCAGATGCGGCAGGGACGATCGCGTGGGCCGCTGATTCCCGCCCCGCGTCGTCGTCTTTGCCCGATGCGGTGATGGAGCTGCCCTGCAGGACGAACCAGTAGGCCCGCGAGTTGATCGGGTCTTCGCCGGCCATCATCCATTTGCTACCCATTCGCACGCCCGCGGTGAAGATGCGGCTCGACTGGTTCTTGAACACGACCTGTGTCTTCAGCGCGCCGTTTTTGTCGACGGGCTGGAGTAACGGAACTGGCTGGGTATCGAACCCGCCGCCAAACAGCATCGCTCCGTCGCCGTTTCGGGCGGCGCCGTAGATGCCGGTGCTCGGGCCAAGGTAGGTCTGTGTGATGGTCGAGCCGTCTCTCGCGACCGTTTCGATGTAACCCCGGTCGCCAGGTGACGATGTACCGAGCGTCCCGCCCAGGACGATGACGCCGCTGCTGAGCACGTGCACCGCGCGGAAATGCTCGTAGCTCCCCGATGTCGCCGAACCGTTGCGGGTGAGGTGCCAGCCGAGCTTTCCGTCCGGTCCGACGTACGCAGCAAACGCATCCCAGGCCGCCTTGGCTCCCAGGTCTTTGCTCGAGCTCGCGCCCGCCACGATGACGCCCCCGTCCGGAGTCGCCGCGCCGGCGAAGATATGATCGCGCGCTGACCCCTTGATCGTCTGCCCCCACAGCCGCGTCGAGCTACCTGGTTTGCATGTGCCGCTGTCGCAGGTTCCAGCCAGGCAACCGGCGTCGGCGGCGCACGTTCGCGCGATTGGCCGGCTGCAGACCACGCACGCGGCCGGCATTTGCAGCCACCGGTCGTGCCACTTGCCGTCGGTGGTGCTCATCATGACGATGTGTTCGTCGCCAAAGCCTTTGAGGTCGTTGTTTGGTTCGTTTTTGGCCCAGTTCTCGAAGTCGACCAGGCTGAGGTCGCGCCAGCGCCAGACGCCCTCGACACCGCGATCGTTCAGGCCGATGAGCGCGTCGCCGCAACCCGCGGACTGGGCGAGCTTGCGGATCGCCTCGTTGTCGGCCGCGACGTGGACGGACGCGAGCTCGCCTCCCCACTGTGCGCAAGCGCCGACCGCATCGCTGTACGACCCGGCGTCGTCGAACACCTTGACGCAGTTGACCCCTTGCTTGGCGCCGTCGCAGCCGTTGTCGGGCACGACATTTGTGCAGCCCTTGCCGGGAATGCAGTTGTCGGCGGTGCAGGATTTGCCGTCGCTGCACGCGAACGACTCGGCGGCTCGGCAGGTGAGGTGTTTGTCGCACTTGCCCTTCGTCGTGCACGGGTCGCCGTCGTCGCACGCCTCTCCCACCTTCAGCCCGATCGTCTTGCAGGTGCCGTCCGACGCGTTGCAGAAGTCCGCGGTGCAGCCGTTGCCGTCGTCGCATGCTGGCCCCTTGGACATCACGCAGCCGCCGGGGCCGCACAGGCCGTGTGCGGAGCATTTCGACGCGTCATCGCAGACAGGAACGTCGCGTTCGCAGACGTGGCAGAACACGTCGGCCTTGTTGTAGTCCATCCACGCTGCGTCGCCGCGCGTGAACATCACATGGTCCTCGTCGCCCGCGTTGTTGGGTTCCTTGTCGGCCCAGGCCTTGAAGGTGAGCTTGGAGCCGTCTGACCAGACATAGTCGCCCTCTTTGGCGACGTCGTTGAGCCCGATCCACGCGAACGACCACGCGCCGCAGATCTGCATACGCTCGCGGTGCGCTGCGTCGTTTTCGCTCTGGCTCGCGATCGACGCGAGGTGGCCACCGTTGTTGGCGCAGGCGGCTTCCGCGGTCTTCCAATCGCGCGCTTTTCCGTACGACGCTTCGAAGCAGTGGCCCTTCCACAGCGTTCCGTTGCATTCGCTGGCCAAGCTTACGTTGATGCACCCGGCGGCCGGATCACAGCTGTCGCTGCTGCAGTCGTTGCCGTCCGAGCAGTTGCGGGGTTTGACCTGGCCGCACTTGCCGTTGCTGCACGTTCCGGCTTGGCAGAGATCGCTGCCGGTGCACAACGCGCCGTTCTTCAGCGGTTTATGTGCGCACTTGCCTTTCTCGCAGCCGTCGAGCGTGCAGCCCTGGTCGTCGTCGCAGCCGCTGATCGGCTTGTCGGCGCAGCCGCCGGATTCCGCGCACGTGGTGTTACCGAAGAGGTCCGCGTTGACGATCCATCCGATCGGCGATGACGCTGCGGTCGGAAAGGACGCCCCAACGAGCGTTACGCGTGTCCCATGCGGAACGAGCCCCCAGAACCGGTCGCCCGCGACTCCGCCATAATGCGAAACCTGCACGTTGCCCACCGCGTCGATGCGAGCGAACGCACCCTGCGACGCCACGCCGATCTTCTCGATACCGTAGCCAGCGACAAGCAGTGTGGCTCCTGTCGCGGCGATCGCCCGGGGCTGAAGCAGGTGGGTGCTGCCAAGGGAGCGATCCCACATCAGGCCGCCCTTGTCGTCGAGCGAGACGATGCGGCCTTCACGCTTGCCGTTGACGACCTTCGACCCGACGGCGATGTAGTGCGGTTTGCGGACGATGACGGCGTCGAGCTCGCTCTGGTCACCGTTTGCGTCGAGGGTGCGCTCCCAGAGCTTGGAACCGGCGTTGTTCGCGGCCCACACCCAGCTCCGGAGCTTGCCGATATCGCCATCGACGCCCACCGCGAACACGCCGCCAGGGGTCGGGGCGATGCCGCGCACGTCGCTCCAATCGCCGCTGCCTTCCGCGAACCCCTCGGCGATCACGGTGCCCTTGTCATTGAACCGGACGATCCACCCGGAGTTCTTGCCGCTGCCGCCGCTGCCGGAGGTTCCCCCGATGGTCCGTCCGGCGGCCACGATCGCCTTTTCTTCGAGCATCAGCGCCGAAAACGCGCTGCGACCGGTCTTGCCGAACGTCTTGTCGAACACGACCTTGCCGGCCGCGCTGAGACGGGTCAGGTGCGCCCGGCTAAAGGTCGGGTTGTAGCCGACGGCGGCGAATCCACCGTCTTTGACGGCCTCGATCGCCCGGTAGGGCCCGCTCTGCTTGGTGTGGGTCCACTTGGTCTGGCCGGCAGCGTCGAGCGCTGTGACCTTGCCGTATCCGCCGCCCGCGCCGCCGCCGTCGTAGTGGCCGACCGTGGCGATGTAGCCGGATTCCTCGTCGTGCGCGGCGTCGTAGAGCTCGGTTGCCGACGTGGTCTTGGCCGTGAGGCTCCATAGCGCGGGTTTTCCGCCCTGGCAGGTCGATTTGCCTCCCGCGGTCTTGCATGACGCTGCGGCGGTGCACGCGTCCCCGTCGTCGCACGGCGTTCCGTCTTTTGCAGGCGCATGTGTGCAGCCCTTCTTGGCGTCGCAGAGGTCGGCGGTACACGGGTCGTTGTCGGTGCACAACGAGTCGACCGCCACCGCGCCGCATCCCGTCGCGTTGTCGCAGTTTTCGATGGTGCACGCGTGACCGTCGGTGCACAGAACCGGCGTGGACGCTGTGGCGAGGCAGAGGCCCTTGCCGCACGTCGTGTTGCCCCAGAGGTCGGTGGTCATCAGCAGGCCGCTCTGGTTGTCGCCGTTGACGATGAGGCCAGTGGAAACCAGCGTGCCGCGCAAGGACGCTGCGACGTCGCTCAGTTCACCAGCCAGCTTCGGATAGGCGCGGCCGCCAATCAGCGCGCCTTTGCCGGGTTCGTAGCGTCGCAATTGCGCTCGGTTTTCCGCCGTGGTCCCGGCCGCAACGAGATCACCGCCGGCCGTCACGGTCACGCCCAGGATGTTGCGGAACGAGGTGTCGTAGCGGGACCAGAGCGTTTTGCCCTTGCCGTCAAGCGCGATGAGCAAGCCGCGCTCGGTTCCCTGTTTGCCGCCTTTGTTGCGCCGCGATCCCGCGACAATCACGCCGCCGTTTGCTTGCGGGACAGCGCGCTCAACGAACTCGTCCATCGGTCCGCCGGCCGTCCACTGCCCGATCTCCTTGCCGCCGGCGTCGACCTGCCGGATCACGATCTGGTTGCCCAACTTGGACCACTGGGCATCTGTTTCGCCGACGATGGCGATCGCGCCGGACGCCAAGCGGATCAGATCCATGCCCGACTCGTCGCTGTTCTTGCCGCCGTAATCGCGGCTGAGTAGCTGTTTGCCCGTGGCGTCGACGACGATCACCCACGCCTGCAGACCGGAGCCGTCGATCCGCTGCTCGCCGAGGAACGCGAAGGTCGCCGCTGTCACCGCCAACCCGGCCCGGAACTGCGATTCACCCTTGGCGGCCCAGGTCGTCGTCCACGTCGCCTTGCCGTCGCCGCCCACGTACATGGCGATGGGCTGTTTGGCGCCGTCCTTGTTTTCGGTCTGCCCCACGGCGATTACCGCGCCCTTTCCTGCCGGGATCAGGTCGAACACCGCGTCGTCCCGAACGCTACCGGCCAGCACCTGCCACTGCTGCTTGCCGTCCATCCCGTAACGCGCGACCCACAGGTCCTGGCCGCCCTTGCCACCTTTGGCCGCAGCGAGCGCGCGCTGCCCGCCGACATAGTGTCCACCGGCGTAGTTGGCGATGACCGATGTCGCTTCATCATCGTCGTTGTCGTCGATCGTCGCGGTCCAGAGCCGGTCGGGGCCCTTCTTGCACGCCCCGGTCGCGCAGGTTCCGTCGGTGGAACAGGGCGCGCCGTCTGCACACGCCCCCTTGTGCGCTGTGCTGTAGCAACCGGTGGCGGACGTGCAGTTGTCGGTGGTGCAGATCTTGTTGTCGCTGCAGCCGGCGAACGCCTTGGTGGCGCAGTCCCCCGCCGACTTGCAGTTGGTGTGGCCGAATGCGTCCGTCCGCAGCAGGCGCCAGTCGTAGCCGTTGACCTTGGAGCCGAACTCGGCAATCGCGACGGCGAGGCGGTTGGACCCGATGGGGGCGGCGTCCATGACCACGCCGTTGCCGCTGAAATGCGTCTGCCAGCGCAGCTGACCGTGGCGATCGACGTCGAGCAGCCACGCGTTTGGTTTGCCGGCGCCTTGCGGGCCATGTGCAGCGATGAGGAGGCCACCTGCGAAGCTGCGCACGCGCTGTTCGGTCTCGATGAAAGCGCCGGAGATTGTGCGTTGCCAGGTGACGACACCTGCCGAGTTCGTCCCGACCAGCCACAGGTCCGTGTCCTTGGAGAACGAGTCGGACCGCCCCGCGAACATCATCCCGTTCGCGACCTTGGCGCCTCCCCGAAGCTGATCGGTGCCGGCGCCGCCGAATGTGCGCGACCACTTGACCTTGCCGCTTCCGTCGATGAGCGAAATCAGCGCGTCCGTTGTCGCGCTGCCCTTGATCTGGTGGCTTCCAACCGCCCACGTACCGTCTTTCTCGGCGACCATGCCCGCAAACCGCTGGTCTCCGAGCCCGCCGATCGACGTGCTCCACAGCTCCTTGCCGGCGTGATCGACCGCGCGCACCCAGCCGTTGAGCTCCTCGCCCGCGGCTTGCGCGGTGCCGACGGTCAAGATCCGCTGCGTTGTGGCGACCACCGCGGCGAACCAAGCCTGCGATGTGCCACCGCCCGACACCTTGGAGTTGGTCGATTTGCCGTCCGCCACGTTGATCCAGCGAAGCTGCGGTCGATCGTGTGACTCGCCCTTGAGGCGGATCGCGCCAGCCACGACGAACGATTTGCCGCCCGGGAGCATCGAAGCGTCGTAGGCCGAATCGTCCTGCTTGTCGCCGTATTGCTTGGACCAAAGCGCCGTGCCGCCCGCGTCCAATCGCCGTGCCGCAGCTTGGTAGCCGTCGGCGGCGGTGGCGACACGTCCGACCGCGATGAAGCCGCCGTTTGCGGTCGGCAGCACGACCTTGACGTCGTCGTCCCCGGCGTTCGCGATCGCCTTGTCCCACAGCGCCGGCTTGCCGGGCGCGCACTTTCCGGACTTGCACGCGCTCGCTGCCGTGCACTTATCACCGTCGTCGCAAGCGGCCGTGTTGAACGCGTTCACGCACCCTTTGTTCTTGTCGCAGCTGTCGTCGGTGCACGGGTTTGCGTCGTCGCACTTGACGGGCTTGTCCATCTTGCAGTCGCCGTCTTTGCACGCGCCGATGCCGTTGCAGGCGTCGTCGTCGGTGTCGCACGCGCCTTCGAGGTTCTTGGTGGTGCACCCTTTGGCCTTGTCGCAGCCATCGATGGTGCACGCCTTGCCGTCGTCGCACATCTTGGCCGTGCCCTTGCAGACGCCGGCGCTGCAGATGCCCTTGTCGGTGCACTTGTCCTTGTCGTCGCACGGCTTTTTGTCATGCGGCTGGGGGTCGTTGATGCACTTGCCGTCCTTGACCTCGCAACCGTCCGCGGTGCACGGGTTGTTGTCCTCGCAGTCCTTCATATCGCCGAAGCAATCAGCGCCCTCGCACTCATCGTTGCTGGTGCAGGAGTTGTCGTCGTCGCACTTGGTCTTGTTTGGCAGGGTCGGGTGGCTACAGCCCTTTTGCGGGTCGCACTTGTCCTTGGTGCAGAACTTGCCGTCGTCGCAGTCGTCGGGCACGCCCTTGCAGAACCCGCCCTTGCACACGTCGCCCTTCGTACAAGCGTTGCTGTCGTCGCACGTGGCTCCGTCCTGCTTGCCATCGCATGGGCCCGCGACGTGTCCCTGGCCGTCTTCGGTGTCTTCGTCGTGGCCGTCTGCTTCGCTTGCGTCGTCGGACTCAACCCCGTCTTCGTCTGCCACGTCCTGCACGGCTTTGGCGTCTTGTTCGGCGCTCGAATCATCCACCCCGGCCGTATCCGCGCGTTTGGCGGCGTCGAGCTCTTCGGGGGTGGCGTAGGCGAACTCGTCCTCAGGTGCGAGGTCGCGGCACGACGTGAACGACGCGATGACTGCGATGGCCACGAGCAAACGAAGCGGGTGCATGGTGGTTTCCTGCGCTGCGATCGGGCGACTCTCTACCGTTGTCTCGCCGCCGTTGTTTCGCGGCCGTTGTGTCGCCGCTGTTGGCTAGAACCGGGCCGTGAAGAGCGCGCCGCGACCGGTCGGCGTGATCGACCACGCGGCCTTGTCTGCCTTTTTCGGGGCGGTGGCGAGCATCCACGAGCCGGCGCCGAGCGCCACGACGCCAAGCGCGGTCACCCCGGCAGCAATGCGCCCGTCGGTGTTGAGCGCGGTTTGGCGCGATTCGTAGGTTTCGTAGTCGATGCCCACGACCTTGCCGTCTTTCTTGTCTTCGTAGAGCGCGTCGAGCTCGGACTGGCCGGACAGCCATGAGCTGAGCAACCAGCCGCCGACACCCGCGATGACGACCCCAGCGCCGATAGTTGGCAGCGCGGCCGTGTTCTTCCACGCGTCGGGGGCGGCGGTCACCTGGCCCTCGGTCACGGCGGGTGTCGAACCTGCCGCGGGGCCCGACTTGGCGGGCTTGCTGGCCACCACAACCGACTTCGGCGCGCTCGTCGCCGCCGTTTGCCTCGCGGCCTCTTCTTTTGCGGCCTTGGTCTCGGCCCGCGCGCGACCGCTGGCTGTCGGAACCTTGTCGACGCCTTCGAGCTCGGTGGTCGACCCGCTCTTGACCTTTTCAGGTTTGGCCTTCGACTTGCGGATCAGCGCCTCGACGCCGGCGATCTCCTTGAGCGCGAGCCTGGACCGTTCGGCGACCTTGGCCGGGCACGCCTTGAGGCGCATGACCTCGGTGTAGTGCTTCTTGGCGTTTTCAAAGTCGGCAGCGCGCTGCTCGGCGCGCGCGGCGTTGTAGAGGAATTCGGGCCGCGGGTGCGTCCGGTAGGCCTGGTGAAAGAGCTTGGCCGCCTCCGCGAAGTCGCCCTTGGTGTAGTAGAATTTCGCGGCGCCGAGGATCTGCATCGCGGCCTCTTGGGCCTTTTTGTCGGTCTCTTTGGGCGGCGGTTCGGTGGGCGGTGTGGCGGACGCGGCTGCGAGCAGGCTCAACAGCAAGGACGCGGCGACTGCGACGGCGAGAAAAGTGCGCATAGAGGACGTCCGAATCGTGCCCGAAACGCTGATCGCGGGCAAATCTGGCGGTGTTTCCGTCGCGATGTTGCAACGAATCGCCGACCGCGCCGCAACGCCGCCCCAGACAGCGATGCCATGATGTAGCATCGGGGACCTCTCGCTTCTCGGGATCGCCGATGCCTACGCAACCTGATGTTGTCTGCAATCGCTATCGTTTCGCGGTCGCGGCCTTCCTCGTTCTTTCGTTGCTGTTCTCCTGCACGGACGCCCCGTCAGGCGACGAAAACGCCGACGACTCATCCGCCGTTGCCGACACCAGTACCGCTGGCGGCGCCGACGATGTGGCGGGTGTGGCGGACACTGCCGGTGCGACAGACACGGCCAAAGCCGAGGCCGATGTGGGCGTCGCCACCGACACGAGCGGGCCACCGGACGCTGGCGCGATTGCGGACGCCACAACCGACTCGGGAACCGCTGCTGACACGGGGGCCACAGCCATCTCCGACACCGGGGCGCAAGACACCACAATCGCGACCGACAGCGCGCCTGACGACGTGACGACCAACGCTGCCAACGACGCCGGAGACACGGACTCGAACGACGCCGACCCGAACGACGCCGACCCGAACGACGCCGACTCGAATGACGCTGGCGAAACGAGCGAGCCCATCGACACGTACGTTCCGCCCCAGAAGATCTGCGTCCCCGGCGCCAAGAAGTGCGCGGATGCCTCCGTTCTGCTCGTTTGCGACGTCACCGGGATGAAATGGATGCAAGCGTCCAAGTGCGCGGCTCAGAAGGCGACGTGCCTGGCTGGCGCGTGTGTGAAGTGGAAGTGCACGCCCAAAGCCACCGATTGCAGCAAGGACGGCAAATCCCTGGCGGTGTGTGACGCGACGGGGCAACTGACGGTCGAATTCCCGTGTCCGGCAGCCCATCTGTGCGTCGACAAGGCGTGCAAGAAGCAGGTGTGCAAGCCGCTCGCCGCCGTTTGCAAAGGCAACGTGGTGTTCACGTGCGGCGCATCGGGCATGAAAGAAGAAAAGTCCAAGGACTGCGGCAAGGACGTGTGCGTAGCGGGCGCGTGCAAGAAGAAGACGTGCGCCAAGGGCAGCGCGACGTGTTCGGATGCCAAGTCGCGCAAGGTGTGCAACGCGACCGAGACCGGCTTTGACGTCGTCCCGTGCGGTGCGCAGCAGGCGTGCGACAAGGGTGTTTGTGCCGCGAAAGTGTGCACGGCAAAGGCGACCAAATGCGTCGGTTCGGCCGTTTGGACCTGCAATGCCGTCGGCACGAACTGGGCCAAGACCAAGACCTGCGGGGCCAAACAGGCGTGCGCAAAGGGCGCTTGTGTCGACCTGAAATGCACGCCGGGCGAGGCGAAGTGCGACGGACTCACCCTGCGAACGTGCGCCCAAGACGGGCTGAGCTGGCGAGCCAAGGCGTGCGCAGACGGCAACGCATGCACCGCAGATGCGTGCGACGCGCAAAAGGGCGGGTGCAGCTTCGGGCCGCCCAAGGCGTGCAAGAGCTCGACGGTGTGCGCGGTTGGCGCCTGCGATGCCAAGACCGGGTTCTGCCAGTTCGTGCCGAAAGCGGGCGCCTGCGATGACGGCAACAAGTGCACGGTCAAGGACGTCTGCGCCGCCGGCAAATGCGCCCCTGGAACGGTGATGGCCTGCAACGACGGCAACGCCTGCACCGCGGACACGTGCGCCAAGTCGACGGGCAAGTGCTCGTACAAACCGATGTCGGAAGGCGCGAAGTGTGCCGATGGGTCGATCTGCACGGTCGGGGTCTGCAAGAAACGGATCTGCAAACCCGCGGGGCTCCGGTGCGCCGGTGACGAAGTCCAGGTATGCGACGCGTCCGGCACGACCTGGAAGGGCCAGACGAACTGCGCGACGGCCAAACAAGCGTGCGCCGCGGGCAAGTGTGTGGCCGCGACATGCACCGTCGGCGCGCGGCTTTGCCACAAGGGCCAACTGGCTACCTGCAACGCGGACGGCAAGAGCTACACAACCAAGAGCTGCGACGACAACAACGCCTGCACGACCGACGTCTGCGCGGGACAACCCCTCGACTGCGCCCATCCGGCCACCAAGACGTGCGACGACGGCTTTGGCTGCACCGATGACATCTGCGACACGATCACCGGTGTCTGCACCAACCCGACCAAGAAGGGGGCGTGCGACGACGGCAAGGATTGCACCGTCGATTGGTGTTCGACCAAGACCGGCAAGTGCGCGCACAAGACCGCGGCTGTCACCGCTGCGTGCAACGACAACAACGTCTGCACGACCGATGATAAGTGTGCCGTCGGGGGCTGCGCGGGAACGCCGCGAACGTGCTCCGATGGCGACCCATGTACGACCGATACGTGTCTCGCGACCGGCAAATGTGGCCACCAAGCAGCCCAAGACGGCGCGTCCTGCGCGGACAACCATCCGTGCGTCGGCAAGGGCACGTGCAAGAACGGCACCTGCAGCGCGAAGTCCACATGCACCTGGAGCGTGGTCCACAGCGACACGATCGACTGCGGCGACAAGGGTTGGACGCTGAAATCAGCCGTGGGTTCCACCGCCGCGGGGTGGGCGATCGACGCCACGAGCAACGCGGTCGCGTTCCACAGCAAGTGGTGCAGCTTGAACTTCAACAACGGCACGTCCTACGCCACCGGCGGACGGGTTGGCGGAACGGCTACTTCCGCGCCGATCAAGTTGCCGGCTGGCAGCTACCTGCGGCTGCAATTGTGGGACTACAACGGCGTCGAAAACACCGCGCTGCGTGACCATCGCATCATCGAGTTGTCCGACGACGGCTTCGCCAAGCGGGTCACGACGTATCGGCTCGCCAACCACGTCGACCGCGGCAAGTGGGCGCAGCGAACCGTCGGCATCGACCCCATGTTCGCCGGCAAGTCGGTCCAGGTCCGGCTGCGGTTCGACACGATGGACGGCAAGGACAACCAGGGGCCGGGGTGGTACGTCGATGATCTCACCGTGGCCGCCGCGAAGATGGCCGCCAAGACATGCAAGACCGCCAAGGACTGCGACGACGGCGATCCGTGCTCGATCGATACCTGCGCATCCGGCAGCTGCGCCTACGATCGCGACAAGGCCCACGCAGCCTGCAACGACGGCGACCCGTGCTCCTGGGATACGTGCAAGGCCCAGGTCGGCTGCGCCCACGGCCCGACCTATGCGACCTGCGACGACAACAGCGCTTGCACCAGCAACGACAACTGCCTCACCGGCACCTGCACCGGCATTCAGAAGGACTGCAACGACGCCAACAGCTGCACCGCCGACAGCTGTCAGCCCAAGACCGGATCGTGCGCCCACAAACCTCAGAAGAATGGCAGCAAGTGCGAGGACCACAGCAAGTGCACCGTCGGCGATATCTGCAAGAACGGCGCGTGCGGCGGGCCCGCGAAGGTCTGCAAGGACGGCGTCGGCTGCACCCTCGACAGCTGTGACCCGGCGTCCGGCGCGTGCGTCTTCCCGACCGATCCCGCGGTGTGCAGCGACGGCAAGGTGTGCACCGAAGACGTGTGCAACCCCAAGACCGGCAAGTGTTCGTCCGCCCTGCGGCCCAATTGCTGCACGCTGGATGCCCAGTGCAAGGATGGCGTCTCGTGCACCAACGACAGCTGCGACAAGACGAGCAACGAGTGCCTTTTCGTCGCGTCGTCGAGCGCCTGCAACGACAACAACGCGTGCACAACCGACGCCTGCAGCCTCGCCGCGAAGAAGTGCACGAACATCGCCATCAAGGGCTGCTGCACGAGCGTCAAGCAATGCAACGACAACAACCCGTGCACGGTCGACAGCTGTTCGCAGAGCAAGTGCAAGCACACCAACACCGGGTGCGACAACTCGTGTTTCGGTCGCTGCGGCAAGTACGACAGCAAAAAGAAATGCCAGTGCGACACGTCCTGCACGAAGTACGGGGACTGCTGCGCGGACAAGAAGCAGCTCTGTGGCTGACACGGCGCATCGCTGCCCGATCCCGATGGATTCCTCGAGGGCGGCCGCAAGCGGCTGCGGCATTTCAAGGTCACGTCGCTGGACACGCTGCGGTCACCGGGCGTTGTTGCGCTTGTTCGGGCCGCGATCGAGGAACGAAAGCGATCCGCCGGTCAGGACTGAAGCTCGGCCAGGATCTCGTCGATGATGCGGAAACCGGCACCCCAGCCGCCGCCCATGCCGTCTACCTTGGCGCGGAAGCCTTCGATCTCGAAGGGCTCGGCCTCGTGGGGCTGCCAGACCAGCCGCAGATTCGTGCGGTCGCCGTCGGCCGCGAACGTCACCGTTGTCATGAGAACCAAAGGCCAGTCCGGGGCCCGCGGGCTGCGCATCGCGTTGCCGGCTTCGTCGGTCATCATGTTCTGAAACCGCAGCAGTGACGGCGCTTCGATGGCTTCGTAGATGAATTTGCCGTGCATCGAAAAGCCGTTCTTCATCACCATCTCGTACCGAAACTCACCACCTTCCCGCAGGTCGTAGTGGTGAACCCGCGTATCGACGCCCGGCCCGTACCAGCGGTGTAGCAGCTCGGGGTCGGTCCAGGCGCGCCAGACCAGGTCGACCGGCGCCTCGAAGGCACGGTCGAGGACAAATTGCGGAAGTTCGGTCGTCGGTTCAGTCATGGGTTCTCCTTGTTGTTTCGGCGTTTGCCGGTTCGGTGAGTTCGGTTTGTTCGGTCATCTCGGCCAGCAGCGTGTCCAGCTTGTCGAAGCTGTCGTCCCAAAACTTTCGGTATTCGTTGACCCAGGCCGCCACCTCAGCGAGAGGCGCCGCGTTCAACGACCGCGGGCGGCGTGTCCTATCGACGCGCTTGAGCACGAGGCCAGCCTTGGCCAACACGTCCAGGTGCCGCGAGATAGCCGGCTGACTGATCGAAAACGGCTCGACCAGCTCCGAAACCGTAGCTTCCCCCTGCGCCAACCGAGCAACAATCGCCCGTCGAGTAGGGTCCGCAAGCGCCCGAAACAGCGCATCAAGGCGCTCGTCCGAGTCCACCTGCTCTTCAATCTCTGCCGCGAACATCGTCCGACCCCGTCAGTTTCAAGACGCAGCCGACTATATAGCCAGATCGTTATATTAGCAATCGATTATATAACGAGTGACCAAACGCTCGATCTAACGGCGTTCGAGCCGCACCCCCCACTGATATAGCTCCCCCCCTCCAAAACCGCTCCAGCGGCTTCTACGAGCCCGTGGGGGGCATATGCCTGCGAAAAACACCGCCACAAACGTCCGCGTGCGCACAATTCCCGCGCAGATACAGGCCGCGCCGTCCATGCGATTCCGTCGCATCCGCGCGCCGGACGCGTTAGGTCGGTCGGCGTGGTCGGTGCTTTAACCCGCCCTTCTCATCACGCACGGGCCCTGCCGCCCGATCTTCGGCGTCCTGCGGCCCTCCGCCGCTTTGATGTGACTCTGCCACACCTGCAGCGTCGAATGACCACATGACTTGAACCTCGAACGGCATGCCTCCGCGCTTTGATGAGAAGACCGGGTTTAGCGACGGCACTCACAGCGCCGTTTGCAGATCGGCGAACGCAAGCGCACGAATTCCGTCGGCGAGCGCAAACGTGTGTTCACCGGCGTGAACAACGTCAAGCGAATCCAGTTTGAGCAGCTCCCGGGCTGCCCACATTGAGCGGGTCGTGCTGGGTGCGGTCGTCCGCTTGATCTCGAAACCGCGCCGCTTCATCCCATCCATGACCAGCAAGTCGAGTTCAGGCCCGGCGTGGGCCGCCCAGAAGTAGCAGTCCTCGGCAGGCGCGCCGAGGCGGCGGATGATCGCATCGAGGACGAAGCCTTCCCAGGTAGCGCCGACTTTGGGGTGGCCGTCGAGATCGAAGCGGGACGTGACGCCAAGCAGGGCGTGTGTGATTCCTGAGTCGGCGATGTAGACCTTCGGCGTCTTCACTTGACGCTTGCCGAGGTTCGCGTGCCACGGCTGCAGGCTGTGGACGAGCAATGCGCCGGCCAATGCATCGAGGTAGCGGCGAATCGTCGTGTGCGCCACGCCGAAGGCACGCCCGAGCTCGGAGTTGTTCAGCACCTGGCCGTGGTAGTGCGCGAGCATTCGCCAAAAACGGTGCATCGTGGCGCTGGGAATGCCGATGCCGAGCTGCGGCAGGTCCCGCTCGACGACTGTGCGGATGTAGTTGACGCGCCACTCGTAGCTCGCCTGATCTGAGTCGGCGAGGAACGCCCGCGGAAACGCCCCGCGCAGCCAGAGCCGGTCGACGTGGCTCTCACCAACCTCGTCGATCCCGAAGCCGGGCAGCTGATGGTAGGCGATTCGTCCAGCCAGGGACTCGGAGCTCTGGCGCAGCAGGTCGCGGGACGCGCTGCCGAGCAACAGGAAGCGGCACGGGCAAAGTGGCCTATCGATGAGAACACGGAGCACCGGGAACAGGTCCGCACGCCGCTGCACCTCGTCAATGACGACGAGGCCATCGAGCCTGCCCAACGCGAGCATTGGCTCGTGCAGGCGGGCGAGGTCATCGGGGTTTTCGAGGTCGAAGTGGGTGACGTTGCCAGCAAACGAGGCAGCAATATCGCGGGCCAAGGTCGTCTTGCCGACCTGCCGCGCGCCAAGCAGCGCAACCGCCGGATTGCGCCCCAACAGTTCGGACACTTTGCCGCGCTGAGCTCTTCGGTTAATGGGGTCTGCCATGAACATGAAATATGAGCGAGTGGCGCACAGATTTCAAGAACGTCAGCGTGATCGGTTGTTCTGAATCGACTCCCGGCCACTGTAGC
>CAZLMW010000153.1:0-1292 GCA_964560875.1 uncultured Enterobacteriaceae bacterium
ACGAAGCTGCAGGTGCGTTGACGGCTACCGCCGGCAACGCGGCAGCTTCGACAACGTCAAAGAGCGTTGTTCAGTAACTACGCAGCGCAAGCGCCGCTGCGCGCCCGGGCCAGCTTCGCGGGGCCGGCTTGCCACGAAGCTGCAGGTCCGGTAGTCGAACCGGACTCACACGGAGCCCCATGCCCACTTCCATCCAGGCCGTCCGGTTCGCGTTTGACGGCGACGCCCCCATCGTCGAGCTGATCGACCAGCGGCTGCTGCCGACCGAAGAGGTCTGGCGGCGGCTCGCCGCCCCCGAGGACGTCGCCCAGGGGATCACCGACATGATCGTGCGCGGCGCCCCGGCGATCGGCATCACGGCGGCGTACGGCATCGCCCAGGCGCTGATCATCGACCACGGCGACTTCGACGCACGGCTCGCGACTACTTGTGCACGGTTTGCGCGCACACGACCGACGGCCGTGAACCTGTTTTGGGCGATCGAACGTCTGCAAGCTCGCGCGGCCGCCGACGCTGGCCTGCCATCCCGCGAACGCGCCGCTGGATTGCTCGCTGAGGCGCGCGACATCCACGCCGAGGACATTCACGCGTGCGAAGCGATGGGGACATTCGGCGCAGAGCTGCTGCCGGGCGAAGGCGGCGTGCTCACCCACTGCAACACGGGCGCGTTGGCCACCGGTGGCCAGGGAACGGCGTTGGGCGTGATTCGCTCGGCCATCGCGGCGGGCAAGCAGCTGCACACCTGGGTCGACGAAACGCGCCCCTACCTCCAAGGTGCGCGCCTGACAGCGTGGGAATGCATCACCGACGGTCTCCCAGCGACGCTGATCACCGACAACATGGCCGCGCACATGATGCAGCACGGCCGCGTGCAAGCGGCCATCGTCGGGTCCGATCGCATCGCCGCCAATGGTGATGTCGCCAACAAGATCGGCACGTACGGGGTCGCGGTCCTCTGCAAGCACCACGGCATCCCGTTTTACGTCGCTGCCCCGACCTCGACGATCGATCTGCAGTGCCCAACCGGCGCCGAGATCCCGATCGAACAGCGCGCCACACGCGAGGTCTCGCACGTTGGTGGATGGTTGCCAGCGGACCGAACCGACACACTCGCCGTCGCACCTGACAGCGTGCCGATCGAGAACCCGGCGTTCGATGTGACCCCGTCCGACCTCGTGACAGCGATCGTTACAGAACAAGGTGTTGCGCGGGCTCCGTTTGCTGCCGACCTCGCGGCAATGGTACGCAGGGCTGCAGACGCCCGCGCCTGAATCCCAGCGTGGCTGAGTCCC
>CAZLMW010000153.1:1392-16713 GCA_964560875.1 uncultured Enterobacteriaceae bacterium
TGCGTGGCAGAGTCCCTGCGTGGCAGAGTCCCTGCGTGGCAGAGTCCCTGCGTGGCAGAGTCCCTGCGTGGATGAAGTCCGCGCGGGCGTTTCCCGCTCACCGGAGAGCTACATGGCGAACCCACATGCCCCGCGCATCGAGACCTTCGACAGCGGCCTGTCCTACGTGATCAACCCGGTCCAGACCGCCCCCGTCGTCGCTTTCCAGGTGTGGGTCCATGCGGGCGGTTATGACGAGCTTGGCGACGAGCGCGGCCTCGCTCACCTGCACGAGCACATGCTGTTCAAGGGCACGCCAACCCGCGCGGTCGGCCAAATCGCCGCCGAGATCGAAGCCGCCGGCGGCCAAATCAACGCGTGGACCAGCCACGACCAGACCTGCTACCACATCGTCATGCCCGCGGCGGCGTGGCGCGAAGGCCTCGACGTGCTGTCCGACGCGGTTTGCCACTCGCTGTTCGACGCCGATGAGCTCGCCCGCGAAAAAGAAGTCGTGGTCGAAGAGATCAAGCGCGCCGAGGACAGCCCCGGTCGCGTCGCCTACCGCCGCCTCTTCGAGATGATCTTCGACGGACACCCGTACTCGCTGCCCGTGCTCGGCACGATCGACAGCGTGCGCGGCCACGATCGCGACACGATGCGCGGCTTCTACAACAAGCACTACGTCGCGCCGAACACCACCGTCATCGCGTCCGGTGCGTTCGAGCCTGGCGAGGTACGCGACGAGATCGCCAAGCGCTTCGCAAACCTCGGCACCACCGCGTCGCCGGCTCGCAAGCGCTCCAGCCAGGCCAACGTCGCCGCGTCAGCCTCCGTGCTCACGACAGACTTCTCGGAGAGCCGGCTGGTCTATGCGTTCCCCGCGCCGTCGCTCGAACACGCCGATGTGCCGTCGCTCGACGTGCTCGCCATCTTGCTCGGCCAGGGGGAGTCTTCGCGCCTGTTCCGCCGTGTGCGTCGCGACAAGCAGCTGGTCAACGATATCGGCTCGTCCTGCTACACGCCCCAGCGCGGTGGCCTGTTCAGCGTATCGATGCTTACCAGCGACGACCGCCTCGGCGATGCCTACAACGAGAGCCTGGCCGTGGTCGCCGACGTGCTTGAAAACGGCATCGAAGACGAAGAGCTCGAAAAAGCGCGCAACATCATCCTCGCCGAGGCCACCTACAAGCTGGAGACGGTGCAAGGCCAGGCCCACTCGCTCGGCTACTTCTCGGTCGCTTGCCAGGACCCAAGCTGGGAGCGCCGCTACCACGAAAAGGTCGCCAGCGTGACGCGCCGCGATGTGCTGCAGGCCGCCCGCAAGTGGCTCAAGCCCGAGCATGCGCAGGTCGTGCAGATGCTCAGCAACAAGGCCGATGGCGCCCAGACGCTGGACGAATCCGCGTTGACGACCGCCGCTCACAAACACCTGTCCCGCCCCGCCGCCGCGCTCGCCGTCCGTGAACGCGACGTCGTCGCCGGCATCGAGCGGATCGTCTTGCCCTCGGGGGACCGCTTGCTGGTGCTCCCCGACCACAACGTGCCGGTCTTTTCGTTGCGGGTGGGCACCCTTGGCGGACTGCGCGACGAGACTGCGGCGACCAATGGCATCTCGCACCTGTCGGCCGACATGTTCACGCGCGGCACCGGCCAGCTGACCAGCGACCAGATCGCCCACACCATCGATACCTTGGCGGCGGACATCAGCGGCTTTTCGGGCCGCAACAGCATCGGATTGACCGCGGTTTCGATGTCGCGCAATGGCCAGGCGGTGCTCGAGGTCATGGGCCAGTGCCTGTTCGACTCGCAGGCGCCCGAAGACGAGTTCAAGGTCCAGGTCGACGCCCAGCTCGAAGACATCCGCAACCGCGGCGATGCGCCCGCCCGAACCTGCTTGCTTGCGACGCTCGAGGCGCTCTACGGCGACCACCCCTACGCGCTCGATGGGCTCGGTTCCGCCGGCTCTGTCGCGTCGCTGGAGCAGCCGCAGGTGCTCGATTACATCCGTGGCCGCCTCGCCCCCGGCAACCTCGTATACGGCGTGGCCGGCGACGTCGATCCGACCGAACTCGCGGACCTGCTCGCGTCGATGACACCCGACGACCGCGTCGCGCTGCCGACTCCCACCCCGGGCGCCATGGCACCGCTCGCTGACGCCATCGAGCTGCGCAAAAAGGCCAACAAAGCGCAGGCCCACGTGTGCATCGCGTTCCGCGGCACCACCCTCGACAACGACGACCGCTTCGCCCTCAACGTGCTCTCGACGATCCTCAGCGGCCAGGGCGGCCGGCTCTTCCTGCAGCTGCGCGACAAACAATCGCTCGCCTATTCGGTCAGCTCGATGACCGTCGAGGGCGTCGATCCCGGCTACTTCGCGTTCTACATCGGCACGTCGCCCGACAAGGTCGACACCGCGCTCGCGGGCCTCTATGGGGAGATTGAAAAGGTCCTGCAGGCCGCGCCCGACGCCGAAGAGCTTGACCGCGCCCGACGCTACATGGCCGGTGCCCACGCGATCGGCCTGCAACGCTCCGGTTCCCGCGCCGCCACCATCGGCTTCAACGAGCTCTACGGCCTGCCGCGCGACACCTACCACGGCTACCTCGACCGCCTGTTGGCCGTCACAGCCGACGATATCCTCGCCGCCGCGCACAAGTACCTGGTCGTCGGCCGCCACGTGCAATGCGTGCTCGCGCCCGAAAGCTGAGCCAGCCCTGACATGACCGCACCGACGCTGTCGACGCCCGAGGCACGGTTTTGCACCGCGCTCGTTCTGACCGCCGCCATCGCGTTGATCAGCTGCGGCGAGAACGCATCAAAAACCGCACCCGACGACGCACAAGACGCTGAAATCGCATCAGATTCGAACGTCTCTGAGACCGGAGAAGAAGACGCCACGGGCCCGTCAACGCTGCGCCTTCTCAGCGGCAAAGCGACCGCTCCCGGCCAGATCACGCTGCGCTTTTCAGGGCCTCTCGCGGCTGAACAACCCGGCTTCGATCCGGCCCAGGTCGTATCCGGACTGACCGTCTACGACGCCTGGGTCGGCCAAGACCCCAAGACGTTGGTGCTCGACACCGCCCACCACATCGCCCGCGGCTACCCGATCCACGTCCGAGATCTCCGCGCGAAAGACGGCCGCAAGATCGATCCGCTGTTCGCCGTGGCCCTCGTCGACGGTCTCGCCCCCGATGCGTTGTTGCGCTGGGACAGCAAGCCGCCCGTGAAGTCCAAGGAGCTCGCCGCGGCCGGTTGGAACGCCCAGGACCACCCCAAGGCGACGGCCAACAAACCGGGCAAATGGTCGCTGGTTGGCGGCGCCATCGTGCAACGCAGCAACATCCACGGCGGCAACACGACCGTCTTCGGCGACGCCAATCGCCCTGGCACGTATTTCATCCTGCACAAGAAGACACCGCCGAACGTCTTCATCCAGGGGCGCCTGAAATCCAACGACGATGACGCGATCGGCCTGGTGGCGCGCTTCACCGACGGCGACAACCACTACCGCTTCGAGTGGGATCGACAGCGCTGGCGGCGACGACTCGTCAAGGTCAGCAACGGCGTCTCGACCGAGCTTGCGTTCGACACCGAGCGGTTCGAAGAGGGCCGCTACTACACGGTGCGCCTGCTCGTCGTGGGTGGGCGCGTCGCCGCGATCGTCAACGGCAAGACCGTGCTGACCGCCGTCGACGCCACCCCACTTCTCGGCGGCAAGACGGGCCTGTTCTCATGGGGCAACGACGACACGTTCTTCCGCAACATCGTCGTGCAGCCGGTCCAGGGACCCAAGGTCGAGCGCGACGGCCCAAGCCCGATCCCGCGGCCCGATGCGCCCCTCGCCAGCCACGGCGTGCTCGCCGCTGAGGTCACGCACAACAAGGCCATGCTGTGGACCCGCGCCTCCTGGGACGCGACCTTGCGGTTCAGCGTCGCGCCCATAGTCGAAAACAGCGTCGCCTGGGACAAGGGCACGACAACCAAACCCGTAGCCGCCGCAGCCGCCTCGGATCGCACCGCGATGGCCGATATCAAAGACCTCAAACCCGACACCGTCTACGCATTTCGAGCCGCCCTGAGCAGCGCCGCCGACGCCAAACGCACCAACCTGTCGCCGATCGGTCGCTTCCGAACCGCGCCGCTTCCGACCGCCGCAACCAGCGTCGTCTTCACCGTTGCCTCTGACTTCCACGTCTCCGCCCCGCAACACTTCGCGATGCTCGACGACATGCGCAAACACAAGCCGTCCTTCGTGCTCACCCTCGGCGACTTCCCGTACAGCGACGCCCAACCCGCCGCCAAGACACAGCCGGCCTACTTCGCCAAGTTCCGCGAGATCCGCGCGTTCTCCGCAATCCGTCGGCTCGGACTGCAGGTGCCGTGGTTTTCGACCTGGGACGACCACGAGATCGCCAACAACTGGGACGGCGCAACCCCAAAATCGCTCGTTCAGGCCGGCAAGACGGCGTTCCGCACCTACTTCCCCACCCAACCGGCCAATCCCGGCTCGGGCATCTACCGCACGTTCTCGTGGGGCAACCAGCTGCAGGTCTTCATGCTCGACACCCGCAGCTTCCGCAGCGCCAACAAGGCCAAGGACGGCCCGACAAAGACGATGCTCGGCACGACGCAGCGCGACTGGCTCAAAGGTGCTCTCAAGGCGTCCAAAGCACGCTGGAAGGTCATCGTCACCACCGTTGCCCTGCGCTATGGCACGACGGGCAGCGATCACTGGGCCGGGTTTGCGAACGAGCGCACATGGCTCTTCGACACGCTCAAGACCAACAAGATCAGCGGCGTCTTCTTCCTCGCCGGCGACCAGCACTGGTCGGCCATTCACAAGCACCCCGAAGGCTACATCGAGGTCCAGGCCTGCCCCATCTCCGCGCCACTGCGAGACCCGCCCAAGAAGCTGCACAAGGCCGTCACCTGGCTCGCCAAGAAACACAGCTGGGGCCTGGTGCGCATCGACGCCAAGACCGGCAAGGCAACCGTCGAGATCCGCGGCGCCGGCAACAAACTGCTGCACACCGAGCCCATCCCCCACAAGTCGTGACCGTTGTTATAACGGGGTCTGACCCCGAAGACCCCCTCGTTTTTTTTCGTATCTTCGACGGACCGACTCAATGATTTGGGGTTCTGCCAAGACAAATCCTCGGTCCCCAGGGGGCGCCGGATCAGGCGCGATCGGGGTCTTCTTCGCTGAGTTCGCGCAGGTCCATGTCGACCATCGCCTGCTTGTCGAAGATGTAGCGCCCCGAAAACCGCTTTCCCGCCAGCATGAGCGGCATCCAGTGCGCGTCGTCGGCCCACATCTGGTCGTAGGGCACGTTGTCGACGTCGATCCACAGCGGGATGGCTTCGTCGGTCTCGGTCGGCTCGCCGGTCCACGCGGTCGCCGAATAGACGTGCACGTGCATCGCATAGCCGTCGCGGAACTGGAAGTAATGTTCGCCGCGCCAGCTGGGTTCCTTGGGCGTGACGTGCAGCTCTTCCTGGACCTCGCGGACGGCAGCCTGGCGTGGAGTCTCACCGGGATCGACCCGACCGCCGGGCGCGTTGATGAGGCCCTGGCCGAGCCCCCGCTTCTTGCGGATCAGCAGCACGCGGTCGCCATCACGAACGAACAACAACGTCGCGACATCGACGGGTTTCCACGTCTGCCAATCGATGGCGGCGACGTTGGCGGCGTCTCGGAAAGGCATCTACCTGCCGGATAGCTGCCTGACTGGTCGAAATGTCAGGCGATGGAAAGAGCGCTCCTACGAGCCAGCCAACCACTCGGCCCACTGTTTGGGCTTGATCGGCGGATCGTCGGGCTCGCGCTGATTGTCGGCGGCGGTGGCCTGGATGCGGCGCTTCACGACGTCTTTGCGCTTGGTACCGGCCTGGATCAGCTGCTCGGCCTGCGCGATCTCGCGGGCGACCATCGACTTGAGCGCCATGTAGGAGCCCCAACCGACCTGGCGCGTGCCGTTGATGAAGAACGCCGGCGTGCCGGTCGCGCCCATTCCCTCGGCCATCTTGGTCTCGCGGGAGACGCGCTCGGCGAAGCGGCCGTCCTGCAGGTCCGACTGGAACTTGGTGGTGTCGAGGCCCAACGAGCTGGCGTGCTCGATGAAGCCCTGGTCGTCGAGGCGGCCGGTCTCAAACAGCTTGTCGTGGAACTGCCAGAACTTGCCCTGCTGCTGAGCGGCGACCGTGGCGACCGCGCTCGGCTGGCTGCGACCGTGCATCGCGAGCGCGTTGTGGCGGAAGTTGACGCGAACCTTGCCGGGAAAGTCCATGACCAGCTGCTTGATCGGGTCGGCCGAACGCTTGCAAACCGGGCACTGGAAGTCGCTGAACACCGTGACGAGCACGAGCGGGTCTTTCTCACCGAGGTAAGCGGGGCCTTCCTTGGGCGAGTGACCGATCTTGGCCAGGTCCGCACCCTTGCCAGCGCCTTCATCGGTCTGGCTGCCGAGGCCACTGACGACGGGCGGCGGGGGCGGAGGAGGCGGTGCGGCTGGCGCGGCGGCGGGAGCAGCAGCAGGCGCGGCAGGAGCAGCAGCGGCAGCGGCAGGAGCAGCGCCGGGAGCGGCAGCAGCGGCAGGAGCAACAGCAGCGGCCGGTGCGGCAGGAGCAGCCGGCTTGGCGTCCCATTTGCCGACAAGGAAGCCGGCTACAGCGAGCAACGCTGCGATCGCGTATGCGTTTGATTTGTCAAAAGTTTCAGCGACTTCGCTCATTTCTTTCTCCGCGATACCGGCGTTTGCCGCAGCCGATATCCGCTTTTTTCCCGCAAATTGGGCGTTTTTGCACAGAACCGGGGGAAGGGACGGCACAAACCCGCTGCGAGGCCGATTATTCCGTGCGTTCGTGCGCGCCGGACCGGCGGTGGGTCAGGTTTCTCAAGGCTCTCTACTTGACGACGTGAACCGGGAACAAGCGCCAACGGTTGAAGTTGAACGCGAGAATGCCGCGCACGCTCTTGAGCTTGTCGCCCTTCTTGACGGCGTAGCTCCACTTCGGCGACGCCTTGCTGTCGAACTTGCCGAGCAGCTTGTCGGACATCCAGAAGGCCTGCTGGCTGATGACCAGGGCCTTGTCGCTGTCGTCTTTGCCGACGTAGATGTGGCCAAAGTCCTTCTTGTCGGCCGCGACGTCGACCTCGCTGACAACCACGTCGTGCAGCTCGACGAGCGCGTTTTCGAACTTCTGGTTGTCGGCGTTGGACGCCTTTTCGCCGATCTTGTCGACGGTGACGGTGGTGGCCGCCGGCAGGCCCGTGCCGCTCTCCTTGTGCATCACGCCCTTGAACAGGTTCATCTGCGCGGCGCAGTAGTACGCTTCGGCGTTGCCCGTCACGGTGATGATGTCGCCGATCTTGAGCGCCTTGACCTCGGCTTCCTTGCCCACGACGTAGACGCCGCTGAAATCGCCGCCGCCCTTGACCTGCGTGAAGATGCCTTCGGTCGTCTTGCTCTTGATGTAGAAAGGCTTGGAGGTGACGACGAGATTGCTGACCGTCACGCCCTTCTTGAACGCCTTGGGCTTGGCGCAGTTCTTGTAGTCGCCCTGCGCGGCCTGGACCTCTTTGACGATCGCCGACCACGAGGCGCCGCCGCTCGACGACGAACCGCCCGAGCTGCCGGCGTCACCGCTGCTCGACGAAGACCCGCTGCTGCTGCTGCTGCTGCTGCTGCTGCTCGCGCCGGCGTCCGCACCCGAGGACGATCCACCCGAAGACGAACCGCCCGAAGACGACGAGGCGCCCCCGTCGGTGCCACCGGACGAAGAGCTGCTGCTGGTGGTGCCACCGTCAGCGCATGCGGTCAGGGCGAGGGGGGCGATAAAGATCGCGCACGCCAAAGCGGCTGCGCGGGAAAACAAGCGGATGTTCATGAGAGGAGTCCCGTCAGCGCCAAGATGGGTAGATGCGCCGTCTTCAGAGGTCCGCGAAATGTAGAGATCGCGGGCAGGTGGGTCAAGAAGCCGATTCGTATGCAACGTCTTATCCGGCGGCGAGGACCGCGTCGGCGGCCTTTCGCAGCGACTCGACGGCGTGGTCGCACTCCTCGCGCGTCACGATTAGCGGCGGCGTCATGCGCAAAGTCGTGCCGCCGGCGACGCTCACGAGAACGCCATGGTCGTCGCGAGCACGGGCGATAATCTGGCGCGCCTTGTCCTTGACCTCGACGCCGACCATCAAGCCGCGGCCACGCACGTCGACGGTGTAGTCGCGATCGGAAAACGCCGCCTTGAGCACTTCGAGCAGGTACGCGCCGATCTCGGCGGCCCGCTCAACGATGCCGTCCCGCTCGAAGATCGCCAGGACGGTGCGACCCGCGCGCATCGCGAGCGCGTTGGCACCAAAAGTGGTCGCGTGGGTGCCCGGTTGCAGGGCCTCGGCCACATCATCGCGCGCCAGGATCGCCCCGACCGGTACGCCGCCGCCGAGCGCCTTGGCCAACGACAACGCGTCCGGCGAGATCCCTTCCTGCTCGAACGCGAAGAACGTGCCGGTGCGCCCCATACCGGTCTGCACCTCGTCGAGCATCAGCAACGCGCCGCGCTCGTCGCACAGCTTGCGCAGGTCCTTGAAGAAGCCCGGTTGTGGCACCTTCACGCCGCCTTCGCCCTGGACGATCTCGATAAGCACCGCGCCGACCGGGTATTCGCTGGCGTCCATGGCGCGCGCAAAGCTGCCGACGTCGCCGAAGGTCGCGTGGCTGAAGCCGGGCAACAGCGGCGCGAATCCGTCCTGGTACTTGGGCTGAGCGGTGGCCGTCATCGACGCGAACGTGCGCCCGTGAAACGACTGGTACGCGGTCACAATGCCGGGTTTGGCGTCACCTTTGACGCGGCTGTGGTAGCGGCGGGCGAGCTTGACGAGGGCCTCGTTCGCCTCGGTTCCCGAGTTGCAGAAGAACGCGCGTGCGTCGCTGCCGGCGGCGGATTTCCACGCGTCGCAGAGCAGCTGGGCGAGCGGCGCGGCGTGGCAGTTGTGCCAGTAGTTGCTCTGGTGCATCAGGCGGCCGACCTGGTCGCGGAGAGCGGCGACGAGATCGGGGTGGTTGTGGCCGAGGGCGTTGACAGCGACCCCGCCGGAGAAGTCGACGTAGCGGCGGCCGTCCTCGGTTTCGCCCCACGCGCCCTCGCCTTTGCAGAAGACGAGCGGCGCGTTGCGGTAGTTGGGCGTGAGGTAACGTTTGTGCAGGGCCGCGATTTCGTCGGTGCTGTGATGGTGAAGGCGGATGCCCTTGTCCTGGGCGCGGTTGTCCGGGGCGCGTTCGTTCATACGGGTGTCCTCTCCGGTCCCTCCAACAAGCGGAAAAACCTCGAAAAGTGGCTGAAATTCCGAGCGAAAAGCGGCCCAATCGATTTCTTGACCGGCCCCAAGCGCCCACCTAGCCTGATCGTGACCCGGAATCCCGGGACGGCTGCGCTTGTTTCACACCTTGTGCAGATTTTGTAGTTGCACGCATCCCACGCGATTGCGGACGGAGTGACCCACCGATGGCTGCCAAACAGGTCGTAGGACTCGACATCGGCACCTCGTCGATCAAGGTCGCGGAGATCAAGCAGACCAAGAAAGGCAGTCAACTCCTGCACTTCGATACAATCATGCTGCCGCCGGATACGATCCGCGACGGCCAGGTCATGCACGCGCCGCAGCTTTCTGAGCGCATCCAGGAGATCTTCAAGCTCAACAAGATCCGCAACAAGAAGTGCGCGGTCGCGTTGTCCGGTAACGCGGTGATCATCAAGAAGATCAGCCTGCCCGAGATGACGGTCGAAGAGCTCGAAGACAGCATCCAGTGGGAAGCCGAGCAGTACATCCCGTTCGACATCAAGGACGTCAACGTCGACGCGCAGATCCTCAACCCGAACGCCGGCCAGGGGCAGATGGACGTGCTCCTCGTCGCGGCCAAAAAAGCGGTGATCGACGAGTTCGTGGAGGTCGTGCGCGACGCCCGCGTGGACCCGGTGGTGGTCGATGTCGACGCATTTGCGCTCTACAACGTGTTCGAACTCAACTTCCAGATCCCCACCGAAGAGACAGTGGCGCTGATCGACGTCGGCGCCTCCACAGTCAACATCAACGTGATCGCCGACGGCGTCTCGGCGTTTACGCGCGACATCACGATGGGCGGCAACGTGCTGACCGAAGAGATCAGCAAGCAGTTCGCGGTGCCGTGGGAAGAAGCCGAGCACATGAAGACGTCGTCGGAGACCACGCTGTCGATGTCCGGCGTGCTCCGCGAGGTCCAGCGCATCAGCGAGCGGGTGTCCGAACAGCTGGTCAGCGAGATCCAACGATCGCTCGACTTCTTCGCCGCGACGAGCATGAACGCCGACATCGCCACGATCTTCCTGTCGGGCGGGGCGGCGCTGCAGTCGGGGCTGATCGAAGGGCTCGAGCGACGCCTCGGCGCCGAGGTCAAAGCCCTCAACCCGTTCAACAACCTGGTCATCGACCCCAAGAAATTCGACTTCGCGCTGCTGCAACGCATGGCACCCATCGCGGGAATCGCCATCGGGTTGGCGATGCGCGCACCCAACGATCGGTAAATCGGTAAAACAGACAACCACCCGCGGGCTCATCGCCCCACGTTGCCAACGGGCAACCGAGTACAAACACCACGATGCTCTTCGCGATTCGCATCAACCTGGTCGGCACCGGCAAACGCAGACGCCGACGCGCGGGTATGCCCGACATCCCCAACATCGGGGTGTTGTTGTTCGTGCTGGTCCTGGTGATCGAAGCCGCAGTGCTCTATTCGCTGCACGCGAGCGCCTCCGAATCCGCCAACCAGGTGGCGCAACGGCTCAAGAAGGCCAAACACGATCTCGAGCTCGCCAAGAAGGTCCACGGCGACATCATCAAGGTGAAAAAAGAGCTCACAACGCTCGAGACACAGACACGCCTGTTCGACGTGCTCAAAGCCGAGAAGATCGGGCCGGTCGACGCCCTGCACTACCTCAGCTTCATCCTGCAGCCGCGCGACGCAGCGGTGTGGCCACGCGAAGAGCAAAAGCTGATGGAAGCGGCCGGATGGCGGGTCGGGTGGGACGCGCGCCGAGCCTGGTTCACGGCCATCACGCAGAACCGGTGGAAGATGAAGCTGCAGGGCCAGGCACTCGCGCACGAAGACGTCGCCGAGGTGCAGCGCCGACTCGAGTCGAGCCCGTACTTCCGCAACGTCAAGCTGGTCTTCCAGGAGAGCAAGCACGACCCCGAGCTCGACGATGGCTTCGTCGATTTCACCATCAACGCGGCGCTCGTTTACCTCATCAAGCCGTGGAAATGGCCGCCGCCCAGCGAGCCCGATCCCGACGAAGAAGCGGCCAAGAAGGCCGAGGGTGAGGACAAAGACGCGCTGCCGACGCTGCCGTCCGCCATCAAGGCGCCGCGCGACGTGCCCAGTGGGCATAACGAGCCGACCGACACACCGGGTGCCGCCACAGCTGGCGCCGCCGGTGCCAAAGCAAGCCAACCCGGTGCCGCGATCGCCGCGCCTGCCACCGCAGCAACAGCTGCCGGTGCCGTTGAAGCCGGGAAAGCCGCGCCAAAGGCCGAAGACGCCGAGGCCAAGGGGGTGACGCCATGATGGAACAATTCATGAAGCTGCCGCCGATGCAAAAGCTCGGCGTGCTGGCGGCCATCCTTGTTGTGATCGGAGGCGGCGCCTACTTCCTGATGATCGACCCGGAGCTGACCCGCCGCGCCGATGCCGACAAGCTGCTGAAGCGGACCAGGGCCGAGCTGGCCAAGATCGCCGACAAGGCCACGGAAAAGGAGCTGCGTTCGCTCAAGCGGCGCAAGGACCGGCTGGTCGAAGGCGACAAAGAGAACCGCAAGATGCTGCCGACGTCCGACGAGGTCCCCGACTTCATCGAGTCGGTGCAGCGCGACGCCATCGCCTCGGGGCTGCGCGTGACCCGCTTCGACCGGCTCAAGACCGAATCGCAAGACCTGGTCAACGCGATCCCGGTCAAGATGACGGTGCAGGGGTCCATGCTGCACTTGATCTCGTTTCTGCGCGTGTACTCGGGTACGGAGCGACGCGTTATCACGCTGCGCAACATGGTCATCGAGCAAGTTCGCCCCAATTACAGCCATTTGCAGAAGATCATCGACGCCAGCAAGCCGCTCGAGGAGCAAAAGCGCGTCAACCGGTCCAAGGATGAGAAGCTGGTGGCGTCGATCGAGCTGCGGCACCTGGCGCGGAAGAAGAGCAAGATTCGGGCGACTTTTGTCGCGTACGCCTACACCTGGACCGGCAAAAAGGCCGAGGGTGGAACCGAGCGGAAATACAAGCCGTTTCGCACATAGCGAGGTGATTCGGAGGCGCCGAGGCTGAAGCTGCGGGGTCGACGAGAGCGCGATGACAAGGCTGAACGGGATGAACTTGGAAGCGATGACAGACGGCGGTAACAAAGCGGCGATCGGCAAGCGTTCCGGGCTCATTGGGCTCGCAGCGCTGGTTTCGCTCGTGGCGACGTCGTGCGGTGGTGACGGCGGTGGCAACCGACCGCGCCCGCAGATCCCGGGAGCCGCCCAGGCCGCGCCCGAAGAGGCGACGGAAGACCCGACCAAGGACCAGTTCGTGACGCTGGGCGAAAACCCCAAGTGGGTGCCGCTGCGGGACATGTTCGAGGACTTCAAGAAGCAGAAGATCGAAAACCTCGCCAACCCGCTGCTGACCAACCACGTCGTCTTCGTGATCCCGCCGCCATTGCCCGAGCGCAAGAAGAAAGAGCTGCTGGTGCCCGTCAGCCCGCTGGAGCGCGGCGGTATCCATCGCAACAAGGACAAGGACCAGCGGGCGATCGCGCCGCTCGAAAGCTACAAGCTCATCATGCTGATGACGGGCACCACCCGGCCCAAGGCGGTCGTCATCGACCCGTACGGCAACCGACATATCCTCAAGCGCGGGGACCCGCTCGGGTCCGAAGGCGGCTACATTCGCGCCATCCTGCAGTACAAGATGCTCGTGTCCGTGCCCAAGGAGCGCAAACCGCGCTCGGTCAGCATCGAACCGCCGCTGTCCAAGGTCGCGCAGAAGGCCATCGTCCGCACCGACTTCTAGAACGGGTCAATGTCGCGCCACGTCAGGGTTGTGCCGTCGGCGGTCAGGTGCACGGCTACGACGGCGACGTGGACCTCCGCAAAACCGCGCGAATGCACCAACTCAGCCGCAATTCGGAATAAGCGTTGGCGCTTGGCGGTGTCGACGCGCTCGCCCGGATCTCCGCTGCTGCCGCGGGTGGTTTTTACCTCGACGACGAGCCCGAACGTCTCCTCTCCCGCCGGTGAAGTGCGGGTCGCCAGGATGTCGATTTCGCCGGCGCGAACGCGTAGGCGGCGCCCCTCGATATGCCAGCCGCGTTCGATGACAAGGCGTTGAGCAGCCTCTTCGCCGCGGTGGCCGGTGCGATGGATGGCGGGCTTTTCGGTCATTGCGACGAGGTCTGGGCGGTTTGTCTTGCGATCGCCGCCCGCACGGGGGCAAAGGAGCTCCGGTGGTGGGGTGTCGGCCCGAGCTTCTTGAGCGCCGCGAGGTGTTCGGCGGTCGGATAGCCCTTGTGGCCCGCGAACCCGTAACCGGGGTGCTCATCGGCCATGCGAACCATCAACCGGTCGCGATGAACCTTGGCGAGAATCGACGCCGCCGCGATGGCACGCGAGCGCTGGTCGCCCTTTACGTAGGTCTTCTGGCCGGGGCGCACCAGCTCGGGAATCGGCGTGTTGCCGTCCACCACCACCAGCTTCGGCATCGTCGCGCCGGCGTCCAGCAGCGAATTCCACACCTCTTCAACCGCCTGCCGCATCGCCCACATCGACGCCTGCAGGATGTTGACCGAGTCGATCAGCGCGACGGGCCCCTCCACGACCGACCACGCCAACGCCTGCGCCTCGATCTTGGGCACCAGGGCCTCGCGCGACGCTTCGGTCAGCAGCTTGCTGTCGTCCAGCCCCTTGAGCCGAGCGCCGTCCTCGAGCACCACGGCCGCCGCCACGACAGGTCCAGCAAGCGGGCCACGCCCCACCTCGTCCGTGCCGATAATCGGCCACAAACCCTGCCGTTTGCAGCGCCTTTCGACCTCGCCGATGCGCCACCTTCGTTTGGCCGCCGCCTTGTCGCCGGCAAAGAGCTCGGGCTGCTTCCGTTTCGCCATGGCGCGATGGTAGCGATGCGCAACGACATGCGGTAGACAGCGCGTCCCCGTCGCCAACGCGACCTGATGGAGGCTCCCATGGCACTGTCTTGCGGCATCGTCGGCCTGCCCAACGTCGGTAAGTCGACCATCTTCAACGCCCTGACCAACGCCGGCGCCCAGAGCGCGAACTACCCGTTCTGCACGATCGATCCCAACGTCGGGATTGTGCCGATGCGGGACCGGCGCCTGGACCGGATCGCGAAGATCATCGGCAGCGCGCAAACCATCTACAACACGGTCGAATTCGTGGATATCGCCGGCCTGGTGAAAGGCGCGAGCAAGGGTGAGGGGCTGGGCAACAAGTTCCTCGCGAATATCCGCGAAACCGACGCGATTACCCACGTCGTGCGCTGCTTTGACGACGACAATGTGGTGCACGTCGAGGGCTCCGTGAACCCGCGGCGGGACGCGTCAATCATCAATACGGAGCTGATGATCGCCGACCTCGAGTCGCTCGAAAAACGCCTGAACAAAGAACAGCGGGTCGCCAAGAGCGGCGACAAGGACGCCAAGAAGATGGTGGCGATCATCTCGCGGTTCATCGCGGCGCTTTCGGATGACCAGCCGGCGCGGACCGTGGAAGTCGACAAGGACGACCTTGGCCTCGTCAAGCAGCTGCACCTGATTACGCGCAAGCCGATGCTGTATGTCGCCAACACCGACGACGCCAGCGAGGACAACGCGCACGTCGCAGAGATCCGGGCGCTCGCCGCCGAGGAAGGTGCGCAGGTCGTGGTGCTCTCAGGCGCGATGGAAGCGGAGATCGCTGAGCTCGACGAAGAAGAAGAGCGAGCCGCGTTCCTGGAAGACCTCGGGCTCAGCGAGAGTGGTTTGGAGCGCATGGCGCAGGCCGCGTTCACGTTGCTTGGCCAGCAGACGTACTTCACCGCGGGGCCGAAAGAGGCGCGCGCGTGGAACATCCGAGCGGGGTGGAAGGCACCGCAGGCGGCCGGCGTGATTCACACCGACTTTGAGCGTGGCTTCATCAAGGCCGAGGTGTACGACTGCGAGGACCTGTTTGCGTTGGGGTCTGAACAGGCGGTCGCGGCGAAAGGTCGCAAGCGGATGGAAGGTAAGGAATACGTCATGCAGGACGGTGACGTTTGTAACTTCCGGTTCAACGTGTAG
>CAZLMW010000154.1:0-16612 GCA_964560875.1 uncultured Enterobacteriaceae bacterium
CTCAACGATAGCTGACAAGAACAAACGCGTGCTGCCAGGCATGCCGCCTCTTCTTGACGACGTGAAGCGCAAGGACAAGGGCCGCCACGGCGGACAACCCGTATCGGAGCCACGGCAGCGCGCTCAGCTCGGGATGCAGGATGGCGTCGTGGCGCGTGTAGGGCAGCCAGGCGAACAGGCAAATCAGGGTCGCCGCGGGCAGCAACCGGGCGCACTGCCACGACAATTCGCTGTGGAAATCCTTCTCCGCCATGCGGATGGTCGCGTCGGGGTCAATGGGCGTGGCCATGCCAAAGGGTGGCCGACTTTCACGTGCGCGTCGATTCAACGTCGCGACTCATCGACTAAGGCCCACATCGAGGCTGCTGGGTGTTGCGCTGGAGCCGTCGGTGACTCCCGTCCGCAGGTTGGACGACGAGACAACATTATCCGTTGAGCCGTCCGGCGGGGATCGCCATTATCCAGCCCCTCGCTGGAGCTACCATGTTGCGCCCCCACACCCGATTCGCGCCGAGATCCGCATTGTATTTCGTCCGTTTTGCGCTTGTCGCCCTCGCGGCGGCGTGTCTCGTCCTGGCGGCTGGTTGCGGCAACAACAACGCCGGTCAAACGCAGTTCCCCACGCCGCAAACGCAAAACGACGCCGGTGGCCTGGTCGATGCGGGGTTTGATGCCGGTCCGACGACGACCGACACCGCAAACACGTCCGAAGATGCCGGCGCGCCCGACGCCGGCGGTCAAGACACGGCCCCCACATGCGTGGACCCCTGCGAACCGGAAGGCGCGACGCGCTGCACGATCGACGGCAAGGGCACCGAGGCGTGCGAAGACCCCGACAAGGACGGCTGCTTCGCGTGGTCGGACGTCGTCACGTGCGGGGCGACAGAGGTCTGTTCTGCCGGCAAATGCGCGCCCAAGTGCCCCGACCAGGACTGCACGGCCGCGGGCGCCAAGAAGTGCGACGCCAACGGCAAGATCGTCACCTGCTTCGACTTCAATGGTGACGGCTGCCTCGCGTGGGGCGGTCCGAAAGATTGTCCGTCCGGTCAGGTCTGCAGCAAGGGGTTCTGCGCCCTGTCCTGCACCGATGAATGCACCACGGTCGGCGCCAAGAAGTGCGAAGGAAAAGCCGTTGTGACCTGCAGCGACAGCAACAAGGACGGCTGCCTCGACTGGGCTTCCAAGGCGGCCTGTGGCGCGACGCAGACGTGTTCGGGCGGCTTCTGCGCCGATACATGCAAGGACGAATGCACCCAAAAAGGCGCCACGAATTGCGACCAGGTCGGCATCGTGACCTGCGATGACTACAACAAAGATGGCTGCTTGCAGTGGGGCACCGCGGTCGCCTGTCCGACGGGCCAGAAGTGCTCATCGGGCAAGTGCGCGACGACCTGCAAAGACGAGTGCACGGTCAAGGGCGGCACGACCTGTCAGCTCGGCAAGGTCGCTATGTGCGGAGACTTCAACAAAGACGGCTGCTTGCAGTGGGGCTCGCCGGTGCCGTGCGCCAAGGGGCTGGTCTGCAACGAGGGCAAGTGCGCGAAGAACTGCAGCGATGAATGCACCGTCAAGGGCGCCAAACAGTGCTCGCCCGCCGGCAAGGTCCAGGTGTGCGACGACTACGACAACAACGGCTGCCTGCAGTGGGGGTCGGGCGTGGGATGTCCGGCCAAGACGGTTTGCAGCAACGGCCTGTGCGCGACCAGCTGCAAGGACGCCTGCGCGAAGTCTGGCGCGAAACAGTGTGTGCCCGGCAGCAAGACGCAGTGGCAGAGCTGTGGCGATTTCAACAAGGACGGCTGCCTCGAATGGGGAACGCCTACGGCCTGCGGCAACAACCTCGTCTGCGCGGGGGCCGGCGGCTGCGAAAAGACATGCAAGAGCACCTGCACCAAGGCCGGCGCGAAGACCTGCGACGGTGACGCGGTGCGCAGCTGCGGTGACTTCAACAAGGACGGCTGTCTCGAGTGGGGCACCCCGCAACCATGCACCGCCGCGCAGGCCTGCAAAGCCGGCGCCTGCGCCGAAAAGCCACCACCGGCCAAGGTCGTCATCAACGAGCTCGTCTACGACAGCGCCGGTCCCGACACGCAGACCTTCCTCGAGCTGCGTGGGCCGGCTGGAACACCGCTGCAAGGCTTCTCGCTCGTCGGCATCAACGGCAAAGGCGGCGTCGCGTACGTGACGGTCCCGCTCGCGGGTAAGATCGGCGGCGACGGCTTCTTCGTAATCGCGCACACCAAGGCAACGGGCGCGCTGAAGGCGGCGGCTGACCAGGCGCACAAGGGCGTGGACTTCCAAAACGGCGCCGACAGCGTCGTCCTGCAGTTCGGCGACAAGGCCGTCGACGCGGTCGGTTACGGCAACTTCGGCTCGGGTCTGGTGTTCAAGGGCGAGGGCAAACCGACCATCGACGTCTTGTCCGGACAGGCGCTGGGCCGCGACCACCTCGGCACCGACACGGACAACAACGAAAAGGACTTCCGCGCCATCCTCAAGCCCACCCCCGGTGCCGCCAATCCCAAACCCTGCATCCCCAAGTCGTGCAAAGACGTCGGCGCGATGTGCGGCACGGTCAACGACGGCTGCGGCAAGGTGCTCGCGTGCGGCAAGTGCCCATCGGACAAGGTCTGCGGCGCCGACAAGAAGTGCGGTGATAAACCCTGTGTTGCCAATACCTGCAAAGAACAAGGTGTCGCGTGCGGTCCGGCGTCCGACGGCTGCAACAAGACGCTCGCCTGCGGCAATTGCGGGGCCGGAAAAGCCTGCTCAAAGGGCCAATGCATCTGCAAACCGAAGACCTGCCAGGAGCTCGGGACGCTCTGTGGGACCGCGCCCGACGGCTGCGGCAAGACCCTGCAATGCGGCGTGTGCGCGGGCGGAAAGACGTGCAGCAAGGGCCAATGCTTGTGTACGCCCAAGACGTGTAAGGCGCTCGGTGTTGGCTGCGGAACGCCCCCGGATGGCTGCGGCAAGAAGCTCGCGTGCGGCACGTGTTCATCGGGCAAGGTGTGCGGCCCGTCCGGCCAGTGCAATTGCGCGCCCAAGTCCTGCAAAGACCTCGGATTGTTGTGCGGCCCCGCGTCAGACGGCTGCGGCAAGGCGCTGACCTGCGGGACGTGCGCGACCGGCAAACAGTGCAGCAAGGGCAAATGCGTGTGTCAGCCCAAGACATGCGCCGCGCTTGGTTGCGGCAAACAGGCCGACGGATGTGGCGGAACCGTCGATTGCGGTCCATGCGGAGGCGCGTGCGGCCAGGTGTGTCCCAGCGGTTTTGCGATGGCCTCGGACAAAGTGTGCAGCGGCGGCGACGTCACCAAGGTCGATCTCGCGTTCTGCACCGTGAACGTCGGCGGCAAGATCCTCAACAACGGCAAGGATCCGCTCGTCACGACCAAATATTGCAGCAAATCCAAGAACTATTACTCGACCTACGCGCAGGTGACGCTCACCGAGACGACGTGGGGCTACAAGTACACCGTCGGCTTGAAGTGCCAGAAGGAAGCCACCCAGAAGTTCAACTGGGCCCGCGAGATCGTGCCCGGCACCTACAAGGTCGAGGTGTATGGCACGAGCAACTACGCCAACTTCCCGTTCACGACGACCCAGGTCATCTACCCGGCGCTCGACCTCACCAAGAGCAAGACCGACATCGTGCTCGACTTCCGGACCGTGAAGGTGGGCGGCAAGATCCTCAACAACGGCAAGGAACCGCTGGTCACGACCAAGTACTGCAGCAAGTCCAAGAACTACTACTCGACCTACGCGCAGGTGACGCTCACCGAGACGACCTGGGGCTACAAGTACACCGTCGGCCTGAAGTGCCAGAAGGAAGCGACCCAGAAGTTCAACTGGGGCCGCGAGATCGTGCCGGGCACGTACAAAGTGCAGGTGTACGGCACGAGCAACTACGCCAACTTCCCGTTCACGACGACCCAGGTCGTCTATCCCAAGCTGGACCTGACCAAGCCCAAGTCCGACCTCGTGCTCGACTTCCGGACCGTCAAGGTGGGCGGCAAGATTCTCAACAACGGCAAGGAGCCGCTGGTCACGACCAAGTACTGCAGCAAGTCCAAGAACTACTACTCGACCTACGCGCAGGTGACGCTCACCGAGACGACCTGGGGCTACAAGTACACCGTCGGCCTGAAGTGCCAGAAGGAAGCGCTCCAGAAGTTCAACTGGGCCCGCGAGATCGTGCCCGGCACGTACAAAGTCGAGGTCTATGGCACGAGCAACTACGCCAACTTCCCGTTCACGACGACCCAGGTGATCCACCCGGCGCTTGTCCTCACGAAGGCCAAGTCCGACGTCGTGCTCGACTTCCGGACCGTGAAGGTGGGCGGCAAAATCCTCAACAACGGCAAGGAACCGCTCGTCACGACCAAGTACTGCAGCAAGTCGAAGAACTACTACTCGACGTACGCGCAGGTGACGCTCACCGAGACGACCTGGGGCTACAAGTACACCGTCGGCCTGAAGTGCCAGAAGGAAGCCACCCAGAAGTTCAACTGGGCCCGCGAGATCGTGCCCGGCACCTACAAGGTCGAGGTCTATGGCACCAGCAACTACGCCAACTTCCCGTTCACGACGACCCAGGTGATCCACCCGGCGCTTGCCCTCACCAAGGCCAAGTCCGACATCGTGCTCGACTTCCGGACCGTGAAGGTCGGCGGCAAGATCCTCAACAACGGCAAGGACCCGCTGGTCACGACCAAGTACTGCAGCAAGTCCAAGAACTACTACTCGACCTATGCGCAGGTGACGCTCACCGAGACCACGTGGGGCTACAAGTACACCGTCGGCCTGAAGTGCCAGAAGGAAGCCACCCAGAAGTTCAACTGGGCCCGCGAGATCGTGCCGGGCACGTACAAGGTCGAGGTCTATGGCACGAGCAACTACGCCAACTTCCCGTTCACGACGACCCAGGTCATCTATCCCAAGCTCGACTTGAGCTCGGCCAAGTCCGATGTCGTCCTCGATTTCCGGACCGTGAAGATCGGTGGCCGCATCTTCAACAACGGCAAGACCCCGCAGGTGACGACGAAGTACTGCAGCAAGTCCAAGAACTACTACTCGACCTACGCGCAGGTGACGCTCACCGAGACGACGTGGGGCTACAAGTACACGGTCGGCTTGAAGTGCCAGAAGGAAGCCACCCAGCAGTTCAACTGGGCGCGCGAGATCGTCCCCGGCACGTACAAGATCGAGGTCTACGGCACGAGCAACTACGCCAACTTCCCGTTCACGACGACCCAGGTCGTGGTGCCCAAGATCCTGCTCAAGTAACGGTCCGGCTTCCCGCTCCCGATCCCAAACCCGGTCTAATCCAATGCCGGTCACTTAACGACCCCGGCTGAAGCCGGGGCCTCAGTTGAGCAAGCCCTCCTTCGAGGGCTCGGCGTTGCGGTCCGCATGGCGGATTCGGTGCGGCGCATGTGGGTGCACCAGATGCCGACAAACGTGGGTAGGCAGCCGCTGCTGGTGGAGTTCGCGGCGGAGCCCGCGGAGGCGGGCTTGCTCAACTGAGCCCGGGCCTTCAGCCCCGGGGCTTCGCTCTTACACTCCAAATGACCGGCATCGGGCCTAAGCGATGTCCAACCGCCGCCGCTTGCGATAGAGGGTCGCGCGGCTGACTCCAAGCAGCTCCGCGGCAACTCCGAGGTGCTGGTTGGCACGTTGCAACGCCGCCTGGATCCGCCTGCGTTGCTCGTCGTCCGACTGACCACGCATGAGCAGCAGCGTGTAGTCCCGCGTGTCCGTGCCAGGTGCGTCGCCAATACGCCGCGAGCGCTCCGGTTCGCTTTCCACGTTGTGCAACGGCAGCTGGCCGGTCATCTCCGGTGGCAGATCCTCGACACCGATGGTCGGGCCTCGCCCCACCGCGAACGCAAAGGCCACCGCGTTTCGCAGCTCGCGCACGTTGCCCGGCCATCGCCATTGCAGCATGACGCGCATCGCCTCGGGTCTGATGCTCTCGACAACGCGCGGGCCGCGCACGCTGAGCTTTGCCACAAAGTGTTGGGCCAACAGCGCGATGTCATGCCTTCGATCCCGCAATGGCGGCAACCGAATCGGCACGACGCGCAACCGATACATCAAGTCCTCGCGAAACCGTCCCGCGCCGACCTGGCGACGCAAGGACTTGTGGGTGGCCGCCACCATTCGCACATCGACCGACAGACAGCCTTCGCCACCGACCCGCGTGACCTCGCCGGTTTCAAGCACGCGCAAGAGCTTCGCCTGGACATTCGCCGGAAGCTCCGCCACCTCGTCGAGAAAGAGCGTCCCGCCGTCCGCCTGCTCGAACACGCCGCGTCGCTGCGAAACCGCCCCCGTGAACGCCCCGCGCTCGTGCCCAAACAGCTCCGATTCAAGCAGCGTGGACGTCAACGTCGCGCAGTTCACGGCGACAAAAGGACCATCGCGGCGGGGGCTCTCCGCGTGCACGGCGCGGGCGATGAGCTCTTTGCCAGTCCCGCTATCACCACGCACAAGCACCGGCGTATCGGTCTGCGCGACCTGCTCGACGAGCCGAAAAACGCGGCGCATTCCGTCGTCGGCCGTCACGATCCCGTGAAACTCGCGGTCGATCCCCGGGTCCAGCGTGGGCAACGAGTCGGTCGGATCGGGCACCAGCACCTCGACCCCACCGGCGAAAGCTCCGTCCTGGTCGAAGAACGCCCGGCCCGACTTGCGCAGCCGCACGATCGAGCCGTCTTCGCGATGGAGCTGCAAAGGAACCTGTGAAACGGCGCGGTGGTCGGCGATCCCGCACCCGCGCATGCACTGCGTACACCTGTTGACCTTCAGGCAGTGCGCGCCGACCGCCTCCTGCGCCTTGAACCCGAGCAACTTTTGCGCCCCGTCGCTCCAAAAAACCACGGTCCGGTCCGCGTCCACGGCGAAAACGGCGGCGTCGGGCACCGAATTGGCGAGCGCTTCAAAGGCTTGCGCCGCGCCAACTTCGGGGAGCCATGCGCGCAGGGCTGTGGGAGAAGGGGCGGCCATCACGAGAGCCTCAGTTGATTCATATGAATGATAACGAATGATTCACTTGAATCAACATGAACTAAACGAGAACGTCTCAGTGTCGCGACACCAATTCATTTATCTCAATTGGATCAGTCGCTTATCAGTTTTCGCGTGAGGCTGGAACGCCCTGTGCACATGACAAGGACCATGCGTCACCGCGCACCTGCCCACATCCGGGCATGGCCACGCGACGGGGCGCCGATTGGACCGCGACATGATCTTTCGACAGCTCTTCGAACCCGACACAAGCACCTACACCTACCTGCTGGCCGACGACGCCAGCGGCGACGCCATCCTTATCGACCCCGTCCGCGGCGACGTCCCCAAGTACCTGCGCCTGCTCGACGAGCTCGACCTGCGCTTGAAATTTGCCGTCGACACCCACGTACACGCCGACCATGTGACCGCGCTCGGTGAGCTCCGGGACGCCACCGGCTGCGTCACTGTGCTCGGCGCCGGGACCAAAGCCGAGTGCGTGTCGACGACGGTCTCCGACGGCGACGGCCTCCGCTTTGGTCGCCACCGCCTCGAGGCGATGCACACGCCCGGTCACACCGACGACAGCTACTGCTTCCTGCTCCCCGAATCGCCCGAAACCGGCGCCGCGATGCTGTTTTCCGGCGACACGTTGCTGATTCGCGGCACAGGTCGCACCGACTTCCAAAATGGCGACGCCGCCGCGCAGTACGACGCCATCTTCGGCCGCTTGCTCACCCTGGCCGACGACACGCGGGTCTTCCCCGGTCACGACTACAAGGGCTGGACGATGTCCACGATCGGCGAAGAACGGCGCCACAACCCGCGCCTGCAAGTGCCCAACAAGGCCGCCTACATCCAGCTGATGGGCAACCTGAAGCTGTCCCCACCGCGCCACATCGACACAGCGGTACCGGCAAACCTCGCGTGCGGCCGAACCGTCGCCGATGCCACCCCATCCGCCGTCACCGCGATGGAGGTGAACTGATGGCCCGCCGTTGTTGGCGCGACGTCGCCCCAGAAGCCGCGCAGAACATGCTTGACGACCTCCGCGTCGTCGATGTGCGCACCTTTGACGAAACCAACGGCCCGCTCGCGGCGCTCGACGCCGCCGAAGTTGTGCCGCTGCCGACGATTGTCAGCGCGATGAAGGCCTGGCAGCACGACGAACCCCTGTTGGTCGTGTGCCGCTCCGGCAAACGCGCGCAGCTTGCGTGCCAGGCGTTGTGCGCGGCCGGGTTCTCGGAGGTCTACAACCTCGCCGGGGGCATGATGGCCTGGCACGAGCGAGGCCTGCCATGTTGACGCTTGCTGCGGCATTTGCCGTTCTGATGGGCGTCGTGCTTGGCGTCCTCGGCGGTGGCGGAACGATCCTCGCCGTCCCTGTGCTCGTCTACGGGCTCGGACTCGAAGCCAAAGAAGCGATCGCGACGTCTCTGTTCGTCGTCGGGGTCCTCGCCGCTGTCAGTGTCGTCGGTCACGCGCGGGCTGGTCGCGTCCGCTGGCGCGTTGCCGGTGTCTTCGGTTCTGTCGCGATGGTCGGCGCCTGGCTCGGCGGCGTCGCGGCGTCTTACCTCCAGGGCACCACCCTGATGCTGTTGTTCGGCCTGCTGATGGTCACAACCGCCGTCGCCATGGCCATCAAAGACGGCGCCGAACCCGATGCCACACTCCGCCCAACCGGCGACGGGCTCGATTCGCCCCAAGCGTGGGCGAAAATGGCCGCAGAAGGCCTGCTCGTCGGCGGCATCACCGGGCTCGTCGGCGCCGGCGGCGGTTTCCTCGTTGTGCCTGCCCTGGTGCTTCTCGCCGGGTTGCCGATGCGGCAGGCGATCGCCACGTCGCTCGTCATCATCGCCATGAAATCGGGCGCCGGGCTTGTCGGCCATCTCGGCCACGTCACCATCGACTGGTCGCTCGCCGCCACGATCGCCGGGGCTGGAGCGGTCGGTGCGATCGCAGGCACCTGGTTGGCTGGGGTCGTGGCGCCCGATCGGCTGCGACGCGTCTTCGCGGGTCTGGTCGGCGTCGCGGGCATCGGCATGGTGTTGCGCGAGGTCGCCCGCCTGGCCACGGCAAGTGAACCCGCGTCCGTCCTCGTCTGGTCCGGCGTCGTCGGCGGGCTTGGCATCGGGTTGTACGTCTGGCTGCAGTTCTTCGTGACCGGTCGTGCGCTCGGCTGTTCGACGGGCTTTGGCACGGCGATCGCCCCCGTCAGCCGGCTCTCTTTTTTCGCTGACAGCAAATTCCGCGGCCCCGGTCGCTGGCGCCTCTGGTTTCTCATCGGCATCCCGCTCGGCGGCGCCGTCGCCGCGCTGACATCGGGCGACGGCGGTTTGACCGCCACGATGTCCATGGGCGCGCTGTACGACGCCGTCATGCCCACCTCGTTGTGGCTCCGCATGGCGCTGCTGACCGGCGGCGGCGTCCTGATGGGCTACGGCGCACGCATGGCGGGCGGCTGCACGAGCGGGCACGCCATCTCCGGCATCGCGATGCTCAACCCACCCAGCATGTTGGCCGCTGTCGGCTTCTTCGCGGGCGGCGTCGTCGCGGTCCAACTCCTCTTTGCGCTGGGCGGTCTCTCATGAATCGGACAATTACGACTTTTCTGCCACTCGGTGTTCTCTTTGGCTTCTTGCTCTCGCGGGCCGGAGCCACCACGCAGGACCACTACGCGGGCCTGTTCTTGCTGCGCGATCCGCAGCTGCTCCTTGTCATCGCGGTCGCGGGTGTTGTCGGCGCGATCGGTGTCTTCGTCGCTCGCCGCGTCTCTCTGCGCGCGCTTACGACGGGCTCGGTCGTCGCTTTTCAGCCAAAGCCGATGCGTCCCGGTCTTGTCCCCGGCGCGTTGCTTTTCGGCGCGGGTTGGGGACTGACCGGTGCTTGCCCGGGGACGGCGTTGGCGATGCTCGGTGAAGGCAAGTTCGCCGTCGTCGCGACCCTCGTCGGCATCGTTGCCGGCACCTGGGCGTTCGGCTGGCGTCAAAGCCGCGCCGCAACCCCCGCGCCGGCCGTCGACGTTCGCCCGACGACGATTGTTGCGCGGCGACTGTTGGATAATTCAACGGTGCAGAAAAAAACATCATCGTCTGTTGAAAATACCAACACACCCCTGGCGACGAGCACCTGTGCAGCGCCAGCCGCATCGAATTAAAAAGATAAACATTTCATAGCGTCAGCGGTTACCGCGGCGGATCTGGCACGACTCTCGCATTCAAGAGGGTCGCTCGCCGAAGCGGTGCGATGTCAGCAGGGAGCCGACGCCACCGCCCGAGCACAAAACGTGTGAGGACGAAATGTTTGCCACCCCCCTGACCCACAACCTGGCCGGCCGCGCTCTTGCTGTCATCGCCGCCCTGGTCACATCCACCACCCTGATGCCCCGCGAGGTCTACCCCTGCGGCGGTTGCTTCACCCCTCCCGGCCAGCAGTCGGGCAGCCTCATCGTGCAAAACGCTGAGCGCGTGTTCTTCTACAAAGACCCCGTCAACAAGAAGTCGGTCGCGTGGGTCGAGGTTCGCTACAGCGGCCCGGGCAAGGACTTCGGCTGGGTGCTTCCCCTCCCCGTACAGCCCAAGGTCTCGGTCGGCACCAGCTGGGTCTTCGACCAGATGGACCAGCGCTTCTCGCCGCGTTTCCAGACAACCCCGTCGCCCAAAGACGAAAACTGCCGCTCGTGGAGCGCGTACTGCTATGGCGACGGCATCGCGGTCTCGAGCACCAGCTTTGGCAGCTCCAGCGGCGGTGGCAGCGCCGACTCGGGCGCCAACGCTGGCCCGCAGTCGTCCGAAAAGGGCAACGAGCCGCCCGTGAAGATCCTCGACCAGGACGCGGCCGGTCCCTACAACTACGTCGTGCTCGCGAGCAGCGACTCCAAGGCGCTGCTCAAGTGGCTCAACGACAACGGCTACAACACGCCCAAGAAGGCCCTGCCGATCATCGAATCGCACCTGAAGAAGGGCGACGTCTTCGTCGGCGTGAAGCTGCAGTCAGGCGCCGGCGCCAACATGATTCGCCCCATCGTCCTGGAGATGGAAGGCGCCGAGGCGTGCGTTCCGCTGCGCCTGACCTCGATCGCGGCGAGCGACGACATGAGCGTCGTCACGACCATCGCCGGCCCCGGCCGCGCGATCCCCAAGAACATGATGCACGTCAAGGTCAACCCGATGAAACTCAACTGGTTCTCGGGCGGCAACAACTACCAGTCGGTGCTCAGCGAGGCGATTGACGAAGCCGCTGGCCACGCGTTCGTGACGGAATTCTCCGGTGACGCCAAGGCCGGTGTGATGGCCCAGGTCGAAACAATGTCGTCGTCGCACTTCGAGAAGGTCAGCAACGCCCTCGAGCTCGCCCGCGCCATCTGGGACAGCAAGATCCCGATGACCGCCGACGCCGCCAACACCCTCGAGCTCGCGACCGGCCTCGCCAAGACCAACAACAAGACCGCCGTCCAGTACTTCCAGCAGCTCCGCAACTGCGGCCACAACAACGCCTACAAGTACCCGCAGAGCTACTGCAACAAGGTGTTCGGCGAGCGCTACCTGCTGCCCGTCGACGGCAAGAAGGTCGCCAAGCTGATGGACAAGGACTACATCCAGCCGATTCAGCGCCTCAACAACGCGGTCAAGGCCAGCAAGAAGATCACCCGCATGGTCATGCGCATCTCCCCCGAAGAGATGGACCGCGACCCGATCTTCAGCTTCAACCCCGACCTCCCCGACGTGAAGAACGAGTTCAAGGCCACGCTGCACCGCGTCTGCTCGACCGGTTGGTACCCCTATGACTCCACCCGCCTGGTCATCGAAGGCGTCGGCAGCTGGGTCTTCAAGGGCCAGATGCCCGGACAGCAGGGCAGCTCAAAGGTCGCCAACAACGCCACCGACCCGCGCTTCGTGACCGCGCCGATGGCCGCCAACATCGAGTACATGGAAGAGAGCGGCGCCGCCAACCAGGTCCACTCCGCGCAGGTTGACCTCGTCGACGGCATCATCGCCGGCAGCAAGATCGGCAAGCCCACGGTTCCCGGCGAGTACGAGCTCAAGAAGGCCGGCAAGCGCTGGACCCCGCCGGCCAACGACAAAACGGTCACCCACGTCGACTCCCGCAACGACAAGGAATGCCCCCGCTACCACCCCATCAAGCCGTGGGAAATCAACGGCACCACGACCGCCGCGGCCGTCGTCCCGCACGACCCGGGCATGTCTTCCCTCGACGGTGGCTGCACCGCCGGCAGCTTCGGCTCCACGATGCCGCTGTCGTCCGGTCTCGTCGCCGCCTTCGCCTTCCTCATCCTCTTCGTTCGCCGCCGCCTCTACGCGGCGCAGCGATGAACCCGCGCGTGAACTGATGCAAAGCAACCCATTGTCAGCAGTTACACGCTAAGATGCGAAGCTCCGGCCGGGCGACTCCCCTCCAGCCCGGTCGGAGCTTCGCGCTTCTCATCGAGACACAACGCAAACCTGGTACCCGAGACAAAGCTAGATGTCGTCACCGCGACGACCGCACCTGGAAAGCAACGATGCGCACGCACACCACCACAATCCGCAGCGCCACCATGGCGGCCGTGTTCGCGGCCCTCGCCCTCGCGACGAGCCCCGGCTGCTCCAATGAACCCATCGACGTCGACACCACCGTTCATGACGGCGGCGTCAACGCGCCCGACGGCGGCTCGGTCGACGGCGGCAGCATCGACACCGGACCGGACATCCAGCAGATCGGCAAGGGCCCGGGCCCCTTCACGTTCAGCTGCCCCGACAACGCGACCCTGCGCAAGAACGACTACTCGTGGGGCGCCCGCTACGAGTGCCGCCGCGCCAACGGTCAGCGACACGGCTTTTACCGGCAGTGGAGCAAGGAAGGCTGGCTCATCCTCGAGCGCGACTACCGCGACGGCAAGAGTCACGGCCACTGGAAGTCATGGGCCAACGGCGGCAAGCCGCTGATGATGGACTGCGTCTACCGAGACGGGATGCGCGACGGCAAGTGCAACTACTGGTTCAGCAATGGCGCCCCGCAGCGCTTCAGCGAATACAAGAGCAACAAGCCGGTCGGCATCCACAAATCGTGGTTCAACACCGGCGCGCCGCAGAGCGTGACCCCGTACAACGATGACGGCAAATACCACGGCGACCTGATCCGCTGGTGGCAGACCGGCGCGATGCAGTCCAAGACGCACTACAAAGACGGCAAACCCTTCGGCAAATACCAGGCCTGGTACGCCGACGGCAGCAAGCAGCGCGAGGGCGCCTACGTCAACGGCAAGCCGGAAGGCACGTGGACGTCGTGGTACCAGGATGGCGCCAAGCAAGCGGTCGAGACCTACATCAACGGCCTGCGCGAGGGCGTGTCCAAGCGCTGGTTCCCCGACGGCACGCTCCAGCAGGAGATCAACTACCTCAAAGGCAAGATGAACGGGCCGTACAAGACGTACTACGCCGACGGCAAGCTCAACACGGTCCGCAATTACAAGGACAACAAGCTGCACGGGGACTACAAGCAATACTGGCCGAATGGTCAGGTTAGGTTCCACCGGCAGTACAGCAACTACAAACCGGTCGGCACCTGGAAAGGCTGGTACGAAGACGGCGCCAAGCAGAGCGAGCAGACCTACATCGACGGCAAGATCCACGGCCTCGCGCTGGCGTGGTGGCCCGACGGAAGCAAGCAGACGAGCACGCCCTACGACTTCAACAAGATCGACGGCAAGCTGCAGCGTTGGTACCAGGGCGGCGATCGGCAGGAGGTCACGCACTACGTCAAGGGTTACCGCGAGGGCAAGTCCACGCTGTGGTTCCCCGGCGGCCAGCTGCAGCAGGAAGCCACGTACATCAAGAACCAGTTCACGGGCTCGTTCAAGCGATGGGCGTCGACCGGCCAGCTGATCGTCAGCGGCACCTACGACAAGGCCAAGAAGACCGGCAAATGGGCCAAGTGGTACCCCGACGGCAAACAGCTCAACATGGCCGAGTACATCAACAACCAGCTCAACGGGCCGTTCTCCGCGTGGTACGCCGATGGCACCAAGGCGATGGAGCACGGCTACAAGTACGGGGCGCTGCACGGGCCGCTCAAGGCGTGGTACGGCAACAAGCAGATGAGCAAGTCCGAGGCCTACGAGTCGGGCAAGCGCCACGGCAAGTTCAGCGCGTGGACCTACGATGGCGACTGGACGCAGACGATCTGCTACCAGAACAACTACGCGAAGTGGAAAGCTGCGTCCGAAGACGAAGGCAAGAAGAAGTCGTGCCCGTAGCGCAGCGCGGCACGTGAGGTGCCCTGCGCAGATCGGCACATCGGTTGGCGGGGTGCAAGCGAGAAGGGAGTCGGGACATGTTGTGGACAGAGACGAAAACGGCGGCCACCGAAAAGGTCGTTAGCAACCTTGCGACCTTTGACGTGCGGCGCGCTGCCGCGGCCTTCAAGGCGACCATGACCGCCGTGCTCGTGGGCCTGGCCGCCACCGCGCCGATGATCCCGTCGACAGCGATGGCGTGTGGGGGCTGCTTCTCGCCCCCGGGTGTGCAAAGCAACCAGGCGATCCTGCAGGACGCCGAGCGCGTCTTCTTTCACTACGATCCGGGCACCAAGAAGACCCTCGTCTGGGTCGAGGTGAAGTACAGCGGGCTCGCCAAGGACTTCGGCTGGGTGTTGCCGCTGCCATCCAAGCCCAAGGTCGCGGTCGGCACGTCGTGGGTGTTCGACCGCTTTGACCAACGCCAGGCGCCGCGGTTTGCGACCAGCGTCGAGCCGCAGGATGAAAACTGTCAGTCCTGGTACACGTACTGCTACGGCAACGAGCCATCGTCGGCGCAAAATGGCCCCGGATCGGGAAGCAGCGGCGGTGGATTCGCGTCCGATGCCGGTTCGAGCGCGGGTGCGTCCGAGGATGGCGACAAGGGCCCCGTCCAGGTGCTCGAACAGGACAAGGCCGGTCCCTACGACTACGAGATCATCGCCGCATCCGAGGCCAAGCCGCTGCAGCAATGGTTGAAGAAGAACGGCTACAAGATGCCCGACAAGGCGCTGCCCATCCTCGAAGCCCACATCAAGAAGGGCGACGTGTTCGTGGCGTTCAAGCTGCAAAACGGCGCCGGCGCCAACGAGGTACGACCCGTGGTGCTCGAGATGGAGGACGCCGATCCGTGCGTTCCCTTGCGCCTGACGTCTATCGCGGCGAGCGAGGACATGTCCGTGGTCGTCACCCTCGCCGGTGAGGGACGCGCGATCCCGAAAAACCACATGCAGGTCGAGCCGAACCTGGCCCGCCTCAACTGGTTTGCCAACGCCAACAACTACGGCCAGCTGCTCAGTGCGGCGATCGACGAGGCGGAAGGGCGCGCATTCGTGACCGAGTTCAGCGGTCCCACCAAGAACCAGGGCCCGCTCGCCGGCGCGCCGAAGATGGTGATCGATCCGGTGTACAACGTTTCGGACGCCGAGAGCCTCGGACGCGCCCTCATCGACTCGAAGATGCCGATGATCCAGGACCTCGCCAACACGATCGAACGCGCCACCGGGCTCGCCAAGGCGGCCAGTGTCGAGCCGCTTCAGTACTACACCCAGCTGCGGTCGTGCGCGCAGCAGAAGTACAACAACCAGTACGTCGGCTACTGCAAGACGTTCATGGGCGAGCGCGCGACGATGCCGGTCGACGGCAAGAAGCTCGGCGACATGGTCAAGAAGGACTTCATGGACCCGCTCGCGGCGGTGCAGGCGGCGATGGACGGCAGCAAGACGGTCACCCGCATGGTGATGCGCATCTCGCCCGAGGAGATGGACCGCGACCCGCTCTTCGCCTTCAACAAGGACCTGCCGGCGGTTTCCAACCAGAAGACGGCGCGTTTCAAGCGCGTTTGCTCCACGGGTTGGTACCCCTATGACTCGGTTCGCTTCACGCTCGACGGCTACGGCAGCTGGGTGATCAAGGGACAGCTGCCCGGCGAAATCCAGGGCGGTCCGGTCGGCAACAACGCCATCGACCCACGATTCGCCAAGGCCGCTGCAGCCGCCGCGATCCTCGTGCAGGACGAAAAGGGCAACCCGGTCGAAGTGGGCAAGGACGAGACCGAGCTCGTCGACACAGCAATCAAGGGCTCGATCCCCGGCAAACCGACGCTGCCAGCGGGCATGACGCTCAAGTCCGGCGGCAAGCGCTGGACGCCGCCCGAAAACGACCCGACCGTGAAGTTCATCGAGCAGCGAGACGACAGCAAGTGCACCGTCTGGCACGTCGTCAAGGCGTGGGAGACCGGCAGCGAGAAGGCCGCCAAAGCCGTGATGCCCGGCGCCGATAACGACGCAGATGAGCCGGTCGGTGGCTGCTCATCCGGTGGCTCTTCGGGGGACGCAGCGCTTCTCTTCGCCGAGCTCTTCGCCATGTTGGCGGTGGTGCGTCGCAAGCGCGTGACCGCTGCATAGCAGACTGCGCCAAAGCTTCGCCTCGGCGCAGGTGCTCGTTGTTTGCAAGGGGGCTGAAACAGCCCCCTCGGCCAAAAAAAGTGTCATTTTTGATTCCTGCGAAGAATCTCCGTTCCTTCACAGGAATCATTTTTCCGGCCTCACCCCAAATTCGCGCTCCGCGCGGCAGACTGCATTTACG
>CAZLMW010000155.1:0-16580 GCA_964560875.1 uncultured Enterobacteriaceae bacterium
CCCTCCGGGATCCTCCACAGGGATTCGTGACCCCGAGAGACCCGTCGCTGGTTCCTCCCCCGGCACCGTCGGCGAGGCTCAAACGCCGCGCACGAACAGCACCACCACCATGCAGCAAGGCGAACCGCCCCGCCGCGCGGACCTACCGCCGGCTTCGACACCGACGGCCCGCCCAACCTACCTGGTGATGCTCCGCGTCGCCGTGCACAGCGCTGCGAAGACCCCGACGCCGCTGCCGGGGCACTCTTCACCTGTACAAGTCCCGTGCCAAATTCAAAACACAACAATTCCAAACCCTTACATCATCCACTCTCCGCCCAATCGGCTCCAAACCCATCCAGTGGGACCAAAACCGCGCATCCCGCCCTCACGACGAATCCCCGATCCGCACCAGTCCCCCATTCAGCCAACGCGCGACGCCCCCTCTGTGGGACCCCGTGGGACCATCGATCCCGTCTCTGATCCCGTTTAGATCCGCTGAAACTGGGACTTGTGTGGGACTCTGGGACTTCCACCCACCTCCCGCCCTCCCCGCCGTCCTTTTCTAGCGACCGTGCGCGGCGTTCGACCCTCTGGCGACACGCCATCTCAAAGCACAGCCGGCACTGGGTCCCGATCAAAACGCTGCCAGTCCGCGAACCGATGAGTCCGCTGAGTCGGGCCCGATGAAGACAAAGAAGCGCGTGTCCACCAGCGCACGCCGATCAGTGCCGGGGAAGCCCAACATCGCCGCGCAACCGACAAAACCGACCGGTTTTAAACACCAAAATGCCCACAGCGGGCCAGCGGGGCACCTTGGATGCGTCGTGGCGACCGGTGGCTATATCAGTGGGATCTCAGCGTGATCGCCGCGTAGACGAGCTGTCTCGGCACACCGGCTTAGCTGGCCCGTCGGGCTAAACCGCCATTCGCGCCTCCTTTGTTTGACACGCATGGGCATCGATGGACACGATTCGGCGATGTCTCCCGCTGTTGCCGTCCGGTTTGCCACCGTCACATTCGCGACTGTTGCTCTTTGCAGCATCGCTGCGCCGTCGACCGCGGCGGCCGATTCGGAGGCCAAGGCGCTCAAACTCAGCCAGCAAGCGCTGAAAAACTACATGCTCGAGCGCTACGAACAGGCTGCCCAGCTCTACCGTCAGGCGTGGCTGAACCACCATTCGCAGCATGTCTACCTCTACAACGCCGCGCGAGCGGCCCAGCGCGCGGGCAAGTTCGATGACGCGGAGCGGGACTACACCCTCTTTCTCCGCAACGCTCCGCGGACGTCCCCGGAACGGCCCAAAGCCGCCAAACACGTCCAGGAAGTCCGGGCCGAGCTGGCGCGTCGCCGCCCAAAGGCGAAACCGACACCTCGTCCCCCGCCGCGGCGCCACGTGCGGACCAAGCGCTTCAACCGGACTCCGAAACGCAAACCCGATCCAGCGCCCAATGGCAGTCCCGGTGCCGGAAAACGCGCGCTTGGTTGGGTCCTGGCGGTGGCTGGCGGGGCGGCGACGATCGGCGGCGGTGTGCTCTTGCTGCAGGTCAACAGCCGGCAGACTGAACTCGACCAGAAGAAGTCCAAGCGCGACGAAAACGGCAAGATCGTGCTCATCGGTTTCGAGGAAGCCCGCGCCGAGCAAAACGCCATCAACAGCAGCCTATACCGAGCCTATGGCGTGACCGGCGTCGGGCTCGCGGCGCTTGGCGTCGGTGCCTACCTGGTTGCGTCCACCCCGTCGTCCAGCGTCAGCCTCGCCCCGGCATTTGGCGGCCGCGGCTTGCTGGTCGCCGTCGAATTCTGATCGGCTGGCGGAGACCCTCCCTCGCGATGAGCCACACAGACACTGCCGACACCGTCGTCGACGACACGATGGTCAGCGACGAGCCTGGCATCATCGACGACCTGCCCACCCTGCTGGCCACAATCGGCATCGACGGCGCTACCGTGGCCGCTGACAACCGCGGCACCATCGTCCCGCCCCAGACTCGCCCGAGGACCCGCGACGAGGCGGCGCTGCAAGCGTTGCCCGAGATCGCGATTGAAGCCACGGAGGCCGCCGGAGCCGAGCTCGAACTGGGCGAAACGATCGGCGAAGGCGGCATGGGCTTGATCCGGTCGGCCGTGCAGGTTCCTTTGGCGCGCGACGTGGCGGTCAAATCTGTCCGGCCTGAACGCATCGCCCCCGAAACAACGCTTGCCCTGCTTCGCGAGGCTTGGGTCACCGGTTCGCTCGAGCATCCCAACGTGGTGCCCGTGCACACCCTGGGCCGCGACGACAGCGGCCAGCCCTTGCTGGTGATGAAACGCATTGAGGGCGTCGCTTGGGATCGCATCATCCGCGGCGCCGATGGCGATCCGACGCGTTCGGGCGCGCACGATCCGCTCGGCCGAGATCTCGACATCCTGATCGCCGTCTGCAACGCCCTCGCCTTCGCGCACAGCCGCGGTGTGGTGCATCGCGACGTGAAACCCGAAAACGTGATGGTGGGTCCGTTTGGCGAGGTCTACGTCCTCGATTGGGGGCTCGCAGTCACCGTCGACGAGTCATCGAAGTACGGCATCCCACGGGCGGCCGACATCCGCGGCATCGCCGGCACGCCGCACTACATGTCGCCCGAGATGGTGGTCGGCGACGCCACGCGTATCGGCAAAGCGAGCGATGTCTACCTGCTCGGAGCCATCCTTCACGAGATCTTGACCGGCACCCATCGGCACTACGGACGCACGCTGATGGACGTGCTGAAGGCCTCCAAGAACGTCCAGCCATTCGCCTACGACGATGACGTCCCGTCCGAGCTCGCCGCCGTTGCCAATCGGGCCACTGCGCGCGATCCGAGCAAGAGATTCCCGGACGCCGCGTCGTTCCGCGCAGCCGTCACCCGCTTTGTGCGCAATCGACACGCCCTGGAGGTCGCCCGGAACGCGACGGAACGACTGCATCGCTTGGAGACGCTCTGCGCCGTCGACGAACCGGACGACGCGATTCAAGACGAGATCGCCGGTCTGCTCGCCGAATGTCGCTTTGGTTTCCAGATGGCCATCCGAGAGGCGCCAGAGCTCCAGACCGCTCACGACGGCCTGCGAAAAGCGCTAACGACGGTCTGCAGCTTCGAGATTCGCATGGGACGGGCGGCAACGGCGCGCTCGTTGCTCGGCGAGATTCGGATGCCCGATGCCGACCTCGTGGCCGCGTTCGACGCGTTGCTCAAACGACAAGAGGCCGAAGCCGCCGAGGTCGAGCGCCTACACAAGCTCCAGGCCAACCTGGATCTGACCACCGGGACGCGGACGCGCGCCTTCCTTTCGATCGTCTTGTCGGTGCTCTATGGGGCGGCGCTCACACTCGCCGGCCTGGCCGAGGACTTCGGATGGTTCACCTGGGGCCACGGGCACAACCTCTTCCTCGCCGTAGATTTCCTTTCAGCTGGCGTCATCGGCATGTGGTGGGCGCGCGACACCCTCACGCGAACCGCGGTCAACCGACGCCTGGCCAGCTCGGTGATTGGGTTGGGAGTCGCAGACGTCGTCTTCGCCATAACCGGCGCGCTGTCGGGAGCTTCGGCGCTCGATGTTGTGATCTTGATGACCGCGACTATCGGCTGCTGGTTCCTGACCATCGCCCTGACGGTTGACCGCCGTCTGCTCGCGTCGACCTTGATCTTTTTTGTCGCCGCACCACTGGCCGCCGCATTTCGGCCATGGGCCTGGTACATCGTCGGCGCCGCCAACTTCCTGGGGCCCTTCGCCGCAGCGTGGCTCTGGCGGCCGGCGCGGGGCGAATTGCTGCCACCGACGGCCGCCAAATGGGCCCGAAACATCTTCAACAATGAGCCGAGCAACGGCGACGACGCCGAGCCGAGCATCGAATCTTAAAAATCGAATCTTAAAACACGGCGCTGACCGACCAACCACGGCTCGGCCAATCGCGCCAAAAACACAAACGGCCCGCAGGTTTTGGTCCGAAGACCTCTACCTGCGAGCCGAATGCTGTTGACCGGAAAGCGCTGCCTCTGGGTGTTCCCTTCGAAGGACTCCTGCTGTCGAGTTTCCACGTCGATGTCACCACCGTCGCTTCATCCCCTCTTCGTATTGATGCGAACTTCGCAGACGAAACCACGTGCTCGGCGCCCTATTTGCTTGGCGCGCCCGCCGCGACCTTTCAACTGGGCTCTAACCTTGCGGTCTTTGCTCAGCGCCCGGTCCTCGCGGTGCACACGTGGCGGCGTTCCGGCGTGCGAAGCGCCGGTCCATGCCTGCCATGTTCCTTCATCCCACGTCCAGGGTCTCGACCCGCGATCTCCCCCGGTCTTGCGACCAGCTTCAACCTCGCGTCTCCTTCCCGACACGTCTCGGCATCCGTTGCCCGTTTACATCCTCGCCGTCTCCGTCGCTGCTTGCCGACCTTCCACTGTGACTTGCGCCACCGCTTCCTGCCTCTCCACTGCGCTTTCCTCGTCGCGGACTTCATCCGTCCTTCGATTGCACATGTCCTCCCTTGGGTTTTTCCGTCCCTTCGACGACATCCCGTCTGTTCAGCGACCTACACCGGGTTTGCAGACCCAGCTGTGCTGCCTCCTCGCCGTTTCTCGCGGCCTCGAGGCTTTGTTCCGAACATCCGTTTGCAGCCCTGTTTCATGCCGCTGCCGCCCCTGGGATTCGGCCCGCCAGTCCACCGTGCTGGCCCTCGGATTTCTCCGCGGCTCCCTCACCTGTCTTCCAGCGTGCCCCCTTCGGGGTGTTCCCCCCTCGAGTCTCAGCTGCTCACATCCTTGCGCGCTGCCTCGTCGTTCCGCCATTTCTGGTGGTCCGACTTGATTGGCCCCGTTCCTCCGCCATTGCTGGCTTTGTCCCGTGGCTGAACTTCCGTTCATCGCCATCTCTGACGACGTTCATCCGTCCGCGCGCCGCTCCGTTCGCGGCCTCCTCTCGTGGGCTTTTTCCAACCGCCCCCTGCAGTAACCTGCAAGTCCCGCGCCATTTCTGACGCTCGCGACGGTTGGCTAGCTCTCCAGAGTCTCAAAGAACCCGAGGATTGGCTTGTCTCTTGCGAGGACTGCCGACCCCCTTGAGGTCTTTCCACTCGGTCCCGTTCAAGCTCTTCCCAGCGAAGCTGTTCCGTCCCTGAATACGACCGCGTGGTCCCTTTGGCGGTGCGCTCAGCACCCGGCCAACGAGAAGAAATCTATGCTTTTGGCGGCCAGCGTCAAGGCTCAATTGCAATTAAATTGGAAGAAATTTGAAGGCTCTTGGATCGGCTCGACTTGCGTGACAAACCGGTGACAAGAACTGTACGCCTCGGCGTCGAACTCCGGTCGATCCAACAGCTTTAGGGCCGCACCCCCGTCTCATTGCCGTGTTTTGGCGGTTCTGCACACGTGCAATTGTTTTTGGGGTGAATGCGGTCTCCTACTCGCTTTTCTTTGCTGTACCCTGCGCCTCGCCGGGCCCGCGGGCAAACCGACCGGCTGATTGGTTGCGATGTCGAGATTCATAATTATTTCATGTCTTTGCGCGCTTGCTGGCGGCCTCTTCGGGTGTGTCGAAGGGGACCCTGAGGGCAGTCGCGACGATTTCGCGGACGCCGGACAAACCATCGACACCGCCATCGTCGACACCGGATTCGACGCTGGCGGTGTGCCCGATATCGGCGTCACGGGCTGCACGGACGACTCACACTGTGAGCCCGACGGGGTCTGCGACAAGGACACGGGCAAGTGCGTCGACTGCCGCACCGACCAGGATTGCCCGCAGTCCGCGTTCTGTATCGAGGGCCAATGCATCCCCGACATCTGTCAGCCCGGTGCGACGCGCTGCTACGGCCGCCCGAAAGTCGCGATGTGCAAGGCCAACGGCGGCGGCTGGAACCTCTCGGATTGCCCGGCGGACACCTTCTGCGAGAAGGGCAAGTGTGTGCCGTTCGTCTGCAAACCCGGCTCGCGCGTATGTGAGTCCACCAACGTCATGAAGTGCGACGAGTTCGGCGCTGAGTACACACATGTCGAAGACTGCGCCAAGACCGACCAGGCGTGTGTCGGCGGCAAGTGCATCGAAAAAGGCTGCACAGCCGGAACTGTCCAATGCACCAAGGGCGCTTCGGCCGACACTGCGCTTATCTGCAAGGACCCGAAAAAGGGCATTGAAGCCCAGCCTTGCGCCGACAAGGACCCGTGCACCTACGACCTGTGCAAGCCGGGAGTCGGCTGCGCCAACCCGCCAAAGCCGGACGGAATCGCGTGCGGCGCGGGCAAGTGGTGTTACGCGGGCACCTGCACCATGCGCACGTCCAACCTCGCGATCATCTTCGACACTTCGGGATCGATGGCGTTCAACGTGCCGGGCAAGCTGTGCTGGAAACAGAAATGGCCCAAGTGCCTGCCGCCCCATAAGCAGTGCTCGCGCATGGGGGTGTCCAAGAACGTTTTCACCAAGGCGCTCGCGCACATCAACATCGCGCAAACGCGGATGGCGATGTTCCGGTTCCCGCAGCTCGTCCTCGATCCCAAGAAGACGACCAGCCCCAAACCGCCCTACTTCAAGCCGCCTGAAGTGACCTGCAAAATCGGCCACTACATGGGCTACCAGGACATGACGGACCACACCAAGGAGCAGTCGGTTGGGCCGACCTCAACGTGGTACTGGAAAAACCTCAACGAGATCCTCTGCGTGCCGTTCCCGAAGACGGACAAGGACAACCCGAAGATCGAGATGGCGCGGTGGATGGACGGCAAGGAAACCTACCTCGAGGAACCCGAATTCCGCGCGATCGGTGGCACCCCCATCGGCAAGACGCTGTTCTACGTCGGCGAGTATTTGCGCAATGTCGTTGTTATCGATGGCAAGACGTGCAAGGCGGATGCCGATTGCGGCAACCCGAACTACGTGTGCAAGGACGCGAAGTGTCATGACCCGATGCGGGCTTGCCGGGACACGACGGTCGTCATCTTCACCGACGGTGGCGAGGTCAACAAACCCAACCAGTTCTTCTCGCCGTGGGTGCAGGCCAAGCGGCTCGCGTACGGGTTGCATTGCAAGCAAGACCACGACTGCGTGGGCGGCGCCAAGTGCCTTTGTCCACCCGACAAGCCGCAGTGCAAACCCCAATTCAAGCGCTGCACGCCCGAAGTCGAAGGCAGCGGTTTTTACTGCCGGACGACGATGCAACCTTGCTTGCCCGAAGCGGCCAAAGGCGCGATCGGCTACTGCCCGCCGCTGTCTGGATTCGACGCGTGTGTGGCCGATCCAATCGGCGACGTGACCGCCAAATCGGTCGACTTCAACCACAATGTGCTGCGATCTCCCGACGGTGAGCCGTTCGCTGTGCGCGTCCACGTCGTCGATATCAGCGAACAGCCGTGGGGTATCGAAAAATCCGCAAACATCGCTCGATCGGGCAATGGGCTGCTGCTCGCCAGCAAAGGCCAGGACGAGGACACCTTCCTCAAGCACCTGTTGACGGCGTTCGACGTCGGTCCCAAGCCCGCGTGCGGCGCCAAGAACGTCACCTGCTCAGGCAAACCCGGCGAGTGCGACGATGGCGACCCGTGCACCAAGGACAGCTGCAACGCGATCACAAAGACGTGCGTGCACATCGCATCGAACGGACCGTGCGACGACGGCAAACCCTGCACGCTCGGTGAGCGCTGCCTGGGCGGCAAGTGCAAAGCCGGCATCGTCCACGTGACGACCAAGGCCGGCGGCGGCAAGACGCAGATCATCGACGGCAAGGCGAGCGAGGCCGGTTTTCACGAACCGCGTGCGATCACCAGCGACGGTGACGGCGGCCTGTTCATCAGCGATTTTCACATGGTGCGCCACATGAGCAGCGCGGGGGACGTGACCTTCGTCGCCGGCCACCACACCCCCGGATTGGTCGACGGACCGGTCAAAGACGCGCGTTTTTCGCAGCTGATGGGTATGGATTGGGACGAATCGGGCAAGCAGCTGTTCGTCGCCGACCGCAACACGCACCGGATCCGGCGGGTGAAAGACGGCAAGGTCACGACCGCGGCCGGGTTCTTCAAGGGCTACCTCGAGGGCCCCGCCGCAGCAGCGCGATTCACCTACCCTGAAGACGTCATCGCGGCCCCCACAGGCGGAGACATCACCCTCTTCGTCGCAGACCGCGGCAACCGTCGCATCCGCCAGGTCTCTCCCCAGGGCAACGTCTCCACGTTGGTCGGCACCGGCATCGCTGGGTTGATCGACGGCCCGGCGGCGACGGCGAGATTGGGATCGCCCGGCGCGATTGCGATTGGCATCGACGGGGCGCTGTACATCGCCGACAGCCATCGCGTGCGCAAGTTCAAGAAGGGGCTGCTGACGACCATCGCTGGCGGCGATGTGGGCTTCAAGAACGGCGTCGGCGACCAGGCTCGGTTCAGCGGCATGTCCGGCATCGCCATCGCCGTTGATGGAACCATCTACATCGCGGACGGACTCAACAACCGCATCCGCAAGGTCACCCAGGGCGGCGCGGTCACGACCGTCGCTGGCGGTCCACAGTCCGGCTTCCAAGACGGCTTCGGGCAGGTCGCGCGCTTCGCCAACCTCGGCAAAATCGAGCTGGTCGATGGCGGCAAGATCATCGCGGCCGATACCAAGAACTGGCGATTGCGGCAGATCCAGCTCCCCGAGGTCGCGTGCCCGGTGGGTGGCGAATGCAACGAGAGCTTCTGCGACGCCAAGACCGGCAAGTGTGCAACCAAGCCCGCCGCGGACGGCAAACCATGCGCCGGAGAGCTGTGCACGGAGGACCAGACCTGCCTGTCCCTCAAGTGCGCCGGCGGCAAGCCGATGGACTGCAACGACAACGATGTCTGTACCGACGACTCGTGCGAAGCCAAGCAGGGTGGATGCGTGCACAAGGCCAACACCGCGGCGTGCGACGACGGCGAGCCATGCACCGAAAAAGACGTGTGTGCGGCCGGCAAGTGCGTCGGCACCGCGATGGACTGCGACGATAACAACCCCAACACGACCGGTGTTTGCTACCTCGGCAAGTGCTACCAACAACCAACTGCGTGCTCATCGGATCTCGAATGCAGCGACGGCGAGTCGGCGTGCACGATCGAAACCTGCGTCAAGGGCAAGTGCGTCAACACACCGACCGGGTCGGCCGGCTGCTGCAACGCGCAACCATGGGCCAACAGCTTCGACAAGATCGATCTGTTGGGCATCAAGGTCAGCAACAGCGCCGGCGCCGACAAGGGCTGGCGGCTGTGGACCAAACCGGACAACCCGCCACTTTCCGCGCTCTATTACGGGGACCCAAAGGCCGGCAACTACGCGTTCAACGGGCCGAGCAAGGGCACGTTCACGACGCCCGAGGTGAAGCTGCCCGCGGGACGCAAGTCGCACCTGTCGATGTGGTTGTGGATGGACACCGAGGGCGGCCGGCTCTACGACGCGCTGCGGATCGAGGTCATCTCCGCGAAGAATACGACGCTGCTCTGGGAAAAGACCGCGGCGATGCCGCTGGCGTCCTGGCAAAAGCTCAAATTCGACCTGGCCAAGTGGCAAGGCGAATCGGTGCGCGTGCGGGTGACGTTTGATACGGTCGACGAAATCGACAACGAACGGTTCGGGGTGCTGGTCGACAACCTGTCGTTCGATGTCGCGTGTAAGTAGTCGCTGTGGGGGCGCTCGGGCGCGTCTACTGGTGGGGCACCAACCAGCACGGCCAGCCCGGACTACCGGTGAGCAAACCTTCATCTGCCTATCCCACCGAGGTGGCGTCGGCCCCCAAAGCGGTTCGCGTCACGTGCGGAAACCAGCACACGTGCATCATCGCCAAGGACGGTGGCGTCTACTGTTGGGGCCGTAACGACAAGGGCCAGCTCGGCAACGGCAAGACCGCGACCAAATCGCCCAACGTCACCGCTGTCAACAAACCGTAAATAGCATTCACTTTATGAACAACGTTTACTTATTGGGCGCTGCGACGCCCTTGTGGACTTTGCCGTCTTCGAAGAGCCAGACACGCTGATCGGCCTTGAACGGGCCCTTGAACGTCTGCTTGCCGGCGCCTGGGAAGGATACTTCGATGCTATCGACGGTCTTGTCGACGCCGAGGCCGAAGTGCACGACCTGGGAGTCCTGGCCGCCTTGCCCGTTGCCGCCGCTGACGTAGCCGATCCGGGTCTTGCCGCCGACCTTGATGGCGATCGTGGCGCCAATTGCTGCGCGGTTGCACTTGCTGGTGCCACGGGCGCGGACCTGGAACCATGCGCCACGTTTTCGCCCGGTCTTGGCCGTGACGATTTGGTTGCGATACAGCACGCCTTTCGCGGCCAGGTCGACCGAACCGTCAGCGTCGAAGTCAGCCGCGGCCATGCCCCAGCCGTTGTCGACCGCGAGTCCGGCGTTGAACACGTCGAGCTTGAATGTGCCGTCGCCGTTGCCCCAGTAGAAGTCGCTCGGGCGACCGTCGTAGACGCAGCTGATCGCGAGGTCGAGTGAACCGTCGTTGTCGAAATCGGCGAGCACCGGTACCGAATGCGTTTCCTGGTAGCGCAGGCCACCTTTGCCCCAGGGTGCGCCCTGCATCTTCAGCCAATCGCCCTGGTTGTCTTTGAGCACGCCCTTGCCGTCGTTGATGAGCACCTGCGACTTGTTGCTGAAGTTGAAAAAGCGCGGGTGGGCGAGGTTGGCGATGACGAGATCGAAGTGCCCATCGCCGTTCAAGTCGCCCCAGGCCGTGCCGATGCTGTGGCCAAAATAGGTCTTGTTGCCGAATTTGCCGGCGATACCGGCGGGGCCGAGCGCCTGGCCGTCTTCTTTGAACGAGCCCTTGCCCTGGTTCACGTAGAAGAGGTTGCGGTGCAGCGTGTAGTTGTTGACGAGCAGGTCGATGTCGCCGTCGCGGTCGTAGTCGATGGGGTTGGCGCCACGGCCGGACATCGGCGCTTCTTTGCTGCCCCACCAGCCGTTTTTGCCCGAGATGTTCGTGAACGTGCCATCGCCGTTGTTGCGCCAGGCGGTGTCGCGGAAGAACGAGTAGTCGTGCCAACAGATGAAGTTGACCAGGTAGATGTCGAGGTCGCCGTCGTTGTCGAAGTCGAGCCACGCCGCAGCCGGAGATGGTGCGTGAGTCGCGGGCTTGGAGCCGCCCTTGCTGCACTTGTTGTAGCTCTGTTTATCGTCGATCTTCGACTTGACGGTGACGTCGGTGAAGGTGCCGTTGCAGTTGTTCTTCAGGAGCTTGTCGACGCCGTAATAGCTCTCGTGAAAGATGAGCAGGTCGAGGCATCCGTCGTTGTCGTAGTCGCCCCACACGCCGCCGCTCGCGGCCAACTTCATCGCCTTGAGCCCTGATTTTTCGGTCACATCTTCGAGCGCGCTGGTGGCGGTGGCGTAGCGAAAGAGCCTGGCGCCCGCGACGAAGAGGTCGTCGTAGCCGTCACCGTCGTAGTCACCCCATGACTGGCGATTGCTTGGTTTGACGCCCTTGACCGGCCGCAGGAGCAAATCGGCCGGCTTTTTCGCGTCCTCGGTGTACTCGACGAGCAGGCGAACCATGTAGTTGTGGGGTCTCGACATGCTGACTCCGGGCCACGCGTATGTGCTCGGCGGGATCTGTTTCATGTCGGGGAAATTCCACGCGGAATGGCAGCTTCCGAATTTGCCGCAGAGCTTGCCCATGCAGTCGTTGAGCGCGCTCCCGGTCTTGCCCTCGCAGGATTTGTGGGTCGTTACGTCGAACATCCACGCGTTGTCGCCCTGGTGTTCGCGCCGGTGGCCGACGTAGATGAGGCCGGGTTGCTTGAATTCGACGGCCTTTTTGAGCGCGAATGTCGTCCAACCCTGCGCCTTGACGTCCGCGGCGCAGAGGTCGCCCTTCCAGACCGGATCGAAGTGCCAAAAATCGAAGCCATTGTAGCCAAAATCGGCGTACAGGCCGGCCTCGATCGGCAGGTTCGCGCCGGGAATGACCTGGCCGTACATGACCCGGAAGCCCCAGATCTTCGCGGGTCGGTCGAGCTCGAACCTCACCGCTTCGTGCATGGGAATGTCGTTGAGTTGTTTACCGCCGATCTTCCACTGCGACTGTTGCGCGATGGTCGTGAGCTTGTTGCCGAAGTCGTGTTTGAGCTCGGTCAGGCCGGTGGGCAGCGTGTTGGCCGCGCTGCCGCACTTGGGCTTGGCGGGACCTGTGTCGACGGGGCCAGCGCCGGAATCCACCGTTGACGAGCCGGTGTCCCCGGTGGCGGAGCCGCTGTCGGTCGATGAGCCGGTGTCGGTCGCGACCGTTGTGTCGGCGGTATCTTCGGTGCCAATGGTTGCGCTGGGTGTCTTGGACTCGTCGTCGCCGCCGCAGCCGGGCAAGGCGGTCGCGAAGGTCAGGGCAGCGGCGAGAAAAGGGGCGCAACCCCGGGCGAATCGGCGATTGAACATGGTGTGATCCCAGCGTTTGAGCGCGGGGAGCATAGCGGACCTCGGCGGCGCACCGAACACCAAGTTCGGGTGGCGGAGTCGTCGCGCTCAGAAGCGGGGATCGACCGCGCCTACGTCCATCCAGGCTACAGCGGCGCGACGGATCACGGCCTCGACGGCGCCGCCCATGCGGTCGGAAAGCGAACGGGGAGCGCTCCATTTCACCTCGAAGACGTCGGCGTCCTTGGCAGCGGCAAGCAGCACGTCGTCGCTAGTGCCGAGCTCATCGACCAGGCCGAGCTCGATTCCTCGCTTGGCCAACCACCACTCGCCGGTGGCGATCTTGTCGAGGTTTACGTCGGGGCGATGGCTGGTGATGAGCTCCTTGAACACCGTGTGGATGTCTTCCATCTCCGCCTGCATCTTGGCGCGGCCCTCTTCCGTGTTTTCGCCCATGACGGTGAGCGTCCGCTTGAACTTGCCGGCAGTGATCTGCTCGTAGTCGACGCCGTGTTGCTGCAACAAGCGACGCACGTTGGGAACGCCAGCGATGACGCCGATGGAGCCGACCACGGCAAATGGCGCCGCGACGATGCGATCGCCGACGACAGCCATCATGTAGCCGCCGCTCGCCGCGACCTTATCGACGACGGTCGTGAGCTTGAGGCCGGCAGTACGGATGCGCTCGAGTTGTGACGCGGCCAATCCGTATGCAGAGACCGCACCGCCGCCACTTTCGACCTTCACCACGACCTCGTCGCCGGCTTTGGCGGCCCCGATGACGGCCGTGATCTCCTCGCGCATCGACTTGACGCCCTTCGCTCGCACATCACCGCGGAAATCGAGCACAAACACACGCTTACGACCGGATGTGCCGGATTTTTCGACGCTCTTGGCCTTCTCCTTGTCGCGCTTCTTGCGTTCCTTGGCGCGGTTCTTCGCGGCGACCTTGGCAGCGGCGGGGGGCAGGGCAGCGTCGTTGACGGCGGCGCTCATCTTCTTGAAGCGGTCATTGAGCTTGCGCACCGTGAGACGGCCAATCGGCGGCATTCGGCGGCCTCGAAAGGCGCTGGCGATGAGCGCGGCGACAACTCCTACCGAGACGACGACGGTGACGGCCTGTAACAAGAAGCCGATGTAATCGATGAGGATCGGGTGCATTCATGTCTCCCGCGCTGGGTGCGCGAAGGTGGAAGCCACGAAGAAAGACGCGGTCGAAGCCCACGAAAAGACGCGCCCGCCGATTGGCAACCCCTGTGTCAGCGTAGTGCTGCCGCCCGGGCCCGATTGGAAGTCGCTGACTGAGCGATAGGCTGGGTCCGGGCCACCCGAACCCGAACCCGAACGCGAACTCACACCCTCACGGGTGCCGCTGTGCTTGCGGATGAGGCCGGTGAGCATGGCCGCGACCTTGTCGTCCGCCGCCAGCAGCGCTTCGGCTTCGGCGGCCGGCACCAGACCAGGCGCCGCGGCCAGCTCCACCGCCACCGCCGCCTCGCACGCCTCGCCCCGCGCCTGGTTGAAGCGCTGCCGCTTCTCGCCTGCGTTGAGTCGGTTGGCGCCCTCGCCGATCAGCAGAACCGGGCCGCGTGCCCGTCGTCTCAACCGAGCGCCGGCTCGGGGAGGGCGACGTGCGCGCTCGGGCCGGCCGGGATAGCGAACGGCAGTGCGGCAGCACCCGCGGACCCTCGAGCCCCGCGAACTCCGATCGAACCTGGCTGCCGGCCCGGGCCTCTTTACCGGGGTTGCGGACCATGGTGATCTGGCCGCGCAGAGAACAACCGAGGATCGGGAGGCGACGATGGCAGCTTGTCACGCGAAGACGGGAGCTAGCGCGGCAGCAAGCGCAGGCGGAAGGCGCCCACGTGCTTGGTTGATGGGGCGCGCGGCAGCTGTGGCCGTCGTGGCCCTTATTCTGTCTGCGGGAGTGGTTTCGACCGGCGAAGCGACCACCAAGGACCCCAAGCGCGTGATCACCGTCGGCGGCTACGCGGAGGGCTACTACGGTTGGAACCTTGGTCAGCCCGGCAACGGCATCACCAACTTCCGCGCCTTCGACACGCGGCACAACTCGTTCACGTTGCTCAACGCGGTACTGAGCGCCGATTGGACCGCGCGCGGCGGCTACGGGCGGGTCGCGCTGCAGGTCGGGACAAGCGCGGACACGTATTACGGTGCCGAGGTAAGCGACGCAGGGGCGAGCGGGGCAGGTCCGCACAACCACGAGGTCTTCAAACACGTCCAGGAGGCCTACGCTGGGGCCGCGTTCGCCGACGACCTGGTGCGCGTGGAAGCGGGCCTGATGCTCTCGCCAATCGGCCCGGAGAGCATGGCGATCAAGGACCATTGGACGCTTTCTCGCTCCAATCTCTACTACGCATTTCCGTTCTATCACCTCGGCGCGCGGGCTCACGTCGCGGTGTCGGACGCCACGCAGATCACGCTCGGCGTCTACAACGGATGGGACGGGCTGCTTGACAAGAACCACCAGAAAACCGTGTCACTGGCCGTGCATCACAAGCTTTCCGACGACGTCGAATTCGACGTGCAGTACTTCACCGGTGTCGAACGACCGGCCAACGCGCCCGAGGGGACGCCGATCCGCCACCTGGTCGATGCGTGGGTGAAGGCGCGGCTCTCAAAGAGCTTCGCGATCATCTTCGACGTCGATGTCGGCATGGAAGACGGTGACCTGGGACGGTCCGGCTGGGCATCGGCGGGGCTGTGGACACGCTTGCAGGTGGCCGAGACCACGTACGTGTCGACGCAGAGCGACTTCATGCGCGAATGGCGCGGTGCCAAGGACGGCAAACGGGCGTCGGCGATCTTCTGGCCAGTGGAGTGGGTCACGTCGCACGCGCTATGCGTCGAACAGCACGTCGGCAGCTTCGCGGCGATGAAGCTTGAGTACCGCTTCGACAAGGCAGGCGGCAACATGTATTTCGCCGGTGCCGTCGAGAAAGACTCGATCTCCCACAACTGGATTGAGAACGCGGACAGTCAGCAGACGATCACGCTCGCGCTCACGAGCTGGTTCTAGCGAAAGAATCGACCGGTACTCACGCGCCCCCCAAGCAGTCAACGGTGCGCCGTCCGACTGAGCCAGACTATGCCCGCTACGCCGGGTTGCCGTCGTTGGCCAGCGCCTCGTGCACCTTGCCGACCATCTTCGCGGACGGTTTCAGCGTGACATCGCCGTCTTCGTTCCAGCCGGTCGGAATGCCTTCGTCCCGCTTGGACACATACAGGCCCGCTTTGAACTTCCGCATCATCTCGTCGACGTTGCGACCGACGTTGAGGAAGTTGACCTCGGAGAACAGCAGCGTGCCCGCGGGGTCGATAATGAACGTTCCGCGCAACGAAAGGCCGGCGTCTTCGAGGTAGGTGCCGAATTTGCGAGCGAGCGCACCAGTGGGGTCAGAACCCATCTGGAACTGCACGCTGGCGAGCTCTTTTTCGACTGTGCGCCACGCGAGGTGGGTGAATTTCGTGTCGCAGCTGACCGTAATCAGCTCGCAACCCATGCGATCGAGGCGTTGATGCAGCCCTGCCAGGGCTGAAAACTCAGTAGCTCAGACGAAGGTGAAATCGGCCGGGTAGAAGAAAAGAATCGTCCACCGACCAGCGGCCTGCAGCTCCTCGCTGCTCACGGAGCCAAAATCTCCGGTCGCCGGGTTGTACGTATCCAGCTTGAAGTCGGGAACTTTCGTCCCCACTTGGATGGTCATATGCGCCTCCGAGCCCGAACGGCGCGCCGGCCGGGCGGTGCTTGTTGAAATGGTGCGGTCATATCGCCCGAAAACGCCAAGCAGGTCCACGTGTTTGTCTTTGGCAGTGTGTAGTGGCTTGATTTCATAATGGAATAAGAGGGCGGCCGGACGGTCGTTTTGGGGGCCGCTACAGGCCGGTCGATTTGGAGCGGCCCGCCGGAGAGTTGTGAGGGAGGGAGTCCCAGGGTCTCACGGAAAGTCTCAGTCGCGGTGGTTGTGAACGCGAGCAGACGCGGGATCGATCGTCCCACGGGGTCCCATAGAGGGGGCGTCGCGAGTTGGCTGAATGCGGGACTGGTGGGGATCGGGGATCCGTTGTGACCGCGGGGAAGCGCGGTTTCGGTCCCAGTCGACGGTTATTGGGCGAGCCGGGCGGAGTGGTCGGTTTGTAAGAGTGTGGAATTGTTGTGTTTTGAATTTGGCACGGGACTTGTACAGGTGAAGAGTGCCCC
>CAZLMW010000156.1:0-16567 GCA_964560875.1 uncultured Enterobacteriaceae bacterium
TTGTGCTGGTCCTCGGCGACAAGCCGTAGCCTGAGCAGCACGTCGAAGATGGCGGTGCACTCGGCGGTGGAGGCGCCCTTTTTCAACAGCCTCGGAGCCGGGGAGAGAGAAACCTATTTAGATCAGCGCCTTGTAGCACTGCAAACGCCGCTCAGATCCTCAGCCGGCACTTGATGCAGCATAGCAACACCACAGCCGTTTAATTGCGAAGCGTCTTCTCATAGGTGCACGTTACGGCTTGGTCCAATCCAGCTTATTGCCGGCCGCGCTCCAGCCCATCATGCCGCTCGGGATGTCCCAGATATTCGAATAACCCCGCTTGACAAGGGCTTTGGCGGAGGCGCGGCTCATCGGGCCGGTCTTGCAGTACAGGATCGCCTTCTTGCCCTTGTCGAAGCCGAGCCGCTTTTCGAGCGCGTCGGTCAGCGTGTACTTGATGTGCACGTCGGTCCCTGGGATCTGGCCGCTCCACGGCACGTGCACGTTGATGAAGTCGAAGTCCTTGTTCTGCAGCGCCGCGCTGAGCTCGGCGATGGTCATCGTCTGGTAGGCGGGCGTGGGCGGCGGACCGGCGTCAACCGGCGTCGTCGCGGCATCGATGGCGCTGGACGTGTCGGCGGCTGGCGAGCCAAGCCCATCGGCGAGGCCATTTTGCGCATCGGCCGCTTTCCCAGCATCCGCCGATTTCGCAGCATCCGCTGAAGTTCCCGCGTCTTTGGGTGCAACGCTGTCGGCCCCTGCGTTGTTGTCGTTGTTGTTGGCCGGCGACGAAGCGGACTCCTCGGTGCATCCCGCAGCTGAGACTGTCAGCGCGAGCAGAAGGGCCGTGACAAGGGCGGACGGGGCACGTGCGGACTGGGCAATGTGGGCTGGCATCGGTTGGTCTCCGGCGGTGGCGCTTGCGCGTAAGTCGTGCGGGCATTGCGCCTGAACGACGGACTGAAAGCTAGGTCACAAGGCGCGCGTTCGCTACCGCTGGCCAAGGCCCCCAAACTCGTAGAAACGTCTCTAACGGGCGATCGAGCCTACCCCCCACTGATATAGCCTCGCGACGTTCGGACGCATCCAGGGGCCCTCTGCGGCCATTTCTGGGCATTTTGACCGCCAAAATCAGCCGTTTTTGTGCCCCGCGGGACGGCTACGCCGCTTTTCGCGCCAGGAACGGAAGCTGCCGCACCAAACCGGATTTTTGCCAATTCGCGATGGAAAACACCGCGTCGATGCCCAACTTGGATGTTGGAGGCGTCCACCCTCGTCCTTGCGGAGCTCGACAATGCGTTTCGAAAAGTGCCCCCATCGGCCCGGCGTTGCCTTGTGGAACCAGCGCATCGAGCGCGTCGCCAATCGCGCCATTCGCGCCCTCGACCTGGCGGCCGAGATCAGTCACCTCGGCGGACGCAAAGCCAACTACGACGACTATCGCTACGAGTTCATCGGCGGGCCGGGCGAGACACTGCGGCGCAAACACTACGACCGGAGCCTGCGTTTGCTCTGGAAGTCCGAAGAGCACGCCCCACACCTGGGCTTTCGCGACTGCAGCGACGGCGAGCGCGAGCTGCTCGACATGGCGACTCGGGCGCTGACCCCGGCCGAGAAGAAGGCCCGCAACCGGCTCGCCAAGCCCGAATTCAAGGCGCTGCTCGACCGCGAGTACACGACCCGCGAGAAGCAGGCCATCGTCAACATCCTGTCGGCCATCGGTCACGGTGAAGCCTATGCGTGGTTGGTGTCCGCCGAGCTGCTCGGTGAGGTCAAGAGCACAGGAGCCCGGGCGGCTCTGACAATGCAGGTGATGGAGGAAGCCAAGCACTTCGTCGTCCTGCGCGAGCTCCTGCAGGCGTTCGACGTGCCGATTCCGCGCCAGAGCGCGTGGGAATATATGTTCCTCGAAGGCGTGGCCAAGGCGCCGGGATTGGAGAAATTCTTCGGCATGAACGTGGCCGTCGAAGGCATCGCGCTGAGCCTGTTCGGCATGATGAGCCACCTGCCGGGGCTGGAGGTTCTGCGGCTCTTCCACCTCGATGAGTCGCGCCACACCGGCCTGCCGATGAACTACTTCCGCGAGTTCCCGATGTCGGCATGGCAGCGCCACAACCCGCGCGCGAGGTTGCGCCGTTTCCGCTTGATCCTGCCGGCGCTGGCCATCATCCCGTACCTCGAAGAAGACCTGGCCGAGCTCGGCATCGACGCGTTCGAGTTTGGCGGTTCGGTGCTCAAGAAGATCTCGCTGTTGGCGGAACGGGCCGGGTTCTTCTTGCCGGTGCCACGTGCGCAGCTGCTCGAGCTCATCAACGCCGGGTTCAACGCCTACTGCACGGCGACACGCGACGGCCACGAGTTTCGGACCTTCACGACCGCCGAGACGACACGCGGCAGGCGAGAACAGGCCGTCGAACGCGAGATCTTTGGTGTCGCCTAGCCCCGCTTGGCCCGGCTTGGCCGATCTCCCTGTCAAAGCGATGACCACCGACACCCTCACCGTGGAGCCCGAAGTGGACACCAACCTTGGCCGCGTGCTGCACACGGTCATGACCCGCGGGCGGGGGCCCATGTGGCGCGAAAATGGGCCGCCGTCGGTCGCTATCCCATTTGCCGCCTTGCCCGCGATTGAGCCTGCACGTCGCGATGCCATCGCCGCCGAAGCGCTCCGGGCAAACGACCGCTACTTGCTGGAGTTCATCGAGGAATACTCGTTCTGCCCCTATGCGCGAAGAGGCCGCGAGCTGCAGCAGGTGGCGCGCTACGTTCACTACGCCGACACCATCGACGTCGCGCCGCTGCTGGCGTTGATGGCGCACGTGGCCGCCGACCCGTCCCTCATTGTCGTCCAGGTGATCCTGCCGCTGATCGAGGTCAACCCGGCGAAGTGGCGCGTTTTCTGCCAACAAGTCACCGCCCGCGGAAACCATGACCGGCACCGCGACCAGTGGCTGGTGACCGCGGCGCTGCACCCCGAGCTGGCCTATACCGAGCGCAATGCGTTTTCGCTGATCCCGCTCTTCCGTCGCGCGCCCGACCCGACGATTCAATGGGTCCGCAAGGCGCCGTTGGACTCGCTCTATGCTGGCCGTGGCCGCGGCTCCAGCTACATCGCGCCCGAAGATATCGAGGCCCTGCTCCAGGCGCCCAAACCGCCGCCACGCCCGCTCTACGACCGCATCGCCATCACCAACCAGCGCATGGCGCGACGCCTCGGCTTGCCCTTTGTCGAGCGGATCCTGGCCGAATACCGCGACGAAGCGCGCCGCAACTACGCGGACATCCTGATGGACCCGCGTTACGACGAGGGGCCGACATGACGCGGCCGCGCAACCCCGTTGTCGTCGCCAGGTGGAGCGAACTGGCCGACCGACGCCCCGCTCATGCGCGGGTCGCCGAAACCGACCTCGTGGTGATACGCGACGGCGAAGTCGCGCACGTTCTGCACGGCCAATGCACCCACCGCGGGGCGCTGCTCAGCGACGGTCAAATCGAAGGCAACGACCTGGTCTGCGCCGCGCACGGCTGGGACTACGAGCTGAGCACCGGGGTCAGCCGCACGGACCCATGCGAACGAATCGGCCGCTTTGAAGCCCGCGTCGACGCAGGCGCAAACACCGTCACGGTCGACGAAAACGCGGTGCGCGCATGGCTGGCTGCGAACCCATCGGTGTTCGATGACGGCGAGTTGTCCGTGTAGCTGTCCGGCGCGCCAGGTCTACAACCTGCCCTCGACGCTGAGCGCGAAGCCCCGCCCGGGTTCATCGATGCCCGACCCGTGGTAGCGGTAGCGACGGTCGAGCAGGTTGAGTCCGGATGCGTCGACGCGCAGGTTCTCGTCGAGGCGCCAGCTTAAACGCAGGTTTGCCGTCGCCCAACCGGGGGTGCCCGAGCAGCGCTTGCCGGAATCTTTGTACGTCTTGCCCGGCGCGGCGGGGTCCTCGCAGATCCGCAGATCCTTCTCATCGGACGGATGCAAATCGTCAGCGCCCGCAGCAAACCGTGAATAGACGCCGGCAGAGACGCCCTTCAGCCCCGGAATGCGCCACCTGAGTCCCGCGCTGCCCATCGGGGGCGGGTTGCGGCGAGCGGTGACCGTCTCGTCCTTGCGGTCGATCTCGCCGCGGATGAAGCCGCCGCGTGCCCAAATCAGGCCGCCCATCGGAAGCTCGACGTCGGCCTGGAGCTCCGCGCCGACGAAGCGTCCAGCGCCGCTGTTGACCCGCTGAACCACAGGCTTGGTGCCGACATCGGCGTCGGCGATGCCCAGCTTCTGCCACTGGGCCTTGTCGAGCTCCCGCTCGTCGATCGTGTCGCTGATCATGTTGGCGAAACCGACTAGCGCGACGCGGACTGCATCGGTACGCAGACGTGCGCCGGCCTCGATCGCGAGGCTGGATTCAGCGAGGAGGTGGCCGTTTGGCACTTCGATTTTGCTGCCGGTATCGCCGAGCACCGTGCTCTCCTGCAGGTTCGGGGCGCGCAAGCCCTGGCTGGCGTTGACGTAGGCCATCCAGCTGCTCGTCAGCCACTTGAGACCGACCGAGCCGACAACGCCCGCCTGTCGGTAGTCCACCGTAGCGAACTGCGGAACGTCGTCCGCGTGCGCCTGGAATACGGCGTACCGCGCACCCAGTTCGGCGACGAGTCGCCCTGCGCTGGCCTTGACGAGCTCGGACCGAAGCAACGCGAAAACGCCGCCTGACAAATACGTCGAGCCCTCCGAGAAGTGGCCGCGAGCGGCGTCCTTCCATGCCCAGCTCTTGTCGCTGCGACGGTCGCGGAAGCTGGCGGAGACGGTGTCGTGATGGGCTTCGAGGCCAACGGTGGCGTCGATGCCATCGGTGAGGTGCAGCTTCGACAACACCAGCAGACCTGGGGTTACGACGGTGTCCTGCCATTGCTCCTGGCGTTGCACATTGCCGGTTGGCACGACAGCGTTGTCGGCGCGAGACGGGAGCGCATCATCGATGCAGGCCTGCCGCTCGGCCAGCGGGTCGGAGACGCTGCACCGGAACCTTTCTACCGCCTCATGGGTGCGATGAAACGACAGCGCGACGCGCAGCGAGCGGAGTGTGCCCGTGCCGCGATGGCGCAGCTCGATCCAGCCCATATCCGAGTCGTTGTCGTAGAAGCGGAAGCGGCCATGGTTGAGGCGGTCGGTGCGACCCGCGTCGCGAATCCGAGCGCCGAGCCAGGTGGCGCCGATCCACGTTGACTTGCCGAGGTCGTAGCGCGCGCGCAGATGCCACGCCGCGGTTTGGTAGTCGCTGATGGGCAGCACGTAGCCGTCCCCGGCGGTCAGCGTTCCGAAGCGTCGCAGCGCCGCGCCGCCCTGCACGGCAACCCCACCACTTCGATAGCCGAGGGTGGTCCACAACGAGCCGCTCGAGTCGGCCGAAGCCGCCTGCAGGCCAGCGCGCCCGCGAAATCCAGCCGCGGGGGGCACGCGCCACGGCGATGCAGCCACGACACCGCCCATCGCGTCGCTGCCGTAGACGACGGACGCGGGGCCCATCAGCACCTCGAAGCGACGCATCGACGCCGGATCGAGGAGCGCGAGGTATTGATTGGGTCCGGTGCGAAATGTCGAGTTCGAAAACCGCAGGCCGTCGACAACCAGCAGGTTGCGCGGCCCTACGAGACCGCGAAGGAAAGGCGCGCCGGAGCCGCGGTTGGTCTTCTGAACCATCACACCAGCGGCGTCATGCAGGGCTTCAGGGGCGCTCTGGGCGTGGGTTCGGGCCAGCTGCTTGCGGCCCACAGTGCGGACTGTCCGGTCGGCCTCGAAGGCTTTTCGCCTGCTGCGGCTTGGCGCGACGACGACGGCCGGCAGTCGGACGACGCCCGGTTTCGTGACGCGGTCCGGGGCAACGTAGCCCGGGTCGTCGTACGAACCAGGCGGCGCGGCGTGTGCCGGAACGGCGCCCAACGCTACGGCTGCGACCGGTACGATACGAACAATGAGACGACGCACAGACCCCTCCGACAGCGGGCTGATTCCGCTCGAATGGAGAGTCGCGTGACGCGTTTGAGGAGCAAAGAGCAGAACTACCCAACGCCGGCAGCTCAATCTTTGCTGACGCCGTTTTCGACCGCCCACCGAACGAGGCGCGCGGTGTTGGGGACGCCGAGCTTGTCGAGAATGCGCGCACGGTGGTTCTGGACCGTTTTTGTCGCGAGGCCGAGCTGCTGGCCGATCGCCCCGCTCGTATGGCCGGCGGTGACGAGGACAACGATGTCGAGCTCACGTTGCGTGAGGCCGCCGGGTCGCGACGGCTGCCCACTGGAACCGGCGCGCGGGGCCGACGGCAGCTTCGGATCCAGCCACGTGTCGCCCTGGGTGACCGCCGCAATAGCCTCGCGAAGCGCCGCCACACCGCCACCCTTGAGAACGTACGCGTCCGCACCGGCGCGCATCGCCCGCTGCACAGTCGCCTCGTCGTCGTACATCGACAGCACCATCGTGCGCATGTCGTCGCGCTGATAGCGGAGTTTGCGGAGCAACGGGATGCCGTCTTCGTCGCCAAGCCGCAGGTCGACGATGGCGACGTCTGGCTGCTCGGAACGGGCCAGCTCCACGGCCTCGCGCGAGGATTTGGCGGCCCCAACCACACGTAGATCCGGCTGCTGGTTGAGCAGCGCCGCCACGCCTTCGCGCAGGATCTGGTGGTCCTCGACGAGCAGGATCGTAATCACAGCGCCTCCCTGGTGGTCCAACTCACAAATCGTGGTGAGCCACGGGTATCCACGCGACGACCCTGGTGCCGCCAGCGCTTGGCCCGATGCCGACATCGCCACCGAGCAGCTGAGCCCGCTCGCGCATGCCGAGCAAACCCACGCCATCGCCGGGTCGATTCGGGTCGATACCGCCACCGTTGTCGCAAACCGTCAATGTCACGCGTCTGGACGTAACCGACAACGTCACATCGATACGCGACGCCCCCGCGTGTCTCGCCGCGTTCCCCAACGCTTCCTGGGCGATTCGCAGCAACGCGGTGCCTGCCGTCACGTCCACGATACCGGCCCCGTCGTGCTCAAAGGTCGTGTGAATGCCGGCGCGTTGTTCGAGGCGTCGGACCGCGGCCTGGATCGCGGCGACCGGCCCGGCCTCGTCGAGCTCGCGGGGTCGGATGTTGAAGACCGCGTGGCGAAGCTCGGCAAGCGCATCGTCCGTCGACGAAAGCGCCGCGTCGTGACGCCCCAGCTCGATCGCGACCCGCGCTGCCGACAAGTGCTGGCCAACCCCGTCGTGCAGGTCCGCGGCGATCCGGCGGCGCTCGCTCTCCTGGCTGTTGATCACCCCGTCTGCGAGGCGGCGTTGGCTGGCGGCAGCTTCGGCTTCGGCGATTCGACGCGCCGGAATGAGGAAAAGGAGCATCGCAAGGGCAGCCCCCAGGACGAGCGACGTTGCGCCAACCAACCCAAGCTGCGTCACGGTGTCCGTCGCATCGACACCGACCTCGACAATGCCGACCACGCGCCCGTGCCGACGGATGCCAGCGCGCGCGACGGGGCCCGCAAGACCCTGGCTGACGACGCCGAGCTGCCGGCGCGAAAAGAGCGACCTTCCGCCGCAATCGACAACCCGAACGTGCTCGAGCTGTTCACGACCGGGATGATTGGACGCCGCACGCGTGACCTTGGCCGCGTTGTACTGCCAAAGCGCAGGCTGCCGGGCCGCGAGACGACCGAGCGCGGCAGCAAGTCCATGGGCGTGGTCGGCCGCGCGCGCGCTGAGCTGCTGATGGCTCACATACGCGTGAATGGCGATCGGGGTGAGCCCCATGAGCAAGCCGGCAACGACACACAGACCGAGCAGCCTCCTCGCCAGCGCAGAACGCGCCACGATCCCTTCACCGACCGGCACGGACGGCCTCCTTCGCGAGCTTTTCGGCGAGCTTGTGAACCGGCGGCGGGGCTTGGCGGTCGATCACCACGAACAGACTCTTGCGCAGGCCACGATCCATCGTAGACGCGGCTAGCCGAACGGGCCAAAGCGATTGATCCAAGGGGCCGACGGCGCCAGGGGCCGACGTCAGCAGACGCCGCATCTCCCGGTCGGTCCAGGCGATCTCAGCCCTGCCCTCGGCCGCAGCCAAGCGCATCGCGTCGTGAAGTAGCGGATCGCTCTTTCGCAAGACGTCCCAGCCGCTGTCGCCCGGTTCACGTACGAAAAGGCGCGGCACCCGGCCATAGGTCGGAGCCTTTCCGCCGCCATACAACGCCACGAGGTCCGCGCCCGCAGGGGCCCGAAAGAGCAACCGCGATGTGCCTGCCGCGATCACCAACAAGCCGGGGGGACGCTCATGCTCCTTGGGCGGCCGCGAGAGCAAACCGATGTCGATAGCCCCATCTGCCAAGGCCCGCAAGGCGCCCCCGCTGCCGATCGATTCGGTCAACATCACAGCGGCCGGGTCTTCCGCCGACGTCACCGTCGCCGCGAGCGCGTCCCAGACCCCCGAACCGGCAACCAGGATGCGGCCATCTCGCTGCGGTGACGAAACACACTCCACAGCCCCCGGCGTAGGCGCACATGCGGCCACCAACACAACGCCCGCCCCGATGACGAGCGCGCGTCGCAACGCACAACCGAGCGGGCGCCCGACGCGGCCTATTTCGGCCACTTGCCCTTGAGCAGCAACGCTTCCATGCCCTGGTCGAGCGTGTGGTCGATGATGGTGCGAAACGCCTTGGTCGTGGGATGAAGCCCGTCGGGCATGTGGTCGAGCGGCGCCGGATACGTGGTGAAGCCGCCAGGCATCGGTTTGTAGGCCGGCGCCCAGCCCGGTTTGGGAGCGGCGCCCGGTTTGTACGCAGGCTGGGCGCTCAAGTTGGGAATCGGATACGTCGCATGAACCTTGTCGCCGTAGGTGTGCTGCAAGATGCCCAGGTTGTTGGCGAAGTGGACGTTGGTGCGTTTGGCCGCGATGGCGAGGCGGCGTTTGTCGAGCTCGACCAGGCCCTCGTTGTAGCTCTTGAGCGTGTGGCCCGGCAGCTTCAACCCAAACTTCGTGAGATAGTCGAAGTGAAAGTAGTCGTAGCCCACGATGACGACCTGCAGGTTGGGGCGCTTGGCGATCGCTTCGTCGACCAGGTTGCCGATGTCCTTTTCGATCGTGTCCATCGCGGCTTTCTGTTGCGCGGATGTCGACGTGCCGTAGCCGTCGGCGCACTCACGGTTGTAGTCATTGGCGCCGATGACCAGCACCAGCAGCTCGGCCAGGGGCGGGTTGTCGAGGCTCTCCTTGAGCGCGTCCAGCATCTTGGGTTTGGTCGTGTCGACGCCGCCGCTCGCCTTGGGCGGATGCTGGTTGGCGACCCACGCCGCGGCCTGGGAGCCGGCGTTGGCGGTGAACGCGGAGCTCAGCTGCACGGCCTTGAAACCGCGCGCGTCCATCGCATCTCGAAGCGGCTGGATCAAGCCGGTTGACCACGAATCTCCGGCGATCACGACCCGCTTGATGTGTTTTGTCGGGGGAATATCGGGCGGCGGCCCCGTGTCCGTTGACGAGGCCCCACCGCTGTCCTTCGACTGCGTCTTCGTGTCCACAGTTGAGCCCGAACCCGCGTCAACCACCGAACCGGCATCGACCGCCGCCTTGGAATCAGCGCCAGGTTTGCTGTCGAGCCCGCTACTGGAATCGGGTTTTGGTGTCCCGCCAACGTCCTTGGGCTCGACAGCGACGACGTCCGATCCGGCGCCGGCAAAGTCGACATCGATCCCGCTCGCCGTCTCGCTCGTCGCGTCGTCTTCAGCCGGCTTTTTCTCGGCCTCATCCTCGCCGCAGCCCGCGCATGCGAAAACGGAAAGGCATGCGACAATGGCCGCGATCAACGCAAAGGCAGCTCGCCCATTGCCGGCGGAGCGGAGGCAGGTTGGCATGGCAAATGTGGCCCGGGTCATCGGCGGGGAGCGTACACGACTTTGGCCAAACGCCGCCAAGGTGCCAGCGGCTTTGATGATGGTGTTCGTGTGCGTGCTCGGGGTCGGTGGGCTCGGCGCTTGCTCGGACGACGACGAAAAGGAGGGCGGTGGCGGTCGGGTCATCACCGATCTCGGCGGAACGTGGGAGCTCGCTGAGGGCGCCATGGACAAACAGCCGGCAAGTTTCCCCGCGAAAGTGCCGGTGCCGGGGCTCATCTCGCTGGCCAAGCCTGCTTTTTCAGAGGTCGGGATCTACAGCAAGAAGCGCGAGGCCTTTTGGTACCGGCACACCTTCACGGCGCCAACGGAAGAGGCGCTCGCGGCCCCAACCCGCGCCGAGTTGCTCTTTGGCCGCGCCAAGTACGGGCTCAAGGTCTGGCTCAACGGCAAGGAGCTCGGCAGCCGGGCCGCCGCTTTTACGGTCGGTCGCTTCGACTGCACCGACGCCATCAAGTACGGCGCCGAAAACGTCCTCGTGGCCCGCATTGGCGCCGACAAGTTCGCGGTCGACGCGTCGCAGCCGACCCACCAGGACATGGAGAAGCTGCGCTGGATCCCGGGCATCTACGGCCGCGTCGAGCTGATCACGCGTCGCACGCCGCACTTCGAACGGCTCAAGGTCGACGCCGACCCCGCGACCGGTGTCATCACGGTCACGGCGAGAATCCGCAACGGCCGCGCCGCCAAACAAGCCGCCGAGCTTGACCTGCACTACCAGTCGCCCGACGGCACCTGGCACCACGATTCGAGGTTCCTCAACGTCGCCGCGCTGGTCGCCGACCCGGGAAAAACAGCCGAGGCGACTGTCACCGTCACGATCCCCAACCCGTTGCCATGGACGCCGGACACACCGGCCCTTTACGTGCTCGATGCCGTGCTGTGGGACGCCGGCCGCGGCGGCATCAGCGATCGGCAAGGCGTGCGCTTCGGATTTCGAACCGTCGCCTGGAAGAGCAGCGAAAAACGCGCCGAACGCGGCTTCTTTCTCAACGGTCAAAAGCTGCCCCTGGTCGGCAGCAACATCACGCTGCATCGGTACTTCGAAGACAGCACGATGGGCACCCATATCTGGGACCGCAAGTGGATCACAGCGCTGTTCAAGACCGCCAAGTCAGTGGGCATGAACACCATGCGGATCAGCGTCGGGCGCGCGCCGGAGCTCTGGTACGACGTGGCCGACGAGGTCGGAATCCTGCTCGGCGACGAGTTCATGATGTGGACCGTGCTGCAATCCGAGCACAAGAAGTGGTCCGAAAAGAAGATGGTCGCCGAGTTCGAAGACTGGATCACCGACGCCTGGAATCACCCGTCCATCGCCTGGTGGGACGCGAGCAACGAGACCCTCGATCCGCTGCCCGGCAAGGTCATCGCGAAGGTGCGCGGCCTCGATCCGACCCGACAATGGGAAAACGGCGGCTTCAATCCACCGCAGGGCGAAAACGACCCGATCGAAGACCATCCGTACAAGTTCCTGCACGTCATCGACAACAAGATCGACAACCTCGAAAACATCGAGCCAACAGCGCCGCAGGGCTTCATCCCGGTGCTCGGCTACAAGACCCACAACGCGCCCAAACATCCCTATATCGTCAACGAGTACGGATGGCTCTGGGTCAACCGCGACGGCACGCCCGCGCATCTCTCCAAGCCCGTCTACCGGCAGCTGCTCGGCAAAGTCCCCGGCGGCAAAGACGACGCGCTGCATCCGCCGGCCGTGTATCGAGAGGCCTATGCGTACCTTGTCGGCGGCCAGACGCGCATGTGGCGGGCCAAGCGGGCCTACGATTCGGTGCAACACTTCGTCTTTCTCGGCTACTCGCGCAGCAACGGCGAGACGAGCGACAACTTCATCGACGTGCTCAAGACCGAGATTGAACCGCGCTGGAAAGAGCACGCGACATGGGCGTTCGCCAAAGTGGTGCCGTTTATCGATCGCTGGCAGCTCGCCGCCGACAAGTCTGGGAAGCTGACCGTGCCGATCATCGCGATCAACGACCGGCCGCAGAAGACCACCGCAAAGTTGGCAATCATGGCGCTCGACAAGGCCGGCAAACAGATCGCCAGCCACGCCCAGAACGTCACAATCGACGGCCGCGGGCAATGGCAAGGGGCGATTCAGCTCGCGGATGCGGCGTCACCGACCGTCGTCTATGCCGCAGTCGCATGGAAGGACGGCAGCGTGGACAAGATCAGCGCGGATGTGCGGAAAGTGGCCGTCAAACACGTCGGAGTCGCGGTCCCGGCGTTGCCCAAACGGGACACGTGGCCCTGAGTGACGGAGATGAAGATGCACAACTGGCTCCTCGCCGCCGCTGTCCTGCTCATCGGCTTATCGCCGGGCTGCACGAAAGCTCCCAACGTCGTATCGACCCCGGAGCCCGCTCACCACGGGCATCGCGATCACAAGGCCCAGGATCACAGCGCCCAATATCACAAGGCCCAGGATCACAAGGCCCAGGATCACAAGGCCCAGGATCACAAGGCCCAGGATCACAACGCCCAGGATCACAACGCCCAGAATCACAACGCCCGGGATCACAACGCCCAACATCAGAAAACAAAGCCGACCGGCCATCGCAAACATGCCCGCGACCACGAGGGTCACCACCACCGCCACCACCGGTTCGACGATCCGCAGCGATGGGCGAAGGTGTTCGAGTCGGATTCGCGCGACGCTTGGCAGAGGCCCGCCGAGGTGATTGCAAAGCTGGCCCTGCCCGCCGCCGCGCAGATGGCCGAGATCGGTAGCAGCACCGGCTACTGGACCGTTCGCCTGGCGCGGGCGCGTCCGAAGGGCAAGGTCTACGGCGTGGACATCGAGCCGGCCATGGTCCGCTACCTCGCCGATCGGGCCAAGCGCGAGGGTTTGGCCAACGTTGAAACCGTGCTCGGCAAGCCGGACAATCCGCAGATCCCCGCGCCCGTCGACCTCGTACTCATCTGCAACACCTACCACCACATCGGCCAGCGAATCGCGTACTTGCGCCGCCTTCGAGCCAGCCTGCGACCGGGCGGCAGGGTCGCGATCGTCGATTTCCGCATGGGCAAGCTGCCATTTGGACCGCCCGAACGGATGCGCGTGCCGCCGGGCAAGCTCGTCGAGGAGTTTTCGGCAGCGGGCTACAAGGTGGTGATGCGCGACGAGAAGCTGTTGCCCTACCAGTATGTCGTCGTCTTCGCGGTGGGCTGAGGGCCCGGCTGCCTACAATCCCCGCTGCGCGAACAACTGGGCTGCAAAACCGCGATCGCAGCCCAGATCACGAACGGAAATCCGGGGCCAGTTGCGTTGCCCGGGCGGGTTCGTCATGCTTTCGCGACGCCTTACCCGCAACTGCACCGACCGCGTCGACAACGCGCGTGTTTCCCGGAGATCCCGATGCGCAGCCTCCTCCCCGCCGGCGAAAACGCCCGCCGCGCCCTTGTGCTGACCCTTTCGCTGACAGTGACCGCCGGCCTCTTCGCCTGCGGCACCGAAAAAGACGGCGGCTCGGGCACCGGAATCTCGTGTGGGGTTGGCCAGTTGTACGATCCCGCCACGCAGAAGTGCGTCGATAACCCCAACGCCGACGCCGGCAAACTGTCCGACGGCGCTTCGAGCAGCAGCGGCGGGTCCAGCGGTGGATCCAGCGGCGGCGAGTCCGACGTGAAGGAAAAGGAGCTGCCGTGGGCGCTCGATGACTCCGGCGGCATCAAGAAAGACACCAACGCGCCGTTCGACCCGTGGTGGGAGTGCCCGCCCGAGAAGAAAAACCCCAAGGGCAAGCTGCACGGCCAGAAGTGCGAAAAACACGCCGACTGCATGTACGGCCAGTGCTTCGCGGGCGGTCCGCTCGCGGCCTACGACTCGTCGATCAAGTACTGCACCAAGAACAACGGCTGCGGCAGCGGCAAGACCGTCGACTGCAGCAACGACAACGGCAACGGCAAGCTGTTCTACCCGGCGTTCGAAAAGAGCAAGTCGGGCGGCAACCCCAAGCGCGACCCCTCCAAGGATGTGCACAAGGTCTGCGCCATCTACTGCAAGAGCGACTCGGACTGCAAAGCCTGGAACGCCGAGCTGCCCCACTGCTTGAAGTCGAGCAACAAGTACCTGTCGTTCGGCACCGCCATCTGCGCGAAAGATCCTGACAAGTAGCGGTCCGCGCCGTCCGCTTCGGCCCGATTGATCGCGGCCGACCAGTGTGCGATTTTGGCGCCGGTCTCCGACACACGGGAGGCGCGTCGGGTCTGGTGACTCGCCTGGTCTTCAAAACCAGTGTAGGGCGTGACGAGCGTCCTGGGGGGGTTCGATTCCCCTGCGCTTCCGCCAAATCCCATTCCCCTGCGCTTCCACCCCATGGATGTGATCCGCTATTGCGGTTGCATCATCGTGCAAACACTGGCACCACGCGGCTCCGTTTCTCGCGCGAGACAGCCACGAGGTCGCCATGAATCGCATTCCTTCGAGCCTGTTGGCCTGCGCCATCGCCGCGGCTTGCACGACCACACCGACAATCACGGGCGGCGGCGGGTCGGCCGGCCTTGACGCGGGCGGTGCGGCTGCTGACGGCCTCACGGGCTCGGATTCGGCGGCCACCGACACGCAGGGCAACGACACGGGCGCCGCCAGCACGACCGACACCGCCAGCACGACCGGCAAAGACGCGACTGGCAACGACACGACCGGCAACGACACGACCGTCCAACCGCCGCTGGACGCGGGGCCCGGCGCTTACAAACGGATGTGCGATCCGTGTGTGAGCAGCTCCGACTGCAAAGAAAAAGGGCATGAAACGGCGTGCATCGACCGCGGCAAGGTCGGGCGCTTCTGCGGACGGCGCTGCGACACGGAAAACACCTGCCCGGGCGGCTACGCGTGCAAGATCGCCAAGACGAGCGAGGACATCTCGGCCAAGTACTGCGTGCCCGTCGACACCAACGACAAGCTGACCGACTGCCGCTGCAGCGCCACCGCCGCCCAGGCCAAGCTGTCGACCCCGTGCTGGAAGGTCCAACTCGATTCCAAGGGTGGCGAGGCGGGCAAGTGCCCCGGCAAACGAACGTGCAACGGGCCGCTGCTGAGCGTGTGCCAGATGAGCGCGCCGGACAAAGAGGTCTGTGACGGCATCGACAACGACTGCGACGGGTTTGTCGATCCCGCCGGAACCAAGCTCTGTCAGGACTCGGCGGTCTGCAAGGACGGCAAGTGCGTCAAGCAGTGCAAGCCCCAAGACGGCGGCTGGTCCTTGTGGAAACCCGGCACCTGCGACAAGCCGTGCGGCGCCGGGATGATGACCTCGACGCGAACCTGCACGTCGCCTGCACCCAACTGCGGCGGCAAGAAATGCGTCGGGGACGCGACGAAGAAAGAGGCCTGCAACACCCACAAGTGCCCGCAGCCAGGCAGCGAGTTGCCGCTCGGCAAGACCGTTTACGCGTCGCCCGGTCAGGTTGTGAAAGGCACGGTGCCAGCCGGCAAAACCAAGCTCACCGTGCACGTTTGGGGTGGCGGGGGCGGCGGTGGCGCGCCCGGGATCGGCGGTGGCGGCGCGTTCGTCGAAGCAACCATCGCTGTGAAACCCGGTGACGCCGTCGAGCTGCGCGTGGCCAGCGGTGGCGTGGCTGGCGGAGGTGGCGGCGGCGCGTCGTACGTCTTCGTCAAGAGCCAGGCGGTGCTCGTCGCTGGCGGCGGCGGCGGTGCGGGCTGGGACGGGTGTTCGGGCTGCAGCGGACCGGGGCTCGGCGATGGCGGCGGCGGCGGCAACGTCGGTGGCAGCGGCCTCGATGGCAAAGCGAACAACAAGTACGGGACCGGCAGCGCCGGCGGCAAAGGCGGCACGCAATCCGCGGGCGGCGCTGGCGGAAAGAGCAACAATACGAGCAAGTACACCAACTGCACGACAGACGGACAGGCTGGCAAGGCCAACGTCGGCGGACCGGGGAACGTGACGCAGTGCAAAGCCAAGGCGAAGGGAGCCAGCTTTCACCTGGGCGGCAAAATCGTCGGCAGCAACGGCGCGGGCGGCGATGGCGGCGCGGGTCATTTCGGCGGCGGCAGCGGCGCAGCGATGTACACATACAGCGGCGGCGGCGGCGGTGGTGGCTCGTCGTTCACCGGGCTCGGTGTCACGCTGGTCAGCAGCCAACCGGGTGCGATCGGGTCACCAGGCGGCGCGTCCAACAAGGAATATGCGGGCAAAGCAGGAGCCGGCGGCGCGGGCCAGACCAAGGCGTTCGGCGCCAAACCCGAAGCCGGCAAACCCGGACGAATAGTTCTTCAGATCTAGCCTGACGAGCCGCAATTCCGGTCACATTGCGACCCCGGCTGAAGCCGGGGCCTCAGTTGAGCAAGCCCTCCTTCGAGGGCTCGGCGTTGCGGTCCGCATGGCGGGTTCGCTGTATACATCGCACTTTCCGCTGCAAAACACGCTAACTGCCTGAAATCAAACGTGCGAATTTTGTATTATGTAAGGGTCCGACCCCGCTTGTGGGCGTGATTCATTACCCGGTCACGACCGCCATCAGGGGTCTGGGCAAGCGGACATGCCGCAGGCTGTCCTGGGGGAGGTACGACCCTCGCGGAGGTGTCCGGCAGGTCACCGAGCAAGGTGCAGTGCCGCTTGCGGCACGGAGAAACGAAACAACGCCCCCGGGTGTGATCGGCCCGGACAGCGACAGCTG
>CAZLMW010000157.1:0-9931 GCA_964560875.1 uncultured Enterobacteriaceae bacterium
TTCCCCCTTGATCGAGGCGCCGTCTGCCAAGACAAAACCCAAATTCATCGAGCCGATCCATCGCAGTGAAAAGAAGCGAGGGGACAGGTAAGGGGCAGCGCCCACTTGCGCCCAGCTATTCCTTTGGACCCCAGTAGTCGAGCTTGATCTTGCGGATCCGCTCCCGGTACTCGTCCTCGTCGATCATCTCGGACCGGTAGAGCTGCTTGACGCGCGTGATCTTGGTATTGCGCGCGAGCTTCAACTTGCGGACGACGGTGTTGAATTCCTGCCGGTTGATCTTGCCCTCGCGGTACATCCGCTTGGCGCGGTAGCCGGTCTTGATGCGCGATAGCTTGATACCGCCCGAGCTGATGTCGCTGGGCTTTTTCGGCTCATCGCGCACCCGTTCGCGCAGGGCGCGGGCCCGGTCGATGCCCCTCTTGGCGGCGCCGGCGGCCTTGTCGACGAGGCCCTCCGGACCCTTCCTCGCGGGTGGCGGTGGCGGTGGCGGCGGTGGCGCTGGCTTGGCGACCCGTTTGTCGGCGCCGGGTTTGGCGGGCGCTTTGGCGCGGGTGGATCGTCTGCCGCGGCGGGCCCGCTTCATCTCGATGATACGCACGGGGTCTTCGCCGGGGTTCAGGGTCAGGTCGCTGTCCTCGTAGCCGCGCTTTTTCAGCACGACGTCGGTCGGCTCGCTGACCATGATGGCGTGGGGCGTCTTGCCCAGCGACTTGTTGTCGACGAACACCTCGGCGCGATGGGGTTTGCTGACGATGGTGATCTTGGTCGGGCCAGCGGGTTTGTCTCCGCCAGCCGCCTTTTCGTCGGCCTCTTTTGCGGCTTTTTCGTCGTCAGCGGCCGGCTTTTCGGCGTTTTCGGCAGGTGCCTCTGCTTTCTGCCCGGATTTATCAGCTTTTTCGGGCGCTTTCTCGGCTGGCACAGCAACAGGGCCCGCTTTCTTGGCCCCGTCATCCTTCTTGGCCCCGTCTTCGCCCCTCATCATCGTGGCGGCCAGGCCGGCGGCGACCAGCATCGCGAATCCGCCCACGATCAGCGCGATGACGATGCCCGTCTTGTTGGGCTTACTGGCCGGGTGGTGTTCGGGCGCTTTGGGCACGTCGATGAGATCGACCGAATGGGGCTGCGTGGCCGGGCCGGGCTTGGCGACATGGGCGGTGTTTGGGTGGGCCGTGTTCGGGTGAGCGGCCGCGGCGGCCGGCATGGCGGGTTGGCTCGGAGGCGCGACGGCGGGTGTTGGGTGTGTTGGCGGGTTCACGGCCGGTTGTGGCGCGCTGATCATCGCGCCGGTGGGTGCCATTTCAGCTGATGGAGCGACGGCGGCGCGTGGAATCGGCGTCGGCATCGCCGCGACCGTGTCCTGCATCTCGATCCCGGCGGCCGCGACCGCGGCGTCTTCGGGCAGCGTCTTGAGCAGCTCGCGCACCAGGTTGATCGCGGAATTGGCGTCTGCTGGGCGCTCATCGGAGCCCTTGGCCAGCAGCTTGTCCATCAGCGGCTGCACGAGCGCGAGCGCCGGCAGGTCGGGGCGCGATTCGATCAGGCGGCGCGGTGTCTGGCCGACGTGCATGAGCAGGACGGACACCGGCGTCGCCGCCTCGAACGGCACCTTTCCGGTCAACATCTCGTACAGGATGATGCCGAGCGAATAGAAGTCCGAGCGGTGATCGATGCCCTCGCCGCGCGCCTGTTCGGGCGACATGTATGCGGGCGTGCCGACGATCATGCCGGTCTTGGTCACCTTGCTGAGATCGTTGCCGGCGACGAGCTTGGCGATACCAAAGTCCATGACCTTGATCACCGGCCCGTCACGGCCCTGCGTTACGAAGATGTTGGCGGGCTTGAGATCGCGGTGAACGATGTTCAGATCGTGCGCCTCGCGCAGCGCGTAGAGCACCTGCAGCCCGATCTCGAGCGTCGCCTGCGGCCCCAGCGCGCCCGTTGCCGCCATCTCGTCGGCGAGCTCACGGCCCTGCAGCAGCTCCATCACCAGGTAGAGCAAGCCGTCGTCGGTGACGCCAAAGTCGTACAATCGGATGATGTTGGGGTGCGACAGGCGCGAGGTGACCTTCGCCTCGATCTGGAAGCGCTTGATCGCGCCAAGGTCGCTCGCGATCTCCGCCGAGATGAGCTTGACCGCGACCGGTCGATCCACCGAGAGCTGCACCCCGCGGTAGACAGTTCCCATGCCGCCTTTGCCGAGCTCGTCGATCAGCTTGTACTGGTCGGCGAGGACCCGACCCGCGTGTTCAGCCTTCTTTTCGACGTTGACGACCGACAGCGAGACGGTCGACGTGCGGCACGCGTTGCAATAGCGATCGTCGAGCTTTGCCTCGCATTGGGGGCAGATGCGGGTCGGTCCGGACACGGAAGCCTCGTTGGTCATGCAGGCCAGATGATAGGCAGCGCGCCGGGACGTGTCGAACAACCGCATGGAGCACGGTATAGGTAGCGTGACAAGCCACAAACGGTCCTTGGATGCCCCATTTGGCGTCGGACCGGGACAGTTTTTGGCGAACAACGGCCGTAAACCGGGGGACAACAGGTCCCATTTTGCCCCGGGCTTTGTTGCGGGGGGCATACGGCTCCAGTACCGTATACGGCCGCGATTGCACGCGCTCTCGCGGCAGGAGGGAACCATGCCACGGCCTTTTTTCCGGCCCTTCCGGTCGACGCTCGCCTTTGGTGCAGCGTTGGTCCTCGTCAGCGTCGCTTCGGCGTGCGGCGAAGATGCGGTTGACGAGCAGGACACCGTCAGCTTCAACGAACCCGACAACGGCCCCGCCGATCTGGGCACGTCGTCGAGCAGCGGTGTGAACGATACGGGCTCGAGCACCAGCGGCGGGACCAAAGACGCCGGGTCCACGACAAGCAGCAGCGGTGGCGACACATCCGGCGGCTCGGGTTCGAGCAGCGGCGATACGTCCGGTGGGTCCGGTTCGAGCAGCGGCGATACGTCCGGCGGGTCCGGTTCGAGCAGCGGCGACGGCGGTTCGAGCACCAGCGGCGGCGATGGCTCCAGCAGCAGCGGCGCGGATGTAAACGACGCGGGTTCGTCCGGCGGCACCACCTGTTCGACCAGCTGCTACAACAAGTGCGGCAAGTTCCAGGGCAGCAAGTGCTGCAACTGCGATAAGTCTTGTACGACTTACAAGGACTGCTGCAAGGACTACCAGGCGCTCTGTGGCGGCACGGTGAGCGACGCTGGCGGCACCTCGAGCAGCAGCGGCGCGGACGCTGGCGGTTCGTCGAGCGGTGGCAACGACGGCGGTGGCTCCAGCAGCGGCGGCTCCCAGGACGCTGGCCCTGCGCAGTACACCGACATCGGCTGTCAGCTCGTGCCTCCCGCGTTGCCGGCCGGATCGCTGGTCATCAACGAGCTGATGATCAACCCCAAGAAGACCATCGACCAGTTCGGCGAGTGGATCGAGATTCACAACCCGACCGCCAACCCGATCGCGCTCGGCGGCCTCATCGTCGGCGACGCGACCGGCACGCAGAGCTTCAAGATCGCCGGCTGCACGTTGTTTGTGAACGCGGGCGGCTTCGTGGTGCTCGGCGTCAACGGCGACTCGGCGAAGAACGGCGGTTACAAGCCCGATTACGTCTACAGCCAAAACGACCTGTCGATGAACAACGTGGCCGGGTCGGTCGTGCTCAAAGTTGGCACCACGGTCATCGACCAGGTGACCTGGACGCTCGAGACATGGCCCTACTCCGAGCTGGACGGCAAGGCGGCCAGCCTCGATCCCGCCAAGGCTGCGGCGGACAAGAACGACAAGTACCCGTTCACCTGGTGTCCGAGCAGCGTTCCGATGCAGCTGGGCGACTTCGGTAGCCCGGGCAAGAAGAACCCGATCTGCCCCAAGCCGCCAGACGACGACAAAGACGAGATCCCCAACGCGAAGGATAACTGCCCGCAAAAGGCCAACCCGAAGCAGGAAAACGGCGACAAGGACACGCTCGGCGACGCTTGCGATAACTGCCCGAAGATCCCCAACCAGGATCAGAAGGACAGCGACTTCGACGGCATCGGCGACGCTTGCGACAAGATCGAGTGCGGCGATGGCGACCTCGACAAGGGCGAGGAGTGCGACGATGGCAACCAGACGCCCAACGACGGCTGCGAGAAGTGCAAGGTCAAGAAGATCATCCCGTCCAAGGTGTGGATCACCGAGGTCTTCGTCGACACCGAGCAGGTGAGCAAGGGCGAGTGGCTTGAGATCTACAACGGCGGCGGCAAGGACGAGAACATCAACGGCTGGACCATCAAGACCGGCAAGGGCGGCAGCCACAAGATCAAGGTCGGCAACGGTGTGCTCACGCTCAAGCAGGGCGAATACATGGTCATCGGCGCGTCCACGAGCACGCTGTACAACGGCAAGGTCGACATCTCGTATGCGTGGGCCGACGCGAAGGGCAACTCGCAGATCTTCCTCGACGACAAGGCCGACAGCATCGAGATCTGGAACAACACGGTGCTGATCGATCGCATCGACTACGGCACGAAGACGCCCAAACCCGCGACCGGCAAGTCGCTGATGCTCGACCCGCAGTTCAGCTCCGCCGCCTACAACGACAAGGGCGTCTACTGGTGCTACGCGTACAACAAGTGGCAGTTCAGCCAGGACTTCGGCACGCCGGGCAAGAAGAACGACACGTGCATCCCGGCCAAGGCCGATAAGGACGGCGACCTCGTCAACAACGAGAACGACAACTGCATCTTCGTCGCCAACAAGGCGCAGGCCGACAACGACGGCGACGGCATCGGCGACGCGTGTGACAACTGCCCGGTCGTCGCCAACAAGGACCAGGCCGACAAGGACAACGACGACCGCGGCGACCTCTGCGACAACTGCGTCAACTTCCCCAACAACGACCAAAAGGACAGCGACGGCGACGGCTGGGGCGACTTCTGCGACTCGCTCACCTGCGGCAACGGCAAGGTCGACAAGTACGAGGAGTGCGACGACAACAACACCAAGAGCGGCGACGGTTGCTCGGGCAACTGCCTCAAGGAGAGCTTCAAGGCCGGCGACGTCATCTTCACCGAGCTGATGATCAACCCGACCAAGGTCAGCGATAAGAAGGGCGAGTGGATCGAGCTGCACAACACGACCGACAAGACGATCGACATCAACGGCTGGCTGCTCAAGGACGTCGGCCCGGGCCACACGATCAACAGCCCCAAGCCGCTGCGCATCAAGCCGGGCGCCTACATCGTCATCGGCAACAGCGACTTGCCCAAGGAAAACGGCAACTACCAGGCCGCCTACAAGTACTCCAACGTGTCGATGACCAACCTGCAGGGCGTCGTGGCGCTCAAGTGGAAAAACGTCGTCATCGACTCGGTCCAGTACTACGCCAAGGGCTTTTTCTGCGACCCGAAAAACCCCAAGCCGGGCTGCCAGGACCAGGGCTTTGATATCGGCATTGGCCAGTCCCTGTCGCTGGATCCGACGGCGAAGAGCCACAACTCCAACGACCTCGCCGACAACTGGTGTAAGGGCAAGAAGAAGTACGGCGACGGCGACTTCGGCACCCCCGCGGCGGCCAACCCGTCGTGCGCCAACCCCTGCATGACCGGCAAGAAGCCCAACCAGACCGCCAAGAAGGACGGGACCAAGTGCGGCGAAGGGCTGTGGTGCCAAAAGGGCGAGTGTGTGCCGCAACCCAAGTGCGGCGACGGCGTGAAAAACCAGAAATCTGAAGAGTGCGACGACGGCAACAACAAGGGCGGCGACGGCTGCGACGCGTCCTGCATCAAGGAGCCCGATCCCAAGCCCGATGGCACGCTCATCATCACCGAGATCCAGAACAACCCCGACGCGGACAAGGACGACTCGAGCCAGTGGTTCGAGGTCTACAACGCGACCGGCAAGTCGATCGACCTGACCGGGTGGCGGCTCAAGGACGGCAAGGTCGGCGGCAACAACCACACCATCAAGCCTCGCTGCGGCGACGGCGCGACGATGGCCACCGAACAGTGCGATGACGGCAACACCAAGGACGGCGACGGCTGCAGCAAGACCTGCAAGACCGAGGGCACGTGTACGTGTCTGAAGCTCGACGGCAAGAAGGCGTACGTGTCGCTGACCAAGAAGGTCAAGCCGCTCGATTACCCCAAGAAGATGACGCTGCACGGCTGGTTCCTGCTCGATTCGGCGACCGGCGGGCATGCGTGCAAGGTCAACGGCAAGCTGCAGCCGTGTTCGGACCTGTTCAGCTACGGAATTCAGGGCGACTACCGGCTCGGCATGCGGTCGATGGGTGGCGCGCTGTGGGCGATTGTCGGCGCTGACTCGCACAAGGTCACCGATCTGCAGGTGGGCGTGAACAAGTACACGGGTGTCTGGATGCACCTGGCGATCACGATCGACGGCGACAACGGCGGCGCGTGGCTCAACGGCCGGCTGGTCAAGGAGTTCAAGGTCGTCAACTGGCCCAGCGGCGCGGCCGAAGCCAAGCGGCTGACCATCGGCGGTGTTCAGGACGCCCAGGGCTTGCTCAGCGCGGCGATGCACGGGCGGGTCACCTCGTTCCATGTCGCGACCAAGGTGTTGTTCACGCGTTCGTTCGGCCCGCAGCCCAAGCTCCAGTCGGCTTACAAGGGCGACCTGGTGGCGCTCAAGCTCGACGAAGGCAAGGGCACGACGCTCAGCGATGACAGCGGCAACCTGCACCAGGCCGGGCATAACGGTGGCGTGTGGGCGAGCAAGTCCAGCGGACCGTCCGGACCGTACTGCGCCAACGGCGGCGTGTTGTTCCCCGAGACCAAGGCGATGACGCCCGGCTTCGACGCGCTGTGGGTCAAGTCGTTCACCTATGCGGTCATCGGTCGGTCGGTGCAGCCGTCGCTCAACAACTGCACGCCGGTTACGTACGGCTGGGCCGACAACCCCGGGCACGGCTTCTTTGAGCTTGGCCTGGTCAAGGACACCATCGAGCTGGTCAACAAGTCCGGCAAGACCATCGACATGGTCGCCTACGCCGGCAACTGGCCGTCGGGGATCGGGCGCTCGATGATGCTCGACCACGCGCAGAAGAACTGCCTGGACACGGCGAAGAACAACGACGTGAAGTGCTGGAAACCGGCCGGCCTCAAGTGCTGGTACGGCTGCAACTGGGCCGCGAATTCGACGTATTGGTGCTGTGGCGGCAAGACGCTCAAGAAGGTTCCCACCGGCAAGAAGGACGCCAAGGGCAACCCGATCTACGAGGACAAGCTCGTCGATTGCCCGACGACCTGCGGTGCCAGCGAGGTTTGCGAGTTCACCTTGGCCAACAAGTGCAAGTCCAGCGCCCACAAGTGCTGCCTGCAGCGCGATAACGGCACGCCTGGCAAACCCAACGTCTGTCCCCAGTAGACCGCCCGCTTGCCCTCCGAGTACGCTTCGGCACGCCGCAGCGCCCAGTCCGGAGTAGCTCGGCTTCGCTCAATAGCCGCGAGGAGTCTTCCATGAGCCGATCTGGTGACCTGCGCTCCCCCACGTCGCGCCAGGACCTGGCGGTGCTGCCCAAGGGTGGTGACGCCTGGCTCGACAAGTTGGCCACATCGCTGAAGGCGCGGGGTTTTCTGGTCCAGCGCGCACCGTCGGAGACGTTGCCTTTCGACGCGTTCCTCAACGGCGCCTCGATCGTCGTGCAGGCGCCCGGTGCGATGGGGGTTGATGAGTGTTGGCTGCGGATGTGCGAGCGCGCGCCGCGGTCGATGCCGGCGACGGGTGTGTTGATTCCGTCGGGGCCGCTGACGACCTATGAGCCGTGGCTTGCGGCCGGGTTCGACGAGGTTTTTACGCCCGGTAGTGACCCGAGCATCGTCGCCGTTCGCATGATCGGTCGTGCGCGCAGCCGCGCCGTTGCCCATCACCTCGCGACCCTGGATCCGCTGACCGGGCTGGTGACGCAGCAGGTCTTTCACTCGCGGCTCGACCCGACGGTGCGGCTGTCTTCGCGCGCCTCGATGCCGATGGCAGTGGCCGTGATCGACATGGATGGATTCCGGGCGCTCGAGCGGCGGCGGGGACGGTCGATTGTGCGGCTCTTGCTGCAGGACTTCGCGGCGCACCTGGCCCGGGTTCTGCGCGCATCGGACACCGTGGCGCGGCTTGGCGACGACCGCTTCGGGCTGATCTTGCATCACATCACGGCGTTTGAAGCCCGCAAGCTGCTGTTCAAGCTGTGGAAGGGCGCGGCGCCGTCCAACGCGTCGCTCGAGGTGCTGGACGACGACCCCTACAAGATGTCGTTTACCGCCGGTGTGGCCGTTTTCCCCGGCGACTCGTCCGAGGGCGGCGAGCTCTACACGCGGGCTGAACTCGCCCTCGATGTGGCGCGCGCGACCGGCAAACGCCGGGTGCTGCTTTACTCGGAAACAGGTGGAGAATCGGGGCGTATCGACACGAGCACGGACCTGCGCTATCACCGCGTCGCCCGCACCGGCCGTGACGGTCCCGAATAACGGGTAACCGCTCGCCGACATCCCATCCGCCCTGAGAACACGCTGCCTGCGTGTTCTGTCCACGCCCCGCCATCGGAGCCATCCATGCGTCGTTTTTCCGCCGGCATCGCCGGTCTCGTTGCCCTCATTGTTGCCATCTCGCTCGCTTCGCCTGCTTTCGCCAAGGTCGTCGATGAGAAGATGCGCTCGAAGGTGCTCGCCAAGAAGGGCAAGCCCTCCCACTCCAAGAAGCTGACGCTCGGCGCGACCGGTTCGGCCAACAGCAGCGACAACGTGGTCGGCGCCGCCAACGGCACGACGATGCAGATCGGCATCCTGCTCGCTGGCGAGCACAAGTACGTCGACGGCAAGCACGCGGTCGAGACCGCCGGCAAGATCCAGCACGCGCGGACGCGAACGCCGCTGCTCGACGCCTTCGTCAAGAGCGCCGATGTGTTCGAGCTCCAGTCGACCTGGATGTACGCGATGAACGACAGCCCGCCGTTCGGCCCATTCGCCCGCGTCAAGGCGGCCAGCCAGGTGTTCAACAGCGTCGACGTCCGCGCCACCAAGGTCACGGTCAAGAAGACGGCCGTCGACGGCACGGTCAGCAGCGAAGACGTTGGCGCCGAGATCGCGACCCCCACCACCAACGCGTTTGAGCCGCTGATCCTCACCGAGACGGCGGGTCTCTTCGCCAACCCGATCAGCGAAAAGGTCTTCACGCTCAAGGCCAAGCTCGGCGCTGGCGCCCAGCAGATCATCGCCCGCGACGGCTACACCGTGACCGGCTACGACAAGGACAGCAAGACGGTTTCGCTCAAGCAGATCGAGACGTCGGGTCAGGCTGGTGGCGAGTTCGAGCTCGACGCCGCCGGTCAGCTCAGCCAGACCGTCGCCTGGGCCGCCAGGGCCGCGTGGTTCATGCCGCTGTACTCGAGCGCGATCCAGCAGCTCGAGGGAATGGACGCCCTGCAGACTGACATCGCCGCCAGCATCAGCATCAAGCTGTCGGACTGGGCCAAGCTCGACTACGTGGCCAACATCAAGCGTATCCCGCTCGTCGTCGAGGGCTGGCAGGTCCAGCACGGCCTGATGCTCACGGCCGGATTCAACCTGTTGTAGGCGGGGTAGCGCATTGTCATGCGGGGGCTGACCCACGGTTGAAACCGTTGGCAACGGATGAGCAAGCCCGCCTTCGCGGGCTCAAGTCTGGGTGAGCTCGGGCGCCTCTTCTGGTCACGATCACGATGGGCCAAGTAGCCCGCGGAGGCATCGCGTTGGCACATTTGGTGCAACAAGGGTTTCCCGCGTGCCGACGCCGGCTATGCTGCCCGGGTCGCAAACGGGAGTCGCCATGTCCTACAGCTGTTCGGGGTTGCCTTTCGGCGCGTTGTCGCGTCGCGTGTCGTTGCGATGGGCCCTCGTTATTTCGTTGCTGCCGCTGGCCTTGTCCGGCTGCCTCACCGATGAAGTGACCGACGACCAGGT
>CAZLMW010000157.1:10031-16511 GCA_964560875.1 uncultured Enterobacteriaceae bacterium
CTGCCCAAAGCCGGCAACTGCGACGACGGCAACAAGTGCACCAAGAACAACGCGTGCGCCAAGGGCAAGTGCGACGAGGGGCTGCCCGTAAAGTGCACCGACGACAAGAATCCCTGCACGCTCGATGTCTGCGACAACTCCGGGAAGTTTGGGGCGAAAGGCTGCGTTCACCCGCCTGCTCCTGCGACCGCGACCTGTGACGACGGCAACAAGTGCACCGACGATTCGTGCGACGGCAAGGGCAAATGTGTCGGCAAACCGGCCAAGACCAAGGACGGCAAGGCCAACCTGTGCGCGTGCGAGTCGACCAAGGACTGCGCCAAGCTCGAAGACGGCAAGGTCTGCAACGGGACGCTGAAGTGCACCAATGTCGGGGTCGCGGACTTGCCGCAGGTCTGCACGGTCGATGTGGCCACTGTTGTTGTCTGCAAGAAGCCGGCGGGCAAGGACGGGGGCTGTTTGCTGAGCACCTGTTCGGAGGTGACCAAGAAGTGCGAGACGGTCGCCGACAACAAGGGCGGCGTTTGCGATGACGGCAACAAGTGCACGGCCGGCGACAAGTGCAACGATGTCGGAATCTGTGTTGCCGGCAAGGGGATCGACGTCAGCAAGGTCATCAAGGACGGCGGGTGCGATGACGGCAACGGCTGCACGGCCGACTCGTGCGACGCCAAGAAGGGCTGCGTGCACGACGGCGCGAAGATGGCCGCAAAGGGCTGCGATGACGGCGACAAGTGCACGACTGGCGACCTGTGCGCGGTAACCGGTGCGTGTCAGCCCGGCAAGCTCAAGAGCTGCGACGACGGCGACGTGTGTACGCTCGGCGAGGCGTGTGAGAAGGCGACCGGGGCCTGTTCAAAGGGCAAGGCGAAGGTTTGCGACGACGGTGACGCCTGCACCACGGACAGCTGCGACGCGAAGAAGGGCTGTGTGACCAGCAAAGTCAGCTGCGACGACGGCAATCCGTGCACGATCGACAGCTGCGACCCGAAAGCGAAGAACGGGGCGAACGGTTGCCTGGCCACCAAGCTCAAAGATGGCGTCGCGTGCGCATCCGGTGGCGCCAAGGGCGTCTGCAAGGGCGGTGTTTGTGATGCGGCGGCCGATTTCGATCACGACGGGCTCACCGGGGCCGCCGACAAGTGCCCGACGGTCTGGAACCCCGATGGCGACGCGAAACGCGGGGCGACCAGCTGTCCGGAGTGGAAGGGTTCGGGTTGGGGTTCGAGTTCGAGTCTGAGTCTGACCGAGCCCGGGCAGCAGGCTGGCTTGAGCAAGGCTCGGCGGACCAATGAGCCGGTTGAGATTCCGCTGGTCAACGGCATTCGCGATGCGTCGCTGGTTGGGTACTGGCCGCTGGATGACGACGCGACCGGCGCTTTCGGTGATGCGAAGGGCGCCAAGACGGTCGGCGCCGCGACCAAACACACGATCAAGCACAAGAGCGCGTTCGCGACCGCGACCGGCACATTGATGACGTGGGTTCGCCTGTCGAAGATGCCGGCGAACTGGGCGGGGATTTTTGAAGTTGAGGGCACGATCGGGGCTGGGAACGGCGATCTGCAATTGATGGTGCTTTCTTCGGGCGCAGTGCAGGTCGAGTACGAGCCCAACACCGCGTTCAAGTCCGCGCCGGTCAAGTGGATGAATGCGTGGCGCCACGTGGCCGTGACGTGGGGTGGCTCCGCGGTTGGGATCTATGTGGATGGGCGTCTCGTTGCTTCGCAGGCGAACGCGAAGCTGGCCGCGCTGGCCGCCGCAGATCTGAAGATCGGTTGGGGAGAAGACGCCAAGAACAAGACCGTGTTTCCGCTGCTTGGCGACGTGGACGATGCGGCGCTCTTCAACCGTGCGCTTTCGCCTGCAGAAATCGCGACCTATGCAGCGTCCAAGGCGCCTTATGGCGGCAGCTTTGTGCCCGGCGCGCAGGCCGATTTCGACGACGTGCGGGTCACCGAGAAGACCAACGTGCAGGTCGGCGAGCATGCGACGCACTTCGAGGTCATCGGAGCGCGGCCGCATAGCGATACGGACCTCAAGGACGTGGTCGCGTACTGGAAGCTCGATGGCGACGCCAAAGACGTGACGGGTAAACACGACGGCAAGTTGACGTCGACGGCGCTCGCCACCGGGCGATTCGGCGACTCGGGCGGCGCCACACGGTTCGACGGAAAGGGTGCGCACATCGCCGTCGACCACGCGGCTGCCCTGACGCCGAAGAACGGCACGGTCGAGCTGTGGGTAAGGCCGGACGACGTCAGCAAACACGCCGGCTTGGTGACGAAGATGTCGTCCCACAAGGACCCAACCACGATGTCCTGGTACCTCGCGCTCCGCCCCGGCGGCACGATCGGTGCCTACCTCTCCAACGGGCAGAAGAGCGTCTTCGTCGAGTGCTCAACGAGGAAACTGCGCGTCGGCGCGTGGCATCACGTGGCGAGCACGTGGGACGCCAAGAATCTAACCGTATATGTCGACGGAGTCCGATGCGTCTCCACGCCGTCGAATGGGTACGGCAGCGGCGGCGGTCACAAGGTGTACCTCGGCAGCTATCGACGCGATGGCTCAAAGCACGACGACTTGAGCGGCTTGCTCGACGAAGTCATCGTGCACAGCGTCGCCAGGTCCGCCGACTACTTCGCCAAGCGGGCCCGAGGGTTGCCACGCGTTCGTTTCCTCGCCCACACACGGGCGAAGGCCGAGGCCACCGGCGGGTTCAAGTCGCACGACTACACGCTGCGATGGGGCAACAAGGCGGCCAAAGCCGTCCCGACCCAGGTCGTCGGCCTCGACAAGAAGATGACCTGTGATGCGCTGCTCAGCCCGTGCCTCGGATATGCCGGCTGGTGGCGGTTTGACGATCCCGGCGCGCTGTTGTTCGGTGCGACAAGCGCGCGCTCGACCCTGGTGCATTACAAGGGACCCCAGTCGTTTGCGGCCGGTGGTCATGCCGGTGGCGGGCTCGATACCGGCAAGGGTGCTGTAAAGACAGCGAGCCCGTTCCAGGTGGCGCCCGGGTTCACCATCGAGACCAGCGCGCGGTATCGGTCCGGAAGCCACCTTGTGCACGTCGCAGGTTCGCCCCAGCACTTCCAGGTGGACGTCGACACCAACAACGGCAACAAGATCATCGCGGTTCCCCATGCCGCGGCGAACAAGTGCGGGTTCACGTCCAAGACCGCGCTGCCCAAGTTCGACGCCGCGCAGCCTTGGGCCCACCTGGCGTTTGCCTACGCGGGCGCCATCGGTGAGCTGTCGGTCAACGGCGTTGTCGAGTCGACCAGCAACTGTGGTTTGCTCAAGAGCATTGCGGTGCCGGTGACGCTGGGCGGCGACTCTGGGATGTCGAACCCGGCGGATGTCGTGGTCGATGACTTCCGGCTGATGCACCGCGCGCTTTCTGCCGATGAGTTGTCGCATTTCCCGCTGCTGAGACATGGCTTGAAAGCCACGGCGCCGCCCAAACACGGCTGCGACGACGGCAATGCCTGCACGATCGACACCAAGACGCCCGCTGGCTGCTTGAACAAGGCGGCGACCAGCGTTGCCTGTTCGCTTGGCGGCACGACCGGCACGTGTCGGCAGGGTGTTTGCAAGGACAAGGCGACGTGCGTGCTCGGCTACGCCAGCTACACCAAGCCAAACGGCGGCCTCTTCGACGGGGTTGATGTGGCGGCCAATGGCGATGTCTTCGTCGCGCCGCAATATGGCACCAGTGAGTCGGCTGTGATGCGCATTGGCGCCGACAAGAAGGCGCTGTGGACGACCAAGATCGCGGCCACCAGCTCGCTGCCAGCTATCGAAGCTGCCGCCAATGGCGATGTCGTCGCGGGCGGGTACGGCGGACGGTTGGCCCGTGTCGGAGCGAGCGGCAAGTTGCTGTGGACCAGGAAGGTCGGCGAGCTGGACGAGTGGGTCTGGGACATCGAGGAGCTTTCCGACGGCAAGCTGGCCATTGTCGGCGCGCGCAAGGCGGGCAAGTTCGACGGCGTCATTGGCGTGTTTACAGCGTCCGGTCAGCCGACGTGGACCGAAAACGTCGGCACCGGCGGCGCGTATGACCAGCTGTACAACGTCGCGGTGGGGCCCGATCGCATCTACGCCGTTGGCCGCAGCGTCAACTCGACCATCGCCCTCGCCTACACGCATGCGGGCAAGAAGCTCTGGCACAAGACGCTGACGCTGGCCTCCAAGGGGCGCAATGACCTCGCCGTCCTCGCCAATGGGCAAATCGTGGTGACCGGCGACACCACGTTCGCCGTGCTCAACCGCGACGGTGCCGCGATTTGGACGAAAGATCCCGCGCACGGAGAGCTCCGCGCGGTGAGCGTATTCGGTGATGCCAACCGCTTTGTCGTGATGGGCAAGTCGGGCTTTTCGGGCTGGGAGGCGATCGGCAAGAAGTGGTGGAACAACGGCGTCCCCAAGCCGCCGAGCTATGGCTGGTTTCGCGTGCGGCAGGCGCCCGCGGGAGACCTGGTGTTCGTCGGTGGTGGTGTACCGAGCGGCACGACGTTGAGCGATCGCAGCGGCACGCTGATGCGGATGTCGCCCTATGGCTACAGCGACTGCGCCAAGGCCGGGCTCTGTGCGGGCGGGCGCGATCGGTGTGACGACGACAACGCATGCACGACCGATTGGTGCGAGCCGAGCAAGGGCTGCACGCACGCGGTAATCAAGACGTGTGGCGCGCCTCCGGGCTGGGATCAGGACAACGACGGGCTGGCGGACGCCAATGACAAGTGCCCCAACGCGTGGTCGCCCGATGACGATGGGGTGCGCGGGAGCTCATCGTGCGCGCCGTTTAGCGGCAAGGGATGGAGTTGGAGTTCGAGCGCGGGGCTGCGACAACCGGGGTTGAACGTCCCGTGGTCGGCGGTTCGCAGGACCAATGAGCCGGTCGAGTTGCCGCTGGTCAATGGCATCCTGGACGCTTCTGTTGCCGGCTACTGGAAGTTCGACGGCGACGGCAAGGACTCTTCCGATGGCGCTTTGCACCTTTCGAACGGCTCGGCGAAATACACTGCTGACACGCCCTTCGACACAGGAAAGTCGTTCGACGCCGGGGCGACGGGGGATTCCATGCGGCGTTCCCTGAAAGCGCCGATCTCGGTGGCTGAGGCGACCGTTTCGCTCTGGGTCAAGCCCCTGGCAAAGCCGCCAGTTGGCGGCGGCTGCTACCTGTTTTCAAGCCATCAGCATTCAAAGACACAAGGAAAGTCCAGCCATTGGCACGCCGTTTGGACGAACGGCAAGGGGATCGAAAAAGGCGGCTTAATGCTGGGCGCTGGCCAAAACAACTTCGCGGAACGATATGCCCGCACTGCCGCACCGGTGATGGACAATGCCCTGGGGCGTTGGACGCACGTCGCGGCCACATTCCGCGACGGGAATACCGATCCGTGGCGCGTCTACGTCGACGGCAAGCCCGTGGCACACGTTGCTAGCGGTCAGTCCGGCCAATTTCAGCCGATGCAACTGCAGTATTTCGCTGTCGGACGCGCTGCTGCAGTGGACCCAAACCCCGCGTGTAAGGCGTTGTTTGACGATGTAGTGATTTTCCGGCGTGCTCTCAGTCCAGACGAAATTGCTACCTACGTCGCGTCGAAGACGCCCTACGGCAGCGGCTTCGTCCCCAACGCGCAGGCCGATTTCGACGACGTGCGCGTGACTGAAGCGACCGACTCGCAGCCTTGGGACCATCACACCCACGCCGAGATCATCGGCGCGCGGCCGCACAGCGATACGTCTCTGCAGGGTGTTGTTGGCTATTGGAAGCTTGACGGCGACGCAAAGGACGTTGTCGGCAAGCACAACGGCACGGTGAAGAGCGCCCAGGCGACGGTCGGCCGCTTTGGTGATGCAGACGGCGCCATGGCTCTGGGCAGCGGTAAACGGGTGGAAACGGGCTACGCGTGGTCTGTGAATGGCTCGTCCTCGTACACCATCGAGGCGTGGGTCCGGCGCGACGCTGGCTCCACGAAGACATCATTCGTTCTCGGTGCCGAGACCGTCGGTAGCGAGGAGTTTACGCTGTACGCGAGCAAGTCTGGCCTCGCTTTTTCCGTCGCGGCGCCCAAAGGCAAGGGCGTCTTCCTACAATCGGACGCGTTTGCCAACGGCCGCTGGAGCCATGTCGCGGTGGTGCGCGATGGCGCGACGAAAACGGCGACGTTGTACATCGATGGCGTCGCGCAGAAGACAGCCGCGGACACGACGCAGGGCTTCAACGCCACCAACAAGCGACCGCTGTGGATCGGCGCGAACAACCGCTCCGACGGCCAAGCGACGCAGTTTGAGGGCGCGATCGACGAGGTCATCATCCACGACGTCGCCAGGTCCGCCGACTACATCGCCAAGCGCGCGATCGGGCTGCCCCGCGTGCGTTTCCTGGCCCATACCCGGTCGTACAAGTCGTCGGGCGGCGCGTACCGGTATCACGACTACAAGCTGTGGTGGGGCAACAAGGCGGCCAAGGCG
>CAZLMW010000158.1:0-16500 GCA_964560875.1 uncultured Enterobacteriaceae bacterium
CTAGCGGAACGGGTCGAAGCCGCACGCGTTGCGCGAGTTGACCGAGATGTAGGTCGTCGACGACTTGATGCAGTGCGGCGTGTTCGGGTTCCAGGCGACGCATTCCTTGTCGCTGGTGCACTTGGGCAGGCAGAACGAGTAGGGATCGGAGCTGGTGCGCTTGGGGTTGGGGTAGGTCTTGGATTTCTCGAAGCTTGTGTAATACGACATCTTCGAGGAGTTATCCGTGGCGCAGGAAACGGTGTCTCCGTTGCCGCCCGACTTCTTGGCACAGCCGCTGTTCTTCGTGCAGATGCCGCCCTTGGACGCGTCGTATCCGGTGACGAACGTGCCCTTCATGCACTTGCCGTACATGCACTCGGCGTCGGTCGTGCACGCCTTGCCGTGTTCGAGGCCGGTCGGGTTGGACTTGACCGGCGGACACTCCCACCACGCGCCTACGTAGGGATCGGCCTGCGGGTTGAGGGCATCGGTTGAGCAGCCGGTAGCGAGGGCACCGGCGACGAAGAGCGCCGCGGAGGCAACGAGAATACGGCGGGAGCGGAGCATGATTGGGGTTCTCCTTAGCAGTCGGCATGACTGGGATTGCGCGGCAGGATAGCGGTCCCCGGCACCCCTGCACAAGGCGCGCAAAGGCGGGTTAGTTCCCCGGTTTGAGGCAAAGCAGCGCGCAGGCCTTGACGTCGGTGCCATCGGCCGCGGCGCGCCTTGGGCATGACCAGCCGGTGCGGGTGGTGTCGCGGATGGCCCAGGTCGATGCGTCGGGGTCAAACGACCAGATATCGGCGAGCGGACCGCAGTCACCGCGGCCACCGAAGACCACCAACGCGTTGCGGGCGACGTCCCAGCCGACGATCGCGTAGGCGCGACGCTGCGGACCCTGGGTTGCGACGATGTTGAAGCCGCCGGGGACGCCGCCGGCCGGTTTGCCGCTCGCGCAGTTGATGCCGTTGCCTACCTCGAGCTTGCCGCCGTACTTCTTGTCGAGGCCGAGATCGCCGTCGTAGAGCCGCTTCCACGCGAGCTTGGTGGTGTCGAGGGCCCAGACATCGTTGCGATAAGCCAGGGCCGTCGCGTCGCCACCACCGAAGAGCAACAGACGTTCCGAAGCTGGCTGGGTGACAAAACCCGCGCCGACGCGTCCAGTTGGCCGATTGCCCGCCGCCGAGACCACGGCCCACTTCGGTTTTTCGAGGTCGAGCCGCCACAGCTGCGCGTCGATGGCCCCGTTGGCGAGGACCCCGCCGTAGACGAAGAGGTATTTGCCGTCCGCCGAGGTCGCCACGGCATGACGAGCCCGGGCGGGAGGCGCACCGAGCGCCGCGGACAGCTGCCACTGCTTGATCTTGAGGTCGAAATGCATGACGAGAGACACGGGAATCACGCTCGTTCCGGTCACCGCGGCGTCGCCACCGATGAGGTAGAGCCGGTGACGTTTCCGATCGAGCGCGAGCCCACCGTGACTGACGGCCTTGGCGCCGGACGCAGACAGCAGCTTCCACTTGCCGGTCGGGCGGTCGAATTGGCGCAGATCGCGATGCAATTGCCAGTTGGACGTGGGTTTTTTCCGATGTCGGCCGCCGTAAAAGTAGAGGCGCCCGCCGGTGGTATCGACCGCGACCGCGGCGGCGCTGCGTGGTGATGGCATGAACGGATCGGCGGGCATCGGCTGCCACGCCTTGCAGCGTTCGTGGAGCCATGCGTCCGACCGGGCGTTGATCGCGAATGTGCATCGGCCGGTCGCCCCGTCATCGCCCCCGATCGCGAGCACGAGCCCATCGATCACGCCGCCGCTGGCTTCTGCGCGTGGTTTGGGTCCACCGGGCTTGGCGACACACGCGTTGGCACCGCCATCGGCCTGCTTGATCTCGCCCGTCCCGACAAGCGCGTCGACAAAAGGCGCGAACTGACAGGCCCCATCGACACACTTCATGTTCGTCGGACACTGCTGCGGCGACTGACAGGTGCGGACCTCCCCGGTGCAGGCGGTCAACAAGGTTGCGGCGACAAGCAGGACGCGAGGCAGCGCGCGGGCGACGTGGTTGCAAAGACGGGTCAGGGGTTGCTGCAATTGCAGCTCGAAGGCGCCGGCGTGGCCGTCAGCTTGATCGCGTCGAGCCACGCGCCGCGCGCCGCATCGGGTTTGCCGCTGACCGGGTTGAAGACGAACGACAGCGCCATCGACGGCGCCTGCGAGGTCGCCACGATCGGGACACTCACCGCCTGCATGGTCTGCGTGGACGCGCACAGCTTCTTGAGCTCCTGGCCGTTGCCGACCAATACCAGCGAGCCCTTGCTGCAGTCGTTGCTGTCGATCGAGAGGCGCGCCGAAAACGTCAGCTTGTAGCTCCCCGGCGACAATGCAAATGGCGGGAGCGTCGCGGTGTACTTGCCGTTGCCGTAGCCACAGTGCAGCGACCTGGCCCCCTCTGCCGCGCTCTTGTCCGCCTTGGCGAGCCACCCAAAACCCGCGCCCGCCTGGCCCTTGCCTTGCCCCGCTTCTTGGGCCGACGACGTCCAGCCCGGAACCGTCGCCTCGAAGCCCTCGCTGTAGACGACCGGAGCCTTGCACACGTCCCCCTGCTTGCAGGTGCCGCCTGAACACCAACCGAGCGTGCACGTATTGCCCGAGCACGTGAGCGGGGCATGCACACATCGCGCCTTCTTGTTGTCGCAGGAGTCGGTGGTGCAGGCGAATTTGTCGTCACAGTCCGACGCCGAAGAGCAGCAGCCGGCCTTCTTCACGACGGTCCCCTTGCACTTGCCGACACCGTCGCACTTGTCGCCCTGGGTGCACGGGGAGCCGTCGTCGCACTTCTCGCCGGGCGGCTCATAGGTGTTGACGCAGCCGTTGATCGGTTTGCAGAGATCGAGCGTGCAGCCATTGCCGTCATCGCACGACAACCCCTTGGCGGCGGGCTGGCAGGCGCCCGTCTTGTCGCAGGTCTCGGTGCCGTCGCAGAGGTTGGCGTCCGGACATGGACCGGACACTTTGAGCAGGTGCTTACAGCCCGCGTCGGGCAAGCAGTAATCGATCGTGCACGGCTTCTTGTCGTCGCAGCCCACGGACGCGCCGCTGTTGCATTTGCCGGTGCTACACTTGTCGCCCTGGGTGCACTTGTTGCCGTCCGAGCACGCGATCCCGCTGACCAGGGTGTATTCGCAGCGACCACCGGACGCGCAGATATCGCTGGTGCACGCGTCGGAGTCGGAGCATTGCTGAAAATCGGCGCAGCACCCGACCTTGGCCTCGCCCTTGCACACGCCCTGCTCGCACTTGGCCTGGTCAACGCAGGCGCTGGCCGGCTTACAGGGCTTGGTGTTGAGCGTGTACTTGCAGATGCCCGACACCTTGTCGCACAGGTCGTCGGTGCACTGGTTGCCGTCGCCGCAGGTGATCAGCGCGCCCGAAGAGCACGCGCCGTTGTTGCAGGTGTCACCGAGCGTGCAGGCGTTGCCATCGTCGCAAGCCGTTCCCTCGGTCGTCGCGAAGTCGTGCAGGCACCCCGACGTCTTGTCGCAGGTGTCGATGCTGCAAGGTTTGCTGTCGTCGCAGGTCTTTGCCTTGCCGACACAGGCGCCGGACTGGCAGGTGTCCGAAAGCGTGCACGGGTTGCCGTCGTTGCAGGCTTTGCTGCCGCCAAGCGGGCTGTAGACGCAGCCCTTGGCGATCTCGCAGTTGTTGAGCGTGCAGACGTTGTCATCGTTGCAGGTGAGCGCCTGGCCTTCGCAGCTTCCCGACGTGCAGCTGTCGCCCACGGTGCAGAGGTTGCCGTCGTCGCACGCGCCGGTGTGCGCGGCGTGTTTGCAGCCCTTGGCGAGGTCGCAGGAATCCTTGGTGCACGGGTTGCCGTCATTGCAGTCGAGCGCGGTGCCTGGCACGCACTTTTCGGACTTGCAGCGCGCGATGCCGTTGCACACATCGCCGTCGTCGCAGCTGGCCCCGTCGGGCAGCTTGGTGTGACCACAGCCGATCTTGGGGGCGCACGAGTCGAGCGTGCAGGGATCGCCGTCGGGGCATTGTTCGATGGTGTGGCCGCCGCATACGCCGCTGATGCACTTACCACCGAGGGTACAAAGGTTGCCGTCATCGCATTTTTTGCCGACAAGCGGGCCGCCATCGGACTCACAAGCGCCGTTTTTGCAGATGTCTTCGGTGCAGGGGTTGTTGTCGTCGCACTGCTCGTGCTTGGTGCAGCAGGGATTTTGCGAAGTCCCCTGGGGCGTGCCCTTGCAGAGCTTTCCTTCGCACTTGTCGTTGACGGTGCAGGCGATGCCATCGTCGCAGGCGCCGCTGACCGGGCTGTTGGTGCAGGCGCCCGTTTGCGCGTCGCACGCGTCCTTGGTGCAGAAGTTGCCGTCGTCGCACGACACGCCGGTCTTGCCGACGCACTTGGACGCGTCGCACTCGCCGGTCTGGAAACACTTGTCGGTGGGTTTGCAGACCGCGCCGTTTTGAAGCCCGATGGCCAGGCAACCGGACTGCGGCGAGCACGGGTTGGCGGTGCACGGGTTGCCGTCATCGCAGATCGTCGGTGTCGCGCCCACACATTTGCCGGCCTGGCAGCTCTCGCCGACCGTGCAGGGGTTGCCGTCGTCGCACGTGCCGATTCGAGGCAGCTTTTTGCACCCGCTTGTCTGGCAGACGTTGACCGTGCAGGGGTTGCCGTCGTTGCACGCCTTGTTGTCGGGCTTGTGCGCGCACGCCTTGGACGCAACGTCGCAGCTGTCGATCGTGCAGGCCACCTGGTCATCGCAGATCGGCGGCTCGTCGGTCTGCCCATCGCAGTCGTTGTCGAGCCCGTCGCAGCGATCTTCGACGTCCTGGTAGGCCGGCAACGCGCTCAAGTTGCACGACCACGTCCCGCCGACACATGTGCTCGTCTTGGCGTCCTTGCAGACCCCGACATCGCCGCACTGAGCCCCCGCTTTGCCATCAAGCGCCTCGTCGGTGGTTCCGTCGCAGTCGTTGTCGAGCCCATCGCACAAGGTCTCGCCCTTGGGTTCGAAAGGCACGCCGACGTTGACCTTGCACGCCACCGCGCCGGTCGCCTTGTCGCAGGTCGCGGACACCGACTTGTTCGCGCAAACACCCGTCGTGCACGCCAGCTTGGCGAGCGTCGGGCCGTCTGCCGGCAGGTTGTTGGCCGGGTCGTCGACGTCCTTGAGGCAGTCCCCGTCGACATCGAGCTTGTTGGACTCCACGGCGTCAGTCAGGCCGTCTCCGTCGCGATCAAGAGGCACGGCGGGGTTGGGCCCAACTTCCTTGGCGTCGCTGATGCCATCGTCGTCGGTGTCGGCGCTGGACGGGTTGGTTCCCGCGATGCGCTCTTCCACGCCGCGCAGACCGTCACCGTCGGGGTCGCCCTCGGGGTCTTTGCAGAGCTTGGGCACGCCGCGATACGGGTTGGCGACGCAAAAATCGCTGGCGCAGTCGCTGTCCTGGCTGCACAGGCAGTTGAGGGGCAGCGGCTCGTCACCCGAACAGCCCGACATCGTCGTGACCAGCAGTCCAAACACCAGCGCTGTCGTCGCCCAACGCAGCGCGCAAGAAGGCGCAACTATCCGCCGACAAGCCATGGCGCCAAAAAGGCGGCTTGTCCGGCGTCGTTTGGAACACGCAAGCGGGGGCCCGGACATGCCAAAGAGGCTAGCAAGACGGCGTCTTTTTCTCATCCAACGGCGCGCAGGTGGTCAACTGTGCCGATGCAACAGCCGGGTAAGCGCGCCGGGAGAAGACGCGAGAGCTCACCTATTGGATGCCGGATGGGCAGCGCGGGATCAGCCGTCACGCAGCGCGTAGTAGACGCGGAGCACCTTGCGCACGTAGCGATCGGTGGCAGAAAACGGGGTTCCGCCGCGCTTTTTCACGCGGGTCGAGCCGGCGTGATAGGCCGACAGGACCTTGACCAGGTCGCCGTTGAAGCGGTTGGCGAGCACGCGCAGGAAGCGGGCGCCTCCCATGATGCTCTGGCCAGCGTCCCACGGATCGACCACGCCCATCGCGCGCGCAGTGTCGGGCATCAGCTGCATCAGGCCCTGGGCGCCGACGTGCGAAACGGCCTTGGGGTTGCCGCCGCTTTCGACCGTCATCACCGCCGAGATCAGGTCAACCGGCAACTTGTATCGCGCCGCTGCGGCTTGCACGTGTTCGTGGAACGGGCGCTTTTGGGCGGCCTTGATCGGGGCTCGGATCGGCGCGGGTGAGACGCTCGGCGAGTGCCGGACAGCGCGACGCACGACCGCCGGGATTCGGGCTCGGGCGGTCTTGCCGGTGGGGGCTCGGGCGGCAGGAGGTGGGCGGCGCGCGGTCGACGTTCCGATCGATCGCGTGCGGATCGTGCGTTTCCAGTCGCACTCGAAGGGATCACGCGTGATCAAGCTGCAGTGTTTGCGGACCCACGTCAGCGACTTTTGCTCCTCGACGATGAGCTGTCGCAAGTTCTTGCCGTGGTCGACCCGGACCTTTTGGCCGTCAGTCGTCTCGTTCATCGTCTGGCAGGTGAACATCGCCTTGACGCACAGCGGCCCGGCTTGCGCCGTCATCGACGGCAGGGTGATGAGGACGAGCCCACCGACGATCGCGGCGCGCGACACAACTTGTTGCAAGACGGCGTTTTGCATCCTGACCCCGGGGCGGCGCATCATCCAGTCCGATCCACCGCGCGCTTGCAGTCTAACGTCGTTGAAGCAACGCGCCACTTGCGCATCGACGACGGTTCGGGAGCCTCCATGACCACCAAGCCATCGGGCGATCGTCGGGCCGGCCAGCCGCGGGTCACGCTCCTCGGATACGGTCGCTGGGGTCGCAACATCGCGCGCAATCTCCATCAGCTTGGCGCCCTCGGGGCCGTGTACGACCCGGATCTGGGCCGCAGAAACGCCGCCGACGAAGCGCTCAACGGCCCACACGGTGAGCAGGCCGACCCCGACAACCCCGACAACCCCGACAACCCCGACAGGGTCGCCATCCTCGACGACCTCGACAGCATCGACCCGAGCCACGCCGTCGCCATCGCGGCCCCAGCAGCACAACACGCCGACCTCGTCCGTCGATTCCTGCAGCGCGACCAACACGTCTTCGTCGAAAAGCCCCTGGCCCTCGATGTCGCCGAAGGACGCGCGCTCGCCGCCCTCGCCAAAGAGCGCAACCGCGTGCTGATGGTCGGCCACCTGCTGCACTACCACCCGGCGATCACGCGCCTGTCCGAGCTTGTCGCCACCGGCGTCCTCGGCCGCCTGCGTTACCTCTACTCGCACCGCCTCAATCTCGGCCGATTCCGTCGCGAAGAGTCGAGCTTGTGGTCGTTTGCACCGCACGACATCGCCATCGTATTGCGACTGGTCGGCGCCATGCCCGAACGCGTGATCGCGACCGGCGGCCACTATTTGCACCCGCGGATCGCGGACACAACGGTCACCCAACTGGCGTGGGACTCGGGCGTGCAGGCGCATATCTACGTGTCCTGGCTGCACCCGTTCAAAGAGCAGCGCCTCGTCGTGGTCGGTGAAACCGCGATGGCCGTGTTCGATGATCGGCAGCCGCTGCAGAGCAAGCTCGTCCTCTATCGCCACGGGGTGTCGTGGCAAGACGGCGCGCCGGTGCCGGTCAAGGCCGAGGGCGAAAACGTCGCGATCAGCACCACCGAGCCGCTCCGCGAAGAGATGCGGACGTTCCTCGACGCGCTCGCCGACCCAACCGCCAAGCTGCATTCGGACGGTGACGAGGGCGCGCGGGTGCTCTCGGTGCTCGACGCCGCGCAGCGCTCGCTCGAAGACGCCGGCCAGTGGACACGCCCCGACAGCGGCCGCGACTCACGGTCGTTTTTTGCGCATGCGACCGCGTTGGTCGGAGACGACGCCAAGGTGGGCGCGAACACGAAGATCTGGCACTTCTGCCACGTCATGAACGGCGCCGAAGTGGGCGCGGACTGCGTGCTGGGGCAAAACGTCTTCGTCCAGTCCGGGGCCGTCGTCGGCGACCGCGTAAAGCTGCAAAACAACGTGTCGGTGTACGACGGCGTGGTGCTCGGCGACGACGTCTTCTGCGGGCCTTCCGCGGTTTTCACCAACGTCAATCGACCGCGCGCCCACGTGAATCGACGGGGCGAGTTCGCGGCGACCCGGGTCGGCCAAGGCGCCACGATCGGGGCCAACGCGACGGTCGTTTGCGGCCACAACGTCGGCCACCACGCGTTCATCGGCGCCGGCGCGGTCGTCACCCGCGATGTCGCCCCGCACAGCCTCGTGCTCGGTTGCCCGGCCAGTCATATCGGGTGGGTATGCAGCTGCGGCGAGCGCCTCTCCCTTGCCGCCGACAGCCCCGGCGAAGCAAGCTGCGACCGCTGCGAAAAGGCGTGGCGAACCGACGGAACCGCGCTGTCGCCGCGCTAGAGCGATCGCCGTTCAGTGCTCTAAAACGGACCTGCCATGACCACTGCCGAGCCCATCGCGTTCGTCGACCTCGGGGCGATGCAACGCCCGCTCCACGACGACCTGCGCGCCGCTTTCAACCGCGTACTCGACCACGGTCGTTACGTGCTCGGACCCGAAGTCGCCACGTTCGAATCCGCGCTGGCGTCCTACGTCGGTGTCGACCACACAGTCGGCGTTTCATCGGGCACCGACGCGCTCCTTGCGACCTTCCTGGCGCTGGATTATCCGCCCGGCTCCGAGGTGATCACGACGCCGTTTACGTTCATCTCGACCGCAACGTCCGTGCTTCGCGCCGGCCTGCGCCCTGTCTTCGCCGACCTCCCCGTCGACGGCCTGCACCCCGATGCCGCGGCGATCGAGGCGATGATCACGCCGAAAACCCGCGCGGTGCTCGTGGTGCACTTGTTCGGATCGCCCGTTGATCTCGCCGCAATCAGCGCCCTATGCGACGCGCATGGACTCGACCTCATCGAAGACTGCGCCCAGGCGATCGGCGCCCGCACCGACGGCTGTCACGTCGGGTCCATCGGCCGCGCCGGGACGCTCAGCTTCTTCCCGGCGAAAAACCTCGGCGCGCTCGGAGATGGTGGGGCGGTGCTGACCAACGACGAAGAGCTCGCCGCCCGCGTTCGCGCCGTCCGTCAACACGGCTGCGTGGTCAAGTACCGGCACGACCGACTCGGCGGCAACTTCCGGCTCGATGCGCTGCAAGCTGCGATGTTGGGGGTCCTGCTGCCCGCACTTGATGGGTGGCTCGAACAGCGGCGCGCCAACGCCAAGCTCTACGACGTCGCGCTCAGCGGGCTGGCCGACGCCATCGCGCTCCCAAAGCACGTCCAGGGCCACACGTACAACCAATACGTCATCCGTAGCGAGCAGCGCGACGCGATCAAGGCGCGTCTGACGCAAGAGCGCATCGGGTGCGCGATTTACTACCCGTTTGCGCTGCACACGCAGCCAGCCCTCGCCGCAGCGGGTCCCCTCGCGGAATGCCCCAACGCTGTCAGGCGTTGCGATGAAGTCCTGGCCCTGCCGATCGCCCCCGGTCTGCGACCCGACCAGGTTGAACGCATCGCGGCTGTCTTGGCCGATGTCGTCGCCTCGGGCGGTTGATTGTCGGTCAAGACTTGCTAGTTTGCGCGACCCGAAGAGGGCACAGCGATCGCGCCTCGTCAGCGCAAAGACCATCGTCAGCGCGAAGACCATCGCCAGCACAAGGAAACGCCATGAGCCAAGCCACCAACGACACGTTCGTCAACCGCAACAACGCCAAGAAGGACGAGGAAAAAGGCATCGGGATGCTGGTTGAACGCCTCTTCGAGAGCCGCCAAATCCAGCTGTCCGGCCCGGTCGACGACAAGCTCGCGGCCAAGATCGTCGCGCAGCTGCTCGCCCTGGAAGCCGCCGACCCCGACGCGCCGATCACGATGTTCGTCAACTCGCCCGGCGGCAGCGTCAGCGCTGGATTCGCCATCTACGACACGATGCGCTTCATCGGACCGGACGTCCGCTGCGTCTGCGCCGGCCTGACCGCGTCGATCGCCACCATCATCCTGCTCGGTGCCGCCAAGAAGGACCGCATGGCCCTGCCGCACACGCGCCTGCTCATCCACCAGCCGCTCATCGGCTCGACCGTCTACGGCCCGGCCAGCGATCTCGAGATCACGGCCAAAGAGATGATCAAGACGCGTACGCGGCTCAACAGCTTGCTCGCCACCGAGACCGGACAGCCGCTCGAGCGCATCGAAAAAGACACCAACCGCGACTACTGGATGACCGCCGAAGAAGCCGTCGAATACGGCCTGGTCAGCAAAGTCGTCACCAGCCGCGCGGACATTGGCTAGCCGCCAGCAACCAAACGGGCCTCAGCGCCCGGGTTGAACTTTTGCTTCAGCGCGCCGTTCAGACCGGGCTAGCGGCTACATGTCGATGATGATGACGCCGTTGTTGTCGTCGTCGTCGTCGTTGGTTCGATCGTCGCTTGTGCGGTCGTCGATTTCCCAGCGCCCTGAGCGGTCGTTTCGCCCGGGACGTTCGGAGCGATCAGGTCGCGATCGATCGATGGGTTGCCCGTAGGGTAGACCGGGCGCAAAAGGACTCTCGAGATGAGGCTGAATGCGATCGTCGCGTTGTTCGCGCCGACGCAGCTCGTCGATGATGAAGGCTTCAAGCATTACCTACCTCCGCGTGGAGGGTGCGATTGCGGTGCTCGCCATCCGGTCGGACCTTGTGCGGGTCCGGTTGTTTGCCTCTATCGGCCCGGGGGTCGTGGGCCTCTCTCTCCTTTCGTTGGAGCGCCTGTCTGACGCCCCTCCCTTCCTGTATGACGCGTCAGCACCCCAAATGGTTCATTCGAGGGCGCCGTTGCTGTCCAGATCAAGCTAGCACCGGGGTGGGGGGCCCGCAAGTTGACGACCCAAAGGGGATTGGACGCGCGCAGCAAAAACGGCTTCTGTTCGCGCATTTGCACACCGGACCCCAGCAGCCCAGCGACGCCGATTACGCGACAACCGGGTCAAATGGGTGGCAGATCAAAGGCACCCAAGGGCGGCGACGAAGCGCTCGATCTCGGCACTATAGCGGCTGTCATCGCCGGTCGCCGGATGCAACGAAACCGGGCCTGCTGTGCGGACCGCGGTTGACGGCGCGATGCGAGCAGAAACGAGCATGCGGTCGATCGGTTCCTCGCCCGCGCGGTGGGTGACGTGCGAGATGGCCACGTCGCGAAGACCAGCGTCGATCAGACCGTCCACCAGCCGCGTCGACGTCTGTCTTGGATAGATCCACACGCAGACGCCATCGTCGGTCACGCACTTGGATGCGGCGGCCGCGAACTGGGCGATCGTCGCGGTGGATTCGTAGTGCGCGGTGCGCCGTTCGAGGTCCGCCGGTGGAATGCGGCCGGCGGTCGTGAAGAACGGCGGGTTGCAGACAACGAGGGGCGCAGGCGCGATGGCAGGAGCCCCGTCAGCGAGATCGTGCGCGATGATCTCGGCGCGATCGGACAGTCCATTGGCGACAAGATTACGCCGCGCGCGGTCGCGCAACCCCGGCTGGAGCTCCACGAGGGCCAGCGATGCGCCGACGAAGCGACGACCCAACAGGATGGCGACAAGTCCGCTGCCAGCGCCCAGGTCCATGACCCGATCGACCGGTCCGAGCGAGGCGGCGAAGAATGCGAGGAGCATCGAATCGACCGATGTTCGGTAGCCCTTGCGGCCCTGGATCAAGGGGACGCGCCCGCGCAGCAAAATATCGAGCGTCTCGTTTGCGCCCGGGACGGTCTTCACACGAGGCCTTGTTCGCGAAGACACGCCATGATGTCGGCGAGGCCCACCGCGCCCTGGCGGAGCACGCGAGGCTCACCGCGCAAATCCACCAGCGTCGAAGCAAGCCCGCGTGGTTGCGGCCCGCCCTGCACATAACCGTCGAGGCGCGCGGCCAACCTGGCGCTAACGTCACCGGGATCTGTCGCGGGCTCACCGGCGAAATTAAGGCTCGTCGAAACGATACCAGAGCCCAGGTGCCGGCAGATCGCCGCCGCCACCGGATGGGTTTCGACGCGGATCGCGACGGTGGATTCCGAGCTGCAGATCGAAGCGGGCGCCGCGTCGCTTGCGGGCGCGATTACGGTGACAGGTCCGGGCCACGAGGCCGCGAGAACGGCGTCAACGACGGCGTTTGGCCGATACCACGGAGCAAGCTGAAGCTGGGACCCACCGATCGCGATGAACCCGGCCCGGGTCGACGCGCCCTTGATGGCCGCGAGACGCTGCATGGCTCGTTCATGCCGTGGATCGGCGCCGATTCCCCACAATCCGACTGTTGGATGAACGACGAGACCGCCTTGCCGCACAACGGCGGCGGCGTCATCGGGCGAACCGAGGCGAATCAACGAGGTCACGTTCGACCCGCTATACGAGCATCGTTGGTCTGAATTCGAGCACCGCGTCTAGCGCAGCGACATCTCGAATGTAGTTGCACGGCTGCCGAAGTCGCCGGGCGGCAAGAACGCGTGCATGGAGCCGGGCGGAGGCAGATCTTCGAGCGCGATCGTCGACGAGGTGCTGTGCTTGTAGAAGAGGTATCCCGCGGTGCCGACAAGGGCCACACCGACCACGACAAGGCCGCCAGCAACGGCCTGCATGGTGTCGTGGGAGCTCTGCGCATCCTTGGCGTCCTGCAGGTACTTGTTCGCGTCCGGGTTGGCGCACTTCTCTTCGACATTGGGGCACGGGTAGAAGGTCTTCTGACCGTAGGCGAGCGCCATGACCGAGCCGATGCCGAGCGCGACGATGCCGCCCGCGCCGAGGGCGAGGCCGGGCTTGTACGAGTACCACGGCGGATGCGGGCTCTCGCCGCCGCCCATGATGGTCTTGATGACGTGGGTGACAGCGCGCTTGGACAGACCGACCTGGGGGACGCGCGTCGAACTGCTGCGCGTGACGCGATTGTGGCTGACATCGATGAGGTAGGTGACGAGCTTGCGATCCACGACGCCGGTCGCGACGACGAGGTTGACTTCGAGCTTGCGGCCGAGCGCCAGGGCATCGACAGGGACGCGCTGCTTCACCTCGTCGAGATCCTTGTACGCCAGGCCAACGATGCCGTCCTCAAGCACAAGATGGCTCTCCAGCGGCAGGTCGATGTGGATCTTGGTCGTCTTGCCACCATCGATTCGCACGCGGTGCAACATCGAGGTCTGTGACCCCTGGACAAGGTGCAACGAGTACACGCCGGGGATCAGGTCCTTCACCGTCGCCGGCGTCTTGCCGCGCTCAGCGCCGTTGAGAATGATCTTGGCGCCCAGCGGGGTGGACGCAACGTCGACCTTGCCCTTGTCGAGCTTCTGCATGTCGCCGACAACCTTGCGGAAGACCTCGACAACGTCGGGACGGTAGTGATCGGTCGTGATCGGCGCGCTTGGACCGAACGTGGTCACGACGAGGCGGAAAACGTCCTCGGCCTTGTCCTTCTCCTTGGCGAGAATGTGCGCGAAAGCGAGCTGCGCAAGGATGTCGAGGTAGTCCTTGCGCAGCGCATCATCGGCACCGGGGGCGGCGAGCGCGGCGCGGAACTTGCTGCTGGCGGCGTCGAGCGCCTTGATGGCGTTAACCGCGTCGGCCTGGTCGAGGTAGGCGATGCCCTTCTTCTTGGCTTCGGCCAGCGATGTGCGGCGTTCGTCGGTGAGGGCGCGCGGCAGCTGGTCGCTGCTCTTGCCAATTTTATCGATGATCTGCGTGCGCGGCACGAAGATGTAGTCGCCCTTATTCTCGGACTTGAAGACGCGCTCGATCTCGTTGAGGTAATCGACGGTCAAGCTGCTTGAGTCGGGGCCCTCCCGCAGCTCAATGAACGCGATTGTACGCTCCACTTCGCTTTCGGCGGCGGTCGCGACACCGGCAGACAAGGTCGCGGCGGCGAGCAAGCACGCGGTCAACGCGTGGGTAATGGGGGCGCGATACGGGATCATGCGAGCGTCCTGGGCAGCCGTCTTCCGGTCGCGAGTCGTGCGACCCTCGAAAATGGAAAATGACGTGGCGTCACGCGATTCTAAGAGCCCGATAGGCACTGTCAAGGCGGCCAAATGGGGTCACGACCGCGCCGTCTTGCGTTCAGCATGGAAAGCGCCGGGCCCGACAAAGTGAGACTCCTGGCGCGCCTATTCGCACGACTGCGCGGCCTTGGTGGTCTCAGGACCGGTCTCGAGACCCTAATGGGACCCCACGGAGTCGCCGTAAGTAGCTGAAATCATTCGATCGCAGATTGGCACGAGGTTTGCTGTGTCTTCTCGATACCAAACGGGAAGCGCGTAGCCCGCGACGTGTGACGGGCCAAGGAGGTCAGGATGGCAACGACAAGAAGAGGCGCTCGGACGCGATGGCGATGTGCGCTTGGCGCCGTATTCGCGGCGGTTTGCGGATGGACGACGCCCTCCGACGCGGCCGGGATGCCCAAAGCCACGCTCGTGATCAGCGAGATCTTTGCCGATCCGGCCCTCGTCTCGGACGCGGCCGGTGAATTCATCGAGTTCGTCAACCTCACCCCCGGTCCCATCGCGCTCGCCAAGATCCAGATCCAAACGCCATCGGGACGCCTCCTCGCTGTCACGAGCAAACGCAAACACGTCGAATCCGGCGGCGTGGTGGTCGTCCGGCCATCCGCGTCGCGACGACCACGGCGAATGAACAGCGGAGGGTCCGCCTCGCGCCATGTCGAAGGCGTCGCGACCGGAATGCGTCTGCCCAACCGAGCCGGTCGAGTCGCCTTGCTATGGCGCGGGCGCGTCGTCGATGTCGCCCAGTGGTGGCCGCGCTGGCCATGGCCCAAGCCGCGCGCCGGGCGATCGTTGAGCCGCGTCAGTCCCGCTGCCGACGGTCGCTACGGCCGAAGCTGGCGCCACGAAACCAAGCCCCTGCGCGTCGTCGAGCGAGCAAGCCCGGGCGCGCACCGATGGTCCTGCAAACAGCTGCGGAAAGCTGGCGTGAACCAGTGCCCTCAGTGATTGCTGTGAACCGGGCCCTCAATGAACCGGGCGGACGAGCCGTGAGATGCGCCGGCTCCACGACTCGAGCCGAGCCTGGGCGCCGTCATCGTCGGCAGGAGGCTGCTGAACCTGGAGGTTTCCGCGGGTCAACGCGTCGACAAGTCTCAGCACCTCGTCGGCGTCGCTGCCAACGTCGCAGGGATGCATGCGCCACCAGGCACCGGCGTCGCTCAGCGCATCGTGCAACGACCGAAACGGACCGGCCGACCGGTTGCACGCCGCGCGGGCCTCGGGCCACTCGTCTTCCTCGAGCAGCTCCCACAGCCACGAGTTGGAGCGACGCCAATACAAGCGAACCTCCCCGCCACTTGCGCTGATTTGCACGCCGCCGCCCTCAAACGCCAACCCCAGCACGAGCTTGCGCTCGCCCAGCAGCGGCTCGACGGCCGAGATTATCGCGGCGTCTCGTTTCCTCCCGACGACGGTCCGCGAACGCCCGACCAGCTGCCTTGCCTCCGACACCGGGACCCACGCGACCGCCGCCGTTTCACGGTCTCGCATCTCCGTCACACGGACCACGCGCATGACGAACATGCGCGTATCGGACGTATCCCCGACAAACCAGCCGGGCAGAGGCGCCACAATCTCGGCGATCACGCCCGTCTCTTCGGCCACTTCGCGCATCGCGGCGCTTTGCGGGGTCTCGCCAGGCTCGGCGCGTCCCTTCGCGAACGTCCAGGCGTATCCGCCATAGCCACCGGTCGGCGCTCGCAGCAGCAGGTTGCCGTCCCCATCGAGGACCACACCACCGTAGGCACGCGCCACGCCAGCACGTGGAGATGGATTCCAGCTCGTCATTCGTCGCTCCGTTCAAAGTCCGGGGCGAGAGAGTTCGCGCCGACCGTGTGTGACACATTGCCCCGAGCAGGCGACAATCCCTGTCGCATTGCCCGCGCCGGGTGAGCCCGGAGAACACGGGTTTGCCGATACCCGGACCCAAAGGAGGCCGCGATGTGCCGCAACATCAAGACGCTGTTCAACTTCGAGCCGCCCGCGAGCGACGACGAGCTACACGCCGCCTCGCTGCAGTTCGTGCGCAAGATCAGCGGCTTCACCAAGCCATCCCAGGCCAACGAAGCCGCGTTCGACGCCGCGATCATCGAGATCCAAGACGTCGCCCGCCGCCTGATGGACTCGCTGGTCACCAACGCACCCGCGAAAAACCGCGAGATCGAGGCCGCGAAAGCCCGCGAACGCAACCGCAAACGCTTCGGGCGCGCGTGATGGAAAAGCGCCAGAGCTCGATCTAACGGGCGATCGCGGCTCGGACGGCTTGATATAGCCACTCGGGGTCAGGACGCGTCCTTGGGGCGTTAGCGGCCTGCTGTGGGCATTTTGGTGTTCGGAGAGGGGCGAATTCGGCGCTCGCGGGCGGGAAAACGTGAAAACGGGGTTGGAAGCGGTCCGGCGCCAATTTCGACCCAAAAAGACAGAAACCGCCCGAAGGCGGTCTCGTAACTCGTCGTAATTAGGGGTGGCTGGGGAGGGACTTGAACCCTCGACCTAACGATTATGAG
>CAZLMW010000159.1:0-16233 GCA_964560875.1 uncultured Enterobacteriaceae bacterium
CGAGTATTGCACTTCCGATCTCCGACTTCACGTCGGCGTCGTCGATCGGTCACTCAACAGCTACACGACCGAAGCTGTCAAGGAGCTGATCCTCGGCTTCCGGCGCGCGTCGACGGAGCGCGCGTGCGTCGCGGTCGTCTTCACAGCTGTTGGTTCGCGCGCGTTCTGCACTGGCGGCAACACAGCCGAGTACGCGACGGCCTACGCCAACCGCCCGCACGAGTACCTGCAGTACATGCGCCTGTTCAACGACATGGTCACGGCGATCCTGCTCTGCGACAAGCCGGTCATCTGCCGCGTCAACGGGATGCGGATCGGCGGCGGTCAGGAGATCGGCATGGCGTGCGACTTCTCCATCGCCGGCGATCATTGCCGCTTCGGTCAGGCCGGCCCAGTCCACGGCTCAGCGCCCGACGGCGGCTCCACGGACTTCCTGCACCTCTACCTCGGATTCGCGAAAGCTGCGGAATCGCTCGTGATCTGCGGCGCTCCCTGGTCGGCGCACAAGTCGCTGCGCCTCGGCCTGCTCAACGACATCGTGCCCGTCTACCGCGCGCGGGGCGGCGAGTTCATCACCAACCCGTTTGTCGTGACCGACCGCTACATCGACGAGCGCGGTCAGATCGTGCACGGCGAGTACAAGACGGGCGCGGCGAAGTCGGCGGCGAAAGACACGGCGTCTGGCTGCGACATCGATCTCTCACAGCTCGACGCGAAGGTCGACGAGTACGTCACGACGCTGGCGCACACGTTCCCGGACTGCACGCGGAAGAGCCTGGAGAGCCTGCGCAAGAAGAAGCTGGAGCACTGGCAGCAGAACAGCGAGACGAGCCGCAGCTGGCTGAGCTTGAACATGAGCACAGAGGCCGCAGCGGGCTTCCCAGCGTTCCACTTCGGCGACCGGGGAGAGCGCGAGATCGACTTCATCGCGTACCGCAGGGCCATCGCAGCGGGGGCGCGGGTGGACGCGGACTTGACGGCGTCGGTGCTGAAACCATCGGCCCTGGCCGGCTGGAGCGCGTATCGCGCCGAGGGTGAGTAGTTGGCGTGTGTTTCTGACGAGCTGGGAGGCGCCATGAGCTGGCAGCACATCCACACCGCGCTGGACAAGGACGCGGGCGTGCTGGGGATCGAGCTCGCGTCGCCGAAGGGCAACGTGCTGTCCATGGCGATGATGAACGAGATCGCCGCCGCGCTGGTGCAGCACCGCGACGTCGCCGAGCTAAAGGCCGTGCTGTTGTGCGCGGAGGGCAGACACTTCAGCTTCGGCGCGTCGGTCGCCGAGCACGTTCGCGATCAGGCCCCGGTGATGCTCAACACCTTCCACGACCTCGTCCGCGAGATCGCCAACTACCCGGTGCCGATCGTCTCGATCGTGCAAGGCCGGTGCCTCGGCGGCGCGTTCGAGATCGTCCTGTGCTGTCACGTGGTCCTCGCGATGCGCAGCGCTGTGTTCGCCTGCCCGGAGATCAACCTCGGCGTGTTTCCACCGGTCCTCGCGGCGGTCGGTCACCTGCGGCTGGGCGGGGCGCTCGCGGAGCGTTTGCTGCTGACCGGCGACGAGCTGCGGGCCGATGCAGCGCATCAGTGCGGGTTCGTCGCGCAGGTGCACTCAGACATCGACAGCGCGGTGACCGTAGACAGCGACGTCAGCGCCGCGCCCTCGCCCCGCGAGCTGGGACTGGCGTGGATCGCCGCGAATTTTGGGCAAAAAAGCGCGTTCTCCCTGCGCCAGGCGACCAAGGCGATCCGCTACGCATCTGGCCTGCGGGTGCAGATCGAAGGCGCGCTCCACGCGGTCGAGAAGCAGTACATCGAAGAAGTTCTCCCCAGCCATGACGGCAACGAAGGCATCGACGCGTTCCTGCACCGCCGCAAGCCTTCTTGGAAGCACGCATGACCCCTCCCGAACCCTCCGCGCCGGCCGCGGCCGCCGTGCTCGACATCGTGGCAAAGGCCCGCGAGCTGGCGCTGAACCTCGACCTCGCGGCCGTGCGCGCATTCAAGGCGAACAACCCGGGCGCGCTCGCTATCGGCCACATGCCGATCTACACGCCGCGCCCCTTGATCGAAGCGTGCGGCTGCCTGCCAGTTGCGGTGTTCGGCGGTGGTGACGACGTCGACATCATCCGCGGCGACTCGTACTTCCAGAGCTACATCTGCCACATCCCGCGATCGACGGTGGAGCTGGGGCTGTCGGGCCAGCTCGACGTGCTCGACGGCATGGTGTTCCCCTCGATCTGCGACGTGATCCGCAACCTCAGCGGCATGTGGACGATGCTGTTCCCGGACAAGTGGTCCTGCTACCTGGACCTGCCGCAAGACTTCGACGCTGGCATCGGCGGCAAGTTCTACGCCCACGAGCTGCGGCGGATGGCCGGTGAGCTGGAGGCGCGGGGTGGCAAGAAGCTCGACGACGAGGCGCTGTGGCGGGCGATCGCCGATGAGAATCGCCGTCGCGCCGCGATCCGTGAGCTGGACGCGCTGCGGCGACGGGCGCCACACCTCGCCCCAGCGTCTGAGGCGTACCTGGTCGTCCGCGCCGGCTCGGTGATGACCGCAGCGGACCACGGCGACTTTGTGACCGCGTACACCGAGGCCGCAGCCAGCCGCGACGACCGACCGCTGGACAACGTGCGTGTCGTGTTGGTCGGCGCGTTCTGCGAGCAGCCGCCGTGGTCACTGATCGTGGCGCTCGAGAAGGCCGGCTGCGACATCATCTGCGACGACTTTCAGCACGGGTTCCGCACGATTGAAGGGGACATCCGCATCCCGGCGCCCGCGGACGACAGCAAGGCGGGCGAAAACGGCGCTTCGACCGACGACCTCGATCCCGTTGACGCGCTCGCCGCGGCGTTCCTGGAGTTGGGGGCCGCGACGAGCAGCCGCTACATCGACCAGGAGACCAAGGGCAAGGCGCTCGTGGACGCTGTGAAGCTCAGCAAGGCCGACGGCGTGATCTTCGCGGCGGCCTCGTTCTGCGACCCGGCGCTGTTGGACCAGCCGATGCTCGAGGCGGCGTGCGACGACGCTGGGATCCCCTTCACGTCGTTCAAGTACAGCGAGAACACCGGGCAGTTCCAGGTGATCCGCGAGCAAGCCGGCGCCTTCTCCGACAGCGTGAAGCTGTGGGGCGAAACGGCGCCGGTCGAGCCGAAAAAGAAGCGCCGTTCCCGGAGGGCACGTCCATGAGCAACACCACAACCACGGCTTCGGTCACCGTCCACAAAGACCGCAGCCAGCTGCGGCAAAAGCGCATGATCGGCGATCACTTCGACGCGCTGAGCCGGGCCAAAGCCGAGGGCCGCAAGGTCGTGTACACGTTCGTGCCGGGCAACCTGTGCGAGCTCATCGGCGCGCTGGACATGCTCGCGGTCCTGCCGGAGATCAACGCGCTGCAGTCGGGGATGCGCGGGCGGTCTGGCGGCTACATCGGCGAGGCCGAAAAATCGGGGCACAGCGAGGATGTGTGCACCTACGTCAAGTGCGACATCGGGATGAAGAAGAGCGGCAACGTCGGGCCCACCGGCGCGCAGATCCCCGAGCCGGACCTGCTGCTGCTGAGCTACACCGGCTGCTTCACCTTCCTCAAGTGGTTCGAGCTGCTCAAGCAGGAGTACAACTGCCCCATCGCGATGCTGCACGTGCCCTACCAGCCCGACGGCAAGGTCACGCCCGCGATGCGCCAGTACGTGGTCGATCAGCTGCGGGACAAGGTGATCCCCAAGATGGAGGAGGTCGCCGGCAAGAAGCTCGACATGGACGTGCTGCAAGAGTGGCTGGGCCGGTCCGCGCAGGCGGAGGACGACCTGGTCAAGGTGTGGGAGAGCGCGCGCCACACGCCCAGCCCGATCGACGGCTACTTCGGCGGCGTCTACTATATCGGCCCGATCTTCACGTCCTTCCGCGGCACCCCAGACGCGGTCGACTACTACCGCGAGCTGCGCGAGGAGGTCGACGCCCGCATCGCCGCGAAGCAAGGGCCGCAGACGCCGGACGGCCGGTTGGACGACCAGAAGTTCCGCCTCGTGGTCGAGGGCCCGCCCAACTGGACCAGCTTTAACGAGTTCTGGCGAATGTTCGCCAACGAAGGCGCGGTCGTCGTCGCCAGCACCTATACGCGAGTCGGCGGCCTGTACGACCAGGGCTTCCGCCACGACCCCGACGACCCGCTCGGCACGCTCGCCGACTACTGCCTGGGTTGCTACACGAACCTCGGCCTGCCCAGCCGCGTGGATCTGCTCGAGAAGTACATCAACGACTACAGCGCGGACGGCTTCTTCATCAACAGCGTCAAAAGCTGCAACAGCTTCTCGGCGGGCCAGCTGCTGATGTTGCGCCAGCTCGAAGAGCGCACCGGCGTGCCCGGCGGCTTTGTGGAGTCCGACCTGGTCGACCCCCGCTACTTCTCCAAAAGCAACATCGAGAACCGCTTGCAGAGCTACTTGCAGATGCTGCAGGCCAAGAAGGCGGGCGGTTTTGGCGCCGTTGCGTAGCGGTCGTCCACGCCGATCGCGCGCCCGGACAGATGCCGCCAAAAGGCCGGAAACACGGGGGAAAAGCAGATGAAAGTCATCGTTGGAATCGACCTGGGCTCCACCACCACAAAGGCGATCCTGCTGGACGAAGCGGGGCGGATTGTGGGTCGTGGGATCACGAACAGCCGCAGCAACTACCACGTCGCGTGCGCGGTGGCGCGCGAGGAAGCCCTGACAGCCGCGCGGTTTTCGATGCTGCAGCGGGCGATCGACGGGCATGTCGGTCCCGTCGGCGATGAGATCCGCGCCCGATCCGAGCAGCTCATCGCGGCGTTTCGGCTGGAGCTGTACCGCCGCGAGCTCGTCGTCCTCAACGCGCACATCCTCGAGCTGATCGAGGGATAGAGGGCATGAAGACGCTTCTGCTTTTCCCGGGCGGTTGTCATAACGGCAGGGCGGCGTGATGGCGAAACGCACCGTATCTGTCGACTTCGTTCGCGAGCTGCTCGCCCCACGCCGAGTGTCGCGCCTGTTGAGCGAGCGACAGATCGACCACATCTCACCGCAGCTCGCGCCCCGCCGATCCGCCGTCGCAGCGATCCTCCACGACGGCGCGCTGGGCCCGGAGATCCTGCTGATGCAACGGGCGGTGCGCCGCGGAGATCCCTGGAGCGGCCAGATCTCGATGCCGGGCGGGATGACAGAGAAGACCGACGCTGACGCCATCGCCACCGCGGTCCGCGAAACGATCGAGGAGGTCGGCGTGGACCTCGATCGGACAGCGACGCGGCTGGGTCGCCTCGACGACCAGGTGGCGATCGCCCGCGGCCGCAAGCTCGGCATGGCGATCGCGCCGTTCGTGTTCTGGGTGGACGACAAGCCGAAGTTGGACCTCGGGCCGGAGGCTGAGGCGGCGTTCTGGCTCCCCGTCGCGCCCGCGATCAACGGCGATCTCGACGGCTTCAAGGAGTGGCGAATGGCCGGGATCACGCGCAAGTTCCCGGCGTGGGTCGTCGAGCGCTATGTCGTCTGGGGCCTGACGTACGGGATGCTCAGCAAGCTCTTCGACGTGGCCGGATTGGCGCGGAAATAGCGACTTCGCTCAGGCAGCGACGGCCTTGTCGCGCAGCTCCACGACCATCTTCTCCATGCTCCCGCGGGCATCGCCGAGCAGCATCGCGGTGTTGTCCATGTAGAAGAGCGGGTTGTCGACACCGGCGTAGCCAGCTGCCCGGCTGCGCTTGAGCATCACAACGCGCTTGGCGTTCCACACCTTCAGCACCGGCATGCCGTAGATCGGGCTCGACGGATCGTCCAGGGATAGAGGGCATGAAGACGCTTCTGCTTTTCCCGGGCGGTTGTCATAACGACCCTATATCGGACTTTCGTCGTTGCAGGCCCCCGGGGACTCGCCCGAAGAGCTCAACTGTAGCCGAAAACACGGCCAGTGTTGGCGCAGGTGGGCGCGTGACGCTGGCGTTGAACGAAGCGGGGCCCGCGTGGGCCCCGCCCCACCCGTGTGGCACCCGCGGCGGCGCTCGGGTTGCTCCTCAGCAGAGCCCTGTCCTCCGCGCGGGCACAGCGATTGTCGTGCGAGACTGGCTGGGGCTCAAGTCGGCTAAAGCCCCATCTGGAGGCCCAAATGCGAAAAACCTCGGGGGTTTGGGGGCTGGCCCCCATTTTGTGCTCGAAAAACGGCGCCGACACCTTGACTCGCAAGAGAGTGTCTATCCCCAACCCCGGCCTCGGTCGCGAATTGCCTCGTGGTGGCGCCGACTGCCTGGGCCGCGCGCAAGCGATCGACATGCTCGACGGTTTCGGGTCGCGGCCATCGCTGGCCGGGGAGGCGGATCGGTGCTTGCTGCTCCTGGTCGCGGTGGTACGCTCGCTGCATGGTCTGGGCTCCGGGGGTGCTGGGTTGCTCTTGCAGGCTCCAACATCCCCGGCCAGGCCATGCTCGTCACGTTTGTTGGCGATGCGGCGAGCGGCGGGAGTTTTCCCGGGTGGGCGAAACGATGGTCAAGGCCATCAACTGTTGCTGCCCACGTCTCAAAAAGCTATGATCTCCACGATTTATTACTTCTTTGCCTGAATCTTGGGCCCGTAGGTGAGCCCGTCGGCGCAGGCTTGACGGAGGCTGCCGTGGAAAAACTGCCTGCTTGCGCACGTCCAGGCTTGCCGCGCGCCACAGTTCAAAACCTCTCGCAGCTGCTGGCCGCCGGGCTGTTTGTAGCTACCGCCGCCCTCGCCGCCTGCTCCGACGACGTCGCGGATTCGGGCGCGACGCCGAGCCCGGAGAACGACACATCGGTGGTCGCGGACGCGGCGCCCGATGCCGAGGTCGCGGCTGACGCTACCTTTGTCAACGATGCCAATGGGGTCGATGTCAGCGGGGATGACGTCAGTGGGCATGATGTCAGCGGGCATGATCTCAGCGGCGTTGATTCCGGCGGCGGGGACGGAATCGAGGCGATCGACGTAGGGTCATGTGTGACGACCGACCCGGCCACTGAGGTCTGCGACGGGCTGGACAACGACTGTGATGGCGCGATCGACAACATCGCCGGCGGCTTCTGCGACGACGGCGACAAGTGCACGCTCAACGACACTTGCAAGGGCGGCGTGTGCCTGCCGGGCGAGGCCACCGACTGCAACGACGCCAACACGTGCACCGTCGACCTGTGCGCGAAATCGACCGGTGCCTGTGCGCACAACGCGACCGCCGCGGGCAGCTCGTGCAGTGACGGCGACGCTTGCACAGCAAATGAAGCCTGCCAGACCGGTGTGTGTGGCAGTGGCGAGGCGGTCGCTTGCGATGACGGCAAGGTGTGCACGGTCGACGCCTGCGACAAGACCACTGGCAAGTGCAGCTTCACGTCGGTCGCAAACGGCAGCGCGTGTGAAGATGGTGCGCATTGCACCGTCGGCGACACCTGCCAGGCCAGCCAATGCGTGGCGGGGACCAAGCAGGACTGCATCAGTTGGTACGAGGACGCCGACAAGGACGGCTACGGGGCCAAAAAGGGCGCGTGCACCTGTGACAAGCCGACCGGCTCCTGGGTCACGGCAGGCGGCGACTGCGATGACGACGCGGCCGAGATCAGCCCGGCGCAAAAGGAGAGCTGCAACGGCGCAGACGACGACTGCGACGGACAAATCGATGAGGGCGCCTGCAAAAAGCAACTGCTCCCACCGGGCACCAAGGACGTCGAGACCGACAAGCCCCTCACCGGCGACGCGTACGAGGTGAAGGCGAAGATGAAGGTCGACGCCGGGCCGCTCGGCGATGTCGAACTCACCGGCAAGATCGTCAAGACCGGCAAAGGCGAAAACGCGACCTACTGCCTCAGCGGCCCCGTCGTGCTGACCGGCGCCCCGTTCGAGCTACTCGGCGGCAACGTCGAGGTGTGCAAAGACGCTGAGGGCAACCTCACACGCAAAATCACTGGCACGATTGTGCTCGATGGTGCCAAGGCGGCGGTCAGCGGCACGTTCGCGACCGGCAAGGTCGCCGGGCTGAAGTTCGTGGCCGACAAGCTCGCGCTGCTCGGCACCGAGGCCACCGATGTGCACCTGGCCTGGGCGAGCGGCGCCAAGGACGTCAAGGTCAGCGCCGCGACGACCGTGATCGACTACCTGGCGCAGGCGGTGACGGCGACAATGAGTGGCCAGCTGCAGCCGGGGGCCGACGCGGTCCTGGCGCTTGGGATCGGCACGCCGGCTGCGGTCAAGATGCTGGGGGGTGTCGCGAAGGTCGCGGCGCAGACTGGTGTTGGCGAGCGGACGCGGACCGGCAAACAGCTGGCGACGCGCCTGACATGGCACGCCAGCGAGGTCTCCGCGCCGCGCGCGAGCGGCGCAGACTGGCAGGTCAAGGCCGAGCGCACCGACGGCGCGAAGTGGCAGCTTGCCGCCGACCTGGACGGAGCCACGGTGGCTTCGTTCGCCAAGCTGAAGCTGGCCGGCAAGTTCAGCGAAGCAGCAAAGGCGTGCGTCTCTGGCGCCACAGGGCTCAAGCCCAAGGGAGCGAAAACCGAGGCGATCGTCACCGTCTGCTGGCCCGCCAAAGGCGAGGCGACGGCGGTGTTCACGGCCACGGTGCAAATCGAGCCGATCGGCAAGGTCGCGTTGAGCGGCAGTGTCGAGGACGGCGACAACAAGCTGTGCCTCTCCGGTGTCGGTGAAAAGACCATCAAAGGCGCGAAGGGAAAACCCGCGCCGATCACCGCGACCACGTGCCTGCCCGCGGCTTCGCAGCAGTTCGAGGCGCCCGTCCTCAAGGCGGACATCGAGATCGAAAACCTGGGCTTGGTCCCCGCCGACTCCGGCACCTGGGCCGACGGCAAGCTGTGCTTCACCGCCTCCAAGCAGCTCGCGCTCGGCGGCAAGAAGACCCTCGACCTCGCTTTGACGCTCTGCTCTGGCCCGCTGCTCGACAAGATCGTGATCGCCGTCAAGTCCAAGCTGGAGATCAAGCCGTTCGGCTATGTCGACGCCACCGCCACAATCGGCGCGGAGCCCGGCCAGGTCTGCTTTGTGGCGGACGTCGCGGTCCAATACGCGTTCAGCGCCAGCAGCACCGTCAAAGCGACCATGTGCCTGAAGTTCGCGCCCAAACCGGAGTTCGAGGCGGCGAGCTTTGAGGCCACCGTCGCCCACCAAAAGCTCGGCAAGCTGGCGCTGCAGGGGGCGCTGCAACCGGGCGAGGGCGGAGCGCTGCGGCTGTGCATGGCCGCGGCCGTCACCACCGACACGGCGGACTTCCTGCCGATCAAGGGCATCGCAATCCTCCGGGCGGACGCGCAGACGTGCCTTGAGGGCAAGACCTTTGACGACCTCGAGCTGAGCCAGGTCGTCCGCTTCGGGCCCAAGGGCAACGCCGCCTCCGTCGTGATCGAAGCGCGCACGATCCTCGGAGTGGCCGGGGGCATCTGCAAGACGCCGCTGGACCTGAAGTCAAAGTGCGCACAAGCGAACGCCAAGGTCGAGGCCAAGCAGCCGAACCCAAAGAAGACCCTCGAGAAACGCTTCGTGTGGATGGCACCGTCCTGCTTCGACACGGCCAAGACGACCAAGCAGACGTGCAAGTCCACCGCGGGCGGCGAGCCGGGCGGCAAGTGGGTATTCGGCGGCCACGCGTCGGTGGACGTCGGCCTCGCGCCGTTTTGCGAGAAGGCCGGGAGTGGAGTTTGCGCGTGGAACGACGAGTGCGACGTCGACGCGGGTGACAAGCTGTGCGACCAGGTGTGGACTCCGTTTGCCACGTTGTCCGACAAAGTCCCCCACCAGATCCGCAAGCTCGGCTTCGGCGAGCTGGGCGGCAGAATCTTCGTCAGCCTCTCGGATGTGACGGCGAGCTGGCGTGCGAAGCTCGTGTTCGGCGGCGACGAGGACGGCCTGACTGTCGTGCGGGTCAACGGCAAGCCGCTGTTCCATCTCGCGGACGTGGGGGTCCACGAGACGTTCAGCAACGACGGCAACTTCGAGGCCAAGCTGACCGGCAGCAGCAAGTTCTCGCTCGCCGGCGCCGGCATGGACCAATTCGACATCACGACCCTGCTCGAGGGCACGATCAGCAACAAAGGGCTGGAGTTCGCTGGCGCCGTCATGCCGACCAGTTGCGATGAGCAGGCCAACAAGTGCACGTTCCTGCGCGTCGAACCATTCAAGAAGGTGCTCGGCAAGGGCGCGTTTGCGTTCGAGGTCGAGGGGGCGAAATCGACCGTGTCGGTCGCCTGGGATCCACAGGTTGACTATCACGTGAAGATGACGGTCGAGTCCGGGGCGGAGTTCAGCATCCTCGACAACGCCAAGGTGGCGGCGGGAACCAAGCTCCAGGCGGTGTGGTTCAAGCAGGCGGCGGGCTGCAAGGCCGGTGGTGGCACGTCATCCGGAGGCGCGTCGTCTGGCGGCGGCTCTTCGAGCGGCGGGGCGGACGCGGGGTCTTCGAGCGGCGGGGCGGACGCGGGGTCTTCGAGCGGCGGGGCGGACGCGGGATCGTCGGGGGGCGGTGGCAACGACGCGAACGTGAGCGACACCACCAGCGGAGGGGCCGGCGGCGACGCGGGCGGCGGCACCGCTACAACCGGCGATGCAGTGGACGGCCTGGCGACCGACGTCACTGCGACCGGCGACACCGCGACCGACGACGCGACGGTTGGCGACGGCGGCGCGAAATGCCCGCCAGCCGGTGGTTCGTCGGGCGGCGGCGGCAAGTCGGGCGGCACGGGCAAGAAGCTCAAGAAGTTGGTGCCGAGCATCGCCTTCGCGGCGGCGCTCAAGAAGCTCCACGTCAAAGCCGGCAAGTTCACGCTCGACCTCGGCAAGATCGAGGATCCGGGCGGCAACGTGCAGATCAAGCCGATCCTGTTCCTCGCGGCGACGGCGACGATGACCGGCTTCGAGTTGGACACCGACGGCGACTTCAGCAACGGCCCCGAGCTGACCGAGGACATCCCCAAAGGCATCACGCTGCGCAGCCACGCGGAGCTGGGGCCTGTCAAGCATCTCTTCGACAATGTGTCGGCCAAGCTGGATCTGACGATCGAGTCGCTGACCACCTACAGCGTGAGCGCCGAGATCCAGACCAAGTGGGACATTATCAAGCCACAGTACCACGTCCCGAGCGTGCACTCCGCCGGCCTGGACACCGTCTACGTTGACCTCGCGGTCAACCTCTCAGACTTGTCCCTGGGCATCAAGCTCGGCGGGACGGCCAACGTGGTGACGATTGACCGGAAGGGAGGTCTGCACCCACTCAAGTCGCTCGCCGAGTTTGAGCTGAAGACCGTGAGCGTCACGACTGTGACCCTCGGTGGCACGCTGGCGCTGACCGGTCTGTGGGTCGAGCCGTTCTACATCCCGAACGTAGGCCTGATGGATGGCGGGCTGAAGCTGCGGCTGCTGGTCGCCAAGCCGCCATTGCCGATGTCGCTCGGCTTCAGCGGCGGGGGGCTGGTCCTCAAGGCATCGACCGACGCAAAGTGGCCGAAGCTGGCCAAGGACGAGCACAACAACCCGGTCGGCGTCAACCCGGACGGCTCGCTTATGAAGCAGCTGCCCAAACAGGTCGCGTCGATGAACATGGCGCTGCTGTACGACCTGGCGATAACGGACTCCGGCTTCTGCCTCGCTGGCGCCGCGTGCCTCCCCCTGCCACACCTGCTGCTCAAGATCGACCGACAGAACGTCACGGCCAAGGATCTCGCCGACCTCACCCTCAAAATCCACAGTGCGCTCAAGACGCTCGCGGTCAAGACCAAAGGCGTGGAGATTCCCGTCTTCGATCCCAGCGCTGGCAAGTGGAAGAAGATGGCGTCGCCCTGGGACAAGGTGGTGGATTACTTCTTCGCCAAGCCGCCTGACGTGGCCACGGGCATGCCGGGTAGCGTTGAACTGCAGCGTGGTCTGATCTACATGTCCACGCACACGGCGGAGGCGCTCGGCCAGAATTGGCCGTTTGGCATCCGCTACGATGTCGACGCAAGGCTGACGGTGGCCACTGGCCCGGAGAAGGGCAAGGCCAAGGCGCTGCGGCTCGAGGGTCAGCTCGACGACGCGGGCATCTCGCTGTCGGGTGTGATGGATCCCGTGCAGCCTCTGGCCGGCATCAAGCTGGTGGCCGATCCCTACCGGCGTGCGGCGCAGCTCGGCGCGGGCCAACTGGTGCTCCCGACCGGCAACGACACGTCTCGCTGGCGCACCTTTGAGGGCCACTTCACGCTGCCGGAGAGCGGTGTTCCGACGGGCGGCGCGACCCTGTTCGAGCGCACCGACAAGGGCTTTGCAAGCGGCGTGTCGATCCGCGCCGACGAGGTGGCGCCGGTCTGTGCGCCAGGCAGCGTCGACCGCAACGGCAAACCACGCGACTGCAAGGCCAAACAAGGCCGCATTGTCGCACGCCTGCGGACGGCCGACGCCAAAGTGCCCGCGGCCGCGCGCGCGCGCATCGTCAAGTCGCGCTGGGGTGTGCTGCCTGCGGGCGCAAACACGCATGTTGCCGTCACCATCGATCCAAAGCAGCACCGCGTGCGCATGTTCATCGGCGGCGCTGAGGTACCCGTGCTCGACTCGGCGCGCGGCAAAGACGGGGATCCGGGCACCGCCGACGACCTGGCGCGCTTCGATCCGCCGCTCGCGGACAGCAAGACCATCATCGGCGCCGGCTTCAGCTACGTCGATGATGTGCGCCTGTGGAAGAGCGTCCGCGATGGCAAACAGCTGGCGCGGCACCTGCGCCGGCTGCCGAAGGGTTATCACTCGGATGCCCACCTGCTGGCGCGCTTTGAGATAGACTACGACCGCGCCGAGCTGAAGGTCGCGGGCGGGCCGATTCTCAACAACAGCCGCCTCGGCGCGGCCAAGCAGCTCACTGGCTGGTACGAGGGCGGCGCTGCACCCGCGATCGATCCCGAAAACCAGAAGCTCTGGGTCAACCTCGTCCTGCCGATTGGCGACTTGGTCGCGGCTGGCTTTGGATTTGAGGGTGGTATCGAGATCAAGCTGCCCGAGGCGCTCGCCAAGCTGGCGGGATACAGCACGTTCGCGTCAGCTGCGCGCCTGACCTTCAACAAGAACGGCATCAATGGTCGCCTTTACCAACGCGACCTTATGCTCGTGCCCATCCCCACCAAGGGTGGTTTCCTGCTGACCGGCGCCGGCCCCAACGGCCAGGCGGGCGACTTCGACGACGGTCTGTGGATGGAGGCGAAGTTCAATCCGGGCCTCAGCCTCTCCAGCGAGCGCCTGCCGAGCATCGACATGAGCGCCATGCTAGCGATGGATTGGGATGGCAAGCGGTACCCCATCGCGTCTTCCGCGACGCGCGTCGGTTGCCTCGTGAAAACCGCCAAGGGCGCCGCTTTCAGCGCCAAGACCTGCACCCTGTTGGACGGCTACCACTTCTACACCCAGACCTCGCTGGGCAGCTCCGGTGCGCTGAAGGTGCCGCTGGGCAAGCTCGGCAACCTCGAGCTGCAGGGCAACTTCCTTGTCAGCACCCTCGACGCGCCAATCCGATTGCTGGTCCAGGGCGGCTTGAAGGCGTTCGGCCGGCAGCTCGCCAACACCAAGTTCGAGATCGACGGCAAGGGCATTGTCGCCGAGAGCAGCATCGGGCTCGGCAAGATCCACGGTGTCGAGTTCGGAGTGGCGACCAAAGTGAAGGTGTCTCTGGACTGGTCGCCGGCGCGAATGTGCGCAGCGGGCCAAACCAAGGTGGCGATCCCGCTGCTCGCGACGTTTGATGGCAGCGTCAGCGCGTGTTTCGGCCACAACCCGACGGCGAGCTTCAGCGGCACGGCTAAGAAGGGCGTGCTGTTGAACATGCCGCTCAAGGACATGGTCGTGGCGCTGAGCGAGGACAAGGGGCTGCTCATCAAGAACGCTGGCATGGACGTCGGGGGGCTGCTCAAGGCGCAGTTCACGGGCTGGTACAAGGACGGGCTGCACTACGACATCGACAGCAGCGGCTCGACCGACAACGCGCTGCTGCACATGAGCCACAAGCTGCGGATGGTCGCCGACGGGCTGAAGGGCCAGGCGCTGCTGCAGGTGGACCTCAACAAAGAACCCAAGGACAGCAAACGGATCGTTGTCGGCAGCCTCAAGGGGCAGCTCGGCTACGACGCCAAGAAGCTGTACTTCATGTACGACATGGCCGGGGACGCGGTCGTGCAGCCCCTCGGCCTGGTGCTGGGGCAGTCCAAGGCGCGGCTGTACAGCAAGTCGGGGCTGCCGGTGCTGTCCGCGAGTGGGATGGCGAACCTCGGCTTCAGCAAGGTCACCGTCACCGGGCTGATCGACACCAAGGACAACAAGTACCGCTTTGATGGGCAGCTCAAGCCGCAGGCGCTGCAGAAGATCCTCTCCGTGCAGGGCAAGCTGGTCATGGACAACCAGAGCAAGGAGCCGTTCCTGTTCACCGGCAAGCTCTCGGGACTGGGCGGATCGACCGACGTCAAAGCACTCATGAAGGCCGAGGGCGGGGTGCCAGTCGGCGTCAAGCTGGAGGGCAACACGTCGCTCGCTGTGCCGACACCGAGCGGCAGTGTCAAGCTGGCGAACTCCAAGCTCTGGTACGAGTGGTCCAAGGCGGGGCACAAGGCGGGCGCGTCGGGCTGGATGAAGCTGCCGAAGAACAGCGCCAGCATGACCGCGTCGATCGCTTCGGACGGCAACTACACGTTCGTTGGCAAGGCACCCGTGGTGTTCGTCGGCTACACGCTCGGAGAGTCCGAGGTGCGGTTCGGCAAGAGCGAGGGAATCAGCATCAAGGGCAGCTGGTACTCACCGTTCAAGGGCAGCTTCGAGGGCACGCTCAGCCAGTACGGCAACATCTTCATCGGCAGCAAGCTGTCGATCGGCGGCGACAAGCTCAAGCTGGGCGGCGACTGGACCTACCACGGCTGCTGGGAGAGCGGCAAGGACCGCGCCAAGTGGGAGCAGGGCTGCTACAATCAGTGGTCTGGCGGGACCCGCTGGCAAGGCGCGTCCCACTTCAAACTGACTCCTGTGACGACTTTGACATTCAGTTCGGACGTCAAGACCAGCGGCACCAAGCTCGTCGGCCTGAACTTGACCGGGACGGGCACCATCTCGCTGCCGTTGGGCTTCACGCTGGGTTCATCGAAGTGGTGGTTCGTGAGCAACGACCCGCCAAGGGTGTGCTGGGAGGGCACGTTCCTCGGTCAGAAGACCAAGTACGAATGCCTGGCTGCGCCGGGTCCGTGGAAGATCGTCACCGGTGCCGCCGTGGATATGACGTGGTTGGCGAGCGGGCTGCCCAATGTCAACGGCTACGTCGGCTTGGAGTGGACCGGTTCAACGATGTCGGCGACCTCGGACATCGCCTTCAAGTTTCTCGGCTTCAGCTACAAGGGCACATCCACCATCAACGCTTTTGGCAAGATCACGCGCTTCAAAGCCGAGTCGTACGTGCCGCTCCATATCGTCTACGACGTGATACCGACGTTCACGTTGGGCAAGCCGAAGTGGTGCAAGAAGTGTTGCTGCACAAAAAAGATAATAAAGAAGATATGCATTGACGGGTTCTGTGGCGGCAAACCAGTCAGCGTCTCGTGGAATCCGAAGACCGTCAACATCGCCGGCAAGACGATCCTCGACATCGACAACAACAATATCTCGCACAAGTGGTGCGGCACCGAGGACTGGGGGATCATCAAGGTCAAGGGCAAGTGTGCCGGGATCAGCGCGAGCAAGACGATCAACCTCTGTGCCAGCCCCTTCAACCTGCCGCTCAACTTCAGCTTCAAAGACCCGGTCATCCACCACTCGTTTGGCTACAACGCCTGCTCGGTCAAGCTGCCATAGAAGCTGGCGCCGGGCAGGGCTGCGCGCGCCGCACCGTGCATCGACTTTTGGGCCTGGAAATCAAGCCCACGCACATTTCGGTGCAGATAGCCGAGCTATGAGAATGGGGTGACAACATGGGTGACAACAATCAGGGACGCGCGGCAACGGAAGGCAACGCGTCGCGACAGTAAGGCGCCGAAACGATGCTGGGCGACGCACCGACTCGCTTTTTTGCCGTGAATTCGGGGTTTGCGGCGTGGTAGCGTTGGGTCATGCGCAGGTCGGTCATCATCAGCGAAGGTGCAGCGGACGACACGCAAGAGTCCGAGAATCAACGGCGGTTAGCGGCCGGCGCGCACAGCCAAAGTTTCCCACCTCAGCAGTGAGCAGGGATAGAGGGCATGAAGACGCTTCTGCTTTTCCCGGGCGGTTGTCATAACGA
>CAZLMW010000160.1:0-5648 GCA_964560875.1 uncultured Enterobacteriaceae bacterium
TCCGCTTGCCCAGACCCCTGATGGCGGTCGTGACCGGGTAATGAATCACGCCCACGTTTGTGTCGTTTGTGTGACGGCAAAGGTGCTGTCTCTTTCGCCGCCCTGTCCGAATCACCGCCCTGTCCGAATCACTGCCCTGTCCGAATCACCGCCCTGTCCGAATCACCGCCCTGTCCGAATCACCGCCCTGTCCGAATCACCGCGCTGTCTTCTTCGCCGGGCTGTCCGAATCACGGCTCTGTCCGAATCACCGTTCTGTCCGAATCACTGCTCTGTCTGCTTCGCATCCAGACGAGCGCACGCATCTCCAGGACCGAAAAATCGCCGGCCCGTTCTGCGAATTTTCCCACAAAAACAGGCGGTTGGGGTAAACGGGGAGAGGGGGTGCAGGGGGAGAGGACCGATCAGGGGAAGGCAGTCTGTCCTCGAACGAGACCATGTTCTCGCCATCACCGCCGGTCCGCCGATCAAAAAATGCCTTCCCCTGTTGGGTCCTTTCCCCCTGCTGACCGAGGTCACGCCGCCACCGCCACGACGATCTTGCCGCGCGCCCGGCCCGTTTCGCTGTAGATGTGGGCGTCCGCGATGGCGTCTAGCGAAAACACCCTGTCGACGACAGGGCGGACGTGACCGGACTCGACGAGGGCGGCTAGATCCGTCAACTGCGAACCATTGGGGCGCTGGATCACGACGCTGGACCGGACGCCGTGTTTGATGCGGGCGTAGACCGCGAAACCGACCAGCTTGCTCGCCGCGATCGCGACGCCTGGTAGCGCACCGTACTTGCCAACGTGATGGGGGATGTCCGAGCAGATGGTTACGTGTCGCGCACCGGGAGCGAGGCAATCGAGAGCCTGCCATCGTGCGTCACCACCGAGCGCGTCGAGCACGAAGTCCTGGTCGGCAACGACGTCCTGGAACGCTTCCTTCGTGTAATCGACCACGCGGTCCGCGCCGAGCTCCCGGACCATCGCCGTGTTTCGCGCGCTGCAGGTGGTTGTGACCTCGGCCTGCGCGTGTTTGGCGATCTGGATGGCGAGGCTTCCAACACCGCCGCTACCGGCTTGGATGAACACGCGCTGCGGCCGTCCGTCGCGCTCAAGACGGGTGAGCGGACCCTTGCCAAACAAGCACTGCCACGCCGTGAGGCCGGCGAGAGGCAAGGTCGCTGCCTCCTCGTGTGACATCGAATCGGGCTTGCGGGCGAGCGCGGATTGGTCGACGGCCAGCAGCTCCGCGTAGGTGCCTTGTCGCTTGTAGTCGGCGCATCCGAAGACCGCGTCGCCCTTGGAAAAACGCGTGACGTTGCCGCCCACCGCCTCGACGACGCCGGAGAAATCAAGCCCGAGCACCCACGGCAGCTTGTAGCGGATGATGGCGCGCTGGGTGCCCTTGCGGATCTTCCAGTCGATCGGGTTGACGCTGCTGGCGCGGACGGCGACTACGACGTCGTTGGGGCCGGGCTCAGGGTGCGGGAGATCGACGACGCGGAAGACGTCGGGCTGGCCGTATTGGTCGATGATGGCAGCTTTCATGTTGATTTCCGTGGTTGATTGATTGATTGATGCTTGAGCGCGGGCTACTGCAACACGCAGCCGGAGACCCCGACCACGACGGCCATTGGGACGATGAGACCAACCGCCGATCCGAGCATGTAGTCGCGGTAGCGGACCGGCGAGAGGGCCAGCGCGTAGTTGATCGGCGGGCTCAGGAAGGTGAGCGTGCGCAGGACAATGACCGTGCGAAGCGGGCGTCGCTGCAGCCCGGCGATGAGCTTGTTGATGAGGCGACCCACGCGGCCTTCGGTCGACGGGGCCTTGGGCTGTCCCCCCACAAAGCGAACGGTGCAGAACGTCGTCGCCACCGCGACCACTCCCCCGACCCACGCGAGCAACCCGCCGCCGACTTGGCCATAAATGAGCACGGCAGCGGCCACGAAAACGATGCCCGGCAGCTGCAGGAGCGGCCCGATCGCGAACGCCAACAAGAACACGGCCACGCCCCACGAGCCGGCATCCAGCACCAACACACGGATGCCGTCGGCGTCGAACCGCTCGATGATCCCGGTGGTATGGGCCACGACGAAGAGGGCCCCAAGAACGAGCGCGGCCGCCATCAACCTCGCACGCTCGCCGACCTTCGACCCGTCTGTTGGTTCCGGATTGACCGAATAGGTTTTTCGGTCACCAACGGTCGTGCTTGTTTGATCGGCAGAGTGAGCGGTCATGAATCGGTGTCCGGGGTGGTGGTGGCGCTTCGCCGGGTATTCTCAGCTCGCGCGAGGGACCGCGGGCGCCGCGTCGTGTTGCAGGCCGCCTTGCAGGAGCGCGACGAGGGTCTGCCAGCGCGGCAAGGCCATCTCGAAGTCGCGGTCCGGGTCGTGATAGAGCAGCGCGGCGACCTGCATGTCCTGGACGATTTCGGCGACGACGTCGGCGTCCAGGTCTGCGCGAAATCCGCCCTGCCGCTGTCCGAGACGCACGACTTCGGCCAGGTTGCTGCGGGCGATGCGACGCAGCTCGATGAACTGTTTGGCGTGGCCCGGGGCCTTGTCAGCGGCGTGGCCGGCGAGCACTTCGCGGACCAGGGGACGGCTCTCGAAGTACGTGCACTCCGCCTCGATGACCGGCCCGATGAGTTCAGCTGCGGGCACACGCGGGTCGATGAGGCGGCTGACTTCGGCCACGCCGTCGCGCACCTCGCGATGCAGCACCTGGAAGAAGAGGTCCTGCTTGGACGACGCGGCGAGGTAGATGGTGCCCTTGGCGACACCGGCTTCGCTGGCGATCTCGGCGACCGATGTCTTGCGGAACCCAAATCGCGCGAAGAAACGCGCCGCGCAGTCGAGGATGTGTCCGTGCTTCTTCTGTTCCATTGCGCCCTCTCGTCGCCGCTCGCACCACCTTGATGCCGAACTGACCGAAACGGTTTTTCGGTCATTGCTGGGCAGGCGTCAAGTCAATTCTGATACTCGATCTTGTTTTTTCTGGCTGCTGACCGGAACTCACGCACCCGGAGGCGGCAGCGGTAGGGGCAACTCAAGGGACATCTTCGGCCTCACGATGCCTCGCTTCACGCCGCACATCGTCGCCAGCATCTGGCCGGAGACCCACGGCAGGTTCGACAACAGGACGAACAAGAGGTCGCGGGCGATTCCCAGGCCGGGGAGCGACGACTGGAACAGTGGCGTCAGGGCGTGGGCGGCGAGCTCGTAGTAGGCCAGTTGGGGACGCCTGGCCTTCACATACGCCCGGCATGCGGCGGCGGCGGACCGGCCGGCAGCTGCAGCGTGGTGCACGCAGTCACCGAGCACCATCGCGTCGACCAGTGCAAGGTTGGTTCCCTGGCCGAGCTGGGGGCTCATGGCGTGGGCAGCGTCGCCGATGAAGAGCACACCGTCGCGGTACCACGGCCGCATGATGACGCGGTGGTATTGCGCGAACAGCAGCTCGTCCATGTCGTCGACCTGGTCCATCAACGGCGCGGCGTGGGCGTCGTAGGCGCGGATTTCGTCTTTGAAGGCCGTGAGCCCGCGGCTGCGCCATTGGTCGACTGCGTCTTCGTGGAGCGACCAGTAAAGGCTTACCTGCGGCGTGTCGGCCGATCCGGGCCGGGTTGGGCCGAGGCCGGTCGGCAACAACCCCATCATCTTCCGCGTGCCATCGACGGTCTGGTAGAGCTCGCCGGCGTAGCGGTTTTCCGGGTCGGGCCCGACGTACCAGGCCGCGCCCCAGCGGTACGTGGTCACCTTGCCATGGCGCCACGTGTCCCGGATTTGCGAGCGCGCGCCGTCCGCCACGATGACGAGCTCGAACGGTCCGTGTCTGCGGCCGTCGTCTTCGATTAGCGAAGATCCGCCGGTCGCGTGGGGTTTGGCGTCGACGATGCGGGTGCCAAAGTGCAGGCTCTCGACCTCGGCGCGCACCGCTTCCACCAGGCTTTGAAAGATCGCCCCGCGGTGCAGACCGGCGCCGTGCCAGTCGGGCGACAGGTCGGCGTAGCGCAGGTTCATCAGCTCGCGACCGCTGACGGTGCCAACCCGCAGTCCATCGACCCGCGATGCCCTCGCGAGTGTTTTTTCGAGCAGTCCCAGCCGCGCGAGCACGGCCAAGCCCGTCGGTTGGATGAGGATGCCGGCGCCGATGGGTTCCGGGTCAGCCACCGCCTCGAACACGGCGACGTCATGACCGGCACGATGCAAGAAAAGCGCCGCAGCGCCGCCGGCGTAGCCGCAACCGACGATGGCGATCTGCATGGCTGCGGCCCCCGCTCTTCAGCTGTCGGGACGCTGCACGATTTCGAGCCAGAAGTCGCCCAAAGTTGCCATGACTTCGATCATATTCTGCAGCCCGACAGGTTTGACGATGTAGGCGTTGGCGTACTTGTTGTAGGCGGCGGCGACGTCGGCCTGGTCCTTGGAGCTGGTGAGCATGACGACCGGAATCGACCGCGTATCCGGATTGGTCTTGATTTGGTTGAGGACCTCGTGGCCATCGATGCCCGGCATATGCAGGTCGAGCAGCACGAGCAGGGGGCGAGCGGCGCCCTCGTACTCGCCGCGCTGGAATATGTAATCGACCGCCGCGTCGCCGTCTTTGAGCTCGATGATCGGGTTGCGTAAGCGATGCTTCTTCAGCGCGCGGATCGTCAGGAAGCGATCGGCGACGCTGTCATCGACAAGTAGAATCGGCCGGGCAGAGTTGGCGACGGTCACGGGGACACCTTGGGTGGCAAGTTTATACGCTTGAGACCATAATGTGATTCTTCCAACATGTCAGCGACCGACGGGGCACCTCCTGCGACGGCGGCATGATTGCGAGCCGTCCGTGGCCACTGCGCACGGCCGACACGGAGCGATTGCCATGCCCGCACCTCCCGAAGCTAGCTTGCTCGCGAGCCTCGTCGACGAGATCCCGATCGGCGCCGTCATCTGGCGCATCGAGCATCCAACCGACGGCGGCCAGCTGCGCATGGTCCGGCCAAACCGAGCTGCGTCGATCGCGTCATCGATCAATCTGCGACCGTTTATCGGCATGACGATGGCCGAAGCCTTCCCGCCGTTCGTGGAGTCCGGCGCGCCCGATCATATGCTCGCTGCGACAGCCAACGGCGAGGTGTGCCGGCTTGGGCTTGTCGAGTATGAAGACGCCAAGATCCCCAACGCGCTCAACGAAGTCACAGCCTACAGGCTCGATGACAACCACCTGGTCGTGCAGTACAGCAACGTGTCGGAGCGCGAGCGCCTGTTGAAGTCGCTGGAAGAGCGCAACAAAGAGCTGCGCGCAGCCAAGGATAGCCTTGAGGTCGCCTTTAGCCAGCTGGAGATGTTCACGCGCATCGCGAGCCACGACTTGCGGGCACCCGCGCGCCAGGTCGAACAGCTTTGTCGGCTCGCTGCGGCCGAAGCTGAAGTAAGCGACGACGTAAGCGAGCTGCTCAAGTTGGCCGCCCATTCCGCCCGCAATATGACCCAGCTCATCGACGCATTGTTGGCCTATACCCGCGCGCAATCGGGCGAGATCGAGCGCGAGCCCACAGGTGTCACCGAGCTTTTTGACGCCGCCCAATACGCACTCAACGCGGTGGTCGACGAAACTGGCGCTAACGTGACATGGACCGGTGTCGATGCCGTGGTTTGGGGACCCGTC
>CAZLMW010000160.1:5748-16112 GCA_964560875.1 uncultured Enterobacteriaceae bacterium
CGGCCGCATCGAGATGCGTCCCGGCGAGGAAGTTGGCTCCGTGTTTTCGGTCTGGCTGCCCGTCGCTGCCGACGCCAACTGATTTGTCACGACCGCTACGGACAGGCGCCCTTGCTCTTGAAGCCCTGGCCCTTGGACGCCGCGCTGCAGCTGTTGCTGTAGGTCTGGTTGTCGCAGCCGCACACCGGCGCATAGACGGTCGCGCAGATCCCCGGCCGCGGCTTGCAGGTCCCCGGTTTGTCGCACTCGCCGGCGCAGTATTCGTTCGTCTTGCAGAAGCCGCTCTTGCCGACGACGCACGACTTGATGATCGGGCACGGACCCTGCGACTTCACGTTGACACCGGCCGTCGCCGCGACGCAGGCGTTGCTATGCGTTTTGCCATCGCAGCCGCACACGGGCTTGAGGATCTTGGTGCATATCTTCGGCTTGGTGGCGCAGACGCCGGTGCCCATGCACGGCCCCTTGCAGTACAGGCCCGTCTTGCACTCGGCCTTGCCGACCATGCACGACGCACCGATTCCGCCGCCGCCCGCCGTCTTGCACGGCCCGTCATGCTTCTTGCCGACGCCGACCACCAGCCGCAAGCACGCGTTGGCGTAGGTCTTGCCGTCACAGCCACATTGCTGCGCCGCCGGCGTCGTCTTCGGACAAGGCTGCTTGTTCTTGACGCACTTGCCGGACGCGTCCGGGCCGCAAGAATCCAGCTCACAGGCCTGGCCGGACGGACACTTCAAGGCGGCGATGCCGCCGCACAGCTGGATCGTGACGCCCCCACCACTGTCGGCGGATGAACTGTCCGCGGATGATCCCGCGTCCACCGAACCATTTGCGTCTGGCGAACCACCGGCGTCTTGCGCACCGCCAGCGTCTTGTGCACCGCCAGCATCGACCGTCGAACCGGCGTCGTTGCCCGCGCTTGTTGTCGCATCCGATGACCCGACCGAGCCGGCGTCTGTCCCTGCGCTCGAACCCGCGTCCGTTGCGCCGCCAGCTCCCGCGTCGCCAGAACCCGCGTTGCCAGCATCGCTCGTTGCGCCGCTATCGGCCTGTGCGTCTGCGGCGCCTGAGTCGGTGGTCGAGCCGCCGCCGGAGGTGTCCACTTCGGAGCTTCCGCACGCCACTGCGGCGATCGCCATGACCGCGATCAATCCATCGCATAAGAGGCTTCGAGAAAAGGTACGCATGATCTGCTCCGGGCGGTTGTCGCGACCGAAAGAGGTCGCCGTGACGCCCACTGTAGAGATTCCGCCGAGCCGGATCATTACGCCAAAAATGTCATACTGGACCGGTCCTTGGGCCGCCCAGCGTCGCCCGCCCGCCGCCATTTGCATCCATGAATACACGGGGTCCGCAGTTGTCCCTCGTCGCGGCCGCTCGACCTGCCTACACTCCCGGCGCCCCGATGTGCCCGACCACATCTGGTTGCTTGCTGCGCCGTCTGCGGCGCCTCATACCGGAGCCCGCAATGGCCACCGCCCCCTCGCTCTCGCCCGCGTCTGCCCGCCTCATCCAGTCGGTGCGCGACGCCATCATCGGCGCCGACGAATGCATCGACGGCCCGTACGGTCCCCGCCGCGTCACCTACGCCGACTACACAGCGTCGGGCCGGTCGCTGACGTTCATCGAGGAATTCCTGCGCGACGAGGTCATGCCGCGCTACGCCAACACCCACACCGAAACCAGCGGTACCGGTCGCCAGACGACCCGTTTTCGCGAAGACGCGCGCGCCATCATCCGGGAGTCTGTCGGTGCCGGCGATCGCGACGTGGTGATCTTCTGCGGCTCGGGGGCAACCGGCGCCATCGACAAGCTCGTGCGCTGCCTCAACCTGCGCATCCCCGAGACGCTCGACAGCAAGTACGAGCTGTCCGCGCGCATCCCGGCCGAGCACCGACCCGTGGTGTTCATCGGCCCCTACGAGCACCACTCCAACGAGCTGCCGTGGCGGGAGTCCATCTGCGATGTCGTGACCATCGATGAAGACGCCGACGGCCGCATCGACCTCGATCAGCTCGAAACGCAGCTGCTCAAGTACGCCGATCGCCCGCTGAAGATCGGCAGCTTCTCCGCCGCATCCAACGTCACCGGCATCGGCACCGACACCCGCTCGGTCTCTCGCTTGCTGCACACCCACGGCGCCCTGTCATTTTGGGATTTCGCCGCCGCAGCGCCCTATGTGCAGATCGAGATGAACATGGCCGATGACGAAGCCGGCGGGGAGCTCGTCTACAAGGACGCCATCTTCATCTCGCCCCATAAGTTCATCGGCGGACCCGGCACGCCCGGCATCCTCATCGCCAAGAAGCACCTGTTTGAAAGCCCCGTCCCAGCGGTCCCCGGCGGCGGCACGGTCGCTTACGTCAACAGCAAGGCGCATCGCTTTGTCGACGACATCGAACATCGCGAAGAGGGCGGCACGCCAGCCATCATCGAGTCGATCCGGGCCGGCCTCGTCTTCCAGCTCAAAGAAGCGGTCGGCTACCAGGCCATCAAGCACCTTGAACACGCCTTCATCCGGCGCGCGATCGCGGACTGGTCGGCGCATCCAAAGCTGCACATCCTCGGCAACCCCGACGCCTGGCGCCTGTCGATCGTCTCGTTCGTGGTTCGCCACCGAGAAGGCTATCTGCACCACGACTTCGTGGTCGCCCTCCTCAACGACCTGTTCGGTATCCAGTCGCGCGGCGGCTGTTCGTGTGCGGGGCCGTACGGTCACCGCCTGCTCGGTATCGATCTTGACACGTCCATGGAATTCGAGCGCGAGATCGTGCGCGGCTGCGAAGGCATCAAACCCGGCTGGGTGCGGGTCAACTTCAACTACTTCATCAGCGAGCAGACCTTCGAATTCCTGCTCGCGGCGGTGCTCTTCGTGGCCGACCACGGCTGGAAGCTGCTGCCCGACTACGTTTTTGAGCCCGATACCGGCAAGTGGCGTCATCGCGGCGGGCTGTCCGAAGCGCCGATGAGCCTCGGCGATATCAGCTACCGCGGTGGGCGCATGACCTACCGGACGCGCCGCATGACCGAGCCCGAGTGGGCGCTGGCGGGCTATCTCGATGAAGCCCAGGCGATCGTGCAAGAGGCCCAGGACAACGCCTGCGACAAGGTCGTGGTGGACCCGCCGCTGAACAAGGATTTTGAACACCTGCGCTGGTTCTTGCTGCCTTCCGAAGCGCACGATGAGCTCTGCGGCAAGGAACGTCCGGCCGATGGTGGCCCGCGACTGCACCTCAAGACGACCGGCACCGATCGATGACCGGCGCCCCATGACCGACGCCCCATGACCGACGCGACCGATCTCTTCCTCGGGCTCACCCCTGACGCCGTGCTCGACGCCATCGAGGCGACCGGCCTGCGCTGCGGCAACGTGTGCCTGGCGCTCAACAGCTTCGAAAACCGCGTCTACGAGATCGAGCTGCGCGACCGTTACGACCGCCACGGCGACAGGTTGCGCGTCATCGCCAAGTTCTACCGACCCAACCGGTGGACTGAGCCCCAAATCCGCGCCGAACACGCGATGCTTGGTGCGCTGGATGCCGCCGACATCCCGGTGTGCAACGTCTTCCCGCTGCCCAATGGCGATACCCTCGCGCGGGCCGGACACATCCATTTCTGCCTCTTTGACCGGCGCGGTGGCCGCGCACCCGAAGAGATCACCGACACGCTCGCCAGCCGCCTCGGGAGCCTCGCCGCGCGGATGCACAACGTCGCCGCAGACGTTGACGCGAGCAGCCGCCACGACCTGACCGCCGACCGCCTCGACGACGCGCTGGATTGGCTGCTTGAGCGCGACCTTGTCCCCGAAAACGTGCGCGATCGCTACGAAGACGCTGGCCGCGAGATCGCCGCTGAGCTCGATGACCGCCTCGATGGTGTCGCGATCGGACCGATCCACGGTGACCTGCACGCCGGCAACCTCATCCTGCGCCCGGTCGACCTCGCCGCCGACGCGCCCGATGCGCTGTGGATGCTCGACTTCGACGACATGATGCGCGGCCCCGTGGTCCAGGACTTGTGGCTGCTCTTACCCGGTCGCGATCCAACCACGCTGCTGCGGCGCGCCCACTTTCTCGCCGGCTACGAGCGTTTTCGCCACTTCGACCGCTCGTCGCTGCGCCTCATCGAACCCCTGCGCGGCTACAGGTACATCACGTACGCCCGCTGGTTGGCCCGCCGCTGGCACGACCCGATCTTCCCGCTGACCTGGCCGCAGTTTGGCACCGACAAGTGGTGGCGGACGGCGACCGACGACCTCGAAGACGTGCTCGCCCACCTCGATGCGCCCACCGTGCCCGACGCCACGATCGACGTGACCGAAGGATACGACGACACGGACTACTTCTGGGACCAGTCGTAAAAGCGCGGCGAATGACCACACGACTTGAACCTCGAACGGCATGCCTGCGCGCCTTGATGAGAAGACCGGGCTGGCGGCTGGATATATCTGGGGCCCGCTGGAATCATCGCGGCGATTACTCAAAAGGGATTTGTCATGAACAGCAATCAACCCGTCGCCTTGCGTCTTGTCGCGTGTGTGCTCGGCGCCGCCCTGGCGATGACCACGTCCGCCTGCGTAAGCGTCAACGAGAAGATGAACGCCGACCACAAGACGCTCGCCAACAAGGCGCCCGCCAAGACCGTGAGCGGTGGCGCCTACAAGGCCATGCCGTGGGCAGTGGGCCAGTGGGCCTTCTATGCGATCCGGTACGAAGACGTCTGGTCGACCCAGCGCGTGTCGATCGTCGAAAAAGCGGGCGACGGCTACTGGCTCGAGGTCGAGACGATCGATCCCAAGAACGACAACGGCCCCTCGCGTATGAAGATGCAGGTCAAGGGCTATGTGCCCGGCGACCCGTCGAGCGTCACGCGGCTGCGGTTGGGCACCGTCATCACCCAAAACGGCGACGCCCAGGCGATGCGCGCGCCGCCCTTTATCGGCCCATTGACCGGCGGTTGGGTGCTGTCCAGCTTCAAGATCGACGTGAGCAAGGGCAAGAGCGGCACGGCCAAGGTCCCGGCCGGCACATTCAACGGCGCCGTGAAGGTCTACACCGACACCAAGTGGGGCCCCGTGCGCGTCCAAGCCGACACCTGGCTGCACAAGGCCATCCCGATCTGGGGCATCGCCCGCAGCAAGTCGCGCGACGGCAACCACGAACAGCGCCTGCTCGATTTCGGCACCTCGGGCGCGACCACCAAGATCAAAGGCCCGATCCTCGGCGGCGCCCGCCCAATGGGCTTCTGATCGCCCGCAACTACGCCGGCGACCCGCCGCGGAGCCGTTTTTGACGGCGATATGCCCCTAAAAGGCACCAGGATTGCGCCAGGGCCGATTTGGGGTGGGGGCGCTATATCAATAGGGGGGCGGCCCGATCGGCCGTTAGAGCAAGGCGTGGCGCGAAATGCCTTTGCGCCGCGGCGCCGAAATGGCATAGAGACGCCGTCCAGATTGTCGCTTGGAGGCTGTTGTGGTCGACGTTCACGCACGTTTTGTCGTCGTTTTGGCGGCGCTTTCCCTCGCCCTTTTCGGGTGCGTTGGTGGCTCCGGCGGTGGCGGTGGCGGTTTTGTAGGCGGCGGCAGCAGCGGTGGCGCGGTCGATGCCGGCGCGGTCGGCGACGGGGCAGCAAGCTCCGGCGGCTCGAGCACGAGTTCGGGCGCTTCAAGTTCGGGTGCTTCAAGTTCGGGCTCTTCAAGTTCGGGTGCTTCAAGTTCGGGTGCTTCAAGTTCGGGTGCTTCAAGTTCGGGCGCTTCGAGTTCGGGCGCTTCAAGTTCGGGCGCTTCGAGTTCGGGCGCTTCGAGTTCGGGCGCATCGAGTTCGGGTGCGTCGAGCTCCGGTGCTTCGAGTTCGGGCGCATCGAGCTCGAGTTCCGGGTCGGGATCGAGCAGCGGCACCTGCACGCCGAAGACCTGTGCGCAGCTGGGCAAGAGCTGTGGCAAACACGGCAATGGCTGCGGCGGCACGGTCGATTGCGGCAGCTGCGCGGTGTGCTCGGTCGGCTGTCCAAGCGGGTTCACCTGCAACAAGGGCATCTGCACCGGCGGCGACCTGCAAAACCTCAAACTCAACGTCAAGACGGTGGCGGTCAGCGGCGTCGTGACACTCAACGGCAAGGCGCCGACCTTTGGCCCGTACTGCAAGACCACGTCATCGACGCGCTTTCTCTGGGTGCGTTTCCAGGAGCTGCAGAAGGGCTACACGATCGAGGTCAAGAAACGCTGCAATGAAAAGCCGCACGACTTCTCCTTTGCGCTCGACGTCTTCCCCGGCACGTACAAGGTCTCGGTCGGTGGTTACACGTCGGGCTACAGCAATTTGCCGACGACGCTGCAGGTGATCCACGAGTCGCTCAAGCTCGACGCGCCCAAGTCCGGCCTCGTGCTCGATGTCAAAACGGTCCCCGTCAGCGGCGTCGTGACAATGAACGGCAAGGCGCCGACCTTCGGGCCGTATTGCAAGAGCACGTCGTCGACCCGCTTTTTGCGCGTCACCTTCCGCGAGCAGAAGAAGGGCTACACCATCACTATGCTCAAGCGCTGCAGCGACAAGCCCCATGATTTTTCGTTTGAAGGCCAGGTCTTTCCGGGCACGTACAAGGTCTCGGTGAGCGGCTATACGACCGGCTACAGCAACCTGCCGACGACGCCGCAGGTCATCTACGACGCGCTCAGCCTCACGGCGCCCAAGTCCGGCCTGGTCCTCGACATGAAAACGGTGCCCGTGTCCGGAGTGGTCACCATGAACGGCAACGCGCCGACGTTCGGGCCCTACTGCAAGAGCACCTCGTCGACCCGCTTTCTGCGCGTCACCTTCGCCGAGATGAAGAAGGGCTACACCATCACCTTACTCAAGCGCTGCAGCGACAAACCGCACGACTTTTCGTTCGAGGGCCTGGTCTATCCGGGCACCTACAAGGTCTCGGCGAGCGGGTACACGTCGGGCTACAGCAACCTGCCGACGACGGCCCAGGTCATCTACGACTCGCTGGCCATCACCGCCCCCAGGTCCGGGCTGGTGCTCGACGTCAAGACGGTGCCCGTGTCCGGCGTCGTGACCCTCAACGGCAAGGCGCCCACCTTCGGGCCGTACTGCAAGAGCACGTCGTCGACCCGTTTTCTGCGCGTCACGTTCCAGGAGCTCAAGAAGGGCTACTACATCGACCTCCTCAAGCGCTGCAGCGACAAGCCGCATGACTTCTCGTTCGAGGGCCAGGTTTTCCCCGGCACGTACCGCGTGTCGGCGGCGGGCTACACGTCGGGTTACAGCAGCCTGCCCACCACGCGCCAGGTCATCTACGACTCGCTGACCATCACCGCGCCGAAGTCGGGGCTGGTGCTCGACGTCAAGACCGTGCCGGTGTCGGGAATGGTCACGCTCAACGGCAAGACGCCGACCTTTGGTCCCTACTGCAAGACGACGTCATCGACGCGGTTTTTGCGGGTGCGGTTCCAGGAGATGAAGAAGGGCTACTCCATCGAGTTTCGCAAGCGCTGTTCGGACAAGCCGCACGATTTCTCTTTTGAGGGGCAGCTTTTTCCCGGCACCTACAAGGTCTACGCGGGCGGCTACACCGCTGGGTACAGCAGCCTGCCGACGACGGGCCAGGTGATCTACGACGCGTTGACCATCACCGCGCCGAAGTCGGGGCTGGTGTTGGACGTCAAGACCGTGACCGTTGCCGGCGTGGTGCTGCTCAACGGCAAACCGCCGACCTTTGGGCCGTATTGCAAGACGACGAGCTCGACGAAGTTTCTGCGGGTGCGTTTTTACGATGCCACGAAGGGCTACTCGCTGACGTTCGACAAGCGCTGCAGCGACTCGCCCCACGACCACACGTTCAAGACCGAGGTCTTCCCCGGCACCTACAAGGTCTACGCGGGCGGCTACACGACCGGTTACAGCTCGTTGCCGACGACCGCCCAGGTGGTCATCGATCGCCTCGCCGTCCAGTAGCGCCGTACCCGGTCGGATCACCGGTCGAAACAGCCATGCGTGTGGACATCGTCAGGACCTCATCGAGATGCAAGATGATCCCGCGCAGCTCTGCCAAGCGCCGCGAGATCACTTGCACACGCCGACCTGACATGTCTTCGAACCGCCGCACAGGCTGCCGTTGGCGAGGTTGCTGTGCGTGCAACCGCCGGTCTTGGAGCACGTGTCGAGCGTGAACACGTTGGCGTCATCACAGGCGACCGACGGCCGATCCGCGCACGAACCTGACGCGGCGCATGAGCTGTTGCCAAAGCCGTCGGTGCGCACCAGCCAACCGTTGGGCTTGCTGGCGGCCGGTGTCTCGCCGACGCAGATGAAGCCCCGCGCCACCGCCGCGATGCCCAGGCCGCGGTCGGTCCCGGACGTGCCCTTCGTCACAACGTCGATCGCGCTGCCGTGGCGTGTGAAATGCGCGCCCAACGTGCATTGCTTGCCGTCGTTGCAAAACCCGGTCTTGGCGGTGTGCGTGCAGCTGCCCGACGAACATCCCGGCATCGTGCAGTCGTTGCCGTCGCCGCAGTCCGAAACAGACTTGTCCGCGCACCCTCCCGCCGCCGTGCACGTCTCGTTGCCCCACGGATCGATGCGCTTTTGGTATTGGTCGATGTCGTCGCCGAACGACAGCGTGTCGCCCACCAGCATCAGGCCGCCGTCATGGGCGACCGCGATGCCGTAGCCGTACTCTTCCTTGTTGCCGCCCATCTGTTTGGCCCACAGCTGGTGGCCGTTGCCGTCGACGCTCACGACGTACATATCGTCCTTGCCGCCGGTGCCGTTTTCGAACGTGCCGATCGCCGTGATGAGCCCGGCCGAGCTGACCGCCACGTCGCGCAACCACTCCTTCTTGGACGTGCCAAAGGTCTTGTCCCAAAGCACAGAGCCGGCGTCATCGACCCGCACCAGCCAGGCGTCTTCTTCGCCCGCCCCCGTGCTCTTCGTTGTGCCCGCGATCACCCAGCCGCCCATCTTGCCGTGCCCGGTCATGGCCGCGATCCCGTAGCCGAAGTCGTCGCCCGCTCCGCCGACTTGCCGCTGCCACCGCAGCGCGCCGTCCGTCTCGACCGCGGCGAGCCACACGTCGTATTTGCCGGCGCCACCCTTTTCGACGCTGCCGACCATCATCCAGCCGTCGGGCGTGACGATGATGCCCTCGGCACGTTCCTTCTCATGGGTGCCGTAGGTCCGCGTGTGCAAGACGGTTCCGTCCGAATTGGTGATGACCAGGTAGGCGTCCTCTTCCCCGGCGCCGCTGCTCTTGGTGTAACCGGCCACCGCGATGTCGTCCGTATCGAGCCGCACAGCCACGTCGAAGCCATAATCGTCGCTGCTGCCGCCGATGCCCTTGTGCCACGTCCGCGACCCGCTGCTGTTGGTCCGCGCGAGGTAGACGCTTATGGCCCCGGGTCCGAGCGATTTGGTCGCGCCGGCCACCGCGTAGCCGCCGTCGGACATCCTCGCGACGCCGTATCCATAATCATCGCCTCCGTCTTCGACGCCGAGCATCTTGCGCCACTTGACGTTGCCGGCCCGGTCGACGTGGACGAGCCTGGCGTCCAGATCTTCGTCGCCTTTGAAGTAGCCGGCGATCGTGAAGCCGTTTTCCGTTGCGATGACGTCGCGTCCGTAGGCCTTGTCCGCGTGGCCGGTCGTCGTGGCGAACAACCGCGGCTTGTTGAGCGACACACACGCCGCGCCGCTGTTGCAGACGCCCCCCGCGGAGCAGGCTTTGCCATCGTCGCACGCCCCCGTGAGGTTCGTGTAGCCGCATACTCCCGTGCCGGAGTTGCAGCTGTCCTTGGTGCACACCTTGCCGTCGTCGCAGCTCTTGGGCGATCCGGCCGAGCAGGCGCCGTTGTTGCAGGCGTCGTTGAGCGTGCACGCGTTGCCATCGCTGCACGACGCGGTGTTGTTGGCGCTCTCGCAGCCGATTCCGGGCGCGCAGTAGTCGGTCGTGCACAGGTTGGCGTCGCTGCAGTTCGGCGGCGCACCACCCGTGCAACCTCCCCCGCTGCAGGCGTCGTTGGTCGTGCACGGCTCGTTGTCGTCGCACACCAACGTGTTGTTCGTGTACACGCAGCCGTTCGTGGTGTGGCAGGAGTCGTCGGTGCACGCGTTGCTGTCGTCGCACGTCATCGAGCCGCTGCCGGTGCACACCCCGCCAGCGCACTGGTCGATAATCGTGCACGCGTTGCCGTCGTCGCAGGTCGCCGTGCTGTTTGTGTGTTTGCAGCCGGTTGCCGAGTCGCAGCTGTCGGTCGTGCAGGGCTTCTTGTCGTCGCAGTCGACCATCCCGGTGCCCGAACAGAAGCCGCCGGTGCAGGCGTCGTTGGTGGTGCAGGCGTTGTTGTCGTTGCACGCCTTGGTGTTGGA
>CAZLMW010000161.1:0-15549 GCA_964560875.1 uncultured Enterobacteriaceae bacterium
CTTCGGTTTCTTCGGCCAGCAGAGCGTCCTCCCGGATCCCCGTCTTCCCGTCTTCGCGGCGCCCGAGCGTCCGGTCGGCAAGTGCCGCCACGGCTTCGGATTCGGAGACGGCTTCCGCGCCGGCCACCGTCACGGAAACGGAGCGCCTCGAGGCGCCAGCCGCGATGCTGCGACCCCAGGGCGACCAGCGGCGTCGCAGACGCCTCCAACCGGCTCCCCGTCTTGCCGGCGCGCGAGTGTCCCGTCGAGACAGGCCGCCACGGCTTCGGCTTCGGACCCGGCTTCCGCTCCGGCCACCGTCACGGAAACGGCGCGCCTCGAGGCGCCAGCCGTGATGCTGCGACCCCAGGGCGACCAGCGGCGTCGCAGACGCCTCCAACCGGCTCCCCGTCTTGCCGGCGCACGAGTGTCCCGTCGAGACAGGTCGCCACGGCGGTGGCCGGAGCGGAAGCCGTTTCCGAACCCGAAGCCGTGGCGGCGGCTGCTCACCGCGGATCAAGCTCGATTCAAGGTCTGGCTTTCGCCCGGGCTATTACATCGGCGCCAAGCCGACGGCTTCGCGCAGGTCGAGGATCGCCAGCGCGTGTTGGGTGCGTGATTGAAGCAGGCTGATCTCGGCTTCGAGCACGCGGTCTTCGAGCGCGCGCACCTCGTATTCGGTTGCGGCCCCTGCGCTGGCCCCGGCGCGGGCATCTGCCAACGCGAGCTTGCTGACTTGCAGCGCCTTGACCGCGGCGTCCACGTCGTGACGCTGTTGGGCGATTCGGGCGTTGCATCCCCGCACCTGGGCTTCGATCCGCGCGCGCGCCCTGGCGGCCTCGACGGTGACCTGGCGGACCTGTTCGCGCATCGCCTTGCGGTCGAGGCTCGACATGCCGCCGTCCCATAGCTGCTGGCTGAGTTGCACCATCAGCATCGACGTGACGTTTGTGCCGGCGAAACCGGCGGCGTTGCTCCACTGGCTCTGACCGACAAGCGAAAGACGCGGCAGCCAACGCTTGAGGGTTTCGTCCACGCGCAGCTTGGCGAGTCGTTTTTGCTGGCCGAGCACGCGCATCTCGAGCCGACCTGTGCGCGCCTTGCTGACCAGCGCCTCGACGGTGCCGTCCGGACGGGTTGTCGTGAGGTTGCCGGTGACTTCGAAGCGGTGGGTCTCGCCGACCATCAGGCCCAAGGCGGCTACCGACGAGTCATAGGCCAGCAGCGCCCGTGCCACGCCTCGTTGCGCCTGGATGACCTGGATCTGCGCCATGCGTTCGCCCAGCCGCGTTCCGACACCGGCGGTCAAGCGTTTCTGGGTCGCTTCGAGCTCGCGCTTGGCGCTCGTCAAACGGGTCTTCACCACGGTGAGCGCATCGCGTTGGAGAACGGCTCCGGCGTAGGCCCGCGCGACGGCGTGGCGCAAGGCGTGGTGGGTGAGCTTGAGCTGGTCGCGGGCCATGTGGGCCGATGCCCGGGCGATCTTGAGGCCGTCGAAGGTGCGCGCGTCGTACACGCTCATCTGCAGCCGGATGTTCGCGGCTAGCCCATGGCGTCGGTTGATCTGGACCGGCTCGATGACGGGCAGCGGCATGTTGTCGCGCGCCTGCTGTTGTCCCGCGATCTCCTGGTCGATGACCTTGGTGTCCTGGCCGTTGGCGGCCATCTGTTTCTTGACCGCGTTCAGGTCGGCGATGCGCGCGTCGAGCCCGCGTTGAGCTTGTGACCGCGTCTGCTCCGGGTCGGCGAACTGCAGCTCGATAACCGGGTCGTTGAGCGTGTACTGCCCGTTGGCGGAGACCTGCGGATGCAGCGCGCCCCATGCCCGGTCGACGATGAGCGCGGCGGCGCGGGTGCGGCTGCGGGCGACTTGCAGGTCCGGGCCGCGTTTGTCGAGGCGCTTGAGCAACGCCGCGAGGTCGAGCTTGGGCGTGTTGGCCGGGTTGTCGTGCTTCTTGAGCGCCATGGCCGACTGCGCGCTCGCGGTTGAGGGCGACAACGTCACCGCGGCGAGCGTCCCGAGCCCGGCGAGGGAGATGCCGACGGTCAGCAAGATCGAGGCCAGGCCGGACAAGGGCCCGGTGCCACGGGTCGCGGCGAGCTCTTTTTCCAGGTCCACCGATTCGCCGCCGCCCGTGACCCGCCGCGCAAACGAGCCGACGCGATCGAGGATGATGTACAGGGCGGGCACGGCTACGAGCGTCAGGACCGTCGCGAACACCAGGCCGAAGATGACGGCGACGGCCATCGCGCCCCAGAATTCGCCGCTGGACCCGGCGCTGCGCACCGTGAGGTTGATGAAGTCGATGCTCCACCCCGCGGCCATCGGCACGAGCCCGAGCACGGTGGTCGTGGCGGTGAGGATGACCGGCCGAAAACGCGTGAGTCCGGCCCGCAAGACGGCTTCCCGGGCGCTGAGACCCGCGCGACGCAGCTGCTCGATGTAGTCGATGAGCACGATCGCGTTGTTGACGACCACGCCCGCGAGGCTGATGACACCGAGGCCCGTCATGACCACGCCAAACGGTGTCCCGGTGATGACCAGCCCGCCGAATACGCCGATGAGAGACAGCACGACGGAGCTGAGGATGATGATCGGCGTCAGGATCGAGTTGAACTGCGTCACCAGGATCAAGAGGATGATGAACAGCCCCATCATCAGCGCCCGGCCGAGGAACGCCTGGGCCTTCTTCTGCTCCTCGTTTTCGCCGCCGAACGTCCACGCGTAGCCCGGTGGCAGGGTCAAGTCGGCGTCAAGCTTCTTGGCGAGCGCCTTGCGGATCTTGTTGGCGTTGGCGCCGGTGGCGACGTCCGCTTCGATCGTCACCACGCGGGTCGTATCGAAGTGTCGGATGGTGCCCGAACCCGAGGTGCGCACGACCTTGGCGAGTTGACTCAGGGGCACGAGCACGCCGTCTTTGCCCGGCACCCGAACGCCCGCGAGATCGCCCATCGCGTCCCGTCGACCCGGCGCGAATCGGACCACGATGTCCTGCTCATCGGTGCCGTCGCGAACCACGGAGCTCTCGTTTCCGTTGAACGCGTTGCGGATCGCCATGGCCACACCGCTGGTCGAGGCGCCGACCTCCTTGATGGCTTGCCGATCGACGACAATCTGCAGCTCGGGGCGCCCGGTGACGTAGTCGGTCTTGGGGTCGCGCACGCCGTCGGTCGCCATCGACTCGAGCATCCGCAACACGCGGGCCGATTGTTTGCCCAGCTCGCCGTAGTCGTCGCCGGACAGCCGCACGTTGATGGGCATGCCCGAGGGCGGTCCCTGCTTTTCCCGTTCAACCTCGAGGCGTGCGCCCGCGATGCCCGTGAACTGCTCGCGCATCTTCGCGATCGTGACCATCGTGTTTTCGGTGCGGTCGCCCTCGTCGCGGAAGTCGATGCTGACCCCGGAGACGTGCGAGTTGGCCGCGCCGCCGCCCATCTTGAAGCCGGCTGCCGATGCACCGGGGGTGGCCACGTAGTCCTTGATGTTGTCGAGGCCGCCCAGCACGCCTTCGACCTGCCGGACAATGCGATCAGACGCGTCGAGATGCGTGCCGTTGGGCGCTTGGATCTTGACGCTGGCTCGCTTCGGCGTCGTCTCGGGGAAGAACTCGACACCATTGCCGCTGGCGCCAAAGGCCATCATCGAACCGACCAGCAACGCGCTGGCCATGACCATCACCCCGATGGGCCGCCACAGCTTGCCGTTCTTGGCGTCGATCGCGACCCGCAACACCCACGCGTAGCCTCGCACAAGCAAGCCGGGGTAGGCGTCTTCCCAGTTGTCCGACAGCACATCGGGGGTGCCTTCCGTCGATGGACGCGCCATGAACACAGCTGCGGTGACCGGGTTGATGATGAGGCCCACAACAAGCGACGAGACGAGCGTGATGATGACCACCATCGGCAGGTAGCCCATGAACTTGCCCATGATTCCGGGCCAAAAGAGCAGCGGACCGAACGCGGCGACGGTGGTCGCGGTCGATGCGATGACCGGCCAGGCGACCTCGGATGTGCCCGTGAACGCGGCGACGACCCGCAACCGCTGAAACGTGGACGTGTCATCCCCCTCTTTGAGCGCTTCGCCGAGGTGGCGGTAGATGTTTTCGACGATGACGATGGCGTTATCGACAAGCATCCCGAGCGCCAGGATCAGCGAGAACAGCGTCACCATGTTGAGCGTGACCCCCATCGCGTCGAGCACGATGAAGGTGAGCAGCATCGACAGCGGGACGGCGACCGACACAAGCGCCGCGTTGCGTGCCCCCATGAAGAAGAAGATGACGAGGATCACCAGCACCAGCCCCGTGATGATGTTGTTGACCAGGTCGTCGACCATGTCGCGGATGACGACGCTCTGGTCGTTGAGCAGCTTGAGGTCGGTGCCGGTCGGGGCCTTCTTCTCGTAGGCGTCCACCGTCTCCTTCACGCGGTCGACCACCTCGATGATGTTGGCGCCGGTGCGCTTGGTGATTTGCAGCGAGACGCAGGTGGTGCCGTTGATGCGCGCGTAGCTTGTCGGCTTGACGAAAGCGCGCTCGATGCGGGCGACGTCGGTGAGCCGCACGGGGCGCCCGCCGGGGGCCTTGACGATGACCTGGGCGAGGTCGGATTCGGTGCGGAAGTCGGCCGGGGTGCGCAGCAGATACGAGCTGTGTTGCGCGTCGACGATGCCGCCGGGCAGGTTGATATTCTCGGACTGAATGGCCCGCACGACGTCGCTCAGGCTGATCCCGCTGGCGACGGCGGCTTCGGGGTCGATCGAGATGCGGAACTGCTGCTCGAGCCCGCCGGAGAGGTTGGCCGCAAGCACCCCGGGCAGCGCTTCGACGTCTTCTTGCAGGTCCTCGGCGAAGCGCTTGAGGCGCTCGAGGGAGTAGTCGCCGCTGACGTTGACGATGATGATCGGGAAGTCCGAAAACGAGACCTCGCGGACGTCGGGGTCCTTGATGTCGGCGGGCAGCTTTGGCCGCACACGCGAGACGCGATCGCGCACCGATTGCAGCGACTCGTCGATGTTGGCTTCGGGCGCGAATTCGATGGTGACAACGGCCGCACCTTCGTACGCGGCGCCCATCATCTTGTTGACGTCCTTGAGGTCTTTGAGCTCCTTTTCAACCGGCGTGAGGATGAGCTGTTCGACGTCGACGGGGGACGCGCCCGGGTAGGGGATCGAAACCACCACCACGGGAATCTGGATGTCCGGAGTCATCTCGCGCGGCATCGCGGTGAACGCGACAAGTCCGGCCAGCACGAGGTTGGCCATGAGCACGAAGACGGCGGTGCGAAAGCGGATGGCATAGCGGGTGATGACCATGGCGTTGCTCCGTAAAGCGGCGTTGGGGCGCAAGCTGTGGGTGTCGGCAAGCGGGGCTGCGCGGTGTTTGCCTGAGAGTGCGGGTCAGTTGACGAGGGCGACCGGCTTGGTGTCCTTCTTGGACTTGGCGGGTTTGCCGTCGGTTGGCTTGCGGGCGTTGGCCAGGTCGGGCGCTTGAACGGCGCTCGGTTTCTTCTTTGCGGGCGCCAGCTTCGGCTCGACGACGCGGATCCTGTCTCCGTGAACCACGCGGCGTTGGCCGACCACGATCAGCTTCTCGCCGCCGCGCAGTCCTTGGGTGATGACGACCCGATCGCCCTGCGTGGCGGCGGACACGACGACCCGCCGCTGGGCTTTTCCGTCCTTTGCGAGGAAGACGACGGTGGTGACGGCGCTCAGCGTCGCGGTCGGTTCATCGACGAGGGCGTCCACCGGCACCACGACCTGGTCGGGCAGCTTCTCGAGCACCAGCGCGGCGCGCGCCATCATCCCGGCGCGTAGCTTGCCGCCCGTCTTGCCGACGGTGTTGTCGACAGTGACCTCGACGGGAAACGTCCGCGTCTTGGTGTGGGCCTGGCGCGGCACGCGGGTCACGCTGCCGGTCAGCTGGCGGTCGCCCAACGACGCGACGGTCAAGTCCACGGGCGCGCCGACCATCACCGAGCCGATATCGCGCTCGGGCACGTCGAGCACCAGCTTCATCTTGTCGAACTGGCCGACGACGAACAGCGGCGCGCCGGGGCCGACGATCTCGCCCAGCTCGGCGCTGCGCTTCATGACCACGCCGCTGACGGGCGATTCGACCCGCAGCTTGAGCATCGACGCGACGGCGACCTTGCGCCCCGCGGCAGCGACTTTCCGGGCGGCCTGCGCCTGCTTGAGCGCCATCCGGGCCTGGTCGATGCGGGCGCGGTCGATGACCTTGGCAGCGAACAGCTTCTCGGACCTGCGGGCCGTGTTCAGGGCCATCGCGACAGCGGCGTCGGCTTGTGAAATCGCTGCGTCTGCCTGCGCCAGCTGCGCGCGCGCCATCGTGTCGTCGAGCCGCAAGAGCAGGTCGCCCTTCTTGACCGTGGAGCCGGCCTCGCCAAAGAGCTCCAACAGGCGCCCGGGCACCTCGACACCCACGCGAACGGTACGCGTCGGCGTGAACTTGCCGGGGACCTGCAGTGTCCGTGCAAATGGCGCGCGCGAAACCGTCTGCACCTCGACAGCCGTGGCATGTTTGCCATCGCCCGCAGCCGCTTTTTTATCGCCAGCCTGGGCCCCAGCAGGGTCCTTGGCGCCATCGCCGTCCGCTGGTTTGTTGCAACCGAAGACGCCGAGGGCGAGCCCGAGCATCAGCACCGGTGCGATCATGCTGTTGTTCATCGTGTCATCTCCTTGGCCGTCGCAATGTCCGAGCTGGCGAGACCGAGCGCCTGGTGGACGAGTCGCCGCGCGAGTACGTCGCTGGTCTCATCGAAGTCGAAGTGCAGCCGCAGCATCGACAAGCGGGTGAAAGCACCGATGAGCAGCCAAACCGTCGCTTCGGCGTCAACGTCGAGCGCGGCGTCTTCCGCAGCCGCCGCCACGTAGCTCACCAAGGCCGCCTCGGCCTGCTTGGGGTGAGGCATCCCGCTCATGAACCGGGTCGGCACGGTCGGAAAGCGCGACAGCAGCTTGATCAGCCACCGCTGTTGGGCGCCGACTTCGAAAAACGCCGTGAACAGCCCGGTCAGGCCCGCGACGCTCGGTTGAGTCTGCGCCAGGTGCCAGCTGCACATCGCCGAAAAGCCGCTCTCGATCTGCGCCAACACCGCCTCGACCACCCCGTCGCGGTTGCCGAAGTGGTAGTAGAGCGTCGGCTTGGAAACACCGGACGCCTCACAGATCTCCCGCACACTGGGCGCGTCGAAGCCCCGCTCCGAGAAAAGCTGCGCCGCCTCGTGAAGAATCCGAGCGCGCGTATCCGTGACGCAGTCGAACGGACCCACCGGCGGCGCGATGGACGGCGCGGCACCGCCGCCCGGAGGCGACGGAGAAAGCTGTTGTTCAGTCATGGTCGTACCGTCTGCCGGTCCCAGGACGGGGCCGGCGCTGAGAAGTCGGAGGCCAGGACGAGCGACAGAAGTCCGTCGGCGGCCTGTACCTACCGTTCGGTATATAAGCACGTCCTGCGCGCGGCGCAAGATGAAAAATGCATCGATGTGTTCCTGTTCGCACGCGGCCGGCACAGGTGACTTGCCAGCCGCCACACCGACACAGCTGTTGGATCGCGCGATCGGCAATCGGCACCATGTGCATGTGCATCCAATCCTCGCTCGATCGTCGTCCCGGCAACGCCGCGGGCGCCTTCGGCTAGCGGCAAACGCAATCGGCGGGATCGCGGCGCTTTTCTGCGCGGGTTGCTTGATGCCCTTGATGCCTCCCACACATCCGCTTCGGGTCGATGAAAACGCGTTCTACGTCTCGATGGGGTCGGGGATCGGCATGGCCACAGGGGACATGGCCAACTGCATCCAGGCGTGCGAGATCACGTCGCCGTCCGGTGCCGAGTTGGGATTCGTTGGGGAATTCGCTGGCGGGATCACGACGAAATTGACCGACCACGTCGGAGTGGTCGCGGGTTTATCGCTCGCAATCGCGGGTAACCAGCGGGCACTGGACGACCGAGAACTCGGCACCGCCAATGTGGTGATGACCCTACAGACCCCGACGCTCGCGCTTGGCGTCGGTTCGGAAGTCGGCCGGGTCATGTATGCAGCCAAAGGGTCAGCCCATGTGACGTTTTCCAAGGGTCACGGCATCGGCCTCTGGGGGCGATACTGGCGGCCATGGGAGCCGTCACTGCCGCCGCAAACAGTCGACGGAATCCCACTTGGCGGTCGGGTCGATGCGCTCGACGTCGGCGTGCGCTACGAAATCGACAACTGGGCGGTCGGCTACACGTTCGGCAGACAGATCCGTGGTCTCACCGACCGAGGATGGTCCGGCTTCGTTGAGAATGAGCACGTTCTCAGCGTGGGCTACACTCTCATGTTCCCATGGTGACCGGGCGCGTCCTTGCGCCTCGGTCGTGCAGCGGCGTCGTCCAGGTTGCCGCGCCGGGCAGACCGATGCGCACACCTGCCATCGTGCGTTGACCGCAGCCCTCGACGCGATGTCGGCCGTCGACGCGTGCAACGAGCAGCTGACCCAGGAAGGCGCACCACCCTTTCAGATCCGCATCGGCGTCGAACACGGTCCCCTTATCCGCGGCAACATGGGGTCGGCCGAACGGCTCGAATATACAGTCATCGGCGACACGGTGAACCTCGCAGCACGCCTCGAAGGGAGCGCGTCGCCGGGCCGAGTCCTGACAACCGTCGGGACGCTCACCCTCGCCGAAGAACGCGCCGTCCTCACCGCCAGGGCCCAACCGCGTGGAGCCATCCGCTTTCGCGGCAAAGAAAAGACCAACGATGTCGTCGAGCTCTTCCCGCCAACCCGCGACGATTGACGCCATGACCGCTACGGACCGCGCGCGCTATGGCATACAGAGGCCATGAACGATCCGACCAAACCCGCTGCCGACAACGGCTACCACGCCGACATGGAAGACAAGTGGGCCGACAGCTACCCGTCCACGGAAACCGTCGCCGACTACGAGGCGTTCTGGACCGAAATGGGCGGCGATCGCCCCGCCGATTTCGCCGCCGAACTGAGCGCGCGGTTCGACCAGGTTCGCGAGCTACGCACAGCCGGATACGTCTTTGGCCTGTACGTCCTGTAGCAGCGTTCGGGAAAACACTGCCAGTGCTTCATCTTTCGGACCTCAATGCACAACAGGTTCGGCGCACTCACCGTCGATCGTGCAGATCAGCTTGCCCGCCGAGATCGGCTTGCGATCGATCGCCCAAGACCACGGCGGCGCGGACCATCTCGGGCGCGTCGTGATGCTCGCGACGCCCAACTCCGGCTGCAGCGTTAATCTGTCCGGCTGGCTGGCGAAGAATGGGTTCCACTCCGACGAGAAACTCCCCGGTCTGGCCGACGTCTTCAAGAACAGCCCGGCCACAAAAGTGCTCGCCAAGACTTCGAAAGTGTTGCCGTTACGCGATCGTTACTTCGCGCTGGGCGGATGGGCCGCCAAGAAGGGCGCGGAGGCCGAGGATGGACTGGTGGAAATCAGCTCGGTGCTAGCGCTTGACCTGCCGGCAGGCCACGAGGCCTACATGACGCTCGTCGCCGGCAAACCGAAGGCGGTTTTCACCGCGGGGAATCCGCCGTGGACTGGAGCACCGGGCCAGCAATTCGGCCACTCGAAGATCCATGCGGACTCGCTCACCAATGGCGTGCTGGACGTCATTGATGGCTGGCTGTCCGGTTCGTCGATATGCGTGCCTAAATGCGCAGGGAAGACCTGCGGACCCGACGGGTGCAATGGCCAATGCGGCCCCGGTTGCGCCCCTGGGAAGCAGTGCAACGCCACGGCTGGCACGTGCAACAAGGTGAGCGACCCGGCGCCAACGGGCAAAATCACGGCCCCAATCGAGGGCACGACGCTGAGCAAGGACTTCGAGGTGTCGTTCACCGTGAAAGACAACAAGAACGTCGAGAAAGCCACGGTGATGGTGTCGGACGGATCCGGCACGCAGATGATCACCCCCATCTCGTTCGTGCCCAACAAGGCCAGCGTCTCGTTGAAGACGTCGACCATTTCGATCAAGAACTGGCCCGCGGGCTCCTACAGGATCGCCCTCTGGGCCAGCGACGGCACGAATGCAAAAGAGGTCTCCGCTGTGCTCGAACCTGCATCAAGGCCGCCAACAGCGCGCCGACAGGATCGTTCACGGCGCCCAAAAACGGCGCGACGGTAAGCGGCAGTTTCAAGGTCTTGTTCAGTGTCAAGGATGACAAGGCCGTGACGAAGGCGACCGTGCTCGTCGCAGACGCCGCAGGCAAGCAGATGTTGGCGCCGATGTCCTTCGTGCCCAACAAGCCGTCCACGTCGCTGCAGACGCCGCTCGTCGATGTAAAGAGTTGGCCCAATGGAATGTATCGAATCGCGCTGTGGGCGAGCGATGGAACGAGCACGCTGCAGGTCGCGAGTGCGCTCATTTCGCTCAGCAAGGTGTGCAAGCCCGATTGCGACGGCAAGACGTGCAAAGCCGACGGTTGCGGCGGCGTGTGTATGGCGGCTTGTGACGACAGCAATAGCTGCACCAAGGACGCTTGCGGTCCGACAGGGCACTGCAAACACACCAAGAAGACCGGCGCATGCGACGACGGCAACAAGTGCACTGTCGGCGACTACTGCACGACCCTGTCTTGGAAGTGGAAATGCAGAGCGGGCAATAAGTTGCTGCCTTGCGGCGATGGAAACGCATGTACGACAGACGTTTGTGACGCAAAGAAGGGCTGTGTTTCGACGCCGGGAACGCCGTGGGCGGCGTGCGGCAATGCCGGAGTCTGCAAAACTGGGAAGTGCGTGAAATGGACGGGGCCTCCGTTGGGCTCACATTCGGTGACGCTCGCGGGCTTGAAATCCGGCACCCCTCTCGCCGGAGTGCGCGGGAAGAACGGCTTCTATCTCGCCGGCATCGGGTCCGGTGTGTCGACTGTCCACCAACACTACAACGTTTGGGCAGCGCGCTTCAGCCAATCTGTCTCCGACGGAGAGCGGCAATTGCCACGCGCTCAAGCCATCGCAGTGCAACGACAAGAACCCGTGCAGCTCGGACTTGTGCACCGCCACGACCGGCTGCTGGCACGCCTCGCTACCGGACGGAACGGTCTGCGGAAAGTCGGGCAAGTGCGTCGTTGGGAAGTGCAAGTAGCCTCCGCGCGATTGAGCCGCCAGACCGTGAAGGGATCGATGCTTGCGGCCAATCCGTCGGCTGGGACGACCGCTTGGGCTCTACGGCGCAAACTCGTCGGGTAACGCGTTGGGCCGCCGACGCGGATCCAAGGACCCCTCGCAAGATATGGTAAAATCACGTACGCAGGAGGCGAGCGTGGCCGGCCAAACGACCGAAATGATCAGCGTCCAAACAAGCGCCCGCGAGGCGCGTGCAGCCGCCCGACGCGGCGTTGCCACCGGGCGTAAGACCAGCCTGTTGTCGGAGCCGGCTGACGAGACCTGGCGGACGATGACCATTGAAGAGCGCATCGCGGCCGTTCGGGAAGTGACGCTGCGTTGCGCAATGTGGAGTACCAATGGCGATCCTGAACCCCGACTTCAGCGATCTGTTGGCCGAGTTCAACGAGCACGACGTTGACTTCATCGTTGTAGGAGCGCACGCCCTCGCGGCACACGGCCACATTCGAGCCACCAAGGACCTTGACGTGTGGGTTCGCGCGGACGCCGACCATGCACCAAAGGTCTATGCGGCGTTGGCGGCGTTTGGCGCACCTATGCACGAGCTGCAAGAAGCGGACCTGGCTCAGCCCGGCACGGTGTTCCAAATCGGTGTACCGCCGGTGCGCATCGACGTGCTGACCTCGATCACAGGAGTCGAGTTCGCCGACGCGTGGGCGGCAAGGGTGAAGACGTCGCTCGATCAAGTTTCTGTTGCAGTGCTGTCGCGCGAACACCTCATCACAAACAAACAGCGGTGCGCGCGGCCACAGGACATCGCGGATGTGGATTGGCTGCTGAGACATGGCTGAGCAGCGCTGTGGTGTTCGCCACTTGAGGCGCCCTTATCCGGGACGGACCGACGCGGTAGCCCTCGGCGGGATCGATAGCGTAGAAAGGGGCCATGAGCGAGACGACCAAATCTCCGACCGACAACGGCTACTACGCCGACATGGAAGACAAGTGGGCCGACAACTACCCGTCCACGGAAACCGTCGCCGACTACGAGGCGTTCTGGACCGAAATGGGCGGCGATCGCCCCGCCGATTTTGCCGCCGAACTGAGCGCGCGTTTCGACCAGGTGCGTGAGCTGCGCACAGCCGGCTACGTCTTTGGCCTCTATTCCTTGTAGCCCGTGAACGACATCGCCCCCGACGACGACTGGCGTCCGCCGGACCTTCGCCCTGCATGGCACGGGTGGCTGCCCGAGATCATCACACTCGCGGTCGTGGGCCTTGGCATCGCCGTGTGGACCGCCGTTCGAATCAGCCGCCTGCGCGCCCATGTCGAGACCATCCGCGACCCGGGGTTTGCCAACATCGCGACGGCCTTCGGGGAGAACGACGCGATCGTCCAGGCCATCGCCATGTTCCTGTTCGCCAGCGTCGTCATCCCCGTCGTCGGCTGGCTGCGATGGCGCAAACGTGCCGGTATCATCGGCTAGAGCGGGACCTCAATGCACAACAGGTTCGGCGCACTCACCGTCGACCGTGCAGATCAGCTTGCCCGCCGAGATCGGCTTGTGGTCCTCGACCCAGCGTCGCAGCGACGGGATGAGGATTTCGGCCCCCGTGTACCCCGCGCTCGCCAGCGTCCAGCGCTCGCCGTCTTGGATGAGGAGCGTCGGAAACCCCGACACACCGAGCTTGCGCGCCGTCGCGAAGTCCTGCCACGCCGCTTTCTTCATCGCATCGGACTGCAACAGGTCGACGAACACGTCCTCGCTGACATCGAACCCGGCGAGCAGCTGCGGGTAGGCGTCGACGGTCGTGATGTCGATGTTCTCGGCGTAAAATGCCCGCTTGAGGCGCGCGAAAAAACGCAATGTCTCGGCCTGCGCGAGCTCGCGCATCGTGACCACAGCGACGCACGGCAGCTCGGTGTCGTAGCGCCAGCCGTCGGGTCGTTGCAGGCCGGCGTGGTCAAAAGCTTGCCCCGACGTCGCCGCGACCTGCTCCCAGTGATGGGCCAGGAAGTCGCGCATGTGCTTGTCGAGCGGTTCGGCGACAGGACCGGGACGCAACCCGCCCACCATCACGTCGATCGGGATGTTGAACGTGCGCTGCAGCTCATCGAGGACCGGCGCGAACCCCCAACACCACGAGCACATCGGGTCGCCGATGTAGACAAAACGCAGCGCGAACTCACGCTTGGGGTTGGGAAGGTTACTTGTCATCGGGCTGGTCCAACTCTCATGCTCACCGCGTTGCAGCTTACCTTAGACTCTCACCCTTGGAACCGCACCGCGCTTACCGCCCACGAGGACCGGACCATGAAGATCTCCCGACGAACGCTGCTGAAGCTGGGGCTCGGGGGCGGGGTCATCGTGGCCGCCGGGGGTGTTGGGTTGAGCTTGATGGGCACCCGGATTCGCAAGCCGCGGACCGCTCTGAAGGTGCTCGACGAGGCTGAGTTTTCGGTGCTCGCCGCGTTCGCCGATCGCGTGTCGCCGGGACAAGGCGGTTGGCCATCCGCATGGGAGTTGCGCGTGCCTGAGAAGGTCGACGCGTCCTTGGCGACGGTGCATCCCGGCGATGCCAATGACTTCAAACAAGCCCTCGCGCTGCTCGAAAACGCCGCGGCGGGCCTGCTCGATGGTCGCGCGACCCCCTTTTCAGCCTCATCATCGGCCGTCCAGGACGAGACGATGCGCAGCTGGCGTGGCAGCGAAATGGACGTCAAGCGCACCGCTTTTACCGCGCTGCACAAGGCTTGTTCGGCCGCGTATTGGTCCTCGCCTGAGATCTACGCGCGTGTGGGTTATGGCGGCCCGCCAGCGTTTCCGTGGATCACAAAAAAGGGCGCTCCAGCATGACAGCAGGGCAGATCTTCAAGGGCGAGGACATCACCGCGGACGTCCGCGTCGAATGCGACGTGTGCATCGTGGGGTCAGGCGCTGGCGGCGCCGTGCTCGCCGCTGGGTTGGTGGAAAAAGGCCTGCGCGTCGTGATGCTCGAAGAGGGCGGCTATTTCACGCGCGAGGACTTCGATCTCGAGGAAGCGCACGCGTTCCCAATGCTCTACCAGGGGCGCGGCGGCCGAGCGACCGCCGACCAAAGCATCACCGTCTTGCAGGGCCGCTCCGTAGGCGGCAGCACGACCGTCAACTGGACGACGTGCTTTCGAACGCCCGACCGGATCCTGGCGCATTGGGCTGAGCATCACGGCGTGCAAGGCCTCGACAGCAAGACCCTGGCCCCGCACTACGACGCGGTCGAAAAGCGGCTGTCGATCGCTCCGTGGCACGAAGACAACGCCAACGCGAACAACAAGGTGCTGTACGACGGGTGCCGCAAGCTGGGCTGGGAGGTCGCGCCGCTGCGTCGCAACGTCAAAGGCTGCGGCAACACGGGCTACTGCGGCGTGGGCTGCCCGCTCAATGCCAAGCAGGCGATGCACATGACCTATCTGCCCGACGCCGTGGCCGGCGGCATGAACCTGTACGCCGACACGCGAGCCGAGCGATTCGTTGTCGAAGGCGGACGGGTCAAGCGGATCGACGCGGTGGTCCTCAACCAGGGCAACGGCGTGCCCACCGGTCGCAAAGTCACCGTGAAATGCAAGGTCGCCGTGTCCAGCTGTGGCGCCATCAACGGTCCGGCGTTGCTGTTGCGAAGCGGGCTCAACGGCAACGGGCGGGTCGGCAAGAGGACAATGCTGCACCCCGTCGTCGCGATCCCGGCGATCTACCCGCATGAAATCGCCGCGTGGGCAGGCGCCCCGCAAGCCGCCGGCAGCCACCAGTTCGTCGAGCGTGGCCCGGGCAAGATCGGCTTTTTCCTCGAGACCACGCCGCTTCAGCCCATGTTGGCAGCCCTCGGTGGCGGCGGGATATTTGGCGCCCAGCAGCAAGCGTTTATGGGCAAGTTGAAGAACATTGGCGCCGTCCTCGCGCTGGCCGTCGACGGCCTGTTGCCGGGCGAAGAGGGCGGCACGGTGACGCTGCGGTCAGACGGCCGAATCCGCCTCGACTACCCGATCGGCGACGCGCTCAAGGAAGCGTTTGCGACGATGCACGAGACCATCGCCAAGATCAGCTTCGCCGCCGGCGCCGTAGAGATGATGAGCACCCACACCGACCCCGTGCAGCTGACCAGCGCGGCCGACATCCCCAAGCTCGCTGCAGCGCCGTACGGCAGCCTCAAGCACATGATCTACACCGCGCACCAGATGGGCGGCTGCGCGATGGGCGGGTCAGCGGAGACCTCCGTGGTCAACAGCCAGCTGCGCCACCACGAGGTCGCCAACCTGTTCGTCGTGGACGGCTCGGTCTTCCCGACGGCATTGGGCGTCAACCCCAGCCTCAGCATCTACGGCCTCGCCCACCTGGCCCGCGACTGGGTCGCTGCGGCGGTGTGATCCGTTCTAATCCGGTCGAGTCCGTCTAGCAGACTGCGCCGTAAATCGTGTCGGTCATCGTGGGGGACGCAATTGC
>CAZLMW010000162.1:0-15390 GCA_964560875.1 uncultured Enterobacteriaceae bacterium
GGAGCGGGAGCGGGAGCGGGAAAGCGGATCGCGATTCTCGCCCGGCACATCTAGTTGATGGTCCGCTTGTAGCTGCGGACGTTGTCCTTCTCGTCGTACTCCTTGTACTTGTCCTTCGAGTCGACCTTGTAGCAGAAGTACCACGTACCCTTGGGAACCTTGCCGGCGCCGGTGCCCTTGGTCAGGTACAGCGTGGTGTAGCTGCCGCAGTTGCTCGGGTAGCACTTGCCCGCCGCGAGCGTCGAGCGCGAGTACTCCTTGAGCGACTTCTTGTTGTCCGAGCAGTCCGCCTTGCTCGAGAGCCAGTAGCGGTCGTAGTAGCCGGTCAGCGCGCTTGCGGTGCCTTCGTTCCTGCGACGGTAGCGGATGCGGACGCTGGTCGAGCCCGACTGGTAGACGTACAGGTAGTCGGCCTTCAGATCCGGGCGCGCTTCCGTGAAGTTGATCACCTTGGCGTAGTCGTTGTTGTTGGCGGTGCTGGGCTCCGCGACCTTGTTGGCGATGTCCGCGTAGCCACCGAGGTAGTACGTGCTATCGGCACCCACGTTGATGGGCAGCGTGACCTTCTTGGAGATCGTGCGCTTGGCACCGGCGGACAACGAAGACGTCGCGGACTTGCCGAGGTTGGTGTCCGAGCCGCTGATCGTGCTGTTGGTCGAGCCAAACCAGGTGACATCGAACGAGCCCGTCGAGAGCGTGCCGATGTTCTCAAGGTAGAGGTACACCGTGACCTGGTCGCCGGGGCCGTACTTGGACGAAACCGGGGAGACCACCGCCGTCCTGTACAGGCGTATGTCCGGCTGCGCCTTGGTCACCGTGATCTTGTAGCCGCGGGTGTTGTTGGTCTCGCTGTATTCCTTCTGCGCGTTGCTGTAGTCGGAGACGACGCCAACGTAATACGTGCCGGCCTTGAGCGAGGTGCTGAGCTTGAAGCTGCTGCTGTAGCTCTTGGTCTGGCCCGCCGTGTACGACGTCGTGTACGCCTTGCCGAGGTACGTATCGCTGGTCGAGATCGTGCTGTTGGTCGACAGGTACAGGCGCGCAGTCGCCGAGCCCGAGTTCGTCGCACCGTTGTTCTTGATCTTGAAGTTGAACGACACGGTCTTACCGGCCATGTACTTCGTCGCCGTCGTGGTCATCGCCGTCGGCTGCAGGTCGATACCGTTCTTGTTCACGGTGACCGTGCGGTAGTAGCGGCAGTTGTTGGTCTCGCTGCTCTCCGCGACCTTGCTGAGAATGTCGTGGCAAACGCCGAGGTACAGCTTCTGGCCCTTCGTCACGTTCGTCGGAATCTTGATGTAGCGGTCGCGGTACACTTGGGCACCCGATGCGAGCGAACCGTTGTCGTACGTGGCGACGAGCGTATCGGACTTCGAGATCGTGGTGTTCGTCGAGACGTAGTAGCCGATGCGGAACGAGCCCGACGCCAGCGTGCCGTAGTTGCGGGCGTAGGCGCGCATCTTGACGGTCTGGCCGGGGTCAACCGTAATGTCGAACGAGTACGGCGTGGCGTAGGACGCCAGGTCCTTGTTGCCTGCCGTGACCGTGATCTTCACCGCGCGGTAGTTGTTGCTCTCGTTGTGCTCCTTGAGCGCGTTGCTGTAGTCCGTGAGAACGCCGACGTAGTACGTGCCCGGCTTGGTGCTCTCGGGGATACGCAGCGTGCTGTTGTACGCCTTGCTCTGACCCGCCGTGTACGACGAGGTGTACGCGCGGCCCAGGTAGGTGTCACCGGTCGAGATAACGCTGTTGGTCGACAGGTAGTAGCGCGCCGTGTTCGAGCCGGCCGAGATGCCACCGGCGTTCTTGAGCGTGCTCTTGAACGACAGCCACTGACCAGCCTTGAAGCTGCTACCGGTGGTCGTGAAGACCGTCGGCGTCATGTCGAGACCGTCCACCGTGATGGTGATCTTGCGGGCGTACGTGTTGTTGTTCTCGTTGACCTCGCTGACCGCCTTGTTCGCGTCCGAGAAGACACCGATGTAGTAGGTGCCCTTCTTGAGGTTGGTCGGAACCTTGATGGCGTTGCTGTAGGTGTCGGTCGAGTTCACGTTGATGGAGGCGCTGCGGTAGTAGTACTCGAGGTACGTGTCCGCCGTGGAGATCGTCGAGTTCGTGGACCAGTAGTAGTAGTCGCGGCGTGCCGGCGCCGTCTTGGTGCCGATGTTCTTCACGTACGGGCGAACCGTGCGCGTGTCGCCCGGCTTCCAGCTGTAGGTCGACGACGTCAGGCCGGTCGGATCGTAGTCGGGCAGGCCCGACGCCGAGGTGACGGTGATCTTGTAGGCCCGGTAGTTGTTCGACTCGTTGTACTCCTTGTTCGCGTTCGTGCTGTCCGCGCGAATGATGAGGTAGTACGTACCGGCCTTCGTGGACTTGGGAATCGTGACCTTCAGCGGCGCGTACTGGCTCTTGCCGACAGCAAGCGCACCGAACGTCGACGTGTTCGCGAGCGCGATGTCGCCGCTGCCGTACGTGCTGTTGGTCGACAGGTAGACGGTCGCGCGGTGCGACGTGCTGGTGATGCCGCCGGTGTTCTTGATGTAGCCGATGGTCTGGACGACGCCGCCGGGCAGGTGAGCAACCTTGGTCGCGTAGAACGTCGACGGCGAGAGGTCACGGCCGTTGACGTTGGTCGTGAACTTCACAGCGCGCGTGTTGTTCGACTCCGAGACCTCGGAGACCTGCTTGTTGTAGTCGGCGATGATGCCCAGGTAGTACGTGCCCTTCGCGAGGTTCGTCGGGATGGTGATGCCCTCGTTCCAGGTGCTCGTCGCGCCCGCGTTGATCGAGCTCAGCGCCTGGTACTCGAGGTACGTGTCGCCGGTGGTGATCGTCGAGTTCGTCGAGATGTAGTAGCCGATGCGCCAGGTCTTACCAACCGCGCCACTGCCAACGTTCTTGATGACCGAGCGAGCGATGATGCCCTGCAGCGGGTTCACCGTGTAGTCCGTCATCGTCAGGCTGTCGGCGCGGAGGTCCGGCTTGCCCGCAGCGGACGTAATCGTGATCTTGGCGCTCCAACGCAGGTTGTTGCTCTCGTTGTACTCCTTGACCGTGTTCTTCGAGTCGACCTTGTAGCCGATGTAGTACGTGCCGGTCGGGTAGTTCGACGGGATCTTCCAGCTGCGGGTGCCGCTCACGGTCTTGCCGGCAGCAACGGTGCCACCGGAGAACGTCGTGATGAGCGTGTCGCCTGTCGAGTAGATCGTGTTGGTCGAAGCCCGCATCTCCTGCGTGCCGGACGTGATCGAGATGCCACCGTTGTTGCGACGGATGTAGCGGATCGAGACCGTCTCGCCGCGCTTGAACGTGGTCCGCGGCGTGCTGCCGAGGTACGTCGCGACCGACGTGGGCTGCAGGTCAGCGCCGTCCACCGACATCGGCAGCGACCGGACCCGACGGTTGTTGGTCTCGCTCAGCTCGGTGATCTTCGCGTTGTAGTCGTTGAAGACCTTCACGTAGTACGAGCCCTTGCGCAGGTTGGTCGGGATCTTCACCGTCTTGTAGTACGTCGAAGCCGCGTTCGGGTTCAGGCTGCTGCGGGTCAGGTTGCCCCAGTAGCTACCGAGCGAGGACGTCGAGCTGCTCGTCGAGCCGTAGAACCCGTCGAGGTACGTGCCGGACGCCTTGTTACCGTAGTTCTTGGTGCTGACGTAGATGCGGACCGTGTCACCGGGCTTGGCCGACGACAGCGTGCTGGTGCCCGACGAGTTGCGAACGTAGAGGTTGTACGGACGCAGGTCGGCGGTGCCGGTGGTCGACGTGACCGTGATCCTGTAGGCGCGGACGTTGTTGACGGTCGAGGTCTCCTTGACCTGGTTGGCGTAGTTGACCCGCACCAGGATGTAGTACGTGCCCGGCTTCGTCTTGGTCGGGATGGCCGTAGTCGCCGTGAACGTCTGCGTCGACGACGAGGTCTTTGCCTTCTGGCCCGCGAGGAGCTTGCGGCCAAGGTAGACGTCGCCGCTGCCGTAGCTGGTGTTCGTCGACAGGTAGAACGCGTCGTACGCCGTGCCACCGTTGGTCTCGCCATTGTTGGAGCGACGGTACTGCATCGTCGGCTTCTCGCCCGCCTTGTACAGCGCCTTGGTGGTCTTGAGGTACGACGGCCAGTAGTCCACGCCGGTCGCGTTCACGGTGAGAGCAACGTAACGCGTGTTGTTCTTCTCGTTGGACTCCTTGACGATGTTGCCGCTGTAGTCGGCGATGGCGCCGAAGTAGTAGGTCTTCTTGGTCAAGTTGGTCGGGACCACGAACGAACGCTTGAGAACCACGGTCTTACCGGCAGCGATGGTGCTGCTGTAGTAGTAGTTCGTGACGTACTGATCGCCGGTGGTGATCGTCGTGTTGGTCGAGACGTAGTAGCCGGTGCGGTGCTTGCCGACCGCGGTGCCGTTGCCCTGGTTCTTCAGGTACGTCCACAGGTAGATGACCTGACCGGGCTTGACGCTCGTGACCTTCTTGTACGAGGTCGACGACGACGACGCGAGCAGGGCCGTGACAGCCAGGTCCGGGAACTTCGGCGGGGCGGTGACCGTGATCTTCACGCCCGCGCTGGTGTTGTTCCCTTCGTTGTACTCCTTGCGGTAGTTCAAGTAGTCGACGCGGGTACCGAGGTAGTAGGTGCCCGGCTTCAGGGTCGACTTGATGGTCACGGTGAAGTTCTTCGTCTCGGTTGAACCCGCGGCGTGCGTCGAGTCGTAGACGCGGCCGAGGTAGGTGTCCTTGGACGTGATGGCCGAGTCGGTCGACAGGTAGACCGCGTTGTAGTGGCTGCCCGATGTGATCCCGCCGTTGTTCTTCACGTTCATGGTGAACGTGATGGACTTACCGGCCTGAACCGTGGCGCTCGACACCTTCACCGAGGTCGGCTGCAGGTCGATACCGTTGGTCGAGACGGTGACCTTCTGAGCGCGGTACTGGTTGGTCTCCGACGCCTCGGTGATCTTCTTGCCGTAGTCAGCGTACAGGCCGACGTAAACCGTCTGGCCCTTCTTGAGGTTGGTCGGCAGCGTCATGTAGTGCGAGGTCGACAGCGGCAGGACCTTGCCCGCGGCCAGCGACGAGACGTACTTGCGACCCAGGTAGGTGTCGCCGGTGCTGATGATCGAGTTGGTCGACCAGTAGTAGCCGATGTAGTGCGCGCCAGCGCCAGCTTTGCCCTTGTTGTATTCGGACGCGGAGAAGTAGACGCGCTCACCGGGCTTGTACGACGTCTTTGTCGTCTTGAAGGACGAGATGGTCAGGTCCGGCAGCGACAGCGGCGGATCGATGGTCAGCTTGACCCACTTGATGTTGCTCTCGCTGGTCTCCTTGATCACGTTGCCGTTGTCGGCCCAGAAGCCCACGTACCACGTGCCCGGCTTGGTGCTCGTCGGGATCGTGAACGCGCCGTTGCGGTTGCGCGTGCTGCCGGCTCCAAGCGCGGTCGTGTACGAGTACTCCCAGCGCTTCTCGGAGCTCGAGGCCGCCGTGTTCGTCGACAGGTACAGACCAATCTTGTAGCCCTTGCCGGTCGAGATGCCGCCGCTGTTCTTGTGCGCGGAGGTCGCCGAGAAGACGTCGCCAGCACGGTACTTGAAGCTGTTGGTCTTCACATCCCAGCGCGACTTCGGCGGCAGCAACGAGGTGACTTCGAGGTTGGCGCCATTGGCCGAGACCGCGAAGACGCGCGCGTACTTGTTGTTGGACTCGTTGGCTTCGGCGACCGCGTTGGCACGGTCGGCCCACGCGCCGAGGTAGTAGTTCTTCTTCAACAGGCTCGTCGGCAGCGTGACGCTGACGTTGGCGGTCGCGCTCTTGCCGGCGGCGAGGCCGGAGAAGCTCGCGGTGCCAAGCCAGATGTCGGACGTCGAGATGATGCTGTTGGTCGAGACGTAGACGTCGACCTTGAACGCCTTGGACGGCACGAGGCCCTTGTTGCTGGCCTGGACGGGCAGCGTGAACTTCTGACCGGGCAGCTTGGCGCTGACCGACCCGATGAACGTGGTGAGGTCAGGCGCGGCGTTGGCCGAGATGACCGAGACCTTCACGGCGCGGACGTTGTTGCTCTCGCTCAGCTCGGCAACCTTCTTGAGCGTGTCCTGCACGTACAGCACGTAGTAGGTGCCGGGCTTGAGGGTCTTGGGAACGGCCCAGCCGATGGAGCCGGAGACGGTCTTGCCAGCGCCGAGCGGGCCGCGGTCGTACTGCTTGAGCAGCGTGTCCTTGCTGTCCCACGTGGTGTTGGACGACAGGTAGTAACCGTCGCGGAAGCCGGGGCTGGTGACGCCGCCGATGTTCCGGCGGGTGTAGGCGATGGTGATCGACTCGCCCTGCTTGACCGTCGTCTTGCTCACGGTGAGCTTGGTCGAGGTCAGGTCGACGCCGTTGGCGGTGACCGTGATCTTCGCGTACGGGCGGTTGTTGCCCTCGTTGGACTCCGAGACCTTGTTGTAGCGGTCGGTGTAGAGCGCCAGGTAGTAGGTGCCCTTCTTCAGGTTCCACGGCAGCGTGAAGCTGGTCGCGGCGCTGTAGCTCTTGCCGTAGCCGAGGCCCTTGCGCGCGATGGTCTTGATGACCGGGTCCGCGGTGCTGATGAAGCTGTTGGTCGAGCCAACGTAGGCGTCCGTGTAGGCGCCGGCGTTGAGCAGCGTCGGGTTGCGCACGATGGTCTTGTTGCTGACGTACACGGCCTGGCCGGGCGCGAACGCGGTCTTGGCCTTGCCCGCCTTGTCGACGGTCGCGAAGGTCTTGGCTTCGAGGTCCGGCTTGGCGGTGTTGGGCAGCAGCACGACCTTGGCGACGGTCACGTTGTTGTTCTCGTTGTACTCGCCGACGTTCTTGTCGGCATCGACGACGTAGATGACGTAGTACGTGCCCGCCTTGGTGCCGGCCGGGATCGTCGCGTTGATGCTGTGGGTCTTCCATTTGCCGGCCGCGATGGGCAGACGCTTGGCGGCGTAGATCTGCTTGTCGTTGCCCAGCTTGGTGTCGGCCGACAGGTAGATGCGGTCGCCGTGCGTGCCAGCGGTGATGCCGCCGTAGTTGCGCGTGCTGGCGACGATGCCGATCTTCTGGTTCAGCTTGTACGCCGGGAGGCCGAGCTTGTAGGCCTGCAGACGGAGATCCGGGCCGTTGGTCGAGATGACGACCGGCGCGGTGGCCCAGTTGTCGGTCTCGCTGCCTTCGGCGACGTTGTTGGCCGAGTCGAAGCGGGCCCAGATGTACCAGGTCTTCTTCGTCAGCGATGTCGGGAGCGTCAGCGAGGTCGTGCCCTTCGCGGACTTGCCCGCACCCACGGTCGGACCGCTGATGGTGCGCAGCGCCTTGAGGCCGATGGGCAGCTTCGACGACGTGCCGATGTAGAACGTGATCTTGTAGCCCGAAGCGGTCTTGCCGCCGGTGTTGCTCACCGACCAGGAGGCCGAGACCGAGGAACCGGGCACGTAGGTCTTCTTCGGAATCGCGATGGGGCCGGCCTTGAGGTTAGCGGGCTTGTCCTTGGCGATGACGAACTTGAAGAAGCGCCAGTTGTTGGAGTCGCTGACTTCGGTGACCTTCTTCTCGTAGTCGATCCAGCCCTTGATGTACCAGGTGCCTTCACCGGCGGCCTTGGGCAGCTTGAACGAGGTGCTCGCGTTCACGGTCTTGCCGGCGGTGAGGCCGGTCGACGTGAGCGACTTCACCAGGATGTCGTCCTTGGCGATGGAGCCGCTGCTGTTCTTGCTGAGCCAGAAGCCGACCTTGTGGGCGCCGGCGTTGGCGGTGCCGCTGTTGCGGACCGAGAAGCTGAGACCCATCACGGTCTCGGGCTTGTAGGCCGAGCTCTTCGAGGTGAGCGTCGGGATCCACAGGTCGGCGACACGGATAACGGTCAGCGCGACGGCGCGCCAGTTGTTGTCTTCCTTCTGCTCTTTGACCTTCTCGGCCGGGTCGGTGCCCAGCAGCAGGAAGTACTTGCCAGCCTTCACGTTGGCAGGAATGACGGTGTAGCCAACGCGCGTCCAAACATTCTTGCCCGCGACCTTCTTGAGCGAGCCATAGAGCTTGAGCGGCAGGTCGCCAGCGCTGAACTTCGCGTCGGAGGACAGGTACAGACCGTGCGCCGGAGCGGCGGTCCCGACCTGGTGGCCGAGGTTGGCGATGACGTGGCTGAGCTTGAAGGTGCGGCCCGCGATGGCGGCGCCCTTCTGGCCGAGCGCGAGGCCGGTCACGGTGTAGTCGGGGAGCTTGGCGCACACGTTCTTGTCGACGTACTCGCACTTGCTCGCGACGCAGCTATCGGCGCAGGCGTCACCGTTGTTGCACTCCTTGTCGGTCTTGCAGAACTTGCAGTCGGGCAGCGCCTTGTGGACGCACTTGCCTCCGATCGGGTTGCAGGAATCCGCCGTGCAGGGGTTGCTGTCGTCGCAGTTCTTGTTCTGAATCGCGGTGCAGATGCCCTTCTTGCAGTTGCTGTCCGTGCTGCAGAGCTTGCCGTCGTCGCAGTCCTTGCCGTCGGCAGCCGTCTTGGTCTTGCACTGGCCTTCGGAGACGTCGCAGCTGGTCTTGCGGCAGTCGGTGTCCTTGCTGGTGTCGCACTTGACGACCGTCGACGGGTCGATGACGCACTTGTTGGACTTGCAGACGGGCGTGCCGTTGCAGAGGTTGCCGTCGTCCTTGCAGTCCTTGTTGCTCTGGCACTGGCAAACGTCCTTGCCGGGCGCGCACTTGCCGGACTTGCAGCTGTCGTTCTCGCTGCAGGCGTCGCCGTCGTCGCACTTGGCGCCGTCGTCGTTGGCGTACTGGCAGCCGTTGGTCGGGTCGCAGCTGTCCTTGGTACAGTCGTTTTCGTCGTCGCAGGCCTTGGCGTCGAGCTTGCCGGCGCACGTGCCGTCCTTGCAGATGTCGCCCGTGGTGCACGGGTTGCCGTCTTTGCACTTGTCGGCGTTGTTCGTCGTCTGGCAGCCCTGGTCGCTGTCGCACTTGTCGTCGGTGCAGGCGTTGTTGTCGTCGCACTTCACGGCGGAACCGACGCATTTGCCGGCGGCGCAGGCGGTCTTCTCGGTGCACTTGTCACCATCGTCGCACTTGCCGGGCGCGGCCTTGTTGAGGCACTTGCCGTCCTTGGCGTCGCAGGAATCGGCGGTACAGGGGTTCTTGTCGTCGCAGTTGACGGGGTTGGCGCCCTTGCAGGCTCCGCCCGAGCAGTTGCTGCTGCTGGTGCAGGCGTCGTTGTCGTCGCAGGACGCGCTGTCATCGTTGGTGGCGGTGCAGCCGGTAGCGGGCGCGCAGCTGTCGGCGGTGCAGCCGTTGCCGTCGTCGCAGTCGACCTGGGTGGCGCTGGTGCAGATACCAACCGCGCAGGCGTCGTCCTTGGTGCACTTGTTGTTGTCGTCGCAGCCGGTGCCGTCGGCGACGGTCACGGTCGCGCACTTGCCGGTGTCGACCGCGCACGCGTTCTTGGTGCAGGCGTTGCCGTCGTCGCAGGAGGTGAGGTCACCGGCCACGCAGGCGCCGTCTTTGCACTTGTCGTTGGCGGTGCAGCCGTTGCCGTCTTCGCAAGGCGAGTCGGAGAGGTTGGTGTTGACGCAGCCCTTCTTGGCGTCGCAGCTATCGTTGGTGCAGGCGTTCTTGTCGTCGCAGTTCTTCGGCGCGGCGGCGCACTTGCCTTCCTTGCACGCGTCGCCTTCGGAGCAGGGGTCGTTGTCGTCGCAGGTCGCCTTGTTCGGCGCGTTCTTGCAGCCGTCTTTGCCCGCGCAGGTGTCGTCGGTGCAGACGTTGTTGTCGTCGCAGTCCTTGGCTTCGTCGATCTTGCTGTTGCAGTCGTTGTCGACGCCGTCGCACTTCTCTTGCGCGGGGGTCTGCGCGTCGCAAGCGGACAGCCCGGCCGCTTCGCATTTACGGGTACCGGAGCAGGTCGCCGGCGTGCCGTTGATGTCGGAGGTGACGCTGCAAACGGTGGTCATGCCCTTGTCGACCGCCGCCTTGCTGCACGTGCACTGTTTGTCATCTTTGGGGATGCAGAACTTGGCTTTGGTGCCGTCCACGTCCTCGAGCTCCTTGCAGACCTCGTCCGCGCCGCAAGCGTCGCCCGTGCCGCAGGGAGCCGCGCAGTACGCGCCGATCGCCTTGCTCTGAACCACGCACGCCGCGCCAGCGACGTTGGCGTCTTTGCACTCGTCGTTCTTCTGGCAGGGGTTGCAGGAGTGTTCGTAGTCGACCGTCGTGCCGGCGTCTGAACCGGTCGAGCCACCGTCATCAGAGCCCGCATCGGTGGAGCCGCCGTCGTCGGTCGTCGTGCCGCCGTCGTCGGTCGTCGTGCCGCCGTCGTCGGTCGTCGTGCCGCCGTCTGTGGTGGTGGTTCCGCCGTCGGTCGAGCCGGTGTCGACGGTGCCGGAGCTGCCGTCTTCGGTCGCGCTGCCGGCGTCTGTTCCGGTCGCGGTATCGGTACCGCCGGTGTCGCCGAGCGACGAATCGCCGAGGCTGCCGACGTCGGGATCGACGTTGCCTTCCCCATTGCCGGGATCGACGCCGGTGTCGTCGCCGCAACCGTAGCTGGCGAGGGTCAAACACAGTGCGAGTGCCAGAGGTGCACGCGAGACACGGGTCCACTTGGTCGTGGTGTAACGGAACGTATTCATCAGGGCATGTCCAAATAGCCGGCGGGCTGTGGCCAGCTACAGGTCGTAGGTCACGTTTTCGACGGCGTCAGAGTGCCGACCGCCTCGAAAAGGGGTGCGCTTGGGCGGGGGCATTCAATTCACCGCCGCGTCGATAGTCAAGCGAATAATGCGAATTATGTTCAACCGGCTGGAACTATGATGTTTTGTGATAACACATCACCTGTGCACGGGTTCATTTCACCGACAGACGTGGTGTGCGCTGTTTGTAGTTCTTGCCTGTCAGCTTCTTCAGCGCCCGCGCGGCGCTCTTTCGAACCTCGCCGTTTGGATCGGACAGGGCCTTCTCGAGCGGCCGCACCGCCGAACGCGCCTTGAGCCGGCCAAGAGCGGTCGCGGAACGGATTCGAACCCACGTTGCCGAGTCCAGGGTGGCGGCGACGAGGGCATCAACCGCCGCCTTGTGACGCATCTTGCCGAGCGCCCATGCCGCGTTCGCGCGAGCCGAGTCATCCTTGTCCTTGCGCAGCACGTCGATCAGCGGCGCACCGAGGGCGTCAAGCTTCAGATCGACACACGCCGCGGTCGCAGCGGCGCGCGTTGTGGCGACCGGATCCATCCGCAAGACGTTGGTCAGATTCGCGACCGCCTTGGCCTTATCGCCCTCAAGCTTCGACAGCAGACGCGCGGAGTGAGCCCGGACCTGACCATTGCGGTGCCACAAACCATTGGAAAGGGCGTCGATCGCGGCGGGTCCCTTGCCCTTCAGCATCTTCACGGTGTGCTTGTTTGGCGGCTTCCAAGCCAACTTGATGATGCGCTCGCGAAGATCGTCGTCGGCGCTGATGGCTTCGTCGGCCACGAACTTCGGCAGCTCCTTGCCCAGCGCGGCCGCTCCACTTTGAGCCGTGACCTTGAGGGCAGGCGGCGGGGGAGGGGGAGGCGGGGGCTCCTTTTCGGCGGCTTTTTCCTTGGCTTTGGCGCGCTTGGTCGCTTCCGCGATGCGCTTTTCGGTGCGGTCCTTGCCGCATCCGGCTGCGACTGCGGCGACGAGCAACGCGGTGATCACGGTGGTAACGGGACTGGACGGGCGCGCATCGAACATGCCGGGGCCTCCTCAACGACTCAGATTGCCGATCACGGCTGCCACAGGACGCCCCGCTGTGCAAGCATGCGCCATGGCCAATCGCCTCATCGACGAGACCAGCCCGTATCTGCAGCAGCACGCCCACAACCCCGTGGACTGGTTTGCATGGGGTGACGAGGCTCTCGCGCGCGCGCGTGGATTAGATCGTCCGATCCTGCTCTCGGTCGGCTATTCGTCGTGCCATTGGTGCCACGTGATGGAGCGCGAGTCGTTCGAAGACCCCGGTATCGCAGCACAAATGAACCGCGACTTCGTGTGCATCAAGGTCGATCGTGAGGAGCGCCCCGACATCGACTCGGTCTACATGAAGGCGGTACAGGCATTCACGGGCGGACGCGGCGGCTGGCCAATGACCGTGTTCGCGACACCTGGCGGGCGCCCGTTCTTCGGGGGGACCTACTTTCCCGCCCGTCCTCGCGGCGGCATGCCCGGCTTCTCGCAGGTGATGACGCACGCGTTGAACATCTACCGCGGCGACCAGGAGCGGCTCGGAACGTTGACGTCCCAAGTGCTGGCCCGGGTGGCGCGGCAGGGCGATCTACCGCCCGCCGAGGAGCAGCTGCGTGGCGATTGGCTCGAACGTGTCGTCGCCGCCTGCAACGAGGACTTTGACGAGGTGTGGGGCGGGTTCGGAAAGACGCCGAAGTTTCCGCCCCACGGACGTCTTGCCGTGCTGCTGGCTCACCATGGCGAAACCGGCTCCACACGCTCGCTCGAGATGGTGACACGGACCCTCGATGCGATGGCATATGGGGCGATGTACGACCTGCTGGGCGGCGGCTTTGCGCGCTACAGCGTCGACGATCACTGGCGCGTCCCCCACTTCGAGAAGATGTTGTCCGACAACGCCCAGCTGCTGCCGTTGTACGCAGACGCGTGGTTGCTGACCAAGGCTCCCTACTACAAGCGCATCGTCGAAGAGACGATCGGCTGGGCCATGCGGGAGATGCGGGACGCCGGCGGCGGTTTCTACACCGCGCAGGACGCCGATACGGACGGCGATGAAGGCCGGTTCTTCGTCTTTACGCTCGATGAGCTGCGCGACTGCCTGGGCGACGCGGATGGGCTCAGAGCGGCCGAGCTTTTCGAGGTCTCGGACAGCGGCACATTCGAGCACGGGACGTCCGTCTTGCGTTTGCAGCCTGAGCTGGAGCGTCGCTCGGCCGACGACCAGGCGTTTCTTGGGCGGGTGATGCCGCTGCTTTTTCAGGCCCGGGAGCGAAGGACCCGTCCGGGCCGCGACGACAAGGTGTTAGCCGGCTGCAATGGCTTGATGGTCGCCGCCGTGGCGCGCTGCGGCGTCGTCTTCGAACGGGACGACTGGCTGGACGTCGCGGAGAGAGCAGCCACGTTCTTGGCAGAGCATCTGTCGGTCGTCGAAGGCATCGACGGCAGGCGCAGGTTGATGCGTACGTACAAGGACGGAATCGCCAGAATTCCCGGGTTCGTCGACGACCACGCGTACGTGCTGCTCGGCTTCATCGAGCTCTGGCACGCGCGCTTTGACCGTCGTTGGCTCGACGCGGCCGACTCTCTCGCTGCGCGGATGATCGAGCTGTTCTGGGACCCCGATGGGGGCGGCTTCTTCTACACGGGCGACGATGCAGAGCGACTCGTTTACCGCAGCAAGACCATGCTCGGGGGTGCTTTGCCGGCAGCAAATGGCGCCGCTGCCCTGGCCCTCGTCAAGCTTGGCGCGCTGCTGGACCGTCCCGACTGGAGCGAGCGGGCCGGACGGGTCTTGCGGTCGTATCAAGTCCTGCTCGACAACGGTCCCGCTGCGCTGGGCATCGAGGCGCTTGCCGGGCACTGGCTGCATCGAGGCGGACTGGAGATCGCGATCGTCGGCGGCACCGCGGTTCAGCGCGACGTCCTGCTCCGCGAGGTGCGGTCCGAGCCGCGGCCGTTTGCCATCACCGTCGTCGCCGATCGCGCGGCCGATGTCGCCCTGCCCTGGCTGGCCGGCAAGGACGCGCTGGCGGAGGCGGCGCTCGCCTGGGTATGCCAGGACAAGACCTGCAAGCTCCCCACCGCGGATCGCGACGAACTGAAACGGCACCTCGAGGAGCCGGGAAGACGGGCGCGTCGAGAGCCAGCGCCTACCAAGATGCGCGCGCCCCCTTTGCCCGCCGATCCGGCGATGTGGCTCAACAGCGAGGAGCCTATTCGGCTCGAGCAGTGGTTGGGCGACGTCGTTGTCCTCGATTTTTGGACCTCCTGCTGCATCAACTGCCTGCACGTTCTGCCCGAGCTCGCCGCCGTTGAGCGCAAGTTCGCCGGCCGCCCTGTGCACGTCGTCGGGGTGCACAGCGCCAAGTTCGACGCCGAGACGTCGGCCGAGCACGTGCGGCGCGCGATGCAACGGCACGGCATCCATCACCCGGTCGTCCTCGACTCGGAGCGCCAGACCTGGGACGCCTACGACGTCAAGGGATGGCCGACCATCGTCGTGATCGACCCACGGGGCCGCATCGCGTGGCGACGATCAGGAGAGACCGACCGCCGCACGCTCGCGCGCGTTGTGCAGCGGCTCCTGGATAGCGGCGAAGAGGCGATCGTTGAACCGGCTGGAGCGAACGTGGGGGCCGAAACGTCCGGGCAACCAACCGGCGGTTTACGGTTTCCGGGCAAACTCGCGTTGCACGGCGATGCGCTTTTCATCGCCGATAGCGGCAACAACCGGATCATCGAAGCGACGCTGAGAAAGGACGGAGGCGGCTGGCCCAGCCTGGACGAACGCAGGCACTGGGGCGGACAGGCCGCCGGCTTCCGTGACGGTGAACCGGTCGACGCGCGTTTTCGGGGGCCGCAGGGCGTCGCGGTCACCGACACCACGGTCTTTGTGGCAGACACCGACAACCACGCTATTCGCGCCATTGACCGACAAACCGGCCTGGTCACAACCGTCGCCGGAACGGGCAACCGCGGCTCGGGACACCCGGCGGTTTCGACACATCCGCTGGATGTCGACCTGCGCTCACCGTGGGATGTCGCGACAACAGCTGGCGTCGTCGTCATCGCGATGGCGGGCAGTCACCAGCTGTGGATCTACGACCCAGGTGATGAGCGGCTCGGCCCGATCTGCGGCACTGGTCGCGAAGACCACGTCGACGGTGCGTTCGACGCTTCGGCGCTCGCCCAGCCGTCCGGACTCGTGGCGCGCGGCGCGGGCCTGTTCTGGGTGGACGCGGAAACCAGCAGCGTGCGCGTCGGCAACCTCCAGACACGCAAAGTAGCGACAGTCGTGGGCCGTGGCTTGTTCGATTTCGGCGACGTCGATGGCGGCCCGGAGGCGGCGAGGCTGCAGCATCCCCTTGGCCTTTGCGTCGATGGCGACCAGCTGCTTGTCGCCGACACCTACAACCACAAAGTCAAGCGGATCGGCCTCGCCGATGGCGTTGTCTCCACCGTGCTCGGCGGCAACGGTGAGCTATGCGACCCATCGGACGTGGTCGTCGCGGCGGAACATCTCCTTGTCGCCGACACGGGCAACCACCGCATCGTGGCGCTCGACCCGGCGACCGGAACGTGGCGGACCGTCGCTTTCGGCGGCGAGCTGCCCTCAGGCACGACTAGATGTGCCGGGCACGAGTGCTGAATCGTTTTCTTGCCATGTGATCCCGTTGCCTCATTCTGCCCCGATCTCTCGCATGGAGG
>CAZLMW010000163.1:0-15215 GCA_964560875.1 uncultured Enterobacteriaceae bacterium
GCAGACTGCAGCCAGGTCCCCCACGATGACCGACACGATTTACGGCGCAGTCTGCTAGACGTCGTTGGAGAACCCTGCAATGGCTGCAAACGATCGCGACAAGCATCCGGACGGGCGCGACAAGCATCCGGACGGGCGCGTCCCGAAAGCAGTCGATAAAGGCAAAGGGATCGCCAAAGAGGACAAACCGAAGCGGAAGACAGCGCGCAAAGGCCCCAAAGCACGAGCCGCCCGCCATCGATCCCGCAACAAACAACGCAAAGTCGGGGCAGGACGCGACCTCGTTGCCGAAAACGCCGAAAACGCGATGCGCGCGATGCACCGACTTGTGGACGAGCTCGCCAAACAGCGCGGATTGGCCGGGGATCTGCCGCTTGAGACCATCGACGTTGCGCTCGGGATTTCGACGCGTCGAGCAGACCGCGGCGGGGCAGCCGAAGCCCTCGTCAAGGCGATCACCGCGCGCATCGATGACGCGCTCAAGGCGTCGGGCGGGTGGCGCCAAGGCCACGTCTACTGCTTTCAGTGCGACGAACCGGGCTGCCGGCACTCGGTCCCGCCGCAGCCAGCCGCCACGTTCGCCGGATACAACGGAACCGGTCGTCCCGTATGGGTCGGATTCGCCGAGCTGTGCATCGAGCGCGGCGATGACCGCATCCACAAGGTGTTCGCCGACACGCCCCAGGTCATCGCGCTGGTGCAAGATGGCGCATCGCTGAGCCCCGACGTATTGCCCGAGTTCGGTGGCGCCGGCAATGCGCTTTCGGTGGTCGGCCAGGTGGTCGCCGGATTGCTGCCCGCGGCCTACGCGCCCGGCGATGGCCACGACCGCGTCGCGTTGACGGTCCAGGTCGTGCAGATGCCCGATGCGGGTCGGCGCGGGCGATTTCGGCTCAACCTCCTGGGCACGTCGTGGGAAGGCATCGCCGCCGTCTTGGCCACCGAGGGCGCGCACAGCCCGGCAGAAGGCCTACGCAGCGCCATCGCAGCAGCTCGCCACCGTCTCGAGGCGCAATCACGCCACCTGCGCAAACGCGAAAAAGCCGCCGAAAACACCGATCCCCACGCCGGCGCCATGGCCGTATTGACCGATCTGCAGCGCGATATCGAGCGCGTCTTCCGGGGCCACAAGTGGCGCACCCGCCACGCAGAACATCGCCATCGCTCCGGCAAACGTCCCACAGTTACCGCCGTCGGCGAGGCCAGGAACGCCCCCGACAACCGGCTGCTCCACGACATCAACCGCAAGACCATCGTCGTGCTCGGCCGCAAGGGACGCGCTCATGTGTTCTCGCAGCAGGGCAAACACGTGACGTCGCTGCAGCTGGGCCCCGGCGAGATCAATCGCAAGACCACACGTGGTCGGTGGCGACCGCTCGACAAGGACACCGCGCGCGCGTTTCGAGAAGCGGTCCAAGCGCGCGGCGACCAAACCGCTCAACAAGCCCCCTGAACAGCCTCATTGGAGACTCCCTTGAACCTGACCAAGACCACATGCGCGATCGTTGCCGCGGCCGTGCTCATCGCCGGCTTCGCCTGCCAGGAGCTGCAAGACACGGCCGAGAAGGTCATCGACGGCCAAGCGGCGCCGCTGAAAGAAAACGACCTGCCCAACTGCTCGCGGATGCTCACCTGCTGCGCGAATGTGCGGAAGAAAGTGGGGATGCCCCAGGCGGTCCTGGATGCCTGCGACAAGCTCGAACCCGCCGTCGACAAGGTGATCAACGCCTACCAGTCCAGCCAGCAAACCATCGCCAACAACAAGTCGACCACGCCCGAGACGAAGCAGAGCCTGTCCAAGCAGCTGCGGGAAAAGACGCAGGGGACGCTCGAACCGGGCTGCCGCTGCCTGCTCGATGAGACGCTGGGCAAAGTGTCGCTGGACGGCTTCTTGACGCCGATCGACTGCGAGGCGGTGAAGGAATCGGGGGCCTTGCCGATGGGCAAGGAATGCACCGACGTTACGAGCGCCGTGACAAACGGCTGAATGCTTCGTTTTGCGCGGATCGACGACGCCACAAGCCGGGCACGCCAAGTCCGAGCAACAGCAGCCAGCCCATCGGCGCGGAAGCGGGCACAGCAGACGATGAGCAGCCGGATGACGACCGCCCCGCCTCACCGGTAGTCGCCGTGGGCCGTCCCGCGAGCCCAACACCGTCGACATCAAGCGCCGCGGTCGCATCGCCGGCCCGCCAGACGACGTCCTGAGCTCCGATCGCGTCCACAGCCACGGCGCCACCAGCGTCCTGAAATACGGCTGCATCGGCCTCTTGACCCGCGTCGATCGTCATCCCCGAATCAGCGGCACTGCCCGCATCGCTGCCAGCGGGGTCGGTACCACCCGCATCGACCTCGCCCGCACCACCGGCATCCGCGCCACCAGGTGGCGGCTTGGTCGGACAGCCTTCGTCCGTCTTGCCGTCGCAGTCGTCGTCCTTTCCGTTGCAGGCTTCCTTGGGCACCGCGCCGCAGCCGCCGCACGCGTTCTTCACCGCCTCATCCGTCTTGCCGTCGCAGTCGTCGTCCTTTCCGTTGCAGGCTTCCTTGGCCTTGGGGTGAATCGCGGCGTTGCTGTCATTGCAGTCGTCGACGGCGAGCCACCCGTCGAGGTCCTTGTCGCCGCTGGTCCCGGGCACGTTCTTGTCAGCCCGCATCCAGTCGATGTCGTACCACTGCTTGCTACCGAGGCTCGGATCGATGCGCAGGCGGGTGATCGTGCCGGTCCACGACTTGATGTGCTTGGTTCGCACCATGACGTCGTGAAACTTGCCGTCGCCCGGCACCTGGAACCGCGCGGACTTGCTGCCTGTCCATGTGCCGTCTTTGCTCGTCAACCAGTGCAGTTGGCTCTTCTTGGCGCCCTTGTAGCTGCGCACCCGGAGCCGAAAGCCCTCAAACGCCTTGGCCGCGAACGCGACTGTGTCCGACCGAATCCACGGGTCGCCACCGCTGCCCTTCACAGCCAGGCAATGGTCCTGGTCATTGACCGCGAGCGTGCCGATATCGCCGCCTTTGACCCAGCCCTCGGTCTGCGTTTTGCCGCCATTCCAGCGCCAGAACGTGTCGCCCCATACGTCGTGCTGACGGTAGGTACGCAGCAGTTTGCCAGCCTTGTTGGTCTCGACCTTGTCGTCCCATCCGGTCTGTTCGCCGTAGTAGCCGCCGACATGCCAGATCCACGCCCGCACATCGGGATGGTCGACCTTGGCGATGCTGTAGTCCGCGGCGCGCACGGTGAATCGGATGCGCTTGGTCTCGCCCGGTGACATGGCCGAGATGTCGATCTTGCCCGAGACCGGAGGCTTGCTCTTGCTCGGGTTGTGTTTGAAACCGTCGGAGTCGTTGACGGACCACGTCTTGGTGTCCTTGTGCGGCCAATCGCTGTGGATGCGGTACGTGACGGGTTTCAGCCAAGGCGCCTGGAGCCAGAAGCCGACCTGGACGTGGTCCGGCGTCTTGGCGCCCGATGCTTTGCAGCGCACGAAGATGTCGACGAAAAACGTCTGGCCGACCAGCGCGTCGCCGATGCCCTTGGACTTGCCCTCGGGGCGGAAGTCCTTGGCGTGCGTGTGGCTCCAAATCTCCATTTGGGGGCCGGTCGCCGGCGGCTTGGGGGCGGGACCGGACAGCGCCGCGAGCACGTGCGGGATCGTGCGCGACGAGTAGACCTGCGACTTGCCCTTGACGATGAGCTGGCTCGACCCGCCGCCGTCCATCATGCCGACCGACGTGGCGCCGAAGTCCTTGAGCACCTTCGCGGCCTCTTTTTGGTTGGTGTACTTGGTGCAAAACAGGTAGGCGGTTTCGCCCTTGCCGTCCTTGTTGGCGTCGCGCACCCCGACGAAGGTCCGCCCGGTCTTGGTGTAGACGCCCTTGTTCGCGTTCTCATCGAGCACCGCGACCATCTCGGGCGCCGCGCCGCCCTTGAGCTCTGCTTCCGAAAAGTTGGTGATCCGCGCCCATTTCGCCGGTCCGTGGGCCTGGAACAGCCGGATCTGACCGGGAAACTCGGCCTTGATGCCATAGCCGTCGGCGAGGACCTTGCCGTCTTTGCGCACCGAAAATGCCAGCGGTGTTGGGTTGGATGCGGTCACGAAGAACTGCGCGTTGACCACCGCGAAGACGTTGCCGTGCTTGGCTTTGACCGCGCTGTAATGGCCGGCGAGGGAGAGCCGCGAAAACGTCGGGCTGGGACCTCCGAGGGGGCCTTTGCCGCTGCCCGCGTCTTTGATGCCGCCGTGGAAGCTGCGCAGGTGGGCCTTGGCGAGATCGACGACAATAACGTGGTCGGGCTGGCCGCCGGTGTAGTTCTTCTTCCAGTGCTGCAATCCGGTCGCCGAAGTCTGCAGCACGAAGCCTTTCGGGGCGGCGCTCGCGGCGTTGCAGAAAGACACCGTGCACATAAAAACCGCGAACATGAACGCCGGGAACATGAACGCCGGGAACATGAGAACTCGGGCGCTGAACGCCATCGCCGACACGACGACGCGCGCGATGCACCGGCCAAAACGAAACGGGCCGACAACCCTGGGGGCGCCGCCCACGTTTCGCATGATTTGTCGACCCAAGTGAGTCAGGCGCCGATCAGAACGGCCACTTCACGCCGTTGATCTTGATGCACATTCGCGCGCTGGACCAATACGAGGTCGCGTGGGGGATCAAGTATCCCTCTTGGACATCCGCGTAGCTCCAGCTGCTGAGGCCGCCGAGGTAGAAGCTGTGGCTGCCGGCCTGCATGTAGCCGTTGTCGTTCCAGCCCTTGACGTCGCTGCCGTTGGTCTCGATCCAGCCCTTCGGACATGAGTTGGCGCCCGACTGGTAGCGGGCCATGCGGATGTCGTACGAGGGCTTTCCGGTGATCGGGAAGTACTGCCAGCAGTAGTACTTGACGTAGTCCTGGCGCCACGAGTGGTAGAAGCGGCTGCCGCCGTGCCAGAAGCTGTTCCAGCCGCCGAAGAAGTGGCTGTAGCGACCCGACGTCGAGTAGAACCAGTTGTCGTTGCGGTCGATGTCGTTGGTGGCGCGTGCGTGAAAGCCCTTCGGGCACGTCTTGTTGGGGTGCATACCAAAGCCCATCGTGAACATGCCGTTCCAGGTCTCCTTCGGGGTGCCTTCGACGCCGTACAGCTTCCAGCAAACGCCGCGCGTGTGGTTGTAGTGCGACCGACCGCCGCCGTGGTGGCCGCCCATGCTGCCGTTGGAGGTGTTGCTGCCAAACGAGTAGCTGTCGGCGTTGCCGATCATCAGGCCGTTCTTGTTGGTGTAGACGTTGCAGTAGTCGTTGTTGGTGCCGTTGCAGTCGTTGATGCTCACGAACTCGTAGCCGGTCGGGCATTGACCCTTGCTGGTGATCGGGTACGCGCCGAGAACCGAAGCGAACGGACGACCGCGCGGGGCCTTGTAGGTGCGGTAGCAGATCGAGCGGCTGTGGCTCCACTCGAACCGCATCGCCATGTAGTCGTAGCCGTAGCCCCAGCTGTTTTGGGAGCCGATGAGCAGCGAGCCGTTGGTGCCGACACCGACCATCACGTCGCCGTCGTTGGCGCGGTAGTCGTAGCTCTTGAGGAAGGTGAAGCCGTCGGGGCAGACCTTGTTGGTCTTGGTGTGCTCCTTGTCGAGGATCATGACGACGGTGTAGTTGCGCGCTTCGCCGTACACCGGGTGGCTGTTGATCATGCTGCCGTACGCGGTGCCGCCGACGTTCATGTCGCCGCCGACCTCGAGCGGTGCGGCGTCTTTGCCGCTGCCCTGGTACTTGCCGTAGAGCTTGCCGGACGTGAACTGGTTGCCGTTGACCGTGATCTGCTTGTTGCTGAGCGTCTTGATGCGGATGCTCCACTCGACAATGGCGCCGTCCGTCTTGTTGTTCAGGTAGGCGGTGTCGGTGACGAGCAGGCGCCACTTGCCCTTGATGTTCTTGTTGAGCCAGTCCTTGTGGATGTCGCCGGTGAGCGGCTTGGTCGCGGTCGGGAACTTGGTGTTCATCGTCGCGCCCTTCTTGCCGTTCTTTCGGTGCAGCAAGTAGTGCGGGTAGACCTTGGCGTCGATCGACGGGTTGACCGGGTAGCCCTTGATGATCGGCGTGCGGTTGGCCGGCAGGTTCGGCGCGTTGGGCGGGAACAGCCAGATGACCAGGTTGCTCAGGTCGCTGTTCTTGACGTGCACGTTGACCTCGAGCTCCTGCGCGATGCCGATGTCCGGGAAGTCGATCGCGTCGAGCACGCCCGGCGGGCTGTTATCGGGGATCGGCTTGTTCTGACCACCCTTGATGATGTCGATGAACTGGTTGGCGACGAGACCGTTGCTGATGGCCGAGATGCCGTCCTTGGGCAGGTTGGCCGGGTCCATGGCCTGGATGCACTTGAGCGAACCGTCGGGGTTGATGCCCTTGACGACTTCGCCCTTGTTCTTGCATTCGCCGGCCGGTGTCTTGATGCCGGTGAGCTTGCTGCCGTCGCCGATAAACTGCTTGCCCGCGATGGTGCCGGCTGCGATGACATCACCGGAGCTGGTGAGCTTGGCGGCGGCGAGCGAGCGCGGCCCGAGGTTGACGTCCTTGTCGAACTTCATGTGCGCGACCGACACGCAGCCGGTGCACTTGAGCGAACGCGCGACCTTGGCGTCGCCACCCTTGATGCCGTCGGCGGCGCCTGCATAGGCGAACCCAACCGACGTCGGCTTGATGCTGCCCGAGGCGATGTGGCCGCTGTTGAGGCAGCCCTTGCACTCGATGTTGTGCGCCCATGCCGAGCGAATCGCGTAGGGAACGGCGTTGAGCGGCGCCCTGGCGAACTCGGGATCGGCGCCGACCTTCATCCCCATCCAAACGCTGGACACGTTGGCGAGCGCGGAACCGACGATCGGTTTGGTCGTGCCGAGGCGCACTGAGAAACGACCGGCTTTGACCGCGACGGTCTTGGTGCTGCTTGCCCACAGCTGTTTGCCGCCGGCGGACTTGTCGTACAGGGCGAATTTAATGGCGTAGTTGCCGTCGGCGGCCGGACCGCCTCCACCGCTGGTCAGCACGCCTTCGACGAGGAAGGTGCCGGGCACTTTGGACTGGGCTTCGGCGCGCGGCGTGGCCAATAAGGCGACTGCGGCGGCGGCGAGGACAACGCTACGAACGAGGTGGCGCATCGGGGCTCCTGGTCATTTTTGAGAAGCGAGGGCGTTGAGGCGCGGACAGACTAGCAAATCCGCGCGCAGCTATGAAGTTATGCACCCGCACGACGATTTACGCCATTTGGCGGTGCACATCGCTCAATTTCGCCGGCAAAAACAGTACACAAACGCCTGCGCGCTGCCCCAGGGGGTCTGATGCGTCTCGGTTGCCTCGCCGAGCTTTTCGAACACGTCACCGAAGACCGCGTGAATGCCGGCAGCGTCGTAGCGGGCTACGGGCAGACCGCTGCAGCGCTCGGGGCCATCGAGACCGAACGTCGCAACGAGCACGTGGCCGTCCTGCTTGACGACGCGATGGACCTCCCGGAGATAGGCGGCGCGGGCGTCGGGGTCGGTGAGGAAGTGAAAGACCGCGCGGTCGTGCCAGAAATCGACGCTCGCATCGGGCAGCAGCGGCGTTGTGACGTCCCCAGCGATCCAATCGACAGCTGCAGCGCGGTCCCCCAGACGTTGCTGAGCCGTGTCCAAGGCCGATTGCGCGAGATCGATCACGGCGAGGTTGGAGCGACCGACGGCGAGCAGGTCGTCGACCAAAGTCGAAGCGCCGCCGCCGACGTCGACGATGCGGGCGTCGAGCGGCAGGCCTGCGCGTTCAATGAACTGCAGCGAGACGTCGAGATGAGGCCGGTACCAGCTGACGGCGTCCGCTGATTTGCTTTCGTAGACATCTTGCCAGTGGTTTGGATCGGTCACGCCTGGCTCCGCGGGGTCGGTGCCGCGGCACCGTACAACCGAGGGCGCGTGGCTCGCAAACGCCTACGAATCTTCGTCACTTTGAGCGCGTCCCGAAGCTTGCGTTGCACGCGTTCGTTCCCGGCGTGCATTAGAGCACCGAACAGCAATGCTTCTCGGTGCATGATTCTATTTGGTTGGGGGACCATGAGCGTCCCCACGCCTCGAAAAGTGTCATTTTCGTGGCGTTCCCCATCCCAGAGCTCCGATTGCTGATCGGCGCTTTTAGCCCCAATGCCGATCGTTTAGGCTGGAACATGCTGAAAACATAATGGAAATATGACGGAATGGCGCAGCGCCATGCTCTCCACCTGCCAACGCAGGGGGAGATGGGCCGAAGGCTCAGAGGGGGTTGATCCGAACAGCCGCCGAAGGCGTTCGCGCACCGCCGCGACGGCGGATGGCGGCCCCCGCCACGATGGACGTTCGCGGAGCCGGGAGGATGCTTCTACTCGCGCGGCTCGATCACCCGCCGCTCCCAAGTCGCCAGGGTTGCCGTCAGTGGCGAGTCATCAGTAGCTGCGGCAGCCCCTTGAGCATGGACAGAATCTGCGGCACCAGCTGGCGGTAGCTCCTGAAGATGCTCTCGATCCCGAGCTCGCGCGAGAAGACGCGCTCGATTACGGGGCGGGAGGCCTCGATGTAGTCCATGTCCCTATGCGTCATCCGGCACATCGCCTCACCGGTCACCATCGACTTGGCCAGCATGATCAACCCGCCCGGGAAGTAGACACGGTACGTCGCGGCCGAGGCGAGGATCTCGTAGAACGTCTCCGTCATCGTGCCCGCGTCGCGCGGGTTCTGGAAGAAGTGGATCAGCATCGACAGAACCTCGTTTTTGTAATCCTCCAGGTCCGATGCCTCGTCGGTCTCGACCAGCGCCGACAGACTCTCCAGCACGGCGTCCAGGTCCTCGTGAACGAAGTGCAGGAAGAAGACCAGCAGCTGCAGGCGGGTCTCGCGCGGGATCGAGCCCACCATCCCGAAGTCCAGGTAGCAGACGCGGTTGCCCTCGACGGCCAAGACGTTGCCGGGGTGGGGATCCGCGTGGAAGAAGCCGTGCTCCAGCGTCGGAAGCAGGCAGGCTCGGGTGCAATTCTGCATGACGGCGTGGGCGTCGAGGCCGGCGTCGTCGATGCGGTCTGCGTCGCCCATCCGGATCCCGTCGATGAACTCCATCGTGAGGACGCGCCGCGTGGTGTGCGACCAGAAGATCTTCGGGATCTTCACGCCATCGTCGTCTCGGAAGTTGTACGCGAACCGCTCGGCGTTGCGTCCCTCGTGGACGTAATCGAGCTCCTTGAGCAGCGACGAGGTGAGCGTGGCGACCGCTCGCGTAGGGCGGTACGCCGCGATCGCCTCGTTATGCTTCTCGAGCTGCCGCGCGATGTAGGCGAGGAGCCGCAGATCGGCGCGGATGACTGGCTCGATGCCGGGGCGCTGAATCTTGACCGCGACGACCTCTCCGCTGTGAAGCGTCGCCCGGTGCACCTGCCCGAGTGAAGCGGACGCCACCGGCTCGGTCTCGAACTCGGCAAACAAGTCGGTCAGTGGTGCATTGAGCTCGGCTGCGATCTGCTGTTCGACAACGTCGAAGGGAACCGCTGGCGCGTGCTCTTGTAGCTTCTGGAACTCGCTGACGAACGCGGCGGGAACAAAGTCGGGGCGCATGCTCAGGACCTGTCCGAGCTTCATGAACGTTGGGCCGAGTCTCTCGAACAGCTCACGCAGCGTCCGTGGCAGGTCCACCCGCGGACAGTGGCGGCGCAGCACGAAGCACTTGAACCGACACCACAGGGGACTGCACCAAGCGATCCCATGACGCGAAAGGTAATGCCCCAGACCGGCCTCGACACCCGCTTTTGCGATCTGTCGGACCCGGCGCAGGTCCGCAAGCATCGTGGTGAGTCGACCCATCTTCTACCCGCCTCCTTCTCTATACCCCCATAGGGTATATGGCGCCGACCCACCGGGCGACTTCCGTGGCTCGCGTTCTCAGGCTCTCGTACTCGCGACGTCAAAGGGCTCGTGATTCTCGGCGGTGCAAGCTCCAGACCAAACGCGGTTCTGGACCCGAGTGGGTAACGCCCCCAAACAGGAAGACGTGCCCATGACCGTCTTTTCACCCACCTGAGACGACTCCCAGCGCCTGGACCACGCAGCCACCCTACCACCGCGATGACGCGGAACAAGCGACGATCCACCTCGCCCCAGGTTCGATCGGAGTTCGCGGGGCGCGAGGGTCCGCGGGTGCTGCCGCACTGCCGTTCGCTATCCCGGCCGGCCCGAGCGCGCACGTCGCCCTCCCCGAGCCGGCGCTCGGTTGAGACGACGGGCACGCGGCCCGGTTGAAGCTCGCGCCGTTCAAGCTGCACGTCGCAGTCGACGGTCCGTGCGCTGGCGCAGTTCATGCCACGCGATGAGGACCTTGCCGCCAAGACGCTCGTATTCCTGTTCCCAGTCCTCGACCAGCTCGAGCACGGCGTGGTCGATGAAGTCGAGATGCTCGAAGTGAATGCGCACGGTGCGTCCCTTCGGCAGGCCACGCAGGGCGCCGGCGAGCTCGGGAACGCGGACGAAGGTGCCGGCACCGAGCAGGTCGACTTCCACGAATTCATCGGTCTCGGAGATCTCGATCTCCAGGTGTGAAGCAGTCCACGCCAGGCGCATCATCGACGCGACAACGCCGATGGCGAGACCGTACAACAGGCTGGTCAGGACGATGGCGCCCAGCGTGATGGCGTAGACGGCGAGGTCACCACGGTCCTTCGCGAGCAGGTCGCGCATCACATCAACGTCGATGAGTTTCCAGCCGATCGACACGAGAATGGCGGCAAGGGCCGCGACCGGAATGAGCTGCAGGACGTGGGGCAACACCAACACGAAGCCGATGAGCCACAGTCCATGCAGCACCGCGGAGACGCGTGACGTCGCACCAGCGTCGATATTGGCGGTGCTTCGCACGATGACGCCGGTGACAGGAAGTCCACCCAGAATGCCGGCGAACAGGTTGCCGGCTCCCTGGGCGAAGAGCTCCTTGTCGAGGTCGCTGGCCGCACCTTCGTGGAGACGATCGACAGCCGCAGCGCAAAGCAGGCCCTCTGCGCTGGCGATGACGAACAAGGCGACCGACGAAAGCAGCACAGCGGGCTCAAGCAGGCGGGCGAAGATGCCGATGTCGGGCACCGCAATGAGCTCGCTGACGACGCTCGGGACCGTGACCCGCGTCAGCTCGAGCCCGAAAAGCTGGGTCACGGCCGTCGCGCCAATCACCGCGACGAGGGCGGCCGGGACGGTGCGGAGGATGGAGGTGGACTTGGCGCGAACCCGGTTCCAGACGCCGATGAGCACAAGCGCGGTGGCGCCGGCGATGCCCGCGTCAAGCTGCGCGCCGAGGTCGCCAAAGAGCACGTCGAGCACCAAACCCGGAAACTTGATGTAGTTGTCGAGACCACCAGCGGACGGCGCGGCGTCGAAGAGCACGTGGAGCTGACCGCCGAGGATCAACACACCGATGCCAGCGAGCATGGCGTGAACGACTGGTGGCGCTACGGCGCGGAGCCAACGGCCAAGTTGGAGCCGCCCGGCGAGCATTTGCAGAAGCCCGGCGAGGACCACGACCGGAGCGAGGGCAGCCAGACCGTGCTGGGTCACGATTTCGTAGACGATGACGGCCAAGCCAGCCGCGGGACCGCTGACCTGCAGGGGTGATCCGGCGAGCGAACCGACCACGAGCCCGCCGATAATGCCGCTGACCAGGCCCATCGCGGGCGGAACCCCCGACGCGATGGCGACGCCGATGCACAGCGGCAGCGCGACGAGAAAAACAACAAGGGACGCAAGGATATCTCGGGTGCGTTGAGCGAGCTGCACGTGGGCCTCCAGCGAGGGCGAACGACGCGGGGCTCGGTCGTCGACCAGCCGCCGCCCACAGGTCGGGCCACAGCCGTTGTCGCTTGACGCAACCTAAGGAGTAGCTGCAGATTCGTCTATCACGAAATCTCTACATTTCATTTTGGAAATAACGAACGATGCGCCCACATCTGAACTACCAACACCTCCGCTATTTCTGGATCACCGCGCTGGAAGGCTCGTTGACAGCGGCCGCGCGCAAGCTCCGGCTCAGCCCGTCGACAATGAGCGCACAAATCCGTTTGCTCGAAGAACAGCTGGGCCAGGAGCTGTTCGACCGCCGCAACCGCCGGCTCTCCCTCACCGAGCGCGGCAAGCTGGTCAAATCGTACGCCGACGACATCTTCACGCTTGGCGAAGAGCTCATCGACGTCGTCAGCTCCGAGGGAGGCGGCACCCATATCCACCACATGCATGTGGGCGTCAGCTTCAACCTGCCCAAGCTGCTCACCTTGCGGCTGCTCATGGCGGCGCTGGACGTCGAAGGGTTCCCGGTGCGCCTGGTCATCGAGGAGGACGAAGCCGAGCGCCTGGTCGGGCACATCGCGACGCACCACCTGGAGCTGGTCCTGTCCGATCATCCGGTCGGTTCGTCCGCCGACGTCAAAGCCCGCTGTGACCTGTTGATGACGAGCGAAATCAGCCTGTTCGCGAGCCCGAACCTCGCCGACAGCATCGACGCTGGATATCCGCAAAGCCTCGACGGCACGCCCATGCTCTTGCCAGTTCACGGCAGCGCGATGCGCCTCGAGATGGAGTCATGGCTGGCCCTGCGCGGCATTCACCCGCGGGTCGTGGCCGAGTTTGGCGACAGCGCCCTGCTCAAAGCGTTCGGCGAGGAGGGAATCGGCGTGTTTCCGGCGCCGACTGTGGTGCGCAAGGAGGTGGAATCGCACTACGGCGTGCGCCATCTCGCCGTCATGGAAGGCGCGGTCGAGCGGGTTTATGCGGTGACCATTCAAGGCCGCAAGCACAGCCCAGCCGTGCAGCGCATCATCGCGGCCGGACACGGCATGACGGCGGCTGCCTGACGCGGCGGGCCAGGAGAGGGGGAGGTCTGCGCCGATCAGTCCATCATCAAGTCGGCGTCGCGGGTCCGTTTCTTGCGCTTGCGACGCTTCTTGCGCGCCTTGCGAGCGGGTTTGGGCAGCGCGGCCAGGGTGACGATGACCGGGTCCTGCAGGTCGGCGGGGATGGCGGCCGTCCCGTCTTTGTGCCCGGCGAGCCGAAGCGTGACGTTGACCGTCGTTCCAGCCGCGGGTCGGTCGATGGATGTTGGCGTCTTGCCGACCGATTTGCCGGCGATGAGCACGTCGGCGCCAAGCGGCTTGCTGACGATGGGGATGCGCGGAGCGGCTGCTGGTTCGGGCTTTGGCGGCTCCAGCTTGGCTGCTTCGGGCTTGGCTGCTTCGGGCTTGGCTGCTTCGGGCTTGGCTCCTTGGGCCTTTGCTGCTTGCCGTTGGGCGGGTGCGGGTTTTGCGGCTGGCTCTTTCGCGGGCGCGTTTTTGGCGGGCTCCGGTTTCGCAGCTTCCGGCTTGTCGGCCGGTGCTGCCGCCCCCTGGCCAGCTGTTTTTGACGCCTCTTCGACGACCACGGACGAAGCGGAATCCTGCTTGCTGCTCCCGCCGCCGAGCGCCACGGCTGCTCCGATTCCGCCAAGGAGGACTACCGCAGCGATCGCGATGATCGGTCCTTTGCCGCCCTTCTTGGGTTCCTCTGCGACTACGGCGGCGGCCGTGCCCGTCGGGTCGCTGCCTGGTTGCGCCGCCTGCTCGGACGCTTTGCTGGTGGCGGCGGGCTGAGGAGCCCTGGAACGGCCTCGCGGCATACGCGTCGAGCGGCGGCGAACCGGTGGTCGTTTAACAGTCGACGCAGCTACCGCCGTGGGCACATTGACCGAATCGACAAATGCGGTGGCGTCATCGGTGCGCGAACCGTCGACCTGCACGCTGCTGCCAATGGGCACGGTGGCCGTGGCGGTGGCCTCGTCGACCGAATCAACGAACGCGGTGGCGTCATCTGCGCCGATCCCGTCCACGTTTACGCTCGCACCGGCAAGGGGCACGGTCGCGACGCGCGCGGTCCGCTCACCAACGGCGTCTGCGAAGGCGGTCGCATCGTCAGTGGCGGCCCCATCGATGTGCACGTGGTGGTCCATTTCGCGGATGGCGGCAGCGGCCCCGGCGTCGACGACGGTATCGGGCGCGGCATCGACAAATGCGGTTGCGTCATCGGCGTGCGCATCGTCGATCTCGACCGTCTTGGCGACGCGTAACGCCGCGTTCACGGTCGCCATCTTGCCGGCTGGGCCGTCGAGGAGCTTCTCGAGCAGTTTGCATGCAGACACCGCGTCGGGACGCTTGGCGGCGTCCTTGGTGAGCATCTGGTCGAGCGTTTCCTGGAGGCCCGCCACCGCGGCCAGCTCCGGGCGGGCGTCGGCGAGCGGCGGCGGCCGGTTTTGCACGTGCATCATCAGCACGCGGATCATCGACTCGGACGAAAACGGCACGGTGCCGGTCAACAACTCGAAGAGAATGATGCCCAGCGAGTAGATGTCCGAGTTGGCGCTGATCGTGATGCCCTTGGCCTGTTCGGGCGACATGTACGCGGGCGTGCCGACGATGGTGCCGGCCTGCGTGACCTGGGTCGCGGCCTTGTCATCGATCGACTTGGCGATGCCGAAATCCATGACCTTGAGCAGCTCATCACCGCCGGCATCGCGCGCCAGGAAGACGTTGGTGGGCTTGAGGTCGCGGTGCACGATGCCCAGCTTATGCGCGGCGCGAAGGGCCTGGGCGATCTGCAACGTGAGGCGAAGCGCGCGGGCAACCGGGATCGCGCCGGTCATCTTGACTTCGTCGGCCAGCTCGCGACCGTCGAGCAGCTCCATGACAAGGAACATCAAGCCGTCGTCGGTGAAGCCGAAGTCGAACAGCCGGATGGTGTTGGGGTGGCTCAGCCGCGATGTGAGCTTGGCCTCGCGCTGAAACCGCTTGACCGCAGCCTCGTCCTTGAGGAACTCGGGCCGCATGACCTTGATGGCGACCGGGCGCTCGACCGACAGCTGTTCGGCGCGAAACACGGTCCCCATGCCGCCTTCGCCGAGCACTTCGCGGACCGCGTACTGGCCCTTGATGACGGTGCCGACAAGCTCCACGAGCGGTCTCCACGGACGATTGGCGATGACGCGCCAGGTAGTTGGGCGCGACCACCAAACGCCGCGGCGGGTTCTGTGTCAAGCCCCGGATCCCCGCGGAGCGCGTTCGGGATCCGGTCGGCCCCGGATCCCGTTCGGGATCCGGTCGGCCCCGGTTCCGTTCGGGATCCGGTCGGAGAACCTGCTTCGCAGAACCGCCTAAACTGTGCTGGACTTCAACGGCGGGGATGGT
>CAZLMW010000164.1:0-11484 GCA_964560875.1 uncultured Enterobacteriaceae bacterium
TTGGCGATCGTCCAGGTGGCCGGTTTGCTCACGATGCCCTCTTGGCCGCGGTCCACGCGTCGGTCAGCTCCCGCATCGCCATGCGCGCGAAATTCGGGCCGTTTGGCGCTCCGGGATTGCCGAGCCACGCCGTGATCACCGCCATACTGCGCGCGCCGGATGCGACCACGCGGGGGACGTCGTCAAGTCCCAGCCCGCCGATGGCCACGACGGGGTGGACACTGGCAGCCACGGCTTCGGCAAGCGCTTCGAAACCGGCTGTGGCGTCCGGATTGTTCTTGGAACCGGTGTCGTTGACCGGGCCGAACCCGATGTAGTCGACGGGCTGACCGGCGGACGCCTGCACCTGCGCGAGGTTGTGGGTCGACAGCCCGATAATCGCCCGCGGACCGATGTGGTTGCGTCCGTACGAGGGCGTGGCGTCGTCCTGGCCGACGTGGATGCCGACGTGTTCGATGTCACCGAGCGCTTCGATCGGCTCAACGTGGTCGTTCATGATGATCGGTACGCGGCCGTCAGCGGCTTGCAGCGCGTCGCGGACCAGCCCAGGCAGCCAGAGACTGTGGCCAGGTGTGCTCTTGGCCCGCAACTGGACGGCTTTGGCGCCGTTGTTGATCGCATCGCGGATGTAGCGCATCAACTGCGCCTGTTCTTGCTGCGGATCGTCGGGCAGGGCGGGGCTGAGCCGATCGAGGTCCAGGATGGCGTAGATGCCGCTATGAATCGGAGCGTTCATGCCAGTGTGGTAGCCCGTTCGGCCGATCGCTGCAAGGGGCAGCGGCGGCGAGGGCGGGCGAGGCCGATTCGACTTGCGTCAGCGTCGAGGACCAAGGTCGAGGCGCATCAGCAGCGCGTCTTCCCCGTCGGGGTAGTAGCCGCGTCGTCGTCCGTCGACGCGGAATCCGGTTCGCGCATAGAGAATCTGAGCCGCGACATTGGTGGATCGGACCTCGAGCGTGGCAGTGGTTGCACCGGCTGCACGCGCCATCGCGAGCGCATGGTCGAGCAACTGCCTGCCGATGCCGCGGCGACGCGCGTTGGGGGCGACCACGACCTGGAGGATTTGCAGCTCATCGACAACCAGCCACGCGAGGAACGCGGCGACCAGGTTCTGGCCGTCGAAAAGACCGTGCGCGCGGGCCAACGGGTTGGAGATCTCGGACTCAAGGGCGTTGCGCGAAAACGGGTCGTGCATGTTGGCGTCCTGCAGTGGCCACCACTGGTCGACGTCCTCGCGCATGATCGGTCGGATGATGCGGTGACGAGCTACGGCGGTCATCGCCGCGGGGGTCCATCGCGGCTGTCGCTGTCCAGGGCCATCGCGATGCCCAACAGACGCCGCCGCAGATCGCCCACTCCCTCGGCCGATTGGGCGCTGGTCGCGTGCGGCCGGTACGGCAATTCGTACGCCGTCGCCAGTTGCATGACCCGCCCCAGGCGTCGGTTGCGGGCGACCTTGTCGATCTTGGTGAACACCACTTCGCATCGCAGGTTCTGTTGCTCAAGCCACGCCAGGAAGTTCATTGCGGCCTGCTCAGGGTCTCTGCGCACGTCGAGAAGCAGCGCTACCGCGGCCATTCGTTCGCTCCCGACCAGCCAGCCTTCGATCATGGGGCCGAACTCGGCGCGGATCCGCTGGGGGACCTTGGCGTGCCCGTAACCCGGGAGGTCGACAAACCGCATGCTGCGTTCACGGCCGACCTGGATGTCGAAGAGGTTGACCCGCTGCGTGCGTCCAGGCGTCTTGCTGGTGCGGGCGATCGCCTTGCGCTGCGCCAACGCGTTGAGGAGCGAGGACTTGCCGACGTTGCTGCGGCCGCAAAAAGCGATCTCTGGCGGGCCTGCCGGGAACTCGTCGGGATGAACAACCGACGCCAGAAAGCGCGCGTCGGTCACACGCGGCCCGTCCTTCTTGGCCATTGCCTTCTTGGATTTTTTGCCGCGATCAGACGCCATCGAGGAGCACCATGGCGACAGGGCGCTTGCCGATCGTCCGCTTGAAGAAGCGTCTCGCGCGGCGACGTAGCTCTTCGCTCAACCAGGTCGGATCGGGACGGCCCTTGGTTTCGTCCATGAAGCGGCCGAGCTCGTCGGCGAGCTGCTCGCACAACTCATCGGTGGCCGCCAGTCCGGTTGTTGTGACCTGGACGTGGTTGTTTTTGCCGTTGAATCGGGCCGCGACCGCGACGCAACCCTGGCGCATGAGCTCGCGGCGTCCCTTCAATCCGAGCGTGACGTCGTCGCCCTGGATCTTGCCGTCGGCGTACCACGGATGCGCGTTGACCTCGCCGGTGATCGTGATGCCGTCGGTCGTGAGTTGAAAGCGCTGCCCGTTCTCCACCACGACCGTGGACCCAACGCCGTTGGCTTCCGCGATGGCGGCGTGCTGCTTCATGAACGCGTGCGTACCGTGAACGGGTACGAAGAATTTCGGACGCACCCAGCTGATCAGCGCACCGAGCTCGTCGGCGCGGGCGTGACCGCTGGCGTGAAGCGTGGGTTCCATCCCCGGGTGAACGATGGCGGCCCCTAGTCGCGCGAAGTCATCGACCATCTCGTAGATCGGGCGTTCATTGCCGGGGATTCGACGCGAACTGAGCAGCAGCGTATCGGTCGGACGTAGCCGAATATGGTTGTGCGTGCCGCTCGCAACCCGCCTGAGGGTGGCGCGCATTTCGCCCTGCGATCCGGTGCAGATCATCACCAGCTCGTCGTCGTCGTAGAGATCGATGTCGCGTTGGTCGATGAGGTCGGCGCCGCGGATATCGAGCCGCGTGTTCTTCGCGGCGACGCGCCGATAGCGGTCCAACGAACGGCCGAAAAGCGCGCAATAGCGGCCCGATTCGCGCGCGGCGTTGACCACCGCTTTAACCCGGTAGAGGTTGGACGAGAAGAGGCCTACGAGCACCCGCCCGGGAGCCTTGCTGATCGCTTCGACGAGGGCCTTGGCGACCTCGCCTTCCGACCGTGTCCAGCCGGGATTCTCGGCGTTTGTCGAGTCGCTCATCATCAGCAACACGCCGTCGTCGCCGAGCTTTCGAAAGCCGTCCTCGTCAAACCGGGTGCCGTCGGGCAACGCGCGGTCGATCTTGAAATCGCCGGTGAACAGCACACGCCCGACCGGTGTCTCGATCGCCAGGGACATGCAGTCGGGGATCGAATGCGTGACACGCAGAAAGCCGAAACGGAAGCAGCCGATGGTGATGTTCTGACCGGGCGCAACCTCGATGAGCTGGGCGCGTCCGGACAGGCCGTGTTCGACGAGCTTTTCATGCACCAGCGCGAGCGTGAACCGGCCCCCGTAGACCGGAACGTTGTGGCGAGCGAGGACGTACGGAACGGCGCCGATGTGGTCTTCATGCCCGTGGGTCAGCACGATCGCGTCGAGCTGAGGCGCTTCCCGGCCCAGCAGGTCGAGGTTGGGCAGCACGAGGTCGACGCCGGGCTGCTCGGGGCTGGGGAACATCACGCCGCTGTCCAGCAACACAGACGTGTCGCCGCACTTCATCAGCATGTTGTTCATGCCGATGACGCCGAGCCCACCAAGCGGGAGAAATTCGACGCGATCCTTGCGGTGTTGCCTTTTTGCCACGCGGCCCTCCGGCCGCTGACGTTACGCGGACGCGAGCACGATGGCCATGCCCTGACCACCGCCGATGCACGCACTTCCGACGGCCCAATCGACGCCGCGGCGCCCCATTTCGTAGGCGAGGTGCAGGGTGATGCGGGTGCCCGACGCGGCGAGCGGATGGCCGACGGCGATCGCCCCGCCGTTGACGTTGGTGATGGCGCGGTCGAGACCGAGCTCCTTTTCGACGGCGAGGTACTGCGGCGCGAAAGCTTCATTGACTTCGACGAGCTGCATGTCGTCAAGGCCCTTGCCGGCGAGGTCGAGGGCTTTGCGGATCGCGGGCACGGGGCCGATGCCCATCACGGTCGGGTCGCAACCGACAGCTGCGTACGATGCGATTCGAGCCAGCGGAGTCCAGCCCTTTTCGGCCGCGATTTCGGCGGTCGTCACGAGGACCGCGGCGGCTCCGTCGACGATGCCTGACGCATTGCCTGCGGTGACGACACCATCTTTTTCGAAGACGGCGCGCAGCTTGGCGAGGCCTTCGCTCGTCGTTTCGGGCCGCGGGTGCTCGTCATGGGCGAACGACTTTTCACCGCGGCGGGACTTGACAGTCACAGGCGCGATTTCCGCTGCGAAGACGCCGTTGTCGAGACCCGACTGGTAGCGCTGCTGGCTGGTGAGCGCGTAGTCGTCGCATTCGGCGCGGCTGACCTCGTGGGTGCGCGCGAGCTTTTCGGCGGTATTGGCCATGGCCATCGACGTGTAGGTGTCGGTCAACGACTCCCACAAGCTGTCTTCGAGCACGGGCGACTTGCCGAGGCGGGTTCCCCAGCGGACATCACGGGCGACGTGCGGGGCCTGCGACATGCTCTCGGTGCCGCCGGCCAGAACAACGTTTGCCGAACCCAGCTCGACGGCTGCGACGGCCTGGGCGATCGCCTCGAAACCGGAGCCACACAGGCGATTGACCGTCAGCGCGGGCACGTGCACGGGACAGCCGGCGCGCAGGCCAACGTGTCGGGCGAGGTACAATGCGTCACCCGAGGTCTGCAGCACGTTGCCGAAAAATACGGCGTCGACGTCGGCCGCATCGCAGTCGACCTGGGCGAGCGTTGCCTTGGCGGCTTCCACTCCGAGGTCGGTCGCGGTCAAGCCTTTGAGCGAGCCTCCAAATGCGGTGAACGGCGTGCGTTTGCCGGCAACGAGGACGATGTTTTTCTTCGGCGCGATCATGGTGCTCTCCTGCCCGGGGGTCGGGTCGATGTATCGGGACGTGCCGCCAGAAGGGGCGACGAACGGACGCGCGGGATACCAGAAAGGTCGCGATCCGGGTAGGAAGAAAGGACGCGTGGGCCGCGTCGCAAGGGGCGCAGCCGGGGCTTGAATCGCGGTCGCGACGCGTTCGACCTACTTGAAGACGACGAAGTTCTCGTCGGGGCGCAGCATCCCCAACTCGCGCCGGACGATGCCCATACGCACTTCGGCGTCGGTGTCGATCGCGGCGATTTGCGACCGAAACCGCTCGGTTCGGGCCTTCGCTTCAGCCAGTTGGTGTTCGAGGCGCTTGAGCTCTTGTTGGCGGTCGAGTGTGCTGCCGTCCGACGTCCAAGCGCGGGCAAGCGAGGCCCCCGCGACCGCCAGGTAGAGAGCCACCGACGCGAGGAACAGCGCGCGTACGATCGTGCGCACGTCGAGCCGCCAGTGAACGCGATGCTTGAGCCGTGACCAGCCGTTCATGACGCGATAATGCGCGCCGATCCATCACGGTCAAGTTTGGCCGACACTCCCGCCGACCCTTGTTCAGTGCTTGACGGCCGCCGCCGGCAGAGCCGGGGGGATGTCCGACTCGGCGCCGATCCTCTCAGGTGCTGGTTTGGGCGCCGCCGCGGCTGGCTTTCGGGCGTGCTTTGGGTCGACCTGGTCCTGTTCGTTGGTATCGGGGCCAGTGCCGCGCCGAATGCGCACCTCGAACGTGGCGCCGCCGCCCGGGGTGTCGCGGTACTCGACGCTTCCGCCATGCGACTCGGCGAACCGCTTGACCATCGCCAGGCCAAGGCCGGTGCCGTCCTTCTTCCCGTGCGTCTCGAACGCTTCGAACATGCGGTGTCGGAATTCGGGCGCAACGCCTGTGCCGGTGTCGGAGAAGATGAAGACCAGCTCGCCGTCTTCGTGATCGATGACGAAGTGGAACCTGTGTCCTTCGGGCCGTTCGACCATCGTCATGGCCTCGCGCGCGTTGCGGCTCATGTTCTGGACCACGCGCAGTAACTTGAGGCGGTCGATACGCGCTGCGCCCTTGAAGTTGGCCTCGATCGCGTAGGCGACGCCGCTCTTGGCGAAGACCTGGCCCAACAGCTCCTCGGCTTCCGTTACGAAGTCGTTGATGTGCACTTTCTGCAGCAGCAGCTCGGTATGGCCGCGCGCGAAGGAAAGCACCTCGCGCGACATCTGGTTGACGCGATCCAGCTGTTTGACGACGGTCTGTGCCATCTCCTTGCGGCGGGCCTTGTCCTCGGTGCGCACCATCATTTGCGCGTAGCCGGATGCGACGGTCATCGGTGTCTTGAAGTCGTGCAAGATCGTGGCGATGGCGCCGCCGAGAGCCGCCATCCGGTTTTCGCGCTCGGCCTGCGTCAAGGCCAGGCGACGCGCGATGAAACGGGCCGCTCGAGACGCTACGAGCGCCATCAGCTTGCGATCGAGATCGGCGATCTGCGGCCCTGAACCGCGACCGTAGAAGCTCATGACACCAAGTGAGCGCTGATCATCTTCCAGTCGGATGCACAAGCCGTTGCCGGGTGGATCCATGTGTTCGGCCTGGGCCGCCTGCAAGATCTCCACGTCGACCATCGAGTCGAGCGCCAACTCGCTCGTCCTGCGCAGCACGATGCCGATGAAACCGGTGGGCTGCTCGAACCGGACCCGCTCGACCTCCGCGCCGCGTGCGTGGAGCCGATGGGCGATGATCGAGCCATCTTCGGCGGTGAGCGCGACCTGGACGAGCTCGCACGGCACGGTTTGTTGGAGACGGCGCAGCAAGATGCCGATCGCCTCGTCGACGTCGGCCGCGCTGCTGGCGTCGCGTTCGATGACGTAGAGCAAGTCGATCTCGCGCATCCGGGCTTGCAGGTCGCGCTGCGCCTGGACGAGCTCCATGTTTCGGGCCAGCAGGGCGTTGTAGAGCCGCGCGTTGACCAGCGAGATCGCGGCCATCGCCATGATCGTGCGCAGCATGATCGCGTCATCGACCGTGAAATAGCCCGTCGACTTGTTGAGCACCTGGGCCACGCCGATGACGTCGCCCGCGCGGTTGCGGACCGGCTGACACAGCATCGAGCGGGTGCGGTAGTCGTTGCGGAGATCCCACTCCTTGTCGAAGCGGTGGTCCTTGTAGACGTCTTTGATGTTCACCGGCCGACCGGTCTGGGCGACCCATCCGGCGATACCTTCGCCGACGCGCATCCGGATCTCGTGAACTTCGTTGCCCTGCGCGTACTTGGACCACAGGTATTGGCCGTCGTCGCTCAAGAGAAACAGCGTGGACCGATCCGCGTTGAGGAGCTCGGTGCAGCCGGACATGATGAGGGCGATGAGCTCGTCGAGCGTTACCTGGGCCGAAAGCAGGTTGGCGATGCGCAGAACGATGCCGAGCCGAGGGTCACGATTGGCGTTGCGTTCGAGGAATTCGCCCGTTGCGGTCAGCGATTTGGACACCTCGCGTTTGGTTCGCTTGGGCCGCTTGTCCATGCCGTGCACCTCATGCCGAGCGGAAAACGAGACGCCTTCGCAGCACCCGGGCGATGCGGCGCGGCGTTCCAGTACCGCAGGCAAGGATCGATAGTAACGTTCTTTTCCCTACAAGGCCACGCGATGGTTGCAAGCCCCATCGCGCGAGCGGGGACCGGCGCCGTAGCTTGCCGGCCCGCGGGGGGCATGGCAGCTTGATCGGGCCGAGTCGGAGCGAAAGTGAAGCAAAAGGGACCCACGAACGAGCAACGACAGCGGCGCGCACCTGCGACCCGCGGCGGCGAAGTTCGTGGTGGTCGCGACGTCGCGCGTCCGTCCGCTGATCGGTCGATGGTTGGGCGGCGCTACGAGACCGGCGCGGCCATGCGTTCACCCGACGGTGGCCAGGCGGGTCAAGCGTCGACCGGGCCGGCAAGTGAGTTCGAGCAAGTCGCTGGCGCGCTCCACGAAAAGCACGGTGAACAACTCGCGGTCGGCTCGGAGAAAGCGGGGGTTCCCGCCGAGGCCACCGCCGCCGTCGTCCTGACCGAGTCATCCCAGCTGCGTGGCGTCAGCGAAGATCGCATGGCCGTCCGCTTCGAGCCGTACGAGTTTTTCCGCCAGACCGGCCGCTGGCTCGTCGCGACGCACCGCGACCAGGACGCCGAGTACCAGGTGCTTGCCGAGGCCCGCCAGATCGATCCCGCCGCCGCGCACGCAGCGACTCGGATGGGGCTCGCCCAGGTGTCGGGCGCCGAGGCGGACACCGCCGGATACGACAACGCCACCGCCATGTTCGCCGGCATGAACCAGGGCGAAAGCGCTCAAATCGACGGCTTCCTGCAGGTCGTGAGCCAACACGCCGAGCTGCAAGAAGCCATGAACGCGTCCGACTGGACAGCTGTCGCCGAGCTGCGCGCGGGACCGGGATACGGCGCCCTCGGGTATGACGACGCCCTCGCCGCCCACTCCAGCGCCTACAAAGCCATCAGCCGCGGTTATGGCGGCGGTGACGACGGCGACGATGACAAGCCGAAGAAGCCGCGCAAATCGACCAAGACACGCAAGACTTCCAAGAAATAGCCGCGGGCACGGCGCAGCATCGGGCAATCGCGCGGCGGATCGCCCACCTGGCGTCACATCACGCGCCACAGCTGCACGGCCATGAAGCCCGAGAACGCGACGAGCATCAGGCTCCCGTCGATGCGCTTGACCACGCCGCGCCACCAGAGCAGCGGCCATAGCCCCAGCGTCATCGCCAACATGAACGGATAGTCGAAGTGCATCAGCTCCTGTGGGACGGGTAGGTCGGTTACGGACGCCGTGAGTCCGACGATGCACAGCACGTTGAAGATGTTGCTGCCCACGACACCGCCGATCGCGAGATCAGCCTGGTTGCGTCGCGCCGCAATGAACGACGTAACGGCTTCGGGTGCCGAGGTTCCCGCCGCGACGATGGTGAGGCCGATGACGGCGTCCGAGATGCCCATGGTCCGCGCGATTCCGACGGCGCCGGTAACGAGCACGTCTGCGCTGGCGGGAACCAGCGCGAGTCCACCGAACAGAGCGGCGATCAGCATGCCTTTGGACGCGCCGTTTCGGCTCAAGCGCGCTACGGCCGCGTGCACGACCACGGCGCCGATCATCAAACTTGCCTGCAAGGGGCTGATCGCGCCGACGAGCGTGGGGTAGGCGATGGCGGCAATGGCGATCCCGCAAAGCGCCAACTCGATCGGCGATCCAGCCGCTTCGTCCTCGTCGTCCGATTCGACGGGGTTCTTGGTCGCCAGCGCCGCGCGAACCGTCCAGCCGATGTAGGTGACGAGCCCGATGAACAGAATCAGTCCGTCCATGCGCGAGATGGTTCCGTCCAGGCTCATGGCCGCGAGGACAAACGACGCGAGAACGAGCACGGGGACGTCGAAGCGAACGATCTGGGTCTGCACAACGAGCGGCGCGACGAGTCCGGCGCTGCCGAGCACCAGCAAGACGTTGAAGATGTTGCTGCCGACGACGTTACCGAGCGCGATCGGCGCGGCCCCCTGGAACGCGGAAGCCATACTGACGGCGAGCTCGGGCGCGGAGGTCCCGAACGCGACGACGGTCAGGCCGACCACCAGCGGCGAAATCCCCATCATCTTCGCGAGACCGCCGGCACCGCGGACCAGCCCATCGCCGCCGACCACGAGGGCGAGCAGGCCACCGAAAAACGCGAGGATGTCAGCGGTCATCGCAGCAGGGGTCCCGGTCCACTTTGCGCGTCACAACCAGGGGCATCAGTTGTCGGTCGAAAGGACCGCGAGGAAGGCGCTCTGCGGGATGTCCACCGAACCGACCTGCTTCATGCGTTTTTTGCCCTTCTTCTGGCGCTCGAGGAGCTTGCGCTTGCGGCTGATATCACCACCGTAACACTTCGCCGTCACATCTTTGCGCAGGGCACGCACCGTTTCGCGGGCGATCACCTTGTTGCCGATGGCCGCCTGGATGGGGACTTCGAACTGTTGGCGGGGAATCAGCTTCTGCAGCTTCGCGACCAGGGTTTTGCCGCGCTCGTACGCGCTGGACTTGTGCACGATGAGGCTGAGCGCATCGACCGGCTCGCGGTGGACCAACACGTCGAGCTTCACCAGGTTGTCGGGCCGGAACGCGACGAACTCGTAGTCGAGGCTGCCGTACCCGCGGGTCACCGTTTTCAGGCGATCGAAGAAGTCGTAGATGATCTCGGCGAGCGGCATGTCGTACTCGATCACGACGCGCTGATCTGAGATGTAGCGCATGTCGCGCTGTTGTCCGCGCCGCTCGTTGCACAGGCGCACGACGGGGCCGATGTACTCGGCGGGCACGTGAACGGTGGCCTTGATGATCGGCTCGGTGATGCTGTCGACCTCGTTGGTCGGCGGCATGTCGCCCGGATTGCTGATGTCGATGGTCGAGCCGTCCAGCTTGTGAACGCGGTAGACGACGCTTGGAGCCGTCTTGACGAGATCGAGGTCGTATTCGCGTTCGAGCCGCTCCTGGATGACTTCCATATGCAGCAAGCCGAGGAAGCCGCATCGAAAACCGAAACCGAGTGCCCCTGATGTCTCCGGCTCCCACGAGAAGGACGAGTCGTTGAGCGCCAGCTTCTCCATCGCGTCGCGCAGCACCGAGTAATCGGCGTTGTCGGTCGGAAAGATGCCGCAGAAGACCATCTGCTGGACTTCCTTGAAGCCGGGCAGGGGCGTTGAAGCGGGTCGTTTCGCGTGGGTGACCGTGTCGCCGATCTTGACGTACTGGACGTTCTTGACGCCGCAAATAAGCACGCCGACTTCGCCGACCGAGAGGGACTCGATGGCCCGCGGTTCGGGCGTTCGCACCTGGAGTCCGAGCACTTCGTAGTCGCGCCCGGTGGCCATGAACCGAATCTTGTCGCCCTTGGTCAGCGTCCCGTGCATCACGCGCAGCTGCATCAGAACGCCGCGATAGGGATCGTAGTGCGAATCGAAAATCATCGCCTGAAGGGGCGCCTCTGCGTCGCCCTCTGGGGGCGGAATTCGGTCGACAATCGCCTCAAGGACCTCGCGAATCCCGATGCCGTTCTTGGCCGAAGTCATCACCGCGCCAGATGCGTCGAGGCCGATCCCGTCCTCGATTTCGGCGACGACTTCATCGATTCGGGCGGCGTCGAGGTCGATCTTGTTGAGGACCGGAATCAGCTCGAGCTCGCCGTCGATCGCCAGGTAGACATTCGCCAGCGTTTGCGCCTCCACGCCCTGCGCCGCATCGACGACGAGCAGCGCGCCCTCGCACGCCGCCAGCGAGCGGGAGACCTCGTATCCGAAATCGACGTGACCGGGGGTGTCGATCAGGTGGAGCGTGTAGGTCTCGCCATCATCGGCGCGGTAATCGAGGCGGACCGCCTGCGACTTGATGGTGATCCCGCGCTCGCGCTCCAGGTCCATCGAATCGAGGAACTGCGCCTGCATACGCCGCTCTTCGACCGCATTCGTGAGCTCGAGAATACGATCGGCCAACGTCGACTTACCGTGGTCGATGTGCGCGATGATCGAGAAGTTGCGGATGCGATTGGGCTCAGCCATGGGTCGCGGAGTGTGCCGGCGCCTCTCGAAAACGCAATCACAAGACCGCGGGCCGGGGACAAAACGCAAACGGGGACCCCGGCAAGTCGCCGTCGCATCGCACGG
>CAZLMW010000164.1:11584-15063 GCA_964560875.1 uncultured Enterobacteriaceae bacterium
CCGGCAAGTCGCCGTCGCATCGCACGGCAGGACGCGCAGCACCGCTTGCGGTGCGTAGAACGCAACACCTCGGCCGGGGACAAAACGCAAACGGGGACCCCGGCAAGTCGCCGTCGCATCGCACGGCAGGACGCGCAGCACCGCTTGCGGTGCGAAGAACGGAACAACTCGTCCGGGGCAAAAACGCAAACGGGGACCCCGGACGCACCGGGATCCCCGTAAGCGTTCTTTGAAGAGCTAGATGTGCTCGACGCCGAGCTTCTTCACCTTGGCTTTCCAGACACGGTCGGGCAGCCACGCGGGGCGCTTGGCGGGAGCGTCGACCTGCTCACGCCAGCCTTTGAAGACATGGACGCGCTTGGTTCCGCGCTCGCGGAGGCGAATCTCGGTGTGGCCGCGGCTGGCTGCCTTGAGGGCGGCGCCGCGGGGCTGAGCGTTGCTGAAAACGACGTCAGTGTCGTTGTTGCCTTCGAGGAGAACGAAGTTCTTCTTGGGACGGCTGGCCATTTCTGACTCCTATACACGTGTTGCAAATGGTTGAGCGCGCGAGGCCCGAGCTACCTCGTGAAGCGTCGACCCATGACAACCGACAAAGTCGATCAGACACAGGTCAACACCGCCCGGGGCATAGTTGCCCGGGCCTGAAACCGCGCGCCGGTTTCGGGTGATGGATGCCCGATGTATCGAATACGAAAATGCCGGTTGCAAGCCCTTTTGCACGAAAAAAACGCCCCTGATGAAAAAAAGTACGAACGTCGCCACGAGACATGAAAAGGCTTGCAGTCATGCGTTTAGTCGTATGTTACCGAAATTACTTGGCATTCCCTGCAAACCGGGAACAATCGCTGGCATATTGGCTACTTGGGCGAACGTCGTACGCGTTTTCGAATCGTTGATCACGGCGACGCGTATCGACCCTATGACCGCGACCGTCCAGATCCGAATTCGCCCGCATATCGATGGAGTTCCGGCGCTGACTTCCGACGCAGATGGGCTCGGGCTGCAACGGCCACCGCACAAACCGCGTTCTTCTGGAGGGGATCGATCGCGATGGTATCTTGCTCGCGGGCACCAGGAGTGCGGGCGGTTTGCGCAGGAAGCTCGCCGCCGGTCGCTTCGCCGCACTACCAGCAGGGGGTTACCGTGACCGAGCCGAACGGCACATGTGCACCGATCCAACCGATCGCAGGCGGACGCCGCAGCAAATGGCTGGCGCTTTCCCTCGCGCTGCTCGTTGTTGCGATGGCGCCCGATGCCGACGCGCTGTCCAAGAGCGATCCGTGGTCGTCCTTGCGTCCTCTCGTGCAGAAGATACGCGTCGGCGACACATCCGGCGTGGCCGCCCCGCTGGCTGCGTTGACAAGTCGCGGCAGCAAAGAGTTCCGCGCCACGGCGAGCTTCGTGCTCGCTCGGCTCTACGCTGCACAAGGCAAGGGTGAAGCGGCGCGATCGGCACTGAACAAGGCCAAACCCATCGCCAGCATCCATCCGCCGTCGTGGGCGTGGGCTGAAGTCGAGGTGGCCATCGCGCAAGGCGACACCAAGCGCGCCATCGATGCGCTCGCCAAGCTGCGCAGCAAGTGGCCGAAGTGGCGCTGGGCCCGCGCAGATATCACCTATTCGCGTCTGTGGGAGAAGGCCGGACCGCCGAAGAAGGCCGCCGAAGTCGCGCTGAAGCTCTACCCGAAGTCGCGCTTGCACCTTCCCCAGGACGAGCTGCTCGACCGCGCCGCCCGGATGCACGAAGCCGCCGGCAACAACGCCGAAGCCAAGAACCTGTGGAAGCGCCTGCTGATGCAGCATCCGATCAGCCGCTTCATCGACGACGCCATCCAGCGCGTGCCGCTGGCCTCGTTGTCCAAGCGCGAGCGCATGAGCCGAGTCGAGAGGCTCTTTGCCAAGCGCCACTACGAACGATGCCGCGCCGAAGCACTGGCGCTCTGGAAGAAGAACTACCGGCGTGTCGAGCTCGGCTATTTCCTCGGAAAGATCGGCTCCGAGAGGCTTCGCGACGACTACAAGGGGGCCGAGAAATACTTCAAAGTCGCCGCCGTCGAGTCCAGCCCGTATGCGCTGTTCGCGATCAGTTCGTATGCGATCGTGCTCGCCAAGAACGGCAAGACCGACGCTTCGGTGCGCCAGTTCGACCGCTGGCTGCGCAACTACAGCCGTTCGGCTCCCGTCAAGAGGGTGATCGAAGCCCACTATGATCGCGGCCGCGCACTGCACACAGGAGGCAGGTCGCTGCAGGCCGCCGAGGACCTTCGCCGCGCGTTGAACAGCCGTCGCAAGGGCAAACTCGACCTCGGCAAGTACTATTGGTTTGTCGGCTATTGGACCTACCTGGGCGGCAAGTACCGAAAGGCGATCGACCATTTCTCCGGCCTGACGCACAGCAGCAACGCGCTTGTCGGCGGCAAGTCGCGCTACTGGACGGGGCGCGCCTGGGACAAGCTTGGCAAGCGCAAGAAGGCCGCCGACGTGCTGGCCAAACTCGTTCGTGACCAGCCGCTGAACTACTACAGCGGTCTGGCCGAGTTCCGTCTGCGTCAATGGGGGCTGGCCAATCGCATCCCCAAGCGCCCCGATCTCTCCAAGGTGCCCGATCCGCGCTTGCAACCCTTCGCAGGACTCGCCCACGACGGGGCCGTCGCAACAATCCGAATCGCCGCTCACCTCGGCGAGTACGACACCATGCGCGCCGTCTTCAAATCGCAGCGTCCCGCGCTCAACCGGCAGCTTGGCACCAAGCGCACCAATCGCCTACGCGACGACCTCGCTGACGAGCTCGAGGATTACTGGACGCCTCGCCGCCGCGCCTACAGCTCGTGGAAACGCAATCGCCGCGGCTACCCGACGGCAAAGACCGTTCATGCGTGGCGCGCCCGATACCCCCGGGCGTATCGCACGCACGTCGTCTGGTCGGCGAAAAAATGGGGCGCGCCGGAGTGGATGGTCTATGCCCACATGCTGCAAGAGAGCCGATACAAGCCGTGGATGATCAGCCACGCGCCGGCCTACGGCTTGCTTGAGCTTCTCGACCGAACCGCGAGCCGCCTCGCCAACGATGCCAAGGAGCCCTACCAGCTGTGGATGCTCATGATTCCCGGCCACAACGTGCGATGGGGAACGCAGTACCTCGGCGCGCTGTACAAGAAATTCAATCGCCAGTTGCCGTTCGCGATCGGCAGCTACAACGGCGGACCGATGCTGCTCGAATACCACATGACGATCAGCAAAGGCATGGAGTTCGACGAGATGATCGACGACATGGGGCCGCACGAATGCCGCAACTACACCCGCATGGTGATCGGCCACTTCTTGCGCTACCTCGCGATCTACGAAAAGCCCGCGCGCGCCGCCGAGTTGCGCAAACAGCTGCTGCTCGAATCGTGGCAGCCGAAGTGGTCGAAATACCCTGACTACTAGATGTGCCGGGCGAGAATCGCGATCCGCTTTCCCGCTCCCGCTCCCGCTCC
>CAZLMW010000165.1:0-13278 GCA_964560875.1 uncultured Enterobacteriaceae bacterium
GACCTTTCAAGGCAGAAGGATCGGCAGGTGATTGTTGATCGCCAAGCTGGGCAGCCATGCGCGCGACGTCGACGCAGAGTTGTTTGGCATCCAGGTGCTGCTCGAGGGCATCGCGACGGCCACCCGCGACCGCTACCAGGAGTTCGATTCGGCCAAGCCCCCGCCGTTCGCCGCGACGGAAACGGACCTGCGCGCCTACGGCCTGTATTCGCATCACGACCTGGCGCAAGGACGTGGCCCGGCCGACACCACCCATCATGCGCGGTACGACCAGGCGATCTCGTTTACCGACGGCATCTATCTCGCCACCGACGCTTCAAACCGCGCCGAGGTCATGCCGCGGCTGCACCACATGAGCCAGCTGCAGGGGATCTTGCGCGCTGCCGTGGTCCGGTCGGTCAATCCCGAGGCGATTCGGTGGCCGGACGCGAAGGCCAACAAGCTCATCTCCGACAAGGCGCGGCTGACGTGGGCGTATGTTGGTTTCGCGGATGGGACGATGCTCAACTACCCGGGCAATGCGATCTACGCGAGCGGTTACGATCCGCGGATGCGGCCCTGGTACACGTCGTCGGTCGGCCGTATCGGTCCGAAGTGGGGCGAGATCTACTCCGACGCTGCTGGCACCGGGTTCCTGATGCCGTGCAACGAACCGGTGTACGACCGCAACGGTGAGCTGATCGGCGTCGCCGGGCTGGATATGGGCCTGGATGCTGTCATCGCTGCGCTGGAAGTGCCGGACATCGCGGCGGTCAAGCGCACATTCATCGTCGACCAGCAGGCGCGTGTGGTGTTCAGCTCCGACGACCTGGGCAAGCGCTCGGCGACCGACAAAGTGGTGACGGAGACCCGCGCGAGATCGCCTTTCGATGTGCCCAAGGTGGCCGAACAGGTGCGAAGTGGTCGCGTGTCGGGCGCTGTGCGGCTCGGGCCGGACCTCTACGTTTTCTCGCGCCTACGGTCGCTGCAGTGGACGCTCGTCGCCCAGCTCGAAGCGAACCACTACCTGCGTTGAATACCGATGACCGATGCGTGGCAAGCAGGCCAGGAAGTCGAAGGGCCCGGCGCGGCGTACGAGCTGGTGCGACCGCTCGGCGAAGGCGGATTCGGCTCGGCGTGGCTGGCGAAAAGGGCCAGTGACGGCCTGCACGTGGCGATTAAGGCGCTGCACATCCATCGCCTCAAGGACTGGAAATCCCTCGAGCTGTTCGAGCGTGAATGCGCGGTTCTGCGCCGCCTCGAGCATCCGCAGATCCCCAACTACATCGACGACTTCCGACTAGGTCCCGATCCCGAACAGCCCGACGGGTTGGTGCTCGTCCAAGAATATGTCGACGGCCGCTCGCTCGCCGAAACGATGCGCAGCGACGCGCCGACCGACACCGCCGAAATGGTGGCTTGGATGGCGGAAATCCTCGGCGTCCTCGACTACCTGCACCGCCTTTCACCGCCTGTTGTCCACCGCGACGTCAAGCCCGGCAATATCCTGATCGACCCCGGCAATACCCTCATCGACAACGACCAGCGCGCGTGGCTCGTCGACTTTGGCACGGTGCAAGCTGCGGTCGCGTCGGCGGAAGAGGCGTCTTCGACCAGCGCCGGAACGTTTGGCTACGCGCCGATGGAGCAGTTCGTTGGTGCCGCGTTCCCGAGCAGTGACTTGTACGGGCTGGCGATGACCTGCTTGGCCGTCGCGAGCAAGAAAGACCCCGCCGATATGCCTTTTTCCGGTGTGCGGGTCGACGTGCGGTCGTTGGTGTCGTTCGACGCGCGCCTGACACTGCTGCTCGAGCGCATGACCGAGCCCGATCCCGAGCGACGACTTCCCTCGGCACGCCTGGCCCTCGACCACCTGCGCCCGCTTGTACACCGCTACGCCACGCGTGAAGGTGTCTCGGTCGCGGCCATGCAAGCCGTTGCGCACAACCATGCGGCTTCGCAGCAGGCCGCGGGACGGGCGAAGATGAGCGGCGAAGACCTGCTGCCGAGCGAGCAGATCCGCGAGGCCGGCCACCGCATGGCGCAGTTGGACGGCAGAGCGCTCGCCATCCCGGTGTTCAGCGAACAGGTACGGGGCGTCGATCATTCCGCCGTTTCACCGTCCGGCGAGCTCATCGGCGCGCATCGGTTCGTCCTCGACGCCAACGACTACAGCGAGATCGGGCGGCTTCATAAAGACCACATCTCGGCGGCGTTCGACGCGACCGGGCAAGTCGTCCTGGCAGTGGACGACGACGGCGCGCATCATGCTCGGCAGTGGCGGCGAGCTGAAGATGGGCGGCGCGAGCGCGGCGTCGATTTCGTCCGATGGCGCGACCGTCGCGGTGTTCGGCGACAAGGGCGTGCACCTGCGCGAGCTCGTGGGCGACCAGCTGCGACGCGGCAGCAAGGCGTTCGGACCCATGCGCAAGTCATGGAAACGCGCGGCGTTCAGCCCGGACGGTCGGTGGCTCGCGGGCGGCAACTACACCGATGACGTCATCGAGATCTTCGACGTGGCGGCGCGACGGCATGTGGCGACCGCGCGCAACCCCAATCGGCCCAAGGGCGATATCGGGTCGCTGGTCGCGGTCGGCTTTTCTGCCAACGGCGATCGGCTCTTTGTCGGAGGCGACCTGCACTTCAGCCGCTACTACGACGAAGACGAAGACTGCTTGGCGGTCTGGTCGATGCCCGACGCCCGCTACCTCGGCGCCATCGTGTGCGGACCGCGGGAGAACGCCGCGCTGCTGATCAGCGAACGCGGCTTCGTGACGCGGCCCAGGCGGCAAGGAAAGGGCAAGAAAGGGCGCGGCGGATCCAAACAAATCGGCGCAGACTGGCTCCACTTCGACGCTGCACAAGCCGGGCTGCTCGGTCGGCCGGTGGAAGAGCTGCTGAGCGAAGTTGAGCGCTCGCGCCTCGCGGACATCGAGGCCCGGTGGCGTTTTGCCCACGACCTCAAGGACAGCGGGCGGCTGGACGGCCAAGCTTCCCTGCCCGCTATCGTCAACACCATGACGGGGCTGACCCACGTCGCTGACGCCGTCTTGCAACATGCGCGCGACGCGCAGGCCAGGACCCCGACTTTCGGCGGCGGCAAAAAGGCCGTGGCGCTGTCCGCCGACCAGCTGAAGATCGCGGCGGAGACGCTTCGGTCGCGCTCAGCCGAGGAGCTGGCGGTTATCCACGAAGAGCTCCTCGCCGCCGCTATGGCCCGCGAAGAGGCAAGCGCGGCGAAGCTCAAATCGCGCGGACGGTCGCCGATCAAGCTGACAGTTTCCGCGTCCGGTGACGTCTCCAGCGACGGGGGTAGCGGCCCGGGCGCTTTGCCAGCAAGCGGCGCGTTTGGGCCCGACGGGACGGCGCCGCAGACGAGCGGAAACAGCCTCACCGTAGCGATCGTTGTCGCCGCAGCAATCGTGGGCGCGATCGTTTATTTCATCGTGATATGACGAGGCGAGCGGCACCCACCAACCGCGCCGATGCCGAACGTGGCGCGCGGATCGGCTGCGTGTGTCCAAGGTGCTGCAGCCTCTTGCCGACGTACTCACTGGCCAGCGGCCCGCCATGCATGACGACCCGGGTGACGGCGCCGTGTTGTCTCCCGAGCACGGTATGGATAGCCCGGGTGACACCGTTGAGGACGTGCGCGGACAGGAGGCAGGCATCGTTTCTGACGCGCCACGCAAGGTGTTCGGCGAGGTCACCGGCGGCGATGTGATCGAACTTGGCGTGATCGATCCCCATCAGACGACGACCGCGTTGCAGCGCCCGGTCGCTGATGTAAGCGGCGAGGCATCCGCGTCCGCCGCACGAGCACATCGGGCCGTACGGGTCGACGACGTCGTGCAAGATGCTGCGCGGCGTGGAGCCGTCACCCTGCCCGGCGACAACGCCGATCGCTCGGCCGATGCCAACGTGAACGCTCACGCCGTCTATGCGACCGAGGTCGGAATCCGCGTGCATCCCGACGGCTTCGGCGACGTCGGCGGCGACCAACATGGGGCTTGGAAGAGATCGTAAGGACGCTAACGACCACTTGTCATCGCGCCAATGGTCGCTCCGGTCCTTGCCATGCACGACCACAGCGACGCGCGTCGAGGGGCGCTTCGTGCGGGCGATGATGCGTCGAATAGCGGCGTCCAGCTCGGCGACGAAGGCGTCCCTCGAGGCGTCACAGCCAGGCTGGGGCGAGTAGGCGAACGAGCGATCGAGCACCGCGCGCTGGTCCACAAAGGCTGCGCTGGCCAACGGCGCGCCGAAGTCGACGACGAGGATGGCGGTATTGGCCACGCGTGCAGGCCCTCAGACCCCGAAAAGCCGCTTGAAATTGGCGCGAATGGCGGCGGCCATCTCGGGTTCATCGATGCCGCGAGCTTTGGCCATCGCCGCCACGCCGCGCGGTACGTTGGCGGGTTCGTTGCGCTCGCCGCGGTCGGGTCCCATGTACGGGCAGTCGGTCTCGGTGAGCAGCTGGTCGATCGGAAGCTGGCGGGCGAGGACCTGGAACGCCTCGGCGCGCTCGACCACGGGCGGGATGGACAGGTAGAAGCCGGCCGCGGCGATGCGTTTGGCGAGCTTGAGCTTGCCTCCGTAGCAGTGGAAATCGGCGCGCTTGACGCCCATCTCCAGCAGGATGTCGAAGGTCCGCGCCTCGGCACGTCGCGTATGCAGGATCATCGGCTTGTCGGCGGCGATGGCGACCTCGCAGAGCCGCCGCAACACGCGTTCCTGCTCCACGGCCTGGTCCTTGACCCAGTGCTGGTCGAGCCCGCATTCCCCGACGGCGATTATGTTGTCGGCCTCGCTGGCGATGAAGTCGATCTCCGCGTCCACGTCGAATTTCGCGGGCGGCCTCCAGTCGTGGGGCCAGTTGCTCGCGTCGATCTTGTTGCAGATGGCGTCGACGGGATAGATGCCGAGCGCCGGATAGAGGTGGTCGTGGCGCGCGCAGAGCTCGAGGATCGCGCGGTTGGACGTCGGTTCGAGGCCGTTGACGATAACCGCATCGAGGCCAGCAGCGGCGGCTCGTTCGGCGACGGCGTCTTCTTCGCCGACGAAGCGCGGATGGACGATATGGGCGTGGGCGTCGACGTACATGGCGGCGACCATAGCCGATTTCGCGCTACTTGCCCCAGACACGGACCGGGCAGCACTTGCCGCGCATACAGGCGCCCCGGATTGCCGACGTTGTTGACGGGCTCCGTGCCAACGTTTCGGGCTGCCACGTGCCCGTGCCGCACGCCGTCATTTGCAGGTGGTGCCATTGGTTGTCGGCTTGAATTGACACCCCGCCTTGGGATCACAGCTATCGACGGTGCAGGGTTTTTTGTCGTTGCAGGTCACCTTGGCGTGCACGCAGCCGCCACCGGTCAGGCCGCCCTTTTTCGGGTCGCAGCTGTCGGTGGTGCAGGCGTTGTTGTCGTCGCACTTGTCAGCGGCGTACGTGCACCCGAGCTTGGATTCGGGGGCTGCCGTCTGGCAGGGCTTGTACGGGGTGCACGGCGGCGTCCGCGCAGCTGCCCTGCCCCCACGCGTTGGCGCGCACGAGAAACGCGTCGGATTTGCCGGCTTCGGTGACGATACCGGACAGCCCGAGCGTCCCATCGGCCCAGCGAACCAGGGGTTTGTGCCCCACCCCGGCCGCCAGCCCGGGTGCGGTGTAGGCGCCTTCGTAGAGCTCGACGCCCCACCTGGACCTTCTGGAGAACCACAGCTTGTTCTTGCCGCTATCGATGCGGGCGCCGGCGATGAGGAGTTGGTCCCCCGGCACGACGCGAAGCTGCTGGACTTGGTAGGCGCCGAGATCGGTTTCAAAGAAGCGCTCCCAGAGCATCCCTCCGGTCGTCGATGTGCCGACGATCCAGAGCCGGCTCTGGCCTTTCTGATCGATGCCCACGCCGCCAAGTGTGTAGCCCCCGTCGCTGTTCGCGGTGCCCGCCGAAACCGCGCGCGAATCCGTCGGTTCGGCCCAACGGGATCCAACGGCAGTCCCACGGCGCCTTGTCGCAGACACCGGTGAACTTGGTGACGGTCCGATAGCCGACTTCGACGTGTCCCTTGGCGACACCGTGGACGTAGCGTTGCGGCGTCGGAATGTGCGCTGAAGTGTAGACCGAGAGCGGGTTGTTGGTGAACGCGGCGTAGACCTTGCTTGAGCCGCGACACGTCCGACTGGCTGTCGAATGGGCGCCGGTGGAGATGGCGACACGCAGGTTTGTCGAGCAGGTGTCGGCCTCGTATCGAGAGGCCGGCTTGCCTGCAGCAGGCCACCACCGGGCAACGCCGATGAGCTGCTGATGGACACCAACCCAGGCACCTTCTCACGCTTGGTGTGCAGCAACCCGTTGGCGTCCAACTTGCAGCCACTACCGCTGCACGTGCCTCCGGCTGAACAACCGTCACCGTCGCTGCAGCGCTGGCCAAGGACAGCGGTTGATTTGCACCCCGCTTTCGGCGAGCAGATGTCGCGCGTACATGTCTTGCTGTCGCGCGGCTTGGTGTCGAAGAGACATTTGCCGTCGACCTTGTTGCAGGCGTCGACGGTGCAGTTGTTGCCGTCATCGCAGCTGCGTTGCTTGAAGACGCATCCCACCGCGCTGTCGCAACTGTCGATGGTGCATTGGTTTTTGTCGTCGCAGACCGACTTCTTGCCGCCGCCGCACGCCCCCTTGTTGCAGGTCGACGCCAAGGTGCACTTGTTTCCGTCATCGCACGCTTTGCCTTGCGCGACCGGGGTCAACACGCAGTCGCCCTTGTGCTTGATGCAGGTGTTCTTGAGGCACGCGGTGTCCTGGTGTGCGGCGCACGTAACGACGCTGGCCTTGTTGTAGACACACTTGGGCTCGCTGCCGGACTTGTCGCAGAAGCACACGCCGTTGCACTTGTCGCCGTCATCCTTCACGGCGCAGTCGGCGTCCGTCGCACAGAAGCAAATCACCGTTCCGGACTTGCAGGCGGTGCCCAGGCACTCGTCGCCGGCTGTGCATTTATCGCCGTCGTCACACGGCACGGTGCCCTTGCTGATGGTGTCGCGCTTGACCCGGCGGCACGTCTTGGCGCCGTTCTGGTTGGGGACGTCGCACAGCTTCTCGACCCACGCGGCCGCGTGCATTTCGCATTTGCCGGTGTTGGGGATGCACGCGTTCTGTTTACACGATGTGTCGTCGACGCTTGGGCAAACCTTGTAGGACGCGGGGTTGAACTCGCACGCCTTGCTCTGCTTGTTGCAGAAGAACGTCCCGTTGCACTTGTCGCCGTCGTCTTTGCTCGCGCAGTCGGCGTCCGAGGCGCAGGGGCACGTGTTCGTGTCGCCGGGTTTGCACTTGCCCTGCAGGCAGAGGTCGCCGGCCGTGCACTTGTCGCCGTCTTCACATTGCGAGCCGTTCTTGACCGGCGTGAGCGCGCAGGTGCCTGTCTTGATGTTGCAGGTCGACTTGGCGCACGCGCTGTTGGCCGCCGAAGGGCAGGAGATGACCGTCTTGGGGTTGACCAGGCACTTCTTGGAAGCCTTGTCGCAGTACAGCGTTCCGTTGCAGAGGTCGCCATCTTCAAGCGCCTCGCAGTCGGCCGTCTTGCCGCAGCTGCAGGCGAAGAGCCCGCCCTCGCAGGCGCCCTTCTTGCACGCGTCGTCTGCGGTGCACGCGTCACCATCGGAGCACTGCGTGCCGTCTTTGGCGTCGACGATGGAGCATGTGCCGGACTTGGGCGCGCAATGAGCGACCTTGCAAACGCTGCCCTTCTTGGGGTCGGGACAGCTGATCAAGCTCCCCGGATTGACCTTACAACGCCATGGAAAGACGCTCTTTTCGCAATAGAGTGTGCCCGTGCATGCGTCGCCGTCTTCGTGCGCGCCGCAGTCGGCCGTGATCTTGCACTCGCACCACGAGGCAGCCCCGGGCTTGCATGAGCCTTTTTGGCAAGCGCTGTCGACGGTGCACGGATCGCCGTCATCGCACGGCGTTCCGTTCGGAGGGTTGACTCGCCGCGCAGTCGGACGACGAGTCGCGGTTTTCGGTGCGCCGCCCGCGGCTGGGGTTGATTCGAAGCAGAGAAGCCGGTTTGCTGTGCCCGCGGCCGCCCTGAAACCGCGCGCGTGGAGCCCCAATGACCAGCTTGCGATCCGCCGGGGGCCTGTCGGCGAGGCTCGTGTTTACTGCCGCCATCATCATCAGTTGCGGTGGATGCAGCGACGGCGGCGATGCGGTTGAAGGCAAGACCAAGACGGCGGCGCCCGATGTCGCGCAGCAAGACGCGGGCTGTGTGTCGGCAAGCCAATGCCCGGCCGCAAAGGACATCTGCAAGATGGCGGCGTGCGCGTCCGGCGCTTGCTCGATCGTCGACCGAGACGCCGCGACCTGTGACGATGGGGATCCCTGCACGACAAACAGCCTCTGCAAAGGCGGTAAGTGCACGGCCGGCAACGACGTCTGCGAATGTCGGGAGACGAAAGACTGCGCGTCCCGCGAAGACGGCAACAAGTGCAACGGCACGCTGTACTGCAACAAAGCCAAGCAGCCCTTTGTTTGCTCGATCAAGCCGTCAACAGTGGTCGCCTGCACCACATCCGCCGACACGCCTTGTCGCAAGGTCTTCTGCAACCCGGCCGACGGTAAATGCTCGCTAAAGGCGATCCCGGATGGGACGGTCTGCGACGACGGCGACGCCTGCACCGTCGACAGCTCGTGCAAGAACGCGGTGTGCAAAGGCGGCGACGATTCGTGGTGCGAATGCGGCAAGTCCGCCGACTGCGCGGCGAAGGCCACCAACAAGTGTGCGGGCTCATGGTACTGCGCGCCGGGCTTTCCGCGGGTCTGCAAGCTGAACACGGCCACGGCGATCAAGTGCGCCAAGAACAAGGACACGACCTGCCTCAAGAACGAATGCGAACCGGCGTCTGGGGCGTGCAAGATGACACCGCAGTTCGACGGGTTACCGTGCGACGACGGTGACAAGCTGACGCTGAGCGATGTTTGCGCCAAGGGGCTTTGCAAAGGCACCACCGTCAAGACCTGTACATCGCTCGCGGACTGCAAGAAGTGGGAAGACGGCGACTTCTGCAACGGCACGCTGTTCTGCGACAAGAGCTCGAGCCTGTGCATGGTCAACCCGTCTACGCTCGTCACGTGCCCTTCGGTCAACGACACCGGCTGCCTGAAAAACCGCTGCGATGGCCCCACCGGAGCGTGCGTGCTCAAGCCCGAGCTCAACGGCAAGAAATGCAGTGACGGCGACAAGTGCACCGATGGGGACTACTGCTTCGCCGGCACGTGCAGCCCTGGCAAGTTCACATGCCTGTGCACAAAAGATAGTGATTGCAGCGATTTGGAGGACGGAAACGCGTGTAACGGCACGCTCTTTTGCGACAAGTCGTCGGGCAAATGCAAGCACAACGCGGCGAGCGTCGTGGTGTGCCCAAACGCGAATGACACGGCCTGCGAAAAGAACGCCTGCGACCCACAGGATGGCAAATGCAAGGCGACTTCATCGGCCGAGGTGGTCAAGAAGTGCGACGTGCCGCCGGAAGTTGCGGTCGATCCCTGTCGCCTCGTCGTAAAGCCGCCCAAGGCCGCGTCGCTGACCAATGTGCCATGCGATGACGGCGACGTGTGCACGGCGGGTGACAAGTGCGCGGGTACCACCTGCACGTCAGGCACCAAGATCTGCGTGTGCAAAGCGGATGCAGACTGCCCCGATGACGACGGAAACGTGTGCACGGGAGTCCCGTACTGCGACACCAAGACCGGCACGTGCAAGCCCAATCCCGCCACAGCGATCGTCTGCAGCAAGAAGAACGACTGGGCGTGCGAGGCCAACAGCTGCCATCCGAAGACGGGACTGTGTCAGCTCAAGGCCCGCAACAACGGCAAAGGCTGCGACGACGGCGAGCCATGTTCGAGCGGCGACAAGTGCATCGACGGCGCGTGCAAAGGCGGACCTGCGACGTGCGACGACGGCAACAAATGCACCGAAGACACCTGCGTCAAGGGCAAAGGATGTAGCTACAAGAAAGTGGTCTGCAACGATGGCAACGTTTGCACGCACGAGGCCTGCGATCCCAAGTCCGGACAATGCACCAAGCCGTCGCCGATGAAGCCGGGGACGCTGTGCAATGCGGACAATGATCCCTGCACTGCGGGCGATTCGTGCCTGCTCGGTGTGTGCAAGGTCGGACAGCCCGTCAACTGCGGCGATCCGGCCAATCCGTGCTTGTTCAGCAAGTGCACGGCCATCTCGGGACAAGGGTTCACGTGCACGCCGTTGGCCAAGAAAGATGGGACGTCGTGCCCGAGCGGCGATGTCGGATGCTTCTACGGTTCGACGTGCCAAAATGGCAAATGTTCAAAGGGTTCGACCAGTCGCTACGGAACCAAACTACCCGGCAGCGGCGCGGGCTCGATGCGGTTCAACGCGGTCGGAAAGTTGGCTACGGGAGCGCTGGCGGTTGGCAGCGAGGTCATCGGCTCGATAACAAACGTGACGTCGCGCCGGTGGATCGCCTGGGGGCTGGACGAAAATGGCGAGACGACAACGAACACCCCGTTCGTCATCAAGCCGACGAAGGCCCACAAGGATAACCAGCCGAATGTGCTCCACATGGAGGGCGGCACCGTGTTTGTCGCGGGGACGATGGCGGACGCCAAGGGCGTTGCCAAGATGACGGTCGTGCAGCTGTCCGTGGATGACAAAGCGCAGCGCGTGAAGAAGGAGATCGTCCGGCATTCGCCAGCCTCCTACGCCGGAGCCAGCTACGGCACCCACTACGTCCGCGACCCCGGCGGTTCGGCCGCCATCGGCGGGTACTTGATGGTCGGAGGCAAGCACCGTGCCGCCATCTCGCGGGTCGATCCAAACGGCAAGCAGACGGCGTTGGTCCAGGTTCACGGACCGTTCAACTTCGCGCCCAGCAGGATTGTGGGACTTCGTCTGCTGCCCAACGGTGGCATGTACGCAGTCAACGCCGAGATGGACAACCCCACCAGCAGTTCGGTCATGATCCAGGAGTTCAACCCGGAGAACACAGTGCGCTGGAACACGCGAGTCGGCGGTGAACACTTCGTTACCATCGGCGCAGGAATCGCGGTGCACGGCAAACGGATCTTCCTTACATCGTCCCGGTCGAAGGCCTCCAAACATGCGCCGACCGCGTTCGAGACGATGCGGCACACGTTCCTGAAAGAGGATGGCCTCGAGTATCGCCGGATCGAGACCGAAGTCGTGGCGTCGCTCAATGTTTCGCAGGAGGGCAACAAGTCGCTTGAGTTCGGCTATGTCCCCGGCACAGTCGAAGCCGCCCACATCGAATTGCGCGACGAGTGGGGCAACCAACAAATGGCACGCAGCATCAAGCACCCCACGCTAAACCAGCGGTTCGTCGGTGCCACGACCTTAACCGACGGGACGGTGATCGCCGTGGGTTGGCGGCAGACCACGGCCGGCGGTGGGAAGGGTCAACGCCCGCTGGTCGCGCTCATGACGCCCTGGCTGCGCGCGCATTGCAGCGATGTCGGCCAATGCGCAGGCAAAGGCTGGAAGACATGCAACGACGGCAAGGACTGCACGCGCGACAGCTGCCATAGCGGCCTGGGATGCATCCACATCCCGGATGACAAAGCGCTATGCACACCCACGGGGGTTTGCGCCCAGAACGCTGTATGCGACTTGAGCAAGTGCGAGCCCGAGAAGAACGGTCGCTTCCGGACCCACGTGTTGCCCTACGGCAGCACACGTTATGTCTGGGAGGGGTGGCTGCGCAGCCCGGACCGGTACCGGCTGCTGATGGGCACGAACAAGTACGACGTGTTTCCGGTCAACCTACAGTACGGTCACAACTGCAACCTGAGCATCACCGGCAGCGCGCCTGTGGGAACCGATCGATTTGTCGTGTACGGCACAGATGCCAATGGGCACGCGAAGTTCTGCGGATTTCAGCACAAGTACTGGCAGACAAGCCAATTCCAGACCGTCATCAAGCCGTTCAACCTCAGGACCTACGGCACCGGAGCGTCGCGCGGATCGGACGGTTCGTATTGGGTCGTGACCAAGCAACCCAAAGCTCAGCAAGGCGTGCTCGCCGGTCTGCACGCCAACGGCGGCGTCCGTAGCCAACTTCTCTATGCAGGCGGCGCGAACATGCACGATGCGCGCGGCGTCGTGGCCATGGATGACAAGGGCGCGGCGATGTTTGGACGTTTCCGTGAGGGTAGTCGCTACCAGGCGACCATCCTGCGCGTCGACGTGAACATCAAAGAGAAGTGGCGTGTGCGGATGGGAGCCAAGGCCGACAACGACGTTTTCAACGCAGCGCTGCAGACCCAAGACGGTGGACTCATCGCCGTGGGGACGACCGAAGCGGGGTCGGGCGGGCTCTACCGACGGCGAATGGTCCGGTTTTCAGCGACCGGCAAAGTGGTTTGGGATTCGCTGCCGGGCAAGCCCGATTTCGCGCGGTTGATGGCGATCCTGCCGCTCAAGGACGACCAATACGCCATTGCGGGCAACGGCAAACTGCTGGGCCAGGACAGGCCGTTTCTCGGTCGGATCACCGGCAGCGGCGACCTCGTGTTCGAGCGCTTTGTGGACCAGAAATTCGGCGCATTCATGAACCGAGACGGCCTCCGACGCGTGGACAACGGCTACCTGCTGCTGGGCTACGCACAGGGCTCCATCGCGCCGTTTTTTGCTCGCGTGGACGGGTGGGGGCACAGCAACTGCGACATCGTGGGTGGCTGTGGTTCGAAGACCGAGGACTCCTGCGACGACGCCAATCCATGCACATCCGACGTCTGCGTGGCCAAAAACGGCAAATGCGTGCATGTTCCGCTGAGCGAGACGACATGCGGCCTCGGCAAAGTCTGCAAGGCCGGATCCTGCGCGAAGAAATAACCCCGGGCCCACGAGGCGGGGAGGCGATGTGGCGATCCCCATCACCGGTCTCTATGTCGGTGTTCTGACCCTTTTCCTGCTGGTGCTCGGCAACGAGGTCGTCTTCCTGCGGCGATCGCGCAAGATCAGCTTGGGCTTTGGCGGCGACAAGGACCTCGGACGTGCGATCCGGGTGCACGGCAACTTTGCGGAGAATGTCCCGTTCGCGCTCCTGGTTCTCGGTGCCTTGGAGCTGTCGGGCGCGCCGGTTTGGGAGCTGCACGCGTTCGGCGGCACCGTCATCGCTTCGCGGGTGCTGCACCGACTCGGTTTGCGCGGTCGTGGTGGGCTGTCGGTCGGCCGGTTCTGGGGAATGACCGCGCTGTGGGTCGCGATGGGCGTCGGCGCGATCGACCTTATCCGCCGGTCGGT
>CAZLMW010000165.1:13378-14773 GCA_964560875.1 uncultured Enterobacteriaceae bacterium
CGGTCGGTGTTCCCATGACGCGCGGTGTCGGCGCGAAGGCGAGGCCGCTGATCGTTAGCTTCCTAACGATTGCGTTCGGGTGCGCGGGATGCGCAAGCGTCGAGGTCAAGGCGCCTCCGCCAGCTCCCAAACATAAGGGCACGTTTCACAAGGGCAAGCCCATCATCGAGGTGGGTCCCTGCTGCCGCGCGATCGACGCTGCCAAGCCTTTGAAGCGGTTGTACAAAGCCAGCGCCGGCAAGCCCGATGAGTGGCAACCTGTCTGCGACGTCAAGGGAGTCGCTTTTCCAGCGGGCCACAAGCACGACGTCTATTACACGGGCAACGCCGCGCGACCGACCGGGGCGAAAAGGCCAGCGGGATACCGATTCCGTCCGTCGGTCGCGGCGGCGATCAATCGCAGGATCGCCGGCATTCGCGTCGAGCTCGCGGCCAAGGACGTGCGCATCCCCGCGTGGCCTTCCAAACCCGACGGCAACTTCACCGCAGAGGGAGCTGCGAAGGCTGTCGACTGGTTGAAAAAGCACCTCGGCAACGATGCGCAGATCAAGCAGCTTGGAGAAGGAGGATTCGCCGTCGCATACCGCGTCTGCCGGGAGAAGCGACCGTGCGTCGTCGTCAAGCTGCGCAAGACGCCGCCGACCAAGGACGTCGCCAAGCGCATCAAGCAGTCCGAGACCATTGTGTCCGACCTCAAGCGCGACATCGCCGTGGGCCAGCTTGCCGCGCATGTCGTTTCGTGGGCCACGTTCAAGAGCAAGGGCGGCAAGTCCGAGCAGATCGCGCGCGTGGCCGTGCTCAAGAAGACGCCGCTGATGCAGTTCGGAGTCGTCCAGCAAGAGCTGATCGCATACAAACCGCAACCGGCCTCCGCCGAGCTCTTGGCCGCGGCGCGTAAGGAAAACAGCAAGTTGCGCGAAGACGCGATGGCGGAAGCGGCGTTTGCGGGCGTGTCTCCCGGCGACACCTGGGATTTCTTCGACACCTACCACGACGTGCGTTCAGTCGGCCCGGAGGTGCACAAGGCGTTGGCATTCTTCAGGGCATGCAGGCGCCTGGGCGCGGTGGCTCCGATCAAACGGTTCTGCGCGGCGCTGAAGCGAGATTTCGCGATTCCGGCCGACTTTGACGAGCGGGTTCGTGCCCTTGAATGGATGTACCGGGACACCGCCGCGACCGCGATTCGTTTTGCGCGGGCGAATTTTCCAGGCGCGGTTGGCAACGCGGCCGCCGATGGCGTGGTGCGCGAGATCGGGCTCGACTACAACCACGGTCGTAACGCTGGATGGGATCCCCGAACCAAACGATTCGTGCTCTTCGATTGGTAGACGCGCGGCACGAGGGGTGTGATCTTTTACCCGGTCAGCTGTCGCTGTCCGGGCCGATCACACCCGG
>CAZLMW010000166.1:0-14576 GCA_964560875.1 uncultured Enterobacteriaceae bacterium
CGGCCTTGATCGAGAAGCTGCTGACCGAAGCGCGTTGAACGGCGGGTGCTCGAGCTGAGAGCGCCTACTTCTCCCCAATTCTGCCGACAAGATCGGCCGGATCGACGGCTTTGCCGAGGGCGGCGCGCAGGAACGGGATCGTCAATGCATCGGTGTCTGCATCGGCGAATGAGCGCGCGGTAGCTGCGACGGTGGCGATGAGATCGGGCTGAACAACGCGCAGAATCGGCACGGTCAGCAACAACCTGTCGGCCAAAGACCGACGGTATTCCGGCGCGAAATGACCGCTGACGGCGTCGCGAATGGCGTTGTGCACGCGTTCGTCCGTCTCGTCGCCGTCAAACTCGATGTCGAGCAGCGCGTCTTCGCTTTTCTTGCGAATCGTAAACACGTCTTCAACCAGCCAGCTTTCGAAGCAACGGTGCTCGAGCAACCGGGGGCCGTCGACGAGATCGGTGTCGGGACACTCGGGTACATCGATATTGGTGGCGTCTACCGGCGAGACATCGCGCAAGAGTCGTCGGCACAACCCCGTGTCGCCATCGATGAACGCTTCAGCAGCCGCGGCGATCTCGAATCCCCAGCGCAGGCGGCCGGAGGCAAGCGACTCGTCGACCTTGGCAACCTCGCCGCGGAATCGCCCGCGAAGGTCGTCGCAGAGCGTACGCATCCGAGTCAGTGACGGGCGCGCTATGTAACTCACGCTCTCCAACCCGCGGGTCACCGACAAGATCCCGAGCAACGCAAACGAGCCGTCGCGCTCGTCGACCCCGCCCCAAACCGCGACCTGTGTGCCCGTTCCGTCAAACGATGAGCAGAAGCTGGGTGGAGCATCTTGCGCGGTGGCCAGCTTGACCCCGACACGCAACGGCTCGGGCTTTTTCTCGAGCAAACCGCGCTGCCGGGCCCGAAACAGAACCTTCTTGGCGACCTTGCGCGTCTCTTTGTCCGCGACGTGGTCTTTGAGCAGCTCGACCAGCTTGAACATGCTGCGCGCTTCGGCCTCGAGGACCAGCGCCATGAGCACGTCGCGCTTGATCTCGCGGCCCTCGAAAACAGCTGGGATAAGAGGCACTTCACCGCTCAGCAACGCCAGGGACAAGGCCACTTCGAGCGAGCGGGATTCGGGTGCGCGCCCGGTCGACAACCAACCGCGGGCTTCTTTCGTGGCGGAACTCTTGGGCATTTCAGCGTCCATCGGGACCGAGACGGCCCCCGGCTTCTTGGGCCTGTGCGGCGCGTTCTTTGACGGCCTGGAGTTGCTTGAGTTGGCGCTCCAGCCCGGCGATCGTCTCATCGATCGCGACGTCATTACGCAGCAGGTTAGCCGCGCTGCGAAGGCGCACGAGGGTCAATCCACGACCGAGCACCTCGAGGCTCTCAAACAAGCCGGGCGCGGCACGTTTTCCACATGCCGCCACGCGGACGGCCATGAAAGCATCACCCACGCCGATTTGCTGGGCTTTCGTGGTTTCGCGCAGGGCGGCTTCGATGCCGTCTCGTGTCCAGGGACGCACGTTCTCAAGGCCCTTGATCATCGCGTTGAAGAAGCTGCGGGCCCGCTTGCGATCCAGCCAGATCGCCTTCTTCTTTTTGCTGCTGCACCCGACGTATAGAGCGCCGATCTCGGTGCCGTAGGCGAGCGTGCCGCCGTGAAAGAACGCGCCGACGTCATGGTAGCCGGCCAGCAGCTCCATGCGCTCTTGCACGAGTTCGGCGATCGCTGCGGTTCGGTCGCCAAAACGCCACGCCTGGACGCGGGCTGCGAGATCGGCCGGCGCCATTTCGCGCACGTACTTGCCGTTGAGATCGCGCAGCTTCTCCTGGTCAAAGACAGGGCCGCCGAGCGACACGCGCTCGAAGTCGAACCCTTTGATGAAATCGTCCAGCGGAAACATCTCGCGGCCGTCGGGCTGGGAGTAGCCGAGTGTCCCGAGGAAGTTCACGAAGGCGTCGGGCAGGTAGCCGGCGCGCTGGTAGTACTCAATGCTGGTCGGATTCTTGCGCTTCGAGATCTTGCTCCGGTCGGCGTTTCGGAGCAGCGGCATGTGCACGAAGACCGGCGGGGCCCAACCGAACGCGTCGTAGAGGCGCACGTGCTTGGGGGTCGAGTTGATCCACTCCTCGGCGCGGATGACGTGGCTGATCTCCATGTGGTGATCATCGACGACGTTGGCGAGGTGGTAGGTCGGCAAGCCGTCGGATTTGAGGAGGATCTGGTCGTCGATCTGCACGTTTTCGTAGGTCACGGCGCCGCGCAACGCGTCGGGAACGATCGTCTCGCCGTCGGTCGGCATCGCCAGGCGCACGACGTGGGTTTCGCCCGCCAACGCGCGCTTATCGGACTCGTCGGCCGTCAGCCCGCGACAATGACGATCGTAACGCCAGTCGTGACCGGCCTTGCGTTGTTCGGCGCGCAACTCATCAAGCCGCTCGCGGGTGCAAAAACACCGGTAGGCATGCCCGGAACTCAGCAACGTGTTGGCTGCTTCGGCATACATCGACGCGCGTTCGCTTTGCCTGTAGGGGCCGAAGGGACCGCCGACATCGGGGCCCTCGTCCCACTTCAAACCGCACCATGTGAGCGAATCGAGGATCGCCTGTTCGCTCTCGGCGCTGCTGCGCGCCTGGTCTGTGTCTTCGATGCGCAGGACGAACTTGCCGCCATGACGACGCGCGAACGCCAGGTTGAACAGGGCGATGTAGGCGGTGCCGACGTGGGGGTCGCCGGTCGGGCTCGGCGCGATTCGGACCCGGACAGGGCGGTCGGGCGCTGGGAATTTCATGGAATGCTCTCGGGTTTGGCCGCGATCTCAAGCGGCGCCGGAGGGTGCAGAAGGGCGGCTCTTGCGGTCAAGCCGTCGCGCTTCGAGGGTCGGCCTGGGCCCCCTGGAGCATCGCCCCGAGCAGCTCGCGGTGGCCACCTGTCATCGCAGGTCGCGGTGAACGGACGAGCGATTCAAGCGCTTCCCGCGCCGCGTCGAGATCGTCATTGACCAGGCATGTCCACGGAACTCCCCGGTCGCTCTCGGCGATCACCCGCGCCAACTCAACGCGCGCGGTCTTCAAGCGGCGGCGCAATGTCTGCTCCGATTCGCTCTTGCGACGAACCAGGCGATCGACGAGCGCATGCCACGTTGGCGGCACCACAAAAATCAGCTGGGTGCGCGATTCGAAGGCGCGGTAGATCGCCTCGGCGCCTTGAATATCAACGTCGAAGAGCACATCGCGACCGGCGGCGAGCATGTCGGTGATCGCGGCACGCGACGTGCCGTAGAGGTTGCCGTGAACCTCCGCCCATTCGACGAACGCGCCGTCTTGGACCATCGCCTCAAAGCGCGCGCGCTCCACGAAGCTGTAGTCCACGCCGTCTCGCTCGCCATCGCGGCGCGGGCGCGTGGTGTGACTGACGCTGAATCCACGCCGGGTCGGATCGGCGCCGATTAGGGCCCGAGCGAGCGTGGTCTTGCCGGATCCGGACGGACCGACAAGCACGATCAAGCGGCCATCTGAGGCGTTCACGCGTTACTCCAGGTTGAGCACCTGTTCGCGCAACTTTTCGACCTCAACCTTGGCGGCGACGACGTATTCGGTGATCGCGAGGGTGCTGGACTTGCTGCCGATCGTATTGAATTCGCGCAGGATCTCCTGGGCGAGAAAGCCGAGCTTGCGACCGGGCGAACTCTCATCGGCCAGCGCGCTGCCGAACGCGTCGAGGTGGCCCCGCAGGCGCACGATCTCCTCGGTCACGTCCATCCGATCGACGATGTGCACGAGCTCTTGTTCGAGGCGGCCCGAATCGGTGCTGGCGCCGACGGCCCGAACCGCAGCTTCGACACGTTCCCGGATCGACTCGCGGCGCTGCTCCATGATGCCGTCGGTCAACGCGGAGATCGACGATGTGATCTGTGTGAGCGCCTCGACGCGGCCACGGAGATCGGCGGCCAGCCGTTCGCCCTCGCCAAGCCGCGTGTTGATCAAGTCGGCGACGGCATCGTCGAACGTGGCGATCGCGAGCTCTTTGTTCGCCTTGAGCAGCTGGTGCGATGGAGCCGACTCGATCACACCGGGCTGGCCGGCTACATCGACGCACGTAACGGTGACGGGGAGCTTCAACATCGCGCCGATTTGTCCGAGCGCATCGTGATAGGCACGCGCTCTTTGCAAATCCACGGTCAATGCACTCGCCGCTGCGAGGGCTCGGACGGTCACGCGCACGTCGATGTGGCCGCGGCTGACGTGTTCACGCAGGCGACCGATCAACTTGTTTTCCAGCGCAGGCACACCGGTTGATGGCCGAAACCGCGCATCGAGGTGGCGGTGATTCACGCTGCGCGCTTCGACGCGGACGGTGATGTCGCCGTCGGTTTTTTCAGCGGCGCCGTAGCCGGTCATCGACTGGGGCACTACTTCTTCTCCGCGGCGGGTTTCTTGGCGGGTCCGGCGGCGCCGGGACCATCGAAGTCACTCACCTCGATGGCGTCGGGCAGCTTCTTGGTTCCGGTCAGGCTCATCTGTTCGCGAACCGTGTTCTGCAGCTGCCGCAGCGTCTCCGCGCGGCGGCCGTTGACGAAGAAGGTGGGCGTGCCATCGACATCGGCGTCCGCGCCCTGGTTGTAGTCGCGTTTGACCGCCGCCTTCGCCTCTTTGGACAGCGCCTGTTTGACGAACTTCTTCATGTCGAGGCCGATCTTCTTGGCGTATTTCTGCACCTCTTCCCACTTCAAGGCCGGCGCGTTGGCGAAAAGCGCATCGTGCATCGGCCAGAACTTGCCCTGTTGCTGAGCGGCCCAGGCGGCCATGGCGGCGCCCTCTGCGTGCGGATGGGAGGCCTTGAGCGGGTAGTGTTTGTAGTACAGGGCGAAGCCGTAGTGGGCCTGCAATTGCTTGAGCGGCTTGGCGGACTTGCGACAGAACGGGCACTCGAAGTCGCTGAAGATCAGCACCTTGACCTTGGCGTTGTCCGGCCCGAGGCGCGGTGCCCCATCCGTATCGACGTCGACGATGGTGTTGACGCGCTCGATCTCGCGCAGCAGCAGCTTGACGATCTTGCGCTTGCCGTAGCCCTGCTGAAGCTTGTGGGTGATGAAGCGTGTGAGTCGAAACGCGAGGGCGCAGTCGCCTGCCTCGAGCGATTGCCGAAAGCTGCGGGGTTTGCCGCACGGGTCGAACTGGTCTTCGATGATCTGCGCGAGCACCTTCACCTCGGACTCGTCGAGATCCTTGCGGTCGACGCCTTTGGGCAGCAGCAGCTTGGCCTTTGGCGCGGGCTTGGGGTCTTTCTTGGCCGTCTTCGGGTCGGCGGCCGTTTTGCCGGACTTATCGGCGCTCTTTTCGCCGATTGCACCGGGTTTGGTGTCGTCGGCGCGCGCGGATTTGCTGGACTGGGCGTGCTTGCAGCCGGTCATCGCGAGCGCCGTGCAGAAAACGATCGCCAGGAGGTAGCGGTGGCTCATCGGGTGCCTCTCGGGTCGAGGTGCAGGGCCGCCGACTATGCGACTGGCCATGCACGAGGGCAAGGGCGGACCGTTGCGCGCCATCGCACCGGTGTCCATCATTGGCGCGTTGTCCGTCATCGACCGGGTCGTCCCCGGTGCCCTGATGGTTTGCCACGCCCCGTCTTTGGGGCCTTGGAGCGCATCGTGTCGCGCGTGATTATCGGACTTGGCGCCAACCTGGCCGACCCGACCAACGGGTTGGAGGTCGCGTGGCATGCCGTGACTCATGAGCTCGGGCTCAAGCACGCGCGGCGCAGCAAGGTCGTGGCGTCGGAGCCCGCTGAACATGCCACGGGGCCGCAATTCGCCAATGCCGTGGGCTGCGGAAACACCGAAATGAGCGCGGCCGAATGCCTCGCGCGGCTGCAGACGGTAGAAGACGCCTTTGGTCGCGACCGGAAGCATGAAGGGCATCACGGCCCGCGTCCGCTTGACCTCGACCTGCTCGATTACGGCGGCGCGATGATGACGACACCCGACCTGACGTTGCCGCATCCGCGCCTGCAGCGGCGTCCCTTCGTGCTCGCTCCGCTAGCCGAGTTGCTGCCGAACTGGCGACATCCGAAGACCGGAAAGACCATCGCAAACATGTTGGCCGTCGTCGCGATGCTGATGTGCGCAGCCTGCCACCACGAACCGGTGCCGGCTTCGCCATTCACCCCGATCGCCGCAAGCACAGCGCCCAAACCCCTGGCCATGCGTGTCGCGGACGCGGGCGATACGGCGACGCTCAACCGTCTCTTCGATGCCCTTGCCGCGTACGAAGGCGAGAAATTCGTGGCCGATGCGATGCTCACCGCAGCGGTCCGGATCGACGACGACGCCCTTCAAAACGCCGCGGGTGCCCGGGTCCTGGCCGCCCATGCCGTGTATCGAACGGTCCAGGCCCGCCGCCTCGGGGCGCGATTCGCCGACGTCCGGCAGCTCGTCGACAGGATGTTCCGGGCCCGGCCCAAGGCGCCTGAAACCCGGTTCGCGTTGGCCTATTTGCGATGGATTCTCGTCGCAGACGGCAACGGCGGCATCCACGGCAAGGGGATCGATCGCGCTGTGGTTCGTGACCTGGCGGCCAACCTCGGCGCGCTTGCAACCAAGCACAAGACCTTCGACGGCCCCGGCGACTTCGACCGGCACCGGATCGCGCGCGAGTTCGAGGCGGTCCAGCGCTTCCTGACAACACCCACGCGCGCGTCTGCGGCAGCTACTTCGGCGACGGCTTCCCTGTAGCGGGCTGCTTTCCAGCGGCTTTTCCGACAGGCGTCGGGGCCGGTTTGGCTTCGACGACGCGCCCCAGCAGTTTGAGCGCGTTGCCGCGATAGACCTTGTCGAGAACCGCGGCAGGTAGGTTGATCGCGTCGACCTTCCAACGCCCCTGGATCGGACTGGGGTGGTCGATCTGGCGGCTTTTGCCCTCGAGATAGCGGAAGTGCGCGTCGAAGAATGGCCGCACATCGGCGTCGGTCGGCATCTCGGCACCGTTGCTCCCGAGCATCAGGTAGTCGTCAGCGATGCCGATGTCTGTGCCGAAAACGATGCGGTCTTGGTGGTCGATGAAGAACTGGCGCATCTTCGCGGGGTCGTGGCGGCCGAACTCGCCGACTCGTGCCGCGATATCGATGTTCACGTTCGGCAGGCGTTTGAGCATGCGGCCGACGCGATCGGGATCTTCTCCCGCGTTGCCGAAGTGCACGGCGACGAAGGTTGTCTTGGGGTTGGCGGCGTACATCCTCTCGGCGGCGTCGAGCAGCTCCGTCCAGGAAGGCACCTCCTCGCCGTGATAGGACCAGCTCGGGTGCACGCTTAGCTCGTCCCAGCGCTCGTTTTTCTTGTCGAGCGGCTGCCAAAACGCCTTCGGATCGGCGACATGGATCGCGACCGGCAGCTTCCACCGCGCGGCTTCTTGCCAGAGCGGCCCAAGGCGCGGATCGTCCACCGCCACGAGCTTTCCGGCCTCGTCGGTTGCGCCCAGTCCGAGCGCCTTGCTGATCTTCAGGCCCTTGTACCCCAGTCGGGTGACCGCGAAACGCAGCCGTGCGACCTCTCGTTTGGACCACTCTTTGCCGCAACATCCACGCCAATCCACGTTGGCGAAGTTGACGATCTTGCCCGGCAGCGCGTTGGCCAGGGCGAGCGCATACTTCCAGCCGACGCCGCCATTTCGGCCGGATCCGCCGCTCAGATTGATGATCATGCCCACGGCGTTGGCATCCATGTGCCGGGCGATGCGTTTGACGCCGGTGATCGACAGGTGACCATGAAAGTCCACGATGATCGGCGGCTTGTAACCCGGACGATGCCAAGGCGCGGAAGTCACCGTGGCAGGGTTCGGTGCCGGCGCATGCTCGACGGCTGATGCGACAACCGGCGCGGCCATGGGGGCCTTTGCCTGGGCAGGCGCAGGCTCAGCGGTGGGCTGGGGCGCAGTGGCAGCTTGCCGTGACGCCTGCTGGGAGACGTCCGACGACGACTTCTTGGAACAGGCCGCTGCCGCTATGAACAGCGCCGCGACAACAACGAGAGCTCTGAAGTTCACAACCGGTCGCTACGGGCGAGTTCGCACCGTGCGCTGTTCGATCGGCTTGCGGTGGCCGACGCCCTCGAAGATTCGCTGCACGTAGATGCCTGGGGTGTGGATTTGGTCGGGATCGAGCTCGCCGATGTCCACGAGCTGCTCGACCTCGGCGATCGTGATTTTGCCCGCTGCGGCCATCATCGGCCCGAAGTTGCGCGCGGTCTTGCGGAACACGAGGTTGCCCCAGCGGTCGCCCTTCCACGCTTTGACGAACGCGAAATCGGCGCGAAGAGCCGTCTCCAGCACGCACATGCGACCGTCGATCTCTCGCGTCTCTTTGCCCTCGCAGACGGTCGTCCCGTAGCCCGTCGGTGTGAAAAACGCGGGGATTCCGGCGCCACCGGCGCGAATTCGTTCGGCGAGCGTGCCCTGGGGGTTGAGCTCAACGTCGAGCTCGCCACCGAGAAACTGGCGCTCGAACTCTTTGTTTTCGCCGACATAGCTGCTGACCATCTTGCGCACCTGGCGGCTCTGCAGGAGCACGCCGAGGCCGTCGTCGGTCACCCCAGCGTTGTTGCTGATGATCGTCAGGCCGGACGTGCCTTTTTCGCGCAGTGCGGCGATCAGGTTCTCGGGGTTGCCGCACAGGCCGAAGCCCGAACTCATGATCGTCGCGCCCTCAAAAACATCATCGAGCGCGGCGGTCGCGTTGTCATAGACCTTGTTCATGTTCGGCTCCGAAATCTCGACGACCCCATCGCCCGACACGAGGCCGGGCGTTCACAGGGTGCGCAGCTTCATTTGGCGGCTTTTTCTTCGGCGGCGGGCTTGGCGGCTTCCGGCTTAGCGGCTTCCGGCTTGCCACCTTCCGGCTTGCCACCTTCCGGTTTGGCTGCGTCACCGGCGGGCTTGGCGCCTTCCTTGCCGGCACCTTCACCAGCTGGGGCCTTGCCAGCGGCAGCGGCGCCCTCGTCGCCCGCCCTCGCCTTCATCAGCTCGGCCATCATCTTGCTCATCAGCGGCGCGAGCTTCTTCTTGGCGTACTCGGACAGCTCGGCTTTCTCTTCGGGCGACATCGCCTGTGAGAGCGCTTCACCTTCGCTGCGGTGCTTCTCAGCGAACGCCTTGAACTTGTCGGAGATCGACTGGATCTTGGTGCGATCGCCCTTGGCCGCTTCGACCTCGGTGACCATTTTCTGCATCTCGCCGGCCATCTTGTCGACGAGCACCTTGCTCTTGGCTACGCGCTGCTTACCGTCCATCTTCTTGGGGTCGAGCGCGGGCATATCATCGGCCTTCTTCGCAGCTTCACCTGGCTTGTCAGCGCCTTTCTCGGCGCCCTTTTCACCGGCTTTGGCTCCAGCAGCGGCTTTCGGGTCGGCCTTCTTGGCCTCTTCTTTCTTGCCACAAGCCGTGACGGCGACCGTCAGCGCGAGCGCGGCGATGAGGGCGAGCGTGCGCGATGAAACGATAGACATGTCTTCTCCTTGGGTCGCCGCGGGTCATGGGGCGGCTGCGCTGGGGTAGATCACAGGGCGCCAAACGTCAACATGGTCGACATTGGCGTGACCCGCGCCGCAAAAGCACGACAGGGCCGACGGCGCGAAGCCATCGACCCTGTCGCTGTTTGGTTATCGAGCTTCGACGCTCGACGAGGAACCGGCCTATTTGGCGGCGGGTTCAGCCGGCTTGTCGCCAGCAGGCGCAGCGGCGGGCGCTGCAGCAGGAGCGGCGGCGGGTGCAGCACCTTCGGCGGCGGCAGGCGCAGCGGCGGGCGCAGCACCTTCAGCGGCGGCGGCGGGTGCGGCGGGAGCGGCACCTTCAGCCGGCTTTGCAGCGGCTTCACCCTCGGCCTTCTTCTCGCCTTCAGCAGCAGGCTTGGCCTCCTCCTTCTTCGCTTCGGCCGCAGCGGGTTTGGCCTCTTCCTTCTTGGGTTCTTCTTTCTTGGCTTCTTCCTTCTTGGCTTCGGGAGCTTTTGCTTCAGCTTTGCTTTCGGCTTTTTTGCCGCAGCCCCAAGCACCAAGGACGAAGGCCATTGTGGTGGCAACCACCACGAAACGTTTCCAGGTCGCAGTCATGCTGTGTCTCCAAAAGGGTGAGGACCGATCGCAGACACCCCCGACTTGGGTATGGCTGAAACGGACGGGAAGGGTCACCCGCACAGTGGTCAGAACAGACAGAGCGAGCCTAGAGGGTGTAAGCCCGACGGTCAATCCCGGGCGGGACGCCGACACAATTCCGCGTCATTTCGACCCCGCCCTCATCGTGGCCGGCAGGCCAATCCACGCTTGCGACCGGGCAGGCGATTGGCCATAAGCGCTGGGGAGGTGGCACATGCAAAGGTTTCGACTTCAGGCGCCGTTTCAGCCCACCGGTGACCAGCCGCAAGCGATCGAAGAATTGGTCGCTGGCATCGGTCGCGACGAAGAGCACCAGGTCCTGCTGGGCGTGACCGGCTCCGGCAAGACATTCACGGTCGCCAACGTCATCGAGAAGCTGCAGCGGCCGACGCTCGTGCTGGCGCCCAACAAGACGCTCGCGGCCCAGCTTCACGGCGAGTTCAAGGACTTCTTCCCCGACAACGCCGTCGAGTATTTCGTCAGCTATTACGACTACTACCAGCCCGAGGCCTATATCCCGTCGAGCGATACGTACATCGAAAAAGACTCGCTCATCAACGAAGAGATCGACCGGATGCGGCACAGCGCCACGTACTCGCTGCTCGAGCGTCGCGACGTCATCATTGTGGCCTCTGTGTCGTGCATCTACGGAATGGGCGCGCCGAAGGAATACATGTCGATGCGGCTGCCGGTCCAGGTGGGCGATCGCTACGACCATCGCAAGCTCCTTCACCGCCTCGTCGACATGCAGTACGACCGCAACGACTACGAGCTATCCCGCGGCACGTTTCGGGTGCGCGGCGACGTCATCGAGCTGCAGCCATCGTACGCCGAAGATCGCGCCTATCGGATTTCGCTATGGGGCGACGAGATCGAGTCGATCCAGCGAATCGATCCCCTGCGCGGTGTTGTGACGGCCGACCTGGACATGATCGCCATCTACCCCGGCAGCCACTTTGTGACGTCCGCCGACGTGGTCAGCCAGGCGATGCAGACGATTCGCGCTGAGCTCTTCGAACACCTCAACCGACTCCGCGACGAAGGCAAGCTCCTCGAAGCCCAGCGACTTGAACAACGCACCCTCTTCGACCTCGAGAACCTGCAAAGCCGGGGCACGTGTCGCGGCATCGAAAACTACTCCCGCCACCTGACCGGGCACCTCCCCGGCGAACCTCCGCCGACGCTCATCAATTATTTTCCCGACGACATGCTGACCGTCATCGACGAGTCCCACGTCACCGTCCCGCAGCTCGGTGCGATGTTCCGCGGCGATCGCGCCCGCAAAGAGACGTTGGTTTCCCACGGATTCCGGCTGCCGTCGGCGATGGACAACCGCCCGCTGAAGTTTGACGAGTTTCGCGAACGGGTCGGCCAAACGCTGTACATCTCGGCGACGCCGGGCGACTGGGAGCTTGACCAGACCAGCGGCGTGATCGTCGAACAGGTCGTCCGGCCCACCGGCTTGCTCGACCCGGAAATCGAGGTCCGCCCCGTCGGCAGCCAGGTCGACGATCTGCTCGGCGAGATCCGCATCCGAGCGGAGAAGAACGAGCGCGTCCTGGTCACGACCCTCACCAAACGGATGGCCGAAAACCTCTCGGAATATTACGCGGATCTCGGTGTGCGGGTGCGCTACATGCACTCGGACATCGACACGCTCGAACGCGTCGAGCTGCTGCGCGGGCTCCGATCGGGGGATTTCGACGTGCTTGTCGGCATCAACCTGCTGCGGGAGGGCCTCGACCTGCCCGAGGTGTCGCTCGTGGCGATCCTCGATGCGGACAAAGAAGGGTTTCTGCGCGCCCGTCGCTCGCTCATCCAGACGATCGGTCGGGCGGCGCGCAATGTGCACGGCAAGGTCCTGATGTACGCCGATCGCATCACCAAATCGATGGCCCAGGCGATCGACGAAACGGGCCGACGCCGCGCAATCCAAGCGCAACACAATACGGACAACAACATCGTGCCCCAGCAGATCGTCAAACAGATCCGCGGGGTCGAAGCGCTCGCCGTCGACGCCGTCGAGGCCGAAAAAGACGCAACCGGCGAAGACCTGGACGTCGCCGCCCTCGAGAAGAAACTGAAGCGGTTGCGCGAAGAGATGGCCAAAGCCGCCAAGGCGCTCGAATTCGAAAAGGCCGCCGAGCTGCGCGACGAGATCCGGTCGATCAACAAGCTCCTCCTCGCGATCGCGTAGGAGTCTGCGGCTCAAACAACCGCGTGACGAAAGATGGCATCTGTCGCAAACGCATGACCCAAAAGTATAGCACTGTACTTTTAGGGATCACGCTCATGAGACGGCGGAGATCGACGATCACAGTGTTCGTCACTCATCTACTGCGCCTTGGCCGTGGGGGTTGGAGGCGCGCGGTGCGGCTCAACGCTGTCGACCACGCCCGCGGGCGCGACGCGGTGGACCTGCTCGACCGCGCGGCTGTGCCGACCTGGCGGCGTTGGACCGGCCCGACGTAGCCGGATGGCCGTCTCGGCGGCGTGCTTGGGGTCGCAGCACGCTGCTGGCCCCTCGATGCTGTTTCTGTGGCTGCTACGTTGCTGAGTACGGAGAGCCTCCGGCTCGCACCTTCCGCTTTCTGCGCACAAGCCCGCCGCTGGCGCGTCGGTCTGTTTGGTTTCCGTGACGGTGGCCGAACCCGTCCCCGAAGCCGAAAACCGTCTCCGCGACCGGATCTTCCAACGGCGCGCCTCGTGCAGCACGGCGACCGCGACGGACACGGCTGCGGCTCCGGCCACCGTCACGGAATCGGAGCGCATCGAGGCGCCAGCCGCGATGCTACGACCCGAACCGAGCGAGTGCGGCGTCGCGAGACGCCTCCTTCCTCCGGCGCTGACCCAGCGTAGCATTCTCAGGTACGTCCTTATTCCTTTTACTCTCGCAACTAACTGAAATTATTTGCGCGTGGCACATGGTTTCGCCCGAAAGGGGAAAAAGGACGTACCTGAGACGTCCACGTCTGGCGCCGCGACGCCTTCGGAGTCCGTGGCCGGGGCCGACACCGACGCCGTGCCCGACGCGGTGTCCGTCAGCCGACCCTGCGGCCTGCAACCAAGGCACGCCGCCGGGCCTACACTCGGGCGCCTAGGGCTTCACCTTGCACTTCTTCGGATCACCGCCCGACTGCGTCGCCGCAAACGCCGGGTTCACGTAGCACTGTGTGATGCAGCGGTCGCCCGCCGCGAGCCATTGTTTGCCGCCTTGGCAGGGCGCCTTGGATTGGTGGCACGGCTCCATGGCGACTTGCTTGCCGTTGATGGTTTTGCTCGGCCAATGCACGCGCCCCACATTCCACATGTCGAGCTCGTGGAGGGGAACGGCGGCCGCGGTGTGGATGAGTTTGCCCTGGACCCACGTTTTCACGGTAGCGCGGGCCTCTTGGGAGCCCTTCAGATTCCACGCGTGCACGCCTATTCGATAGACGAGGGGTTTGGTCTGGATGGTTGGCGGAGGGGGCAGCGTGAGCACCTCGCCGTGCCTGCCGGTCGCGTCGGGGGTGAGCAGCGGATCGTCGTTGGTGCCCGGCGTCGGTGAGCCCCACTTGGGTTTCGGATTGAACCAAAACACGTCGAATGGGTTGGAAAACCAGGGGTCGGGCTGCTTGTCACAATCGATATCGGGTCCCAGGGCCAGCGGATGCGCGAAGTGCAGGTCGAGGTCCATGGCAAAGCTTCCATCGCAAAGATCGGGGACAAGGGGGCTCTGCCACGTGAGCTCGACGTGAATGCCGTTGTTGGGGCTCACCGTGACGGTCTTGCAGGTGTTCTTGCAGGACTTCGTCCTGGCGCTGTCGACGACCTCGAGGCAGAATTCGTAGTCACCCACCCGCGCCGCGGTGAAGGAAGGGGTTGGGAGCTTCGGGTGCTCGCCGTATTGCGGACACATGCCTGCAGGGCCCTTCACGGTCCACGCGTAGCTGGCGATGGTCCCGGTTGCGCTCTTGGACCCGAGCGCGGACAGGTTGATGACAACCGGAGCCGTTTTCGGTTTCGAACCGAGCACCTCGAAGACGGGAATCGGGCACGCGCCCGGGGCGAGAGCATCGCCCAGATCGGCGGCGTCCGCTGGTTCGCCGTTCCCTGCGTCGCCGTTCCCTGCGTCGGCAATGTCAGCGTCTGCGTCCTGGATCGCGCCGTCCGTATGGGCATCGGCAACCTGCCCATCGTCGTACGGATTGCCCGCGACGTCGGTCGCCGACGGCTCGGACGGGCTGGCAGAGCCGCAGGCGCCCAGCAACGCCGCGAGCGTGGTCAAGCCGGCAACCGCAGTCAGACGACGCATTCGTTCACACCGAGGCATCAAGCGTTGCGCGCTTGTTCGGTCGCCAGGGAGCCCCGGTCGCGCCAGCGGAAGCGATGGGCAAACGCGTTGTCTTTGCGCCGGTCCAAAGCCGCCACGTCAGCGCAGCCGCGCGGTCGAGCAGGTCCACCGCC
>CAZLMW010000167.1:0-14147 GCA_964560875.1 uncultured Enterobacteriaceae bacterium
CGCGCTGATAGCCTGGGGCGCGGCGCTCGGATCGGCGGTCAACGCGGCGGTCTTGCTCGAGCTTGGCGAGCAGGTTCACTGGCAGCTGCTCCTCTATGCGCGTGACCAGGCCGCGGACCTGCCGCGACTACTTCGGGCGAGTTTGTCGATCGAGCGCATCCTCGGTGCGCCGGGTGTCATTGCTGCGATCACGGTGGCTCCCGTCGCGGCCTGGCTCGGTGTCGGGCGCGTGATGGGCACGCCGCGATCGTTGCCTCGGACCGTCGTCGTCGGACTTGCGGTCGTGGTCGTCGGGATCAGCATCTTCACACCCCACCCTCCCGGCGCGGCCAGCGCGAATCTGCAGGTGCGGGCCCTCGGTCAAACCTGGCCGCTGCGCATCTACCGGTCGGCCCGCTACGCCTTGGCGCCGACGACGTTTCGCGGCATCGAGCGCACCCCGCTGCTGGCCGCCAGTCCGAACAAGCTCGCCGAACACCGCCCTGGTGCGTCGCCCATGCACACCCGAAACGCGGTTGTCATCGTGTTGGAATCGACGCGCTGGGACCACACCTCGCTGGCTCCCGACGCCAAAGCCGCAACTCCCCACCTCGCCAGGCTCGCGCGGCGCGGCACCGTCATCGACAGCACGCGCGCCCTCATTCCGCACACAACCAAGGCGCTGTTCGCCATCTTCTGCGGTCGGCTTCCAACGGTTCACGCCGGGGCGCTCGAGGTCTCCAAGGCCATCGACCCGCAATGTCTACCCGCAGCCCTTTCCGCGCGTGGCTATGCGACGGCGTTTGTGCAGAGCGCTGATGGGACCTTTGAGCAGCGGCCGCGGCTGGTCGCCAAGCTCGGGTTTTCGCGTTTCGATGCGCGCGAGGACGTGGGCCGTAAGAGACTGGGCTACCTCGCTTCGGACGACGCGCGGGTCCACGAGCCGTTCGTCGCCTTCCTGCGCGACACGCCAGCAACAAAACCGTTCTTCGCCGCTGTCTTGACGTCGGCCACGCATCATCCCTATGCCTTGCCCGCCGCCATCACCACGCTTCCCTTTGCGGCGACGCTCACAACTCCGCGGGCGCGCTATCGGGCGCTGGTCGAGCGGCAAGACGCCGTCATCGGAAATGTCGTCGAGGCCTTGCGAGCGGACGGACGTCTCGCCAGCACCGTCATCGTCGTGATCGGAGACCATGGGGAGGGCTTTGGCGACCGCGGCGTGCGTCAACACGACAACAACTTCTATGAAGAGGGGCTGCGCGTGCCGTTTGTTGTGGCGGGACCCGGCGTCGCTCGGCGGGTTGTTCGTGCGAATGCGAGCGTGGCTGACGTTGTGCCGACCATCGCCCCATTGCTCGGACATCGGGTCGCGCCCGGAGCGCTCGACGAGGCGGTCGCCGCCGACCTGCTGGACCCCGGATTCCGAAGCGACTCACCGCGAGCATTCGCGTGTTTTTCGCCTTGGCGGTGCCGCGGATTCGTCGTTGGCAACACGAAGGTCGTCGATTCTCCCGAGCTCGGTGCAGCGTGGCGGTTCGACCTCGCGACCGACCCGCTTGAACGGGTCGCGTTGCCGCTGACCCCCGACCTCGCACAACAGCTCGCTGCGGTCGCCAAACGTGTCGACGCCCATCGCGTGCGCCGCTGGGACTCGCCGGGTGCCGAGGTGCAGCATTTGACACCCTGGCGGTGCAAGGAAGGCCGGGCTCGCTGCGTACACCCCCACGCCAGCCGGCGCCGCGACCGATACCGGCCCGCCGACACCCACGACGTCGACCTGCCCAGACCCGCTTCGGACGCGTACGACTGGCTCGCCGGCAAGCGCCCCCTGCGCATCGCTCATCGGCTCGGCGGCGCGGACAAGGACACCGAAAACAGTCCTGGCGCGCTCGCAGCATCGTGGCAGGAGGGCTATCGCCTGCTCGAGGTCGACCTGCAGCTGACCACCGACGGGCACCTCGTCTGCATTCACGCCGAGTACCCAAGGCGACCGCTGACCGTGGCCGACTACCGCAGCGGTGTGCCCCCCGGTCGCCGCTGCACGCTGGACACGTTGATCACCTTCGCTCGCGCGCACCCGCGGGCCAGGTTCGTGCTCGACGTGAAGAACCGATTTGCGCGCAGCTACGCCCGGATCATCAACGCCGTGCGTGTGGCAGGGGTCGGTCGCCAATTCATCCCGCAGGTCTATCGGTTCCCGCAGGTGGCCCAGGTTCGGCACGCCGACGTGTTCGCAGGCGCCATCTTCACAGCGTATCGGTCGCGCCTGTCGGTCGCCGAGATCGTCGCTTCCGCACGTCGTCACGGTGTCCGCGCGGTGACGCTCAACCCCAATCGCCTCAACGCGTTTTCCGGTGAGCTGCCGGGCGACCTCGTCACGTTCGCGCATCCGATCGACACGATTGAGATTGCGCGGCGACGTTTAGGGCAGGGGATCGACGGGATCTACACGCACACCTTTGCGCCGAGCGAGCCGCTGCCGCGCTGAACCCGTCCAGGCAGGCACCGTCCAAGCAGGCACCGTCCAAGCAGACGCCGTTCAAGCAGGCACCGTCCAAGCAGGCACCGTCCAAGCAGGCACCGTCCAAGCAGGCACCGTCCAAGCAGGCCGAGCGCCTCCTCTCGCCAGGCGGATTCCAAACGGTTGTCGCCCAACGCATCCCGGCGCCTTTCCCACGGGTTTCACGCGCCATTGAATCGACGGTGACATCGGCCGCCCATGATGGGCTCACGCCGCTGGGGAGACCGAGATGAAACACGCGACCACGAGCCGAGACCCGAACAGGGCGCTTCCCGCGCTCACAATGGCGGCCGCGGCGGTGCTCACACTGACGGCGACCGGCCGCGTCACCAACAATCCCAGTTGGCAGGACAACAGCAGCAACAATGGCGGTTCAAGTCTTGCCCACCCAGCCTTGCGCACCAAAGCCGGTCGACCAACACCTGGGCCCAGCAGACGAGACGCGTGGGCGTCTGAGGTCTCGGCACCTTCGTCTCCACGGCCGGGGTCAGCCCGGTCCGCGCGGCATCCTGCGAACCGCATCGCATATTCAGACCCCCAGCCTACAGGACGGGGACCAGCGTCGCGCCGTCCCAGCGCAGTACGTTCAGGCCCGTGCAGCGGTTCATCGACCGCGGTCCCGCCCAGCTCAGGCCGGTTACCCAGCCGTTGGCGTCTTGGCTCAGCCATCGATGGTGACGGGGTGGTTTGGCCGCGAATCGGTAGCGGAACCGACACGGGGGCTTCACCTCCGCGGTCACGCGCGTTCGTTCACGAGTTACGGCGACGGGGCAGGGCGAGCTGGTTGGTGCGAACGCCGAGGAGCAGTCGCGCTGCGATGAGATGGACGTCATCGGCAGGCCGCGGTGGGACGTGGGCCCGCCGAATGTGACGATGCGCTCGTTGTCGCCGGTCGCCGCATCCAGCATCACGACTTCGCCGATGACACGGGCGTCGATCGCGTTGCGGCTTTGCCAGTCGCGTACCAGGCCTGTCCACGCGAGCAGCCACGCCACGACGAGCGCCGCGGTCAGGACACGCGGCCACTGCTTCGGGCTCCCTGCGAGGGTAAACGAGACGACGATCGCGACGCCGGCCCCAGCGACGGTCAGCACGCGCGGGTGGCCGACCAACGCCCATGCGGGCACACCGAGAGCCACCATCACCGTCCCGAGGCGCGCCAATGGCAGCCCGGAGTGGGGCGGTGCGGCGTCGGGCAGAGTGGCGACGGGCAGAGCGGCGTCGGGCAGAGCGGCGTCGGGCACGGCGGAATCGGGCATGCCGCGGCGTGACCACGACGAACGGACCGCGGCGAAGAAGGCCAGCCCGAGTTCAAGAAGGCAGGCGATGCTGCCGCTCGCGACGACCGCTTCGAAGACGCCACTGCGCCACGCCGCGGGGAGCGAGCCGGGCCACGCGAGCCGGGCAGGGACGGACACCATGGACACCCAAGATAGAGCGTCGAGGCGTACGAGAAGCGATCCGGTGCGGCTGCCACCGCCGATCCACCAGCCACAACAGAGCGCGGCAACGACACCGAGCGCTGACGCTGCGGTGGGCCGCCATGATCCCTTTCGTCCGGCGATCGCGAGCGTGAGCAGCGGTGTCACGATGGCCGACTCTTTGGCGAACATGGCGGCTGCGGAGATGAACGCCAGCGCCGCAAGCGACCGCACACCGAGGACGGGTCGCATCGCGACGAGCAGCGCCACGCTGACAAGGAGCAAGGCGAGTCCGTCGGCCTGCGCGGACGTCCACAACATCGCCTCGTGATGAATCGGGACCAGCAGGGCAAGCCCGCTCGCGAAGACGCCCCACCCGCGCCCGAGCCGAGTTGCAACGACGGCGCCAACCGCAGCCGAACCGCAGACGCCGAGCACCACGCCCGCGACCGTGAGACCCGTTGGCGTGTCGACGCCGGCCTGCCGCAACAGCCACAGCCACGTCGCAAAGAGCGGCCGATAGTGCCCAAACGGCGAGCCGACCAGCCACGCATCCGGCAAAGACCTGGCATGCCGCAGCCACGTGAAGTCGTCGGCGACGTGGTGGGCCACGGTTTGGGCGTAGCGGACCAGCCCCGCGACGAGGGTCATCGCGCCGAGACTTGTCGCGATGACCAACCAGCCGGCGTCTCGCCGTTGGGCTTTTCGAGGTGGGGCGGCCACATCACCTGGCATCGTCGAGATCCACCAGGGTCGGGAGGTCGTCACGCAGGGCCTCGTCTTCGAGCACGGGACCGACTTGTCCGCCGGGGGGATGACCCAGCAGCTTGCGCACCGCGACGATTGCCACCGCGATAAGACCGACGCCACAGCCGCCGCCAACAAGCCATCGCGCCCAGGTTGGAATCCCCGACCAGGTCACCGCCATCGCCACGCCCGCGATCACCATGCCGAGCGTTCCAATGCTCAAGAGCAGCATCCCAAACCGGCTGTGTTCAAGCATCGCTGCATGCTTGGTGACCGCGCCGATCCCCGCAAGCGCGCGGGTCTGCTAAATTGGCGCCGTGTTCGCCGCACCCTCCACCACCGACCCTGCCACCGTCGCCATCGGCCTGTTGGCACGACCGCTGTTTCCCGACGACGTGGCTCGGCGCGCGCGCGATGTATGCGCGCGACTCGATGCTGTCTCGTGGAAACGCTTGGCGGGCAGGGCCGTGCATCAGCGCGTCGCTTCCTGGGTGCTCTCCAACATCGACGCCGCGCGGATCGAAGCGCCAGCGGCGGCAAGACGAACTCTCCGACAGGGGGCCAAGACCCTCGCGATGCGCACGCTGGCTTCGGACGTGTTGCTGCGGCGTCTGCAACCGCTGATCACAGGTAAGCGGCCCGACGCGATGCTCATCAAGGGGGCCGTTGTCGAGTCACGCGCGTACCCCAAGGGTGTTCTGCGCCCGCAAGTTGACGTCGACATCGTCGCGCGCCCGGGCTGCATGGCCACGGTGATGTCGGGCCTCGGCGAGCGGGGATTCACCCGCACGTGGACGTCCCGGTCGGGCCACGACATCGGCATGCGCGAGCCCGACGGCCCCGGCATTGTCGAAGTGCACCGAACCATCGTCTGTCCGTATCGTTTCGCCCCCTTCGCGTCCCCCGCAGTCAACGAGCGCCTGTTCGAGCGCGCCATCCGCAACGGGCCAGGGCAAGGCGACGACGGGCGCCTCGTGCCATGCGACGTCGACCACACCGCGTTCCTGCTCGTCCATCTCGTCGAGGAGCTGTTCACCGACCTCCGCCACATCGCCGATGCAGCGGCCTGGCTGCGAGCGGTTGAGGTCGATCCAGGCGCCGTTTGGTCCGTTGCCGCGTCCTGGCACGCCCGCCGCGCCGTGGCCACCGCCGTCGCCGCCATCGCCGCGTTTGACCCGGGCGCCCTCGGCAGCGGTTGGCGCGCTGTCGTATCCGATTCACCATCCGATCTCCGGGAGATTGCGGCCACCGTGTCACGACGCATGGCCGACCGCTGGCGTCGGGCCGGACAACGCCACCCGCGCTGGCTCGAAGGGATCGGGCTCGCCCTGCACCTCGATGACGCGGCTTGGTTCGGCCTCAGTTACCTGCGCGCGCCGCGCGTCATGCAGTAGGCGTCCGCGATTATGAAAGTCCTGCTCATCGACCCGCCCGAGCTCTTTCTGCGCGGACTTGGCCACACCCGACAGGTCCAACCGCTCGGGCTCGCGTACGTCGGCGCGGCCATCGACGACATCGCGGACGTGCGCTTCTTGTTGCCCGATACCCGCCCGTACATCGGCGACGATCCCTGGGCCGAGCTGCTTGCCACCGTCGCCGACGAAGCGCCCGATGTCGTCGCCTTCACCGCCGTAACCGCAACCTTTCCGACCGCCGCTGTCTTTGCTGCCCACATCAAGAAGCGCTGGCCCGACATCCCCATCGTGCTCGGCGGCGTGCACGCATCGACCTTGCCCGAACACGCGTTGCGCGACGCACCCGCAATCGACTACGTGGTCCGTGGTGAAGGCGAAGCCGCCATGCGCGCCATCATCGAAGGTCTCGACGGCCCTCACATCCGCGACCCCGCCGCCATCGCGGGCCTCTATTACCGCGTCGACGGCGACATCAAGGCCGCGCCACCGCGTCCGGTCATCCGCGATCTGGACACCATCGCTTTCCCCAAACGCGACGGCTTCGTCTGGCCGGACGACATCGGCGAAGGGCTGTACCAGGCGGTCGTGACGCTGCGCGGGTGCCCGTACAAGTGCATCTACTGCGCCGTCCCATCGCTGGACGACACCCGCACCCGCTATCGATCACCGGCCAACGTCGCCGACGAAATCCAGGCCCTGCGCGACCGCTTCGGCATCGACTACCTCTTCTTTCACGACAGCGTTTTCACCCTGCATCGCAAACGCACGCTGGCCCTCTGCGCCGAGCTCGTCGATCGCGGCCTGGTCATCCCATTTTGCATTCAAACCCGCGCCGACCGCCTCGACCCCGAGCTGCTCGACGCGTTGGTTGCCGCAGGCTTGCACCAGGTCTTCTTCGGCATCGAGTCCGGTGACGCCCGGTCCCTCAAGCTCATCCGCAAACAGATGCCGTTGCAGACCATCCGCGACGCTGTGGCCATGGTGCGCGCCCGAGACATCCGCACTTCCGGCTTCTTCATGGTCGGGTTTCCGTGGCAGGACGCCGCGCTGATGCGCCAAACCGCCGACTTCGCGACGCAGCTCGATCTCGACGCCGTCAGCCTCTTTTCGGCGACACCGCTGCCCGGAACCGAGCTATGGGATATGGCCTCCGCGGACTCCCGCGGCCACGTCGCAGTGCCCGACTCGATCGATTTTCGCGCGCCGCAGGTCAACCTCACGTCGCTGCCCGCCGACGAGTACGCGGCGCTCTACAACGAGATCAAGGGCCGGATCGACGGCTACAACCAAGAGCGCATGATGGCCAAACTCGCGCGCATCGACTGGATGGCGCTGCCCGAGGCCTCTCCGTGACACTCCCCTGGCGCGCCGTCTTGGGCTGGCTGGCCACTGCGGTCGTTGTCCTGTCCGCTTGCCCGAAAGCCGACTACGGAAAGTGTCCATATTGATCCCCGCGACGATACACCGGCAACCGCGCTACAGTGCTGCCGATGGCTTTTGTCTATACCCGCCCTCCGCTGACGCAGAACGCGCTGAGCCTTGGTGCGGTCGGGGCCGCTGTGTTGCTGTTGCTGTGGCCGGAATTCCCGCCGCTCTGGGCGTCCTGGGTCGCGGCGATGCCCGCGTGGTTCAAGTTCACCGGCGTTGTTTTCGTCCTGCACGCGGTGATCTTCTGGGCGTTTGTCGCGATGTGCGCCTACGTCGACCGCACCGGCGGCCCTGCGTGGATCGCCCGCCATCGGATCCAGACCGACATCAAGAAACAGCCCCCGCGCGAAAAGGTGGTCCGCAACCTCGCCGCCAACCAGCTCTTCTGGACCCCGCTTATCCTCGCTGGCATCTGGCAGCTGCTCGTCCTACGTGGCTGGGAACGGGCCGCGACCTTGCCCAGTCCGCTGCGATTCCTCGGCATGATGGCCGGGCTGACCGTCATCAGCGCCGCCTGGTTCTACGCCAGTCACCGATTCCTGCATCGGCCGTGGTGGATGAGGCGGGTGCACGCCGTCCATCATGAGTTTCGCACCAGCACGGCGTTGGCCGCCGAATATGCCCACCCGGTCGAGTTCATCATCGGCAACTTCGGGACGATGGCCGTCGGCGTCATCATCCTCGCCCCGTCGCTATTCACGATCTACGTCTACGCGGCGCTGGGCACGTTCACGTTCGTCGCCCATCACTGCGGCTTTGCGATCCCGTGGATCAGCTCACCCGTACACCACGACTGGCACCATTTCCGGTACGTCGAGGCGTTTGGAACTTTCGGAGTGCTCGACCACTTGCTCGGCACCGGCAAGGAATACGACAAGCTCGAGCACGGCCAGCGCGTCGAGAAGTGAAATTGTCGGCCGTTGCGTCGCCTCCGATGGCGCGGGCAGTCGACGCGAATCTTGGCCTACAGGCCGCTCTACGGGCCGATCGCCGGTTAACCCACTGATATAGCTTCACGGCCTTCGGACGCGTCCTGGGGCCCCTACGAGCCCGCAAACGGCATTTTGCCTCTCAAAAAGCGTCGAATTCGCGCCCGCGGGGCGCCCGGTCCTCACGGGGCGGCCGGCGTGTTCTTGTGCGGCTTGTAGGTCCGGCATTGCTGGCCGCGCAGAGACGGGCAGGGCGGCAACTTGGCCGACGCAGGCACCGCGGCGCCTTCGATGACCGGCAAGACGATGCTGGAGCCGTATTGTTTGCTGTGCCCGATGTCATAGCTCGCGTCGCCGGCAAACTTCACAAGCTCAAACCGCCAATCCACGCGGCTGTCTCCCGGTGTGTCGATGGCGATGCGGATCTGCGAGCCCTTGCGGAAGACGTGGCCGAAACCCGGGATCGCCACGCGCAGCTTCGCCCATTTGCCTGGCTCAAGCGGGGTGATGCTCTCCTTGAGCAGCGAGGGCGTCGGCCACAACTCGGTTGCGTCCTTGCTCAGCTTGCGGAAGCTCGCGCGCAGCCAGCCGCTCTGCACATATCGCTCTTTGCCGTCGGTGCGGACCTCGCTCAGGTTGACCTCGACGTCCGCGTCCTTGATGTCCTTGCCCGCGCTGCGCAGCCACAAGTCGACGCTGCCTGTGCCGAGCATGACGACGTCTTCGGTCATCGGTGGGGTTACGAAGGCCACCTCGTACTCGGGCTTGATGCGCCGCCAGCTGTACTTGGGCGTAGCCTTCCACAAGCCGCCGGAGACCTTGAGTCCGCGCAGACCTGCGTCGGGATCGAGCTTGAATGACGAGGCCGATCCCTCTGTCGCTTCGGACGGGATGTCCGCCAGCGCGCCGTCCTCGTGGAAATACCAGCGCGTCGCCTTGGTCTTGGCGGGCGGCCACTTCGCAAACGGCAACGTGAACGCGCCCTTGGGTGTCCCAACCGGGTCGACCGCGCCGTTTTCGAAGACGGCCTGCACCTCGGGCTCAGCTTCCCACTGGGCCTTGGCCGCCTTGTGGTCCTTGACCTTCTTCCAACGGTCGGGCGGAAAGCTCATGGATTTGCCGAAGATCGACGTCGTCAACTGCGGTACGAGCGCGGTCATGAAGCCAGGCATGGTCGGCTTTTGTTCGGCCACGTAGATGTCCAGAAATGCCTTCCACTCGATCAACACCTGCGGCGCGAAACCGTCGGAGTGCAGCCCGTTGTAGAGCATGAACCGCCGATTCGGCGCGCCCTTGAAGCGATCGAGAAGCTCCACGAAGAAGGGGCCGGTCTGTTCGTCCTGCCACGCCCCGGCGAGAAACACGGGCACCTTGATGTCCTTGACCCACAGCGTCGGGTTGAGCGGGTCGATGATCGCCGGATTGTAGTAGGTGCTGTCCTTGGCCTGTTCGACGTTGTTGACGCGCTGGTCGTGAAGCAGCTGGTTTTCCGCGCAGATCTTGTCGCCGGCGTCGACCTTCTTCTTCTCCCAACCCTGGCCATACGGCGCCGCTTTCTTCAGCACATTGTTGATCCAATTGAGCGCAAACCCGTTGTTCAAGATGCCGCCGGGGACGAGCGTGGTGACCGTGTTGCCGATGACCGACAGCGGCGTGATCGCGGCGAGGCCCGGCGGGTTCATTCGCGCGACGAAGAGCTGCGTGATGCCCGGATAGGAGAGGCCCGTCATGCCGACCTTGTGGCCCTTGACCCATGGCTGCGCCGCGACCGTTTCCACCACGTCGTAGCCATCGAGCAGCTGCATGGTCTCGAAATAGTCGTAGGCCCCGCCCGAGCAGCCGGTGCCGCGGATGTTCACACTGACGGTGGCGTATCCGGCGACCGCCGCGATCATGGCTGTGGCGTCCGACGGCGCGTTGCAGAGCACGGGGACCGCGTCGCACAACGACTCCTGGCCCTTGGGAACAACCGGCTGACCGGGGCGCGATGGGCTGTAGCCCGAGTAGTTGATGATCGTGGGATAGGGGCCCTTGTCGAGCGGTCCGGGCAGGGTCGCGAAGTAGGACAGCGTCGTGCCGTCGCGCGTGGTGATGTAGCCGGTGCCGGGTTTGATGACCTGTTTGTCGTAAAACGACTGCTTGGGTTTGCTGGTCTCGATCGTGAGCACGTCGACCGCGTTGGAGTAGGTGCCGGGCTTGTCGGCGTCGTGGACGCGATAGTTCTTGGCGGCGGGGACCTTGCGGAACACGTGACTGCCGAGCTTGTCGGCCACCGCTTTGGCGAGGGATTTGCCGTCCGCGTCGCGCAGGTCGAGGTTTTGCTGTGGCAAGGCGTGGATGACGAACACCTGGTGGACGCTGCCGCGCGCGCCAAATGTGGCGTTCCCGGGGGGCGGACCGGCCGTGTCCGCTGAAGTTGCATCAGCGCCCGACGAGGCGTCGCTGCCACCGTCCGTTGAACCCGCGTCTGCTGCAGGATTGTCGTCATCGGCCGCGTCGTCGCTGCTGCACGCCGGAGCGAAGCTGAGCAACGAGGCGCAAAGGAGAGCGGTCCATCTGGGGTACTGCGTCATATCGGTGTCCGGTTGTGCAGACTGCGTGCAAACGAGAAGGTCCGCAGTCTGCTACAGCGGCATCTCGTACGCGAGGCCGAGGCCCATGCCGATTGCGTTGCTGCCCAGATCGTTGCCCGGATCGTCAGCGAAAAAGCCGCCCGCGTGAAACAGCATCGTCAGCTTGATGCGGCGGCGGTCGTCGTCCCAGAACCGGAAGACGTAGGCGCCCGAGCCGGCCATCGCGGCGCCGCCGACGGTGTGTTTGCCGAGCTGGGCGACTCCAGCCGCGCCGACTCGTAGCTCGAGCCCGAATACGGGGCCGAGAAAGAGGTTTCCGCCAAACCGCGCGCCAAAGACCGTGTGCACGTGGGCCGACCGCATCCCGAAGCCGGCCTGGACAAAGCCATCGGCCACCCACTGGAAAAACCGCCACCGCTTGCTGAGCCACAGGGTCGGCGCCACCGTCAGCGCGAACCCTTCGTCGGTCATCGAACCGGGAAAGCTCGCGTAGATCTGCCCAGTGGCGGCGAGTTCGACGCGTGGGATGTCGCGGTCGTGCAGCGGGATAGCTGCCGGCGGTTGCATCACCGGAGGTTCGTTGGCCGGCTCGGCCGTCGTCGGGGCGCCCTGTGCGAAAACCGACCCGGCTGCCGCCGCCAGGACGACCATTGTGACCAGCGGCGCGACCATCCATGGACCGCGTACGAAGTTGTGTGTGTTGTGCTGCATAACCATGAAGTATAGGACTCCAAGCCGGCGTTTCACCGCAAGCGGTGGGCTTTTTTTTCATCCATGCAAACGGATTGCGGCGCGAAAATCGTGTGTTTTGGTGCAGCGAATCTCCCGCGGCGCCGACGATACGCTATAGTTGGCCCGCTCAGCAGCGGGAGCACGGTCCCCAGTATATCTCCCTGTTGGCAACCAAGACGCTGAATTCAAACCAGAATCCAACCGGCGAGGAAGCGGAGAAGCGGCCATAACGGCGCCCGCATCGCCCGACGAGGAAAACATGGCCATCTCGAACACGCGCGTAGCCGCGCCAGTCGCCGTCGGTCTCATCGCTCTTTTCGCCGCCGCTTGCGGCACGGAGTCTGTCGAGCCCAGCTACACGGCGACCGTGTACTTCAACCCGAACCGGCCTGTGACCGAAAAACCCGTGCAGCTGCGCGTTGAAGTCGCCAGCAAATCCGGGCCGGTCGCCGGCGCCACCGTCAACGTTTCTGGTTCCTCGGGCACCAACGTCGTCGCGCCCGTGACGCTGGTCGCCACCGAGAAGCCGGGCGAGTACCTGTCGCGCGCCGTCGTCTTTCCGGCGGAGGGCACGTACGCGCTCAAGCTGAACATCTCCGCGAGCCAGGGCGCCGAAGAGCACAACCTGCAGGCCGCGGTTTCCTGTGGCGGCAACGGAGAAGAAGGCGCGACGTGCTGCGCCGAAGACGTTTGCGCTGCCGGTCTCAGTTGCGTGTTCGGCGTGTGCTCCAAGGGGCTCGCCGCTGACACCGCTCCCTGCCACGAGGCCGCCGATTGTGTCAGCGGTGTGTGCACCGACAACCTCTGCGCCGTTGCGGTTTGCGACGATAAGGTTCACAACGGCGCCGAAACCGACCTCGACTGCGGCGGCACCTGCAAGACCAAGTGCGTCGCCGATCAGAAGTGCAAGGTCAACGCCGACTGCAAGCACAACAACTGCATCAGCGGTCTGTGCGGGCTCGCCCCCGGTCAGCTGATCGGCAAGGGCGACGGCACCAAGGGTTCGGTCAAGCAGACGGTCATCCTCGACCAGCAGCTGTACAACCCCGCGGACCTCGACTTCTCCACGCTCAAGAGCAACGAGATCTGGATCGTCAACCCGCCGACCGACAGCATCACGGTCGTGTTCAACCCCGGCAAGAAGAACCAGTCGTCGGCGGTCATCAACGACATCAGCCAGCACTTCCTTGAGAACGTCATGACGATCGACTTCTCGCCCAACAACTCGACGTTTGGCACGTGCGGCGAGTCCAACAACGCCTACGGTGGCAAGGCCAAACCGAATTTCTTCATGGGACCGGTGCTCTGGCCGGCGCAGTACCAGGACTACACAAAGGTCGGTTCCGCGCACCAAGTCCACGGCGACATGCTGCACAGCACGCCGTACTGCATGGGCATGGCCGCGGCGAGCGAGAACAAGTTCTACGTGTTCAATGGCGCGCTTGGCACCATCGATTGGTACGACTTCAAGGTCCCGCACAAGCCGGGTGGCACCGATCACTCCGACGGCGTCAAGCGCCGCTACGACGGCGTCAGCGTCAAGCGCAAGCAGGGCGTGCCCAGCCACATGGACTACGACCAGAAGTCGGGCTGGCTGTACATCGCCGACACCGGCAATGGCCGCGTGATCCGCATGAACGACAAGCAGTCGACGAAAGGCGCGCCGCTGTTTGGCGGCAAAAACTACGTGTTCTTCCAGGACGGACCGCTCAACCGCTATTCGGCACCGAAAGTGCAGCAGCTCACCAAGCCGAAGGGCGGCTTCACCGCGCCGTCAGGAATCGCGCGCAACGGCGATGTGCTGTATGTCGGCGACGCCGGGACCGGCAAGATCCACGCGTTCGACGCGTCGGGTGACGGCATGGACGGCGCGGGAATCGGCGCCTTCGGTAGCCACTTGAACAGCTACGACACGGGGCTCGGGCCGAATGCGCTCGGCGGAATCGACGTCGGTCCGGACAGCAAGCTCTACTTCCTCGATCGCAAGGGGCGGAAGCTCGTCCGGCTGGACCCGTAGACAACGCGCGCACCGCGCGCACCGGGTTTGACCCGGAGGGGTACCTCGTTTTTTCGTCACTGCGTGGGCTCGTCTCCATGGATTGGGGTTTTGTCTTGGCAGACGGCGCCCCGATCAAGGGGGAAGGACCCAACAGGGGAAGGCATTTTATGATCTGCTGGGCGCCGGTTGGATGCGGCCCGGCGTCTCTGAGCGGGGACAGACTGCCTTCCCCTGATCGGTCCTTCCCCCTTCCCACTGGATCCGCATCCCCGTTTACCCCAACCGCCTGTTTCTGTGGTTCTCGGCAACTCGGGACGGGGCAGCATGGGGCACCACGTGCTGCCGCAGCGGGGGTGTGATCTTTTAGCCGGTCAGCTGTCGCTTCCCGGCCGGATCACAC
>CAZLMW010000168.1:0-13979 GCA_964560875.1 uncultured Enterobacteriaceae bacterium
AGTCAGTGCAAGTTCGCCAAATACGGCTGCGACGACTGCGTGGTGGCCAAGAAGAGCTTCGACGGCAAGAAAGGCTGGCCGGGCGCCAAAGGAGGGTCGGGTAAACGTGGGGCCGGCTGTGGCTCCGGGGTCGGTCATGTCGTCAATGGCGCGTGGCGCGCGTTCGTCGGGCAAAGCGGCGGACTTGGCGCGCCGGGTAGCGGCGGCGGTGGTGGTGGTGCAGCAGGCGGCATCGAGACTGTCGGCTGCAAGTGGGAGCCCAGCAAGTACACCGATCTCGGCGGTTCCGGCGGCGGTGGCGGCGCCGGTGGATGTGGCGGATCGGGCGGCAAGGGCGGCGGTGGTGGCGGCGCTTCGTTCGCGGTCTTCATCGACGCGTCCAGCGGCGCGCTCCCCGCGATCGGCGGCCTCGGGCTCGTGCCCAACGTCATGGTCACCGGTGACGGCGGGCCGGGCGGTGGTGGCGGCGTCGGCGGCTTTGGCGGGCTCGGTGGCAAGGGAGGCCCTGGCGGCCCCGGCGGGTTCACGGTCGAGCTAACCAAGTGCGCGATGCCCGGCGGTGCAGGCGGCGTCGGCGGGCCCGGCGGTCACGGCGGCGGCGGCGGTGGAGGCTGCGGCGGACCATCGGTTGGCATCGGAATCGGCGGCGGAGTCGCGGCGCTCGACAAGGTCTACGCGGGCCAAAACAAGATCGTCACGGCGGGCAAGGGGGGCCCGGGTGGCGCCGGCGGAAAATCCGGCGGACTCAACGGAACGGGTGGCAGCAACGGCGCGGTCAAGGCGGTGATCCAATGGAAATGATGTTCCGCGCTATCGCGCAAATGATGCCCCGCAGAGCGACCGAAACACGCGCCCACGCGCTCTCAGTCGTCGCTCTGTTCCTGGTCTTCTGCGCCGCATGTACCAGCGATCCCAACAACGACGATCCGGTCAACGGCAGCGCTGGTGATGCGTCGGTCGACGGCTCCATTCATGACGGCGGCCACATCGGCACCGACGCCGGGCCGATCGATGCCTCGACCCACTGTGAGCCCGACTGTCTGCCGGGGTATGTGTGCGTGTCCGTGGGCAGCGGGCCGGTTTGCGTCGTCGATCATGCCCTGGCGTGCAAGAAGTGCGGCAGCGATGCGGGATGTCTCGGGGGAGCATGCGCGAACGTCGACGGAGAAGGCCCGTTTTGCCTGATTCCGTGCCGAACCGGACCGCTCGGGAGCTCCTGTCCCAGCGGCTACGCGTGCGAACCACTGGCGGGCGACGCCGGGACCAAGGTCTGCAAACCCACCACCAACTCGTGCAGCTGTTCGCCGACCGACGCCGGCAAGGTCAAGGCGTGCGCGCTCGACAAGGGCCCATGTCCCGGCGGCAGCACGTGCACCACGAAGGGCTGGGGCGAATGCACCGCCTTGGGATCCAAGACCGAGGTGTGCGACGGGCTCGACAACGACTGCGACGGTAAAACCGACGAGGGCCTGCAAGCGGGGGCGTCCTGCGCGATCAACAACAAGTACGGGTCGTGCCCGGGCACCTGGGACTGCAAGGGCGCCGACGGGATGACGTGCAAGGGCGAAGAAGCTGAGGCGGAGGTTTGCGACGGCCTCGACAACGACTGCGACGGGCTGACCGACGACCCCTGGATGGTTGGCGGTGTGTACGTTGACGACAAGAACTGCGGCGTCTGCGGCGGCGATTGTACGAAAGCTTATAAAAACGGAAAAGGCGCGTGTAATCCAGCGGGTAAGCCGCCTCATTGCATCGTTGCGCTGTGCGATCCGGGCTACGTGCTCGGCAAGAACGGCTGTGTGAAGAAGCCCGACCCGAACTGTCCGACCGGCAACTGCACGTGCACGCAGAAGAACGCCGGTGAGACGCGGGCTTGCGCGGTCAACAACGGCCACGGCACGTGCGAAGGAATCGAGACGTGCACGCCGTCGGACGTCAACAAGGGCGATGAGGGATGGCTCGGCTGCACGGCGAAAAAGCCAAAGCCCGAGACCTGCAATGGCGTCGACGACAACTGTGACGGCGTGATCGACAACGGCCTCGCGGACGGCGGAACGTGTGTCAAAGCCAACGCGTTTGGGGCGTGCAAGGGCGTGCTCAAGTGCAACGGCAGCGGCGGTTGGGACTGCGATGCTGTCAAGGCGGACAAGGAGATCTGCGACGGCTTCGACAACGACTGCGATGGCAAGACCGACGAAGACTTCGTCAACGCGCAGGGCCTGTATGTGACATCGGACCATTGCGGAATCTGCGGCCAGGCGTGCAAGCCGACGCTCGCGCCAAACGTGTTGACCGCTTGCGCTGTCGAAGATGGCAAGGCGTCCTGCAAATCGGGCTGCAAACAGGGCTACTTCGACGCCAACAAGTCCGCGGTCGACGGTTGCGAGTGCAAGTTCGTGTCCAAGGACGACGAGCCCGGTGGCGGCGATCTCAACTGCGACGGCGTCGACGGTGACGCCACGAAGGCCTGGTTTGTCGCCAAGCACGGCAACGATTCCAACCCGGGCACGGTCGCCAAGCCGTTCGCGACCATCGGCAAGGCTTTCTCCAAGGCGACCGCCGCTCGGCGCGACATCTACATCGCGGGCGGTTCATATCCCGGCAACCTCGTTATCGGCGGCGTGCGGCTCTACGGCGGGTTCAGCACCGATTTCGCCGTGCGCGATCCCAAGTCGCACGAGACGACGATCCAGGGCATCAACATGTCGGTTGGGGACGCGGTTGCGGTGCGCGTCGTGTGCGCGCTGTCGAGCAAAGGGCCCAACGCCGTCATCTCGGGCCTGACGATTCGCGCCGGCGACGCCAAACAGTACGGTCGCGCCAGCATCGCGGTGTGGCTCCAAGGCTGCAGCAAGAACACCATCGTCACCGGGAGCCGCCTGATCGGTGGTCACGGGGCGCCGGGAGCAGACGGGCTGTCGGGCGGCAACGGCCAGCACGGCAAGGTCGGTACGTCAGGCAAGTCCGCGCGCGATGTCGGCCACAAGTTCTGCAGCGCCAAGGATCATTCGGGCGGCGGCGTCGGCGGCCAGTTGACCTGCGCCGGCGTCAACGTTTCGGGCGGCAACGGTGGCACCGCGGTTTGTCCCGACTACCACGACAAGGTGAAGCCTCCCCTCTGTTCGCTGGCGCCGTCCTGGTACCAGATCCAGGCGAGCCAGGAGCACGGTACGGGCGGTCACGGCAAGGGCGGCGGCAAGGGCGGCTCGGCCGGGTTCGACGGCTATATCGATCCGAACAACGGCGTGACGACCAAGTGCAAAGATCCCGGGCACACGTGCGTTCGTTGCGAGACCGGATTGCACAAGGTCAGCGGCGACAACGGCGTCCCTGGGGTTCCCGGTGTCAACGGGCTCGGCGGTAACGGCTGCACGGGATCCGGCGCGATTCACGGCGGCAAGTGGGTCGGCGGCACGGGCAAAACCGGCGGATTCGGCACCCACGGTGGCGGCGGCGGTGGCGGTGGTGCGTCCGGCGGCGTCGAAGTTGTTGGATGTTTGCAGCAGGCCGGATTCTCGGACATTGGCGGCTCCGGCGGCGGCGGCGGGTCCGGCGGTTGTGGCGGTCAGGGCGGTCAGGGCGGCGGGTCTGGCGGGGCGTCGTTCCTCATCTTTGTGACCGGTGGCAACGGGCGCCCGACGCTGGTCGGCAACGAGCTGTACGGCGGCAAAGGCGGCAACGGTGGCGCTGGCGGTGCGGGCGGCTACGGCGGATTCGGCGCGGTTGGTCGTCCCGGCGGCAAGCCCGGCGCAGGCAACCCCAAGACGTTCTGCGCCTACGGTGGCGGTGCCGGTGGTGAAGGCGGTGCTGGCGGTCACGGCGGCGGCGGCGGTGGCGGCTGTGGCGGTCCGGCGGTGATCGCTGCGTCTCACGGCAAGGGCGTTCTCGCCGGCGAGTTCATCCAAAACAACGTCGTGAAAGTGCCGCCAGTCGCTGGAAAGGGAGGCGTCGGCGGACCCTCACCCACGCAGAAGGGCAGCAACGGCGCCAACGGCGAGAGCGTGACAGTCCGAACCTGGTAGTCTGTCATGCCCGCTACAAGAATATATCGCTTGATCAGTTCTTAGGGCAATGATCAATTCTATCGCTTGATCAGTTCTACCGCTTGATCGGCTCGATGATCTGGTCGGCGTTCAGGCCCACCCGACGTCTTGTTCGCAGGGGGCCGCGACGCGACCGCGGACTGTTCGACCCCGCAGCGCACCTGGCGACCGGCGTGGCTCAGCATCGCCGCTTTGAGTGGATGTAGCCGCAACCGATTGAGCAAGCGTTTCCGTGTCCGTGTGTCGGGCGCGAGATCCACGTCGCGGAGGTGGCGCGTGATACGGCCGGCGTCAAAGCAGCTGACCGCGCGCAACACGCCGGCCATGTCGAAATACAGCGCGCGACCATGCGGCTGACCGCGCTGCCAAGCGCGCTGCACGACAAGCCGACCGGAGGCGTTCCAGCGCTGCTCTGTGCCGTGCTCTCGCCCGTCGGCGAAGACTTGCCGTGATGCGCGGGTCCCGTTGCGATGCCAGCCGACGACGACGCCGTTCATGTGGCCACCGCGGAACGTCGCGCGCAGCGACAATTGGCCGTTGTTGTGCCACCAGGTCCACGTGCCTTCGCGCTTTTCATGGCGCAACCACCCGCGCGATCGGGGTTGACCGTTGTCGTGCCAGCGCACCGCCAGACCGCTGCCGCGATCAAAAACGTTGGTCCCGTTGACGCGGCCTTCGCGGGAGAAGAAGTGCCATACCCCGTGTCGGTCGCCGCGCACGTAATCACCGATGCGATCGAGCTTGCCGGACGCCCGCCAGAACACCCACGTGCCGTGTCGTTCGCCGTTGACGAGCGGTCCCCGTTCCTTGAATCGGCCGCTGTCCCATGCGCGCATCCAGGTGCCTGTGCCATGGCGCAGTGTGAACTCGGCGATCAGGGCTCCACGCTCGCTGAATTGGCGCCACGTGCCATCGGGCTTGCCGTCGTGATAGCGCCCGTTGCTTGCCGGTGTGCCGTCCGCGTGCCAGGCCAGGGCGGGCCCGTGACGTTTGCCAGCGACGAACAGCTCGTGAAGCCGCAGGCCGCCTCCGAATCGCCGCACCCAGTAAGGCCCGTTGCGCACGCCGTCACGTTCGCAGTAGTGGGCGGCCAGGCCGAGGGTTGGATGCCGCTCTTCCCCGATGTCGTGATCGGGCGGGCATTTCGGTTGGGCGGAGGTGGCGGGGCTCGCAAACGCTGTGGCCGCTGCGCAGACAAACGCGAGAGCGGCCGCAAAGACGACCGTTTTCAGCGGTCCCCGGCGCGTCGATTGGGCGGTCCACCTGCTCATGACGCAGCGAGGATAGCAGCCGAGAGTTTGCGTTGCAGCGTGCATCCGGCTAACCCTCCCGTCACGATGACGACGCCCACAGCCCAATTCCATCCGCGCGCCTCGACTTTGAGTCCCTTCGCCGCCGCGCCAGCGGTCGGTTTGGTCTTTGTTGCCGTGTTGGTGTTGCCGGGATCGGCCGCCGCCCAGAGCAAGGCCGCGTCGCTGGTAAACAAGGCCGTCGCGTGTGCGTGTTTCAAGGGCGGCGAGCTGACGATCGATAAGGGTAGAAGCCTCGCCGACAGCGACTGCACGTGCCCGTACGCCGACCGGATCCGCAAGGACGTGGCGGCCGCCGTCGGCAACCTCGCCGTTTCGACCAAGCAGGAGCGCGCCAAGATCGTCATCGCCCTCGAGGAGAAGTTCCTGACCGCGAGCCCCGATTACGAGCGGCTGCTTCGCTACGACGCGGACAGCTACCGCTGGTTTCTGCAGAACGTTCGCTGTGTTTGCGAGGGATGTAAGGCGACGGTTTATTTCAGCAATTGTCAGCTCGCCTGCACGCCGTCGGTGGTCTACAAGCGCCGCGCGCGGCTGTTCCTGGCGCTTGGCTTCGTGACCGATGACGTCATCGACTACTACCTCAGCGAGTACAACGCCACGCACAGCGCGCGAGAGCAGATCACGCGAGAATGGCTGCTCCCCAAGAGGCAGAGAAAGCGCGGCTGGATGGTCCCGGCGATGCTGATCCTCGGCGCGATTCTGTTGCTGGGGACCATGCTGAAGCGCATCGTGGGGCGCTCCAACGCCCCCGTCATGGCGGCAAACGGTTCAGCTGCCAACGGCGCAGACAGCAGCGCCGCCGAACCGATGTCCGACGACGATCGTGACCTCGTGCTCGACGCGCTGGACGACCTCGACGAGTAGCCATGCCGGACCGAATCGACGCTGACGCCGCCGTGGCCGAACGAATTCGCGCCCGCCTGGCCCGCATCGCTCGCTACAAGGAGAGGGCGGCGACCACGCCTTCGATCACCGACGAAGACGCCCGCGGCGCCGGACCCGCAAATCGGCACGGCATGCCGCAGGTTCCCGTCGGCCAGCACGTTGTCCGCAAGTGGCCCGTCCTCGATCTTGGCATCTCGCCGTCGGTCGACCGTGATTCGTGGCGGCTCGTCGTCGATGGCGCGGTGCAAGAGTCGTTGCTGCTCGACTTCAAGGCGCTGATGAAGCTGCCGCAGACCGAGGACGTGAGCGATTTCCACTGCGTCACCGAGTGGTCAAAGCTCGACATGCGCTGGGCCGGCGTGAAGCTGGCCGACATGCTGGCAGTCGCTGGTTTGCGCGACGAAGCGACCCACCTGATGCTGCACGGCTACGACGGGTACACGACGAACCTGCCGCTCGAGGAAGCTGTCAAAGACGACGTGCTCGTTGTCCACACCTGGGAGGGCGAGCCGCTTGCGCACCAGCACGGCGGCCCCGTTCGCGTGATCACCCCGCAGCTGTACGCATGGAAGGGCGCCAAGTGGGTGTCGCGGATCGAGGTGATGACCGAAGATCGCCTCGGGTTTTGGGAGCTTCGCGGTTACAGCAATACAGCCTATCCGTGGCGCAACGACCGCTATTCGTAGGGCTGATCTCCCGTCGCGGGTACCTCGCGCCGGCCTGGCCGGAGTTCGCATCTCTTCGCGGGTAAGGTCCCTTTCGGCGCGGTATTCTCATCGTCGCGGCCGTGGCATTCACGGTCGCGGGGAGCGCCCGTGCCGCCCGAAGACGCCAAACTCATCGAGCTTTACGTCGACGACGAGCAGCGTGGTCTGCCTGTCGCCGCTGCGACGCGCGCCCCGCGGGACGAAATCGAGGAGCGCGACGCCGAGTTCGAGGCGGCCTGGGAACGGTTCAGACGCCGTCGCCGCAAGCGCTGGATCCGCGTCGTCCTCGGTGTGTTGTTGGTCGTCGCGCTCGCGATCGGCGCGCTGAACTTCGAAAGCGTTCGCATCAGCACGCGCGAGGCCTGGTTCCGTGTCGCCGCGCTGACAACCGATGATGAGCTCGCCGGCGTCGACCTGCAACGCGTGCACGCCGAGCTGCTGCCAGCCTGGCTCATCGCCCGCAGCAACGAGAGCGATCCCGGCGGTACCGCCCGCGCGGACCTCGCATTCAACGCGCTGCTCCACGCGGTTGCGCCCAGCCCCAAACTCGCTCGTGTCGTTCACCTGATGCGCGACGCGACGGCCGATCCGTCCAAGATGGTGGAGCGCACCGATCATCTCGTCGGGCTGATCAACGACTGGAACGCGCAAATGGCCCGGCACGGGTTGCCATGGTGGCTCGACGGCAACGTGATGAGCGGCGACGGGCATGTGCTCTTCTATATCAAGTCCTATCGCGTCCGGGCGGAGCTGCGCGCGCACGTGGGCCGACAACCGATCGACGCCCGAATCGTGGCCCGGACGGACCGCCTCAATGTCGTTGAAAACGTCCTCGGACACGCCAATCCAGGCGACCATGCCGCGGCCGTTCTTGTCGATCGACTGCATGACTTTGCGCTCGAGCGCGTGTGGCCGATCCTCGGTGGAGAGCTCGACAACGTCGCGCCCGCGGCACGCTTGATCGCCCCGTTGGTTCGGGAAGAGGTCGCTGCGGCGTTGTCCGACGCCACGTTCCGGGTGCTCGCGGATACCGCCCCGCACCGTCTGCGCCTGCTCGAAGTTCAACGATCGGTGCACCAACGTCACAGCTGCGGCAACTCGCTGGCCATCCGTGCGGTTCCCTGGAATGGGCTTGGCCGAACGGACATTCGCCAGCTCGGCCGCGCCGCCACGATGAGCATCGGCGACAGCTGCCCGATGATCACGGCGTCGGAGTTTGAGGCCCTCAAGACGTCGTCGTTGCTGCTCCGTGAGGACGACCGGTTGCGCGATGCGGTCGCCGGCCTCGTGGCATGGCTGGCTCGATCCGTCACCGTGCACGAAGTCCGCCACGTCGCCGACCAGGTGGAAGCTCGCGGCCTCGAGTTGCCTCTGCCGTGCACACCTTGTGACGACGCGATGACGATGCGGGCGCGCGCCGAGCTGTCCGCTTGGATGGCCGAGTTGGCGTGGTCGGACAGCGGCTACACGACACTGCTGCACGCCTGCACCCTCGATGTGCACCCGCGTTCGGCTACCGGCAAGGCGATCGGCAAATTGCTCAGTATGTTTGGCGACCCGTGCAAAGCGCCCCCACCCGCCATCGCGATGCGAGCCCGCCAACTTGAAGCGCGTGTGTTCGGCCGAAGTCAGCGTATCGCGTTGCCGTCTGACTTCCCGCTCCGGTTGACGATCGAGCGCTGATCAGACGGACGCCTACTGCACCGAAAACGAGAGCTGGACGTCGGCGCCTTCGTCCGCTTTCACGCGCAGTCGCCCTGCGTCGCTGTCGAATGACCAGCAGCCTCCCGACACGTTCACGTTCTTGGGACCGGCGGTGAACAGACGCGATGGCACAACGATGTCGGCGATCCCGCTGCCGTCTTGCCAGGATGCGGTCGCCGTGGCTTTGGCGGCGTCCCACTGAAACTGGATCGACGTGCCCTTGACCGCCCGCAGCCAGGGTCGCACGTACGTATCGAGCACGGCGCGCTCCTCGCCGTCCTTGGTGACCACCGACAAATCTTCGTGATTCCAAGCCGTTTCGTTGATCGAGTATTCCCACAACGTCGCGGACATGCGGTGCTTGTCGACAAAGCTCATCGTGTCCGCGAGCCACGACGGACCATCCTTGGAGTTGCCGCCGTAGCCAAACTCCCCGATCAGCATGTGCAGGCCTTCCTTGTTCGCGAACGTGACGTGGTGAGGCAGCACCTTTTCGGCCGTGGACCCGCTGGAGTCTTGTCCGAGAATCAGCCCTGCGTCGTAGAAATGTGGCGCGTAAACCACGCCTTCTCCCTTGGGGCGCACGAGATGCGGCGTGTTGATGAGCGCGTCGTAGCCCGTGTTGTCGAAGAAGACGAGCTTGGACGGCGCGATCCCGCGGACGTGCGCGACGAGCTTTTCGTGGAACGGGTTGAGGACGGTGTCCTTGAACGCCTTGATGTTCTGCGTTGTCCAGCCGCCGGGCTCGTTGATGATCTCGAACCCGATGACCGCGTCGTGGTCCTTGAAGCGGGTCGCCACCTTCGTCCACATGCCGATAAAGGCGTCGAGCAAGCCGTCGGTGTTGCCGTACACCCGCTTGAAGGCGTCTTGGACCGGCGCGACGAGGTAGTTGGTGAACCACTCCTTCTTGTCGCGGCAGGGCGGGCCGTAGTTCGGGTCTTTGAGCGTCCACAGGGGAAAGCCATCGCCGCAAAATGGCGACGCATAGACGTCTTGGTGGAAGTCGACGATGACGCGGATTCCCAGCGCGCCGGCCGCGTCGACCATCGCGGCGTAACGATCCAGGTACGCCAGGTCCCACTGCCCTTTCTTGGGCTCGAGCGCCTCCCATGAAAACGGCAAACGAACCGTGTCCAGTCCCCAGGGCTTGAGCCGACCGAAGAACGCGTCGGCCTTCTTGCGCACGGTCGCGATGTCATCTGTTGCGTCGATCGGGAACGGGACGAAGGGGGCCCACTTGCTGCGTCCTCCCGTGTTGATGCCGCGCATGACGACGTCGCGGCCGCGCTCATCGTGCAGGCCGCCGCTTGGTGTCGCGGTGACTTTGCCGGGGCTGGTGGCGGGAGCGGCGATGGGCGTGGCGCACTGGCCGGGGAGCAGATCGTCCGCGTCGTCGCTGCAGCCGGCAAGGACCGCGATCAACATAAGCGGTGTGAAAACGGCTGTGTGGCGGGTCATGTGTCCGGTTGCAGGCATCTGGCCATCTCCTCGATCACAAGGTCTGTCTCATCCAGGCTGTTGGGCCAGTGCGGGGCGACACGGAGCCAACCATCCGGCGCGGTAACCACGATTCCGCTGCCCGCAAGCCGACCGGGCAAGTCCCGCGCGTGCAGCGGGTTGGGCGGCTTCACGGCGAGAATGCCGGAGCGCCGCTGGGGCAAAGCGTCCCGATGCGTCGTGAATCCGATCCTGGTCAGCCCGGCCTCGATCCGGTCGTGGTACCGCTGAACGTGCGCGAAGACAGCGTCGACACCGAGGCTGAGTAGATCCTCGACTGCGGCGTGCAGGCCAGCGAATCCGGGCGCGTTGATCATGCCGGTCTCAAGCGCGTCGGCGTCGTGACGAAGGCGCTTGTCGTAGCGCAGCAACCCGGTGCCGCCAAAGAGGAATTCGACCGGCTCTTCGTAGCTCAGCCATCCCGCGACGCGGAGGTTGAAGCGCTGCATGGCCGGCGCAGCGACGTAGAGATAGCCCGTGCCCTTGGGCCCCATCAGCCACTTGTGTCCGCCGCCAGCGACGTAGTTGGCACCGACCGCCTGTGCGTCGAACGGAACGATGCCAATGCCCTGGATCGCGTCGACGAACAGCTCTGTTCCATGCGCGCGGCAGATCGCCCCGATCTCGGCGACCGGCATCGCGAGTCCGGTCTGGAATTGCACCATGCTGACCGCGACCAGGCGCGCGCCCTTTGCCAAGATGCTCTCGAGCTTCTGCAGGCCGGTCGCCGCGTCTCCCCGAAAGTCTGCGACATCCAGCCACGACACGCGCAGGTCATGGCGCCTGGCCGCTTCGAGCCACGGCATGACGTTTGTTGGGAATTCGCCGCGCAGGACGACGATGCGGTCACCCGGTCGCCAGTCGATGCACAATGCGGCGGTCACAACGCCGCTGGTGGTGTTCGGCAGCAACGCGATGTCGGATCCGGGGGCGCCGATGAGCTTGCCGAGGTCGTTTTTGAGCTCGTCGCGCCGGCGCATCCACTCGCCGTGAGCCGCGACACCGATTCGCGCCGAATCCTCCAGGTTGGCGTTGACGTGCTCGATCACATGCGTCGAAGGCGGCGAAATGGCGCAGTGAGCGAGGTACGCCTGTGCCGTGAGGCGCGGGAAAAGCGTCCTTTCGCCGATGCGAGGTGAATGCTGGGGGGCGGAAGCTGAACGGGTGGTTTCCATCGCGCGACCATACAACTCCCAAGCTCGGCGAGCGAAGACCCCGTAGCGATGCAAGGACGCGCGCAGGCCCGATTGGAAGTCGCTGACTGAGCGATAGGCCGGGTCCGGGCCACCCGAACCCGAACCCGAACGCGAACTCACACCCTCACGGGGGCCGCTGTGCGACACCGGACGCCTCGCCGGCCACCAGCAACACCAGCAACTCGACTCCACCCGCGAGCTACGACCGTTCGCGAATGAGGCCGTGACCTCTACACGGTCGCGAAGTGCTGCAGCAGCGCCTCGTTGACGCGGTCCTTGCACTGCCGGATCGCGCCATGGCCAGCATCGTCGAGCCGTAGCACCTGCGCGTGCGGAATCAGCGCCTTGAGGCGGTCGCTTTCCTTGGGGGCGATCAGCGCATCTTTGCCCGGTCGCACGATCAACGTCGGAATTCTGGCCATCCGCGGCAGCGTCCGGCGCACGTCGTGGCGGAGGATCGCGGCGAGCTGCGAACGGCGGGACGAAAACGGCACCGGCGCGTGGGTGAAGTCGTGGCGCATCACATCGCGCAGCCAACTGACATCTGCCGACGCGATGAACTCGGGCGGGAACAGCAGGCGGGTGAGCGAGTCGAGGCGCTTTTCGGTGTTGCCGACCTGGGCACGCAAGAAGTGACGGAGGCCGCGCGCGGTCGGAAGAGCGGCCGTCCTTCCTCCGGCAGTGGTCGCGATCAGCGTCAATGTACGGACGCGGTCGGGCACGGAAAGCGCGACGTGCTGGGCGATCATGCCGCCCATCGAGACACCTACAACGTGCGCTGTCTGCCAGCCGAGGTGGTCGAGCAGTCCCACGGCGTCACTCGCGAGCTGGTGCATCGAATAGGCGCCGCCGGGAGCATCCGTCGCCCCGACGCCGCGGTTGTCATAGAAGGCGACCGCGTGGTGTTCCGCCAACGTCGGCCATTGGTGGACCCACACGCGTCCGGCCATCGTGTAGCCCATGATCAGCAGCACCGGGTCGCCGGTCCCCGCGACGTGGTAGCCGAGGTTGATGTCGCCGATGCGCGCGGCCTTCATCTGCGGGATCTCGAATCGCGTCATCGTGGCTTGTCCTGGCTCAAATCAGTGGGCGCCGCGGCGTGCGAGGACCGCCGGAACCGTGCGCAAGATGATGCTGATGTCGTCGAGCAGCGAGTTGTTGCCCACGTAGTCGAGGTCCATGAACGCGCGCTCCGGATAGCGAACGTTGCTGCGGCCACTGACCTGCCAACGACCGGTCACACCGGGGCGGATCGCCAGGAAGAGGTCGGCGTAGGGCTGATAGTGCTGGATTTCGTCGGGAACGATGGGCCGCGGTCCGACCAGCGACATGTCGCCGCGGAGTACGTTCAGCAGCTGGGGGAGCTCGTCGAGGCTGCTCTTGCGCAGGAATCGGCCGAGCGGGGAGATGCGCGGATCTTCGTCCTCGGGCAGCTTGAAATCGTTGTCGACGTAGCGCTTGTAGAGCTTGGCGTCCTCGCGCAGGTAGCGTTCTGCGTCGACCCGCATCGAGCGAAATTTGAACAGGCGAAAACGTTGGCCGCCGAGACCGAGCCGTTCGTGGGCGAAGATCATCGGGCCGGGATCGAGCAGCTTGATCGCGCAGGCGATGGCGAAGAAAACGGGCGCGAACACGATGAGGCCGAGGCTCGAGAGGGTGATGTCGAGGATTCGTTTGCTCAAGGCGCCGACCTCGTCCTTGGGCATGGGGCCGTAGGCGAGGAGCGGGATTCCGGAGAACTCGCTGACGCGGCCGCGTACGCCTTCGACGCCACCTTGCAGGGCGGGCATGACGCTGACCACCCGTCCGCGCTCGATCAGCTTCTGAACGGTTGTGGCGACCGCAGCCAGGGTCTTGGCGCCGCCGACTACGAAGACTTCATCGACCGGATGAGCGACCAGGACGTCGTCGAGATCGGCCATCGTGCCGAGGACCTTGAGACCCCCGACTGTTTCAGGCGCGTCATCGCCGACCCAGAGCACGCCGAGCGGGGTGTAGCCGGTTTCGGTGGCGCCGCAGAGGACCTGGGCAAACCACGAGGCGGGCTGGCCGCGGCCGATAATCAACGTGTGGCGCCGGAACGACGCGCTCGCCGACAGCCGTGCGACCACGCGGCGCATCACGACGTCCTTGGTGAGAAGCAGCGTCGCGCCGAAGACGTAGAAATAGCCGAAGTACAACCGACTGACCGTGGCGAGTTTGACCGCAAAAACCGCCGCGCCGGCGCCGAGAACGCCCCACACAAGGCCGCGCAGGTGGGTCAGGAGCAGACGCGTGAACGTGCCGCGGTGGGGCACGAGGTAGCCGCCGTTGGAGCGCAGCCCGTAGATCCACGCCGCCATGCTGACCATGAGCAAGAGCACGTAGTCCGGACCGTTGTGCTCGGACGGGTTCCACGGGATCGATGGGATGTTGTTGAGCAGCGGCAAGGACTCGTGCAGGCCGCGCACGAGATAGGCGGCACCGAAGGCCAGCGCGATGCAAACCGCGTCGAGAAACGCATGCATGCTGCGGAGGGTCTTGGCGCGTTCGGCGAACATTGCAATCCGTGTGGGCCCGCGCCGACAGCGATCGCGGGCGGCGGAGTCTACGGCGTGTCCGGACCCGCTTCAACGAACGTTTGAATACACG
>CAZLMW010000169.1:0-13874 GCA_964560875.1 uncultured Enterobacteriaceae bacterium
GCCTTCGAGGGAGGTAGACAGGGCGTGTTGTCTCTACGGGCGCGAGTCAACTCGCTGATATTACTGGACTGTGCGAGTCGACGCGGTCAACCCGGGGGCGTTCTCAGGTACGTCCTTTTTCCTTTTACTCTCGCAACTAACTGAAATTATTAGCGCGTGGCACATGGTTTCGCCCGAAAGGGGAAAAGGGACGTACCTGAGACATCCCCGGGTTTTGCGTATGCATTCGGTCGGGTCGGGCTCGGAACCGTGTTGGATATCGACGCGGACAACCGCCTCGAGGCGCGGCTCTACCTCGACATGGGCCTTTCGGCAGGGCTCGGCATCGCTGCGTCTTGGACCGGCCCGGAGATGGGGCTGGTGTTCAAAAGGCGCTACGGCCGTTCGGGTTACGGCGATAAGAGGAAAAAGCACGTACCCGACCCCGTTCCCGTTCCCCTACCGTGGCGCGAGTGGGTGTTCGTAGCGAAGGTCTGGGAAGCGCGAGAAGTCGGCGTCGGTCGAAACCCACACACACCCATGCTCGATCGCGACCGCAGCGTGATACGCGTCGGCGACGAGCTTGCCCGACGCGCCAACCTGGTCACAGAGCTCCCGGAAGATGGGCAAGTGGGCGGTGCTTGGGTTGACGATTCGACAGGACCGGCGCTCGACCAACGCGTCGGTGAACGCGAACACCTCCGCCAACGTCGATGGCCGCGTGAAGAAGCGCTTGTTGGTGACGATTCTGACCAACCCGGAGATGACCATCGGTGTGAGCGCCCAGGGCTCGTGACCGGTTGCCAGCGCCGTCAGCCAGTCGAGGTAACGATGGTGCTCGGGGTGAGCGTCTTCGCGATGGGCGTAGATGAGGACGTTGACGTCGAGCATTCGCATCAGCCAGGTCCGTAGCGGCCATCGTCGGCGGTCAGCAGCTCCGATGTGCGGTCCAGGTTGACGCCGGCTACCGGAGGCCCACCCACGGTCACGAGTTTCAACGGTGGCTCGGCCGCCTCGGTTGGCTGCCGCGTTGCAGCGTCCCTCAGCATCGCTGCAATAAGAGCAGAGAGACTCACGCCCTCTGACTTGGCACGCCGCTTGAGTTCCTGTCCGAGGTGGTCGTCCAAAGAGATCGTGGTTCGCATGATGCTCATCATAACAACCGCGCATCACTGCATCAACATCGTCGCGATTCAATGAGATTCGCGCTTCACGGGTCTCGCGAGTTGGAGAGTCGGCCAGCAGCGTCGGACGGTCGATGTGGGCGTGACTGGGGATGGGGAACAATGCGGTTCCGAGCGCGCGTTTCGTAGCCGCTCCACCATCTGCGTGAAGAAGCCGTCGGGGCCTTCCGAAAGCACCGTGGAGTCAACGAGGTGCGCTCGTTTCCGCGCTGGGGCGATCAACTTGGGACCGACGAGCGACGGTCCACGGCGGCGACAAGACCAAGGCACCCTTGCTCAAGGCGCCGTCTGCCAAGACAAGGTTCTCCCCCTCACACAGCGGCGACGATTTCCTCGGTCACCGACCACAGCTGTTCGCCCAGCTCGTCGATGTCGCCTTCGGGCCACAGCACGTTCTCGACGGCGCAGTCGCTGAAGTACTCGCCGGTGACGCCCTCGAGCGCGGGGTGCACAGCAGCCCAACACTGCGTGGCGGCGCCTTGCTCGACCGTCTTGAGCACGTCCTTGAGCCGCCCATACATCGCCTCGCGGTTGGGCACGTGGCGGCCGAGGTTGGTCTCGATGACGCCGGGATGCAGCGAGTTGGCGGTGCGGCCGGTCCCTTCGAGGCGCCGCGACAGCGACCGCGCGAAGAAGATGTTGGCGAGCTTGGAGCGGCCGTACATGCGCCAGGCGGCGTAGTCGTCTTCCCCCGACAGGTTGTCCAGCTCAAGGCCGCGTTTGGCCATCCGGTGGGCGCCGCTGGACAGGATGACGAATCGGCCGCCGCTCTCGACGCGTTCGACGAGCCCGGTGACGAGCACGAAGTGACCGACGTGGTTGGTGAAGAGCTGCTTTTCGTAGCCGTGCACCTGCTGGCAGTCCTGGATCGCCATGACGCCCGCGTTGGCCACGATGCCGCGCAACGGCCGCAGGTTCGTGACCGATGATACGGCGGCCCGCACGCTGCCGAGGTCGGTGAGCTCGCAGGAAACCGGGGTGCCGTCGACGCCGAGCCTGGCAAACGCGGCGCGCGCTTTTTCGGCGGTGCGCGCAGTTCCGATGACGTGGGCGCCGCGCATGGCGAGGACGCGAGCGGTCTCAAAGCCGAGACCGGAGTTGACGCCGGTGACGAGCCACGTCTGACCGGTCAAATCAGCGCCTTCTGTGACATGTTCGGCGGTGCTGGTTTTGTCGAAGGCGGGGGTGGGTTGCGTCTGCGTCATGGGGCGGTCTCCTTTGGTTCGCCGGCACGGTATCCAAAAATCGCGCGTTGGCGTAGTGTTGGGCCACCCTCGGCCGACGCCATGATCCGCAATCTCTCCATAACTGCGCTTGTCGCGTGCCTCGCGGCCTTCCTGGTCGGCTGCGGGGACGAGCCCGACGGCGCGGTGACCAGCGACAACGTTGTGGACGTCAGCGGCACGGCTGATGGCACCGTCATCGACAACGACACCGGTACTGCGGCGACAGATAGCGGCGCTGCGGCTGACTCCACGGGCCCTCTGGACACGGGCGCGACCGCAGGCGACGCCGGCTCGACCACGGGCAAGGACGTCGAAAATGACTGCCCAGGCGGTCCCGGATGCGTGTGCACGGCCAACGGCGACTGCGATACCTCGATCTGCCTGTCGCTCTCGCAAGGCAAAGAGTGCGCCAAGAAGTGCGTCGACACCTGCGCGGACGGTTGGAAATGCACCCCGGTATCCGCAGGGGGCGGCGACACGGTCAACATCTGCGTGCCGACCCGCGAGTGGCTCTGCGACCCGTGTTCTGCCAGCACGACATGCAAGGGCCTGGGCGTCGATGACGCTGCGTGCGTCGATTACGGGGTTGACGGCGCGTTCTGTGGCGTCGCGTGCAAGGACGACGCTGGCTGCCCGACCGACTACACCTGCAAGGCCGCCCAGACCGTCGAAGGGGCACCCACCAAACAGTGCGTGCGCAAGGACGCAAAGGGCGCGCCGTTTGGCCCCTGCACATGCTCGGATGCCGCCAAGACCAAGCAGCTCAAGACCGCGTGCGTCATCGAACACAAGGACAGCAAGGGGCAGCTGGTCGGCAAATGTCCGGGCACGCGGACCTGCGCCAAGGACGGCCTGTCGACGTGCATCGGACCGCCCCCGGACACCGAGGTCTGCGACGGCGAAGACAACGACTGCGACGGCAAGATCGACGAGGCCACCTGCGACGACAAGAACGTCTGCACGCTCGACGTGTGTGACACCAATCCGGGCGCGGGCGCCAAGAAGGGCTGCGTGCACAAGAAGCTGCACGGCCAACCCTGCGACGCCGACGGCAGCGCGTGCACCGAAAAGGACGCTTGCGACACCGGAATCTGCGTGCCGGGCGCGCCCAAGAACTGCGACGACGGCAACGGCTGCACGACCGACGCCTGTTTGCCGGCGAGCGGCTGCACCCAGACCAACGACGAGGGCAAGGGCTGCGAGGCCGATGGCAACCCATGCACCGCGGGCGACCAGTGCCTCGGCGGGGCGTGCAAGGCCGGCAAGCTGAAGGAATGCGCCAGCGGCGACGCGTGCATCGCTGGCAAGTGCAGCCCCGCGTCCGGCAAGTGCGAGTTCAAGGAGCTCACCGCGTCCTGCGACGACGGCAACCCCTGCACGGCCAAAGACGCCTGCAAAGACGGCTTCTGCACCGGCGACCCCGCGTCCTGCGACGACAACAACACGTGCACGACCGATGCGTGCAAGAAAGACTCCGGCTGCGTTCACTCGCCGAGCAAGGCGCCTTGCGACGACGGCAGCGCGTGCACCCTGCAGGACACCTGCGCCAAGACAAAGTGCGTCGGCCTGCCCCTGACAGCGACCGACTGCGACGACAACAACCCCTGCACCACCGAGGGTTGCGATCCCAAGGCCACGGGCAAGGGCAAGCTCGCCGGCTGCACCCACCAGGACAACACGGCGACGTGCGACGACGGCAACGCCTGCACAACCAACGACACCTGCAAAGCGAGCAAGTGCGTCAGCGGCGCGAACGTCTGCGCCTGCACGCCCGCGGTCGGCAACACGCCCGATTCCTGCCAGAACAAGGACGACGGCAACGCGTGCAACGGCATCGTTCGCTGCCTCAAGTCCGGGACGCTATTTCAGTGCCAGATCGTGCCCGGCAGCCCGATAACGTGCGACAAGACCAAGGACGACGCCTGTCGCCGCAACACCTGCGCGCCCAAGTCCGGGATCTGTTCGCTGCTGCCGATCAACGCGGGCAAACCGTGCGACGCCGACGGCAGCGTCTGCACCGCCAAGGACGCGTGCCAGGCGGGCACGTGCGTCAAGGGCGCCGCGATTGTCTGCAACGACAAGAACCCGTGCACGACCGACAGCTGCGACGCCAAGAAGGGCTGCGTCTACGTCGCCAACAATTCGCCCTGCAACGCCGACGACAACGCCTGCACGCCGACCGACGCGTGCAAGAACAAGGTGTGCCTCGCCGGACCCGCCAAGAAGTGCCACGACGGCAACGACTGCACCGCCGACAAGTGCGACCCGAAGACCGGCAAGTGCGGCTACGTCGGTGCCGCTCTCGACGGCAAGGCCTGCAACGCGGACAGCAGCGTCTGCACCCAAAAAGACACCTGCAAAGGCGGCACCTGCAACGCCGGCAAGCAGCTGGTCTGCGACGACAACAAGCCGTGCACCGCCGACTCCTGCGACGCCAAGAAAGGCTGCGTGCACACGGCCAAGACCGGACCGTGCAGCGACAACAACCCCTGCACGGTCGGCGACAGCTGCGCCGCGGGCGTCTGCAAACCCGGCAAGAACACCTGCGCGTGCCTCAAGGACAGCGACTGCGCACAGCAGGAAGACGGCGACCTCTGCAACGGTACTTTGCGCTGCGAAAAGGCCAAGGCGCCGTACATCTGCGTCGTCGACAAGAAGACCATCGTGACGTGCAGCGGCGCCAACGACACCGCCTGCGTGAAGGCCGCCTGCGCGCCAAAAACCGGCAAATGCGGGCCCCAAAACGTGACCAAGGGCGCGAGCTGCGACGATGGTAACGCGTGCACGAGCGGCGACTCCTGCGGGGCCAACAACCTCGGCAAGTTCGGCTGTTTGGCCGGCAAAAAGGTGAGCTGCAAGGACGGCAACCCGTGCACATCCGACGTATGCGACGTGAAAAAGGGCTGCACGCAGGCGGTCGACACGTCGGTCAAGGCGCCCTGCTACAGCGGCGACAAGGCGACCAGGGACGTCGGCACCTGCAAAGGCGGCTTCAAGGCGTGCCAGGCGTCCGGGAGCTTCGGGGCCTGCGTCGGCGAGGTCGTGCCCGCGAAGCAGGAAGCCTGCGACGGCAAAGACGATGACTGCGACGGCAAGACCGACCTTGGATGTAGCGCGACGGGGTTCGCGTTCGCCGAAGTTGGGGTGGCCGTAGACGGCACCACCAAGGCGGGTGTCGGTGTGAAGGCGCGCGGATCCAACGTCGCCGGTTCGGCAGCGAGCAGCGGCACAAGCGCGACGTTCGGCTGGCTGGCGTGGCTCAAGCGAGCGTTGAAATGATGGGGTCGAAGATGAAGACGACGACAAGACCCGGAACGCGTCGGAGGTCCCGCGGCGTCATGCTGGCGGTGACGCTCGGCGCGTTGGTGGCGACGGGGTTGGCCGGGCCGGCGATGGCGGCGCTGCCAGGCACGGTGTTGATCGATGGCGCGCTGACGTCCAAGGGCGGCGGACCGGTTGCCGATGGCAGCTATGACCTGAAATTCTCGTTGTACGCCACGGAATTGGGCGGCTCGGCGGCGTGGTCGGAGGCCAGCAAGATCCCGGTCAAGGGCGGCGCGTTTCGCCATGCGCTCGGTTCGGTCAAGGCGCTTGGACCCGCGGCGGCCGGCCTCAAAGAGCAGTGGCTTGGCGTTACGGTCGGCAAAGAAGCCGAGCTGCCCCGACAGCGCGTTCACGCGAGCTTTTTCGCCCGCCACGCCGGCACTGCGCACGGTCTGACCTGCACCGGTTGCGTCAAGAACGCGTCCCTCGCGCTCGACGGCGACCTCGACCTGAAGAAAGCCAACCTCGTCGCGGCCAAGATCACGGCGACCGGCGATATCGTCGCGGGCGGCACCGTCACGGCCAAGCAGTTCGTCGGCGACGGCAGCAAGCTCAAGGGCATCACCATCCCCAGCGGCGAGTGCAAGACCAAGGGCGAGGTGGTCAAGGGCATCAACCCCGACGGCACCCTCAAGTGCGTCAAGGCGATGGATCCGAGCAACCTCCCCGCGGACGGCCTCAACGAGATCAGCAACAACCTCATCACCAACCAATTCGTCGACGTGTACGCGTCCAAGACCGTGCCCAAAGACATCATCGACAACGCGCCGACCGGCATGACCGACGTCATCGACGTGCCCGATGTCGGGATCGCGCAGAAAGTCACCGTCGCGGTCGAGGTCACCGGTCATACCGATGTCAGCAAGCTCCGCATCCTGCTTTTCGACGGCAGCTTCGGCGCGCCTCCGCCCAAGATTACGACCGGCGGGCTCAACAAGAACCCGCAGTTCTTGCTCTACGATGGCGGCGCCAAGGGTCCGAAGGTCAGCGGTCAGTGGCCGGCGCCCACCAAGATGCTCAAGGGCGACGCCGGCAAGTGGATCGGCAAAAACCCCAAGGGCAAGTGGCACCTCGTGGTCATCGACACGGCCTACAAGGACAACAAGAAGGACGGCAAGCTGACCAAGTGGTCGGTGACCGTGCAGACGCTCAGCAACAAGAAGGTCAAGTTCGACAGCACCGCCGTCTTCGCCAAGGGCTTCCGCTTCCCGGTCGCCAAGGCCACGGCTCCCAAGTGCGACGCCAACAACGTCGGCTTTGCGTACGTCGACCCCAAGGGCGGCGCGCTGTGGATCTGCAACGGCGTTGACTACACGCCGATCTTTATCACCAAGGTCGGCGGCAAGAACAACCCGGCGCAGTCCTGCAAGGACATCCTGACCAAGCACCCCGACAGCAAGACCGGCATCTATTGGCTGCAGCCCGGCAACGAAGCGACGCCGTTCCAGGTCTACTGCGACATGATCACCGATGGCGGCGGCTGGACCCTGGTCGGCAAGGTGCGCGGGGACACCCACAACGGCGACGGTGGCATCCTCGACGGCGGCGACGCGACGCGATGGCGCGACCGCAAGTACCTCGGCAACATCACGAACCTGACCTTCGAAAACGCGCTCGGACCGAGCTACCACAGCGTCGGCTTCACCGACTTCATGCTGCAGGGGTTGAACAACAAGTCGAAGATCCTCGCGTGGCGTCACGGTCAGTCGTTCGCCAACCTGTGGGGCGTCTTCAAGAACAAGACGACGTACCACGCCAAGAGCCTGCTGGTCGGCGACTTCCGGTCTCTCGATTGGCGCAGCGGCTGCGGCAAGGGCAGCGGCCCCAACGGCACGGGCCCGCAGTTCTACGGGTTCAACGTCCGGTCGGACGGCTCGTCAACGTCGGCGCTCTTCAACGGCTACAGCTCTGGTTGGTGCGCGGCCTTGGCGGGGTACGGGCGCAGCAACACGTCCAGCAACTACACGGGCGGCGGACTTGGCGCCAACTGCCAGGGCAGAACCCACCAGATGGGTCGTCACTACTGGGGCTACGGGGACGGCTGCACCTCCGCCGGTTGGAGCGGCCAGAAGGACCTCGACTCGTTCAACGGCCACGCCTTCTTCGTTCGCTAGCGTCCGATTCTACCGGGTCGGTGCTTGCGGCTGTCCCGTCGCGTCGTCGCGATGTTCGGACCGCCATCGAGACGCGGCGTTACCGACTCACTGACGCCACACGCCCAGCGTGGCGGCAGTCTTGCGGCGGACCGAGCAATCGCCGAATATCAGCGCAAACCGAGCAGAGCAACCCCACATGTCAACAACCAAGACCCCGCTGGCGTACCTGCAGCAGGACTGCGATCAGACCCTGCGCGACGCGCTAAACCAATACTTCGCGCAGATCCCGAACCTGATCACCGACGAGAACGCGGACGAGCGGGTTGCGGCGCTGTTTCGGCGCCACGACATCGGGCACGTCGTGTTCGGTTGCGACACCACACTGGACGGTGAACCGCTCGCCGACACCTTCTGCGTGTTCGGCACGGACGTAAGGTTCGCCGAGTATGCCGAGTACGCGCGGATCCCCGAAACCAAGCAGGTCTTCAAGGACGCTGGGTTCGGGCCGCTGGTTTGGGCGTCGCTGAGGTCCATCCCCAACGTGTTGGCGGCGCTGTGGATCTGCTGGCGAATGCCCAAGCGCTTTCCGTTCTGGGACAATGACCAGTGGCTGGACGTGCCGCTGCGCGAGATCCGCAGAGAGTTCGGCATCCGGGTGGTTCGGCACTAGCCCCACTGGCGGTCACTTAGAGTGTAAGGCCATGATTTTCAGTGCTTGTGAGGTCGCCAATCTCACGTTTCCGCTCTCCTCGCCAGCGGAGGCTGTTGAAAAAGGGCGCCTCGCAGGATCGGCATGGGTCATTTCTCCATCGCCGCACGCATACCCTTTTTCAACAGCCTCCCAGCGCGTCTCAACTCTATCGGGTCCGGAAGACACAAGAGATGCCCAACGGTGTCGCACCATTTCGTCATGTTTTCATTATATTACGGCCTAAACGATCGGCATTGGCACCAGCCCTGAGTCGCTACTTGTAGCAAGCCGGCCCGGACGTGTGCCATTTGAACTGCCAAGCCTTGTTGGTGCTCTTCGAGTCATACCAGAACCCGGCCATGACGGCGCTGTCGGCATCGTGCGTGACGGCCCAGAAGAAGCTGCCAAGTGCCTTGGTGTAGTAGCTTTGCTTGAGGATCTTGCCGGTCTCCGACACGCGCCACCACAGCCCTTTCATACCCGTTTCGGTGCCCTCGGGAGTCGAGCCAACGATGGACCATCCGGTCGGTGACGCGGCCACGCCGTATGCGCGCCGGTTGACGCCAGATGGCGACGTGTACGACGCGACGACGTTGTAAGATTTGTCGTAGACAACGTAGTGCAAGCGGCTCTTCAGCACGCCGAACGTGTAGCCGACGGCCATCGTCTTGTCGCCCCGCGTCGCCACGTCGTAGAAGCTCTCGTGGCCGACCGCGCCGTACAGCTTCTTGGCGAGCACGTTGCCGGTCGCGTCCATCGCGATGAGCGCCGCCTGGAACACTGTTGGGCCCGCTGTGTCTTCGTAGCCCACGACGATGACGTGCTTGGTCGCGGCGTTGCGCTCGCAAGCGTTGACGCCTGTCTCTTCCTTGGTGTCGCCGAGCAGCTTGTCGAAGGCCGCCATCTTCCCGCTGGCATCGAGCTGCCGAACACGGACCTGGTTGATCTTGCTCGCAGGCTTGTGCGCGCCGGCAACGTACACGCCGCCCTTGCCGTCCGCCGCCGCGCATTGGAAGTATTCGTTGACCGGGCCGCTGTAGCCCTTTGCGAACACCACTTTGCCGTCCGCTGCCACACGCGCCGCCCAGCCCTGGCTGTCTTTCTGCACGCTTGTCTTGGCTTTTCGTCCCACGAGCCACACGCCGCCCTTGCCATCGGCCATCGCACGGAACGCTTGCTCATGTTCGGTCGCTGATCCCACGCTCGTGACCCACGTCAGCTTGCCGACTTTGTCCCGATGGAGGACCCACGCGTCCAGCTTCTTGTTGGGCAGAAAGTGCCATCCGGTGAACAACGCGCCGCCCTTTCCGTCGGCGACAACGTCATTGGCGGTCGGCAAGCTCGCCGGCGCGGTCTTGTCGAAGTCCGTGGTCGTCGTCTGGTAGCTGAACGGCGTGCACGGACAGCTGTTTGTCACCTCGCATCCGGCGCATCCCGGCAACGTCTGGTCGATGACGTTCTGGCACGACGTGAGCGTGCAGGTGTCGACGGTGCACTTGTTGCTGTCCGCGCACGGTTGGGCGGTGTTGCAGCAGCCTTTCTTGGCCGTGTACGTGCATTTGCCGGTCTTGCGGTCGCAGAAATCGACCGTGCACGGCTTGCCGTCGGCGCACATCCCGGCGTCGTTGCAGGCGCTTTGACCGGGGCAGACCAGCGAGCCCTTGGCGTTGGTGCGCACGTGCCATGCGTCGCCGTTGTTCCCGCTCGTCGTACTGCCGCCAAAAAGCCACGCGTCGGTGGTCGCGGCGAGCTTGAGGGCGTCGTCCGCGCCCGTGCCGCCGAAGAACTGCGGCCAACCGACCGGCGTGCCGTTCTTGTCCAGCATCAACAGCATGCCGTCCTGGTCTTTGCCTCCCAGCCGCGTGCTCTGCCCGATCGCACCGAGCCCGTTGCCCGCGGCGTTCAGCGCGATCGCGTGGATGCTGTTGGGGCCTGTCATCGGAATCTTGGTTGTCTTGAGCACCTTCAGCGTGGTGTCGAAGAACACCAGGTAGGGGTCAAACGTATCGATCGCCAGGTCGGACGTCCCGCCGGCCGCCACGTAGGATCCGTCGGGCACGGCAGCGACACTTCGCAGCCACACGCCCTTGGGGCCGAACTTCACGAGCTTGAGCTTGTTGTTGCTGTTCACCGTCGCGAGCAGACCTCTCGGACTTTCGAACCCGACCCGCGACTGACCAACCGCGATGGTCGTGCCCGTCGTCTTGTCGTAGGCGGCGCCGTAGAAGTCATCGCGCGATTTGTCGAGCGTCTTGACGACGAACTCGTTGTTGCCCTTGGCGTCGAAGAAGAAGATGAGCCCGTCCCACTTGTCCGTGCCCTCCGTGCGTCCCGCGACAACGAACCCGGTCGCCGTCTGGGCGATGGCGCTGAAGCGGTCCGTTTTCGACTTGCCGAAGTTGTACGTGAAGCTCTTGAGCAGCTTGCCGGTGCCATCCACGTGCATCGCCATCGCGTGACCCGTCATCGTTGTACCCGCCAACCACGCCCCGCCCTGGCCGTCGCCGATGCCCGCTGCCACCACGGGCTCCTGGCCCTGCAGCTTCAGCGCCTTGGTCCACAGACGTTTGCCCGTGTCGTCGCGTCGCGTGAGGTGGAGCGCGCCGTGGTAGGTCTTGCTGGAAGTGGGCACGTTGTCGACCCACAAGCTGTCGCCCTTGTTGCCGTTGTTGCCGTTCTTGCCCGGGTCGACCGGTATCACCGCGCCCAGCACCTCGGTGACCGCGTAGAATTTCGGGTCGATGTCGTGCATCCCCAGCGTCTTGGCCCAGGCTGTGCATGGCTTGCAGTTGGGCTTCTTCTTGTTGGCGCACCCCGTCGCGGCCAGGCACCAGGGGATCGTGCACGGGTCGCCGTCGTTGCAGACCTTGGCGACGTTGATGAACGTGGTCTTGCACGCGCCGTCGACACACTTGTCATCGGTGCACTTGTTGTTGTCCGAGCAGCTGCCGACCGCGCCCGTCGTCTTCTTGTTCGTGCACTTGCCGTCCTTGCCGCACGCGTCGACCGTGCATGCGTTCTTGTCGTCGCACGAGCCAGGCTTGTCGTGGCAGCCCCCGCTGCAGTTGAGCTTCTTCTTGTTGGCGCACCCCACGGCGGCTGAGCACCACGGAATCGTGCACGGGTGCCCGTCGCCGCAGACCTTCGCGACATTGATGAACGTGGCCACGCAGGCCCCCGCTTTGCACGTGTTGTTGGTGCACTTGTTGGCATCGGGGCAGCTCGCGGTGTTGTTGGTGTGTTTGCACTGACCGCTCGCGCATGTGTCGTCGGTGCACGCGTTGCCGTCTTTGCACGCCGCGTCGCTCTTGCAGCTCGTGCAGCCGGGCTTCTTCTTGTTCGAGCAGCCGACCGCGGCCAGGCACCACGGGATCGTGCACGGGTCGCCGTCGTTGCAGACCTTCGCGACATTGATGAACGGGTGCTTGCACGCCTTCGTCGCAGCGTCGCAAACGTCGTCGGTGCACTTGTTGTTGTCCGCGCAGGTCGCCTCGTCGATCGCGCCGTCGCAATCGTTGTCGAGCCCGTCACACACCTCTTTGCCGCCGTTGGAAGGCGCGCATCCGGCGTCGACGGAAGCATCCGAACCTGCATCGGCGTTTGCCCCGGCATCGGTCGCGTCATCGCTACCTGCGGTATCTGTATCGGTCGATGTGTCGGGCAGGGCTGCGGTGCTCGCGTCCGCATCAGCGAGCGTTGTCGCGTCGCTCGAGGCCCCCGCGTCGCTCAGCCCAGCGTCTTCACCCGTCGAACCTGCATCGGCAGTGAAACCGCCATCGCCAAGGAATCCGCCATCGCCAAGGAATCCGCCATCGCCAGGGAATCCGCCATCGATCGCGGTGCCGGTATCCGTCGCCGAAGCCGTGTCGGTCTCCGTTCCGGATTGCGAGTCAGCCGCTGTGGCCGTGTCGGTTCCTGTTGCCGCGTCCGGGGCCGTGGCCGCGTCGGCGTCGGTCGCTGTGAATGCGTCCGTTTCGGTGTCGGTCGCCGTGTCTGTGGCCGTGTCCGTCGCCGTTGCCGTGTCGGTCGCCGTTGCCGTGTCGGTCGCTGTTGCCGTGTCGGTCGCCGTTGCCGTGTCGGTCGCCGTGCCAGCGTCTACCTGTGTCCCCGTGTCCGCTGCCGTCCCCGTGTCCGCTGCTGTCCCCGTGTCCGCTGCAGTCGTCGTGCCGGTGTCCTCCGCACCGCCGGTGTCAGCCGATGTCGTGATATCAGCCACGTCATCTGGGATGTTGGCGCCCGCGGTGCCCTCGATCTTCGGATCGGACTCGGTCGGGCTGCAGGCGGCGAGCAGGCCGGCGAGAAGCAGGCACGGCAGCAAGGCCCGGCGCATAGAACGGTCACGGCGAACAGAACGGTCACGGCGCATAGAACGGTCACGGCGCATAGAACGGTCACGGCGAACAGAACGGTCACGGCGCAAAGATTGGTGGCGGCGCATCGGGGGCTCCCGGCGGTCGAAATTGGCAGCGGTGTCGTGTGAAAGGTGCCGTTGCAACGTGTTCGAAACGGTCCGAAAACGCAAGAGATGCGCCGTTGTCCGCGCCCATGACCGCTCGATCGCGCGGCATCGTAGCCTCGTCCGCCCGCTGCCGTGAACGCCGTTTCGTGCCATGCTTCGACCACCTTGACCACCAACCTGCCGCTGCGGCGCCTCCCCGCGCTGCTCGATGAGTTCGTCTTGTACCGGAGCGCCGATCCGGCCCAGGAAGCTCTTTTTCAGCGCCACGCCAACACCGTCTGTCGGCAGTTCTGTTCGCTCTTGCTCGCCGTCATCATCGTCGCGCAGTTCGTCTTCGGCCCCGCCGATCCGCTGATCTACGACCAGCCCTTCCTCGGCGCGATGTTGCGCGCGCGGCTCGGCGGCTGTGTGGGTTGGGTGGGGGCGCTCTTGCTCTTCCGCTACGCGACCTGGGCGGCCGACCACGCGGCGCTCGTCGTGGGCGTCTGCATGGTGCTCGTCTGCGGCTGGGTGGGTTGGTGTTTCGGCCAGGCCGGCGGCATCGAGCACCCGCCATTTTACGTGCTTTGGGCGACCATCCCCATCTCGTGCGTCGTGTTCACGACGTTCGGCAAGCGGCTCGGGCTCAATCTTCTCATCGCGGTCGCGTGGTCGGGCGCGTTCCTGTTGCCCCACCCCGAGCACCTGGAGGCCCCGCTCATCGTCGGCGCGCTCGCCTTCACGTCCTTTGTCGCCGTCTTCGCCACTGTCGGCGGCCACGGCGTCTACCACCTGCTGCGCCTCAACTGGTACCAAAAGGCCGCCCTGGACGCCGAACGCGCCCGTTCCGAGCGCCTGTTGCTCAACGTCCTGCCCGCGAGCATCGCCCCAAGGCTGAAAAACGAAGAGCGCCCCATCGCCGAGGGGTACGACGAC
>CAZLMW010000170.1:0-13776 GCA_964560875.1 uncultured Enterobacteriaceae bacterium
GTCCTGCACATCGGAAGGGCTCTGTCGTTGCTGCCGGGGCCCGGATAGCGGCGTGGCGGCGGCGATCATCGTTTGATCCACGGACCGAGGCGCAGCCGCGAGGGACGCAAGGCGCAGCTGCGCCGCACGCTGTGGGAAGGTGGTGAAAAATGACACTTTTTCGGCACCAAGGGCCGGGCGCTGGCCCCTCAACGAAACAACTTCCGAGACCATCGCGGAGTCCGAATGGACGCAGCGATGATCGAGGCCGCGTGGCGCTGGCCGTGTGGAGCCATCAACCGTTGAAAAACGCGGAGAGCGCTGCTGCGACCGATTCCAAAGAGCCGGGCTCGGTCGGATCGGCGGCGTCGACGACGTGTGCGTTGGCGATCTTGCGAAACCAGGTGCGTTGGCGCTTGGCGTATTTCTTGTGGCCGCGGATCAGCGACGTGGTGAGCGTTTCGCGGTCGACGGAGTCGCTGGCGATCATGGCGAGAGCTTCGCGGTATCCGAGCGCTTGCGTCGCGTGGTGATCGGGGCCGATGCCGGCTGCCGCGAGCTGCCTGGCTTCGTCAATGAGGGCGGGGATCATCGCGGCGGCGCGTCTTTCGAGGCGTTTTCGATAGGTGTCGCGAGGCGGATCGAGGACAATTGTGAGGGCGTCGTAGCGGGGAGGAGCGGAGCGGTGGGCGTCGTGAAACGTGGAAAATGGCGTGCCGGTCGCGGCGTGTACTTCGAGGGCGCGCAGGACGCGCTGCCGGTTTTCCGCAGGCGTGATCGCGGCGTAGTCGGGATCGACGGCGGTGAGCTGTTCATGCATCGCGGCTGGCCCGTGTTCTCGCCACTGATGAGCCAGGTCGTTGCGGACCGCGGTCGGTACGGGCGGGATATCGGCGAGGCCGCGGACAACAGCGCGGTAGTAGAGGCCGGTTCCGCCGACCAGGACGGGCCAAGCGCCGCGCCTGGCGATATCGACGATCGCGGCATCGGCGAGGCGGGCGAAACGGGCCGCATCGACAATCTCCGTCGGCGCGACAACATCGACGAGATGATGGACGACGGCGGCGCGCTCTTCGGCGCTGGGTTTGGCGGTTGCGGCGTCGAGGCCACGGTAGAGCTGCGACGCGTCGCAACCGACGGCTTCGATCGGCAGACCGGCAGCGCGGAGGGCGACGGCCAGCGATGTCTTGCCCGAGGCGGTCGGTCCAACGATGGCGGCGATGCGCGGACGTGGTGTCACCGGGAAAACCAACTCTGGATGGCGGCTACGTCGCGACTCACGACGATCGGACGCCCGTCGGGGGTCGCCGCTGGCAGTTGTGCGCCGTCGAGTCTCGAGACGATCGACATCGGTGCGGCCGACGACGGGCACTGCTGCGCGATCGCGGCGTCGATACGTGCGTTGCGATCGCTGGCCTCCAGCCCCTGCCAGCCACCCAACAAGCCGCCGGCGACGGCACGAATCACGCCCTCGGCTGCGCTGCGTGGCATTCCGACAGGGACCGCGCGCACCAGCAGGCCGCCTTCGGGCGAGGCGGCGACTTCGAGACCCGCGCGAGCGAGCACAGCGGATTCGGCCACTACGGACTTGATGAGCGGGGCGCCGAGGCGGACGAGCACCGGGATCATGAGGCGGGATGAAGCGCGGCGCCCGTCAGCGGGACCCAGCGCGGCCGCGGCAGCTTGGATATCAACGGCGTGCAGGCCGTCGTTGCCGGTGATCAGCAAGAACCGGCCATCGACAGTGCCGGTAGCGCGGCCCTCGATCGGGACGTCGCCTGCCATGAACGCCACCTGTGACGTGATTGGGACGCCGCCGCCGGGTGTCGCAACGTGTGACGGCGCAGCTGACGACGGGTCGTGAGCGGATCGCGGCTCGGAAGGCTGGGGCCGGCGAGCAGATGTGGGCGGTCTGGGCGGGCGACTCGTCGGCGAAGGGTGGGAGCGCGAGCCGAACAAGTCGCCGCTGTCGAGCGGGGCGCGACCGGACGGCGGACGGCGAGGACGGGCGGGTTTGCGGGTGACGGGCACGTGCATGTCGTCGGCGGCGAGCCAGGCGCCGGTGTCGAGCATGGCTTCGACGGCCTCGGACACAGCGGCGTGAACGGCGGGCTTGGACAGGAAACGCACTTCGGTTTTCATCGGATGGACGTTCACGTCGACCGTCGCAGCCGGACAAGACAGTGCGATCACGCCGACAGGGTGGCGGCGGGCAGGCAGTCGGTTGCCGTAAGCTTGGCGCGCAGCGTGGGCCACGGTTCGATCGCTGACAGGTCGCCCGTCGACCAGGACGGTCAGGCCAGATGCGCTGCCGCGGTGCAGGGACGGCTCGGCCATGGCGCCTTGGATGCTGTAGTCGCCGTCGCCGCAGACTTCGTGCAGGCGGGGAGCGACATCGCCGCCGAGGACTTGTTTGGCGCGTTCAAATAGGTTGGGGCGCGGATCGTAGACGTGGACGCGACGGTCGTTGTGATGCAACGAAAGGTGCAGCGACGGTCTCGCCAGCGCCTGGGCGTCGAGCCAGCGGATGACGTGGCCAAGCTCGGTCGCGGCGGTTCGTAGGAAGGCCCGACGCGCCGGGACAGTGGCGAACAGGTCATCGATGCTGAGATCGGTGCCGACGGGGGCGGCGACAGGCTTTGTCACGAACGTGCCGGTGCCGTCGCCCTTGACCTCGACACCGAGCTCCTGGGCAGCGGTTCGGGTGCGCATTGTCACGTGTGCGACGGACGCAATCGACGCGAGCGCCTCGCCCCGAAACCCGTAGCTCGCCACACGCAGCAGGTCGTCGGCGCAACGAATCTTTGATGTTGCGTGGCGCTGGAACGCCAACTGCGCCTGTTCGGCCGCGATGCCGTGGCCGTTGTCGACGATTCGGATCTGTTCGCGACCGCCGTCGCGGAGCCTGACTTCGATGCGGGTCGCACCGGCATCCAGCGCGTTCTCGACGAGCTCCTTGACGACGGACGCCGGCCGCTCGACGACCTCTCCGGCCGCGATCTGGTTGGCGACTTGCAGCGGCAGCACCGCGATGGTGGCAGGTTGGGCCACGACAGCTTCCCGAAAGATGGAGGAGTTGGCTCTTTAGCGGGCTGGTGCCGCGACCGCAAGCCGCGACGAACCAGCGGTGGATGCGGTCTGGCCGTCGGGACCGGGCGGCACCATGAACGGGCCCAGTCGCGACGGCGTGCTGGTCCGGCGTCCAGCCAGGATCGCGCCGTGCTCGCCCCATTCGGGGTGGAGCCAGGCATAGGCGTGCGCCGTGGCGAGGACGCCTCGCGCGTAGTGACGAGCCTGCGAATAGGGGATGGACTCGACGAAGACGTCGGTAGCGGTCTCGCCCGAGCGAAGCAGCCACCGTTGCACTGCGTATGGGCCGGCGTTGTAGGCCGCGAATACGAGCGCGTGGTTGCCTCGCAGGTAGCTGCTCAGCTGGGCGAGGTAACGCGCGCCGATGCGCAGGTTGTAGGTCGGCGTTCGCAGCGCCCAGGCTTTGCGGACGCGGAGGCTGTAGAGGCCGGCGATGCGGGCGGCGACGGACGGCAAGAGCTGCAGCAGCCCCACTGCGCCGGCCGCCGACTGTGCGGTGGGGATGAAATGGCTCTCGTGCCGTGCCACCGCGTAGAGCAGCGCACGCGGCACGCCGGCTTCACGGGCGGCCCGGGCGAACAGTCCGGAGTAGGGAGTCGCGAAGGCCACCCGCCACACGGCAGCGGTCGCGGCATCGGGTTGCGCGGCTCGACGGGCGTGCCGACGCAACACCGCAAACGCGGCCCGTGTGCGTCCGGTCTTGTGGTAGAGCACGGCGAGCAGGTGAACGCCGTCGCGCGGAATCGCCGCGTGCAGCTGCGCCCGGAGCGCTCGGCGAGCGGCGAGCAGATGACCGCCGCGCGCGAGGATCACGGCGGACGCCAGCCGCGGATGGCGGGCGATGCGCAGCGACTCAAGGTGTGGGCCTTCCTGCGATGTTGGGTCAGCGGCTTGGGCGCGCCGCGGCGGGACGGGCAGCGGACCAGGTTTGCGCATCGACCGAAGTCGATCGCTGGCGATGAGACCATAGTAGGTCTGCGGGAAGCGCTCGGCGACAGCGGCCAGCAGCCCCACGGCGGCGCCTTCATGTCCCAGCCGGTCGTGGCAGCGGGCCCGCCAGTAATCGATGCGCGCGCGCCACGGCTGCTTTCCATCGAGCGCTCCGGCCGGCGTCGTCTGCGCCATCCGATCCAGCAACCGGAGGCTCTCCGTCACGTCGCCGACACGAAACCTGCGCCATGCGAGCTCCCACGTGGCAGCCAGCGCGTAGCGGGCGGTGGATTTGCGCGCCACCACTTCGGCCAACATGCGGTCGGCGTCCAGCGTTCGGCGCAGCGCGCGGTAGAGCCGGAACAGCCGCCATCGAACACGCGTGGCCAGCTCCGCGTCGACGTCCAGCTTGAGCAGCGGCTCGAGGGTCACGACGGCTTCTTTGTCGCGGCCGAGGCGCCCCTGGACATCGCCGAGCCGATAGCGCGTGTGGTGCAGCAGCGCCGGGTTACGGGCTTCAGCGAGGACGCGTTTGAGCTCACCGACGGCGTGGGCCCGGCGCTTGCGCACCTTGGCGAGCATGACGCCGCGACCGTACGTGGCAAGCCCGGCAACTCCGGACGCAATGGACTCGATACGACGCAGACGCAGACGCATCTCCTTGCGTCGCGCCCGTCGTTTGCGCGGCAACCTCGCGGTCGCGATTCGTTCGACGCGTTGGCGCGGTGCGGGAAGCGATCCGATCGCCGCCAGTCGTTCGAGCGCCCGATCGTCGGTGTCACCGCGGCCGTTGCGCCACGCTTTTCGATACGCCGCGGCGGCCGCCTCAATGCGCGCAGGGTCCGGCTGGGGAGTGCCGCGGCGCAACACGTCGCCTTCGAGCAGGGACCGCCGCGCCCGCTGTGCCCGCGACAATGCCCGGGAATCAACCCACCGCAAGAGCGTCGAGCCCATCGCCACATCGCCGCGATCAAGCGCCATCTCGGCCGCCCGCAACGCCACTCGGCTCCGTTCGGCGCGCCACGCGGGGGCCTTGGCCAAGTGCTCGACCACCGCCTTGAGCTTGCGCTGCTTGAGCGCGATGTCAGCCAGGGAGATCGCGGCGTCATCGCGCATCGGACCGTCGCTGCTCAGCGCTTTCCAGGCGGCCCGCTCGCAGCTTCGTTTGCGCGCCCGTCGGCAAGCGACGACCACCTCGTACGCGATCGCTGTCTTTGCATCGACCTGCGTTGCACCGCGGGCCAACTCCGCCGCAAGGGCCTGCGCACGTGCGACCCGTCCGCGTCGCGCCGCCGCGTGCAGCGCGTCAAACCCCGCGATCGTGGTCGACCATGGCGTCAGGACATAGCGCGCCGGCTCGGCTTCGGCGGCCGCATCCACCGCGGTCTCGGCGACAACAGAGGTCGCGGAAACGGGTGCCTGCGCCGCATCGGCCGGCGGGGAGACGAGGCATACCAACACGGCCATCGCCGCGATCGCGCCCCGTCGATTGTGCATTGTGAGCCCTGCGCACACGCCGTCAGGCTACCGTAAACCCGTGGATCGACAAGCTTTGCGCCGCTTGGACGCGCGTTTGGGCGAACCCTACCGTGCTCGACCCGCTCAGCGGGCCTGCTCGACGACCGGCTTGGGACACTGGTAGCCGGTGAACTCTTTGTTCTTGAGCTCGATGAACTCAGGGTCCTCGTCGTTCTTGTGCGCAATCTCCTGCAGCACCTTGTTGAACGCCTTCTGTTCCCAGATGAGCGCTTCCGCGTCGGCCTTACCCTGCTCGGATTTGCCTTCGTATTCCTTGCTCTTGCGCAAGCAGTGCAGCTCTTTGAGCACCTGGATGTAGCGCGTCTGGATCGTCTTGGGCTTGGGCAGCAGGTCGAACGACGCGTTGGCGATCACGAACCGACCGTCCGGGCGGCGCTTGAACGGACGCAGCGTCACCCCTTCTTCTTCCAACTTCTTGGCGTCGAGGTCTGGCGGCAGAGGAGCTTCGTAGAAAAGAATGCTGCGCGGCTCGAAACCGACGGCGTCGATGGCGATCTCGTAGATCCACGTGGACAACGCCACCGTCTTGATGCGCATCTTCTTCTCTTTGATGATGTTGCCATCCTCGTCACGCTCGGGGTTGTCGGCCATCTTCTGCAGCTTGATGACGTCCTCGGCAGACAGGCGCTTTTCGGGGTTTTGAGCTTCGACCTGTTCACGCTCGAGCAGCGGCAGATCCGAGAGCGTCAACGGCAAGACGAGCTCCTTGCCCTGCTCCGGCTTGAAAGTCGGCGGCTGGGCGGACTGCTTGAACGTCACGATGCCCTTGATCTCGCCCTCGTTGCTCTTCTTTTCCTTGTACTCGCCCACTTTGACCGTCTTGCGGACGCGCTTGTCGCCGTCGCCCTCGCGGATGCGCTTGATGAAGTCGAGGCGGTTCTCCTCGTAGCGGGTCTGCTTGAGCGTGAACGATGCGTCCTTCTCGGGCGTGAAGCTGAGGTCAAAGCCGCCGTAGTGGTGCTGCATCAGCTCGATCTCTTCGCGCTTCTCCTGCTGCTCGATAGCGAACAGCTTGTCGTCCTCGGTCACGCAGGCGGCTTTGTCGCCCAGGACGTTGCACTTGAAGCGCTGGCTGAGCTCGTCGTTGCTGCCGATGTAGGCCATACCAACCAGAATGAGCAGCGCGAGGCCACCCAACGAAATCAGGCCGAACGGCACTTCGCGCTTGGCCGGCTCACCATCATCGTCGGGCATGGCGAGATGGTCGTCGTCGTCGTCATCGTCGTCGCTGGCGAGCATCGCCGCGATCGGGTCCTGGTAGTGACCCTTGCCCGACGATTCGGCCTTCGGCGCGGCTGTGGGCGCAGGGGCTTCTTCCTTGGCCTTGTTCGCGGGCGCGGGAGGCGGCTCGGGTGCGGGCGGCGGTGCTTCAGCAGCGGGGGCCGGGGGCGGCTCTTCGGCGACGGGAGGGGCCGGTTGGGGAGCGGGCGCCGCAGCCGGGGTCTTCGCTCCGCATTCCGAGCAGAACTTCGCGCCGGGTTTCAGGTTAGCGCCGCATTCCGCGCAAAACTTCGCCATTGCACACTCCAATCGAGCCATGACCCTGTCGAGGGGGCTGCGATGCTGGCTCGCAAGGTGCCTGTGCGTCAATCCCCGCACCGCGTGGCCCGCCGTGGGCTTTTTCTTCGATGCTCGATGGGTTGCGACGGGGGCCGGGTCACTTGCCGCCGGTGCTCGACGACTTGCGAATCGTCTTACCGCGAGGCGACACGATGTGGACCTCGACATGCATTCGTCCTTCGCACCGCTTGTGGACGTACTCGCGCGCCTGCATGTCGGCGACGCGCACTTTCAGCCACGAACCTTCGGCCTTTGAGCGGTCCCGCTCGCGCAACGCCCGTTCCAGCTCAAGCACCGATTTCTCGCTGCTTTTGTGAAGTTTGCTCAGCGCTTCGAGGTCATCGGTCAGGCAGCGCAACTTGCCGACGTCGCGAACGGTCGCCGCCGACCGCATCCGGCTCTTCACCAAGCGGATGATCCGGCCCAATCGGTCGACGGCGTCCTCCGCCTCGCGCAGGAGCTTGTAGCCGGGGATCGTGGGTCGCTTGGGCTGCTCGTGACCTGCAAGCATCCGCGTGATCGCCGAGTCCTTCACCGCCCTGTCGCGGTCGCGCACCGTTGGACCGGTCACCGGCTTGGTGGTGCGAACAGGCTCGACACCACCACACCCGGCGATCGCCGTGAGCGCAACAAGCCAAACCAGAACAAACGTCCGCATCCTCGCCGCATGATGCGCGCGCTCCCCACCTTCGCAACTTGTTCCCGCCAGCCGTTGAAAGCTCCGAGTCGACCGGCTACAGTGACTAGAACAGGTTCTAAAAACGACCATTGAACCGCATTTGAACACCACAACGCAGGCGACGAAGGCGGCTGGACGGGACGGAAATACACTCGTCCGCCATGCCCTTCGTTTTCACCGCCGCCGGCCAACGCCCACATCCGGAGCTGCCGCCATGTCCCCACGATTTCCCTTCCATCCCTTCCCGATCGGCTGGTTCCAGGTGGCCTGGTCGCACGAACTCGAGGTCGGCCAGGTCCTCCCGCTGAAATACTTCGGCAAAGATCTCGTCCTGTTCCGCACCGAATCGGGCGAAGCCAAGGTGCTCGATGCGTTCTGCGCCCACCTTGGCGCCCACCTCGGCCATGGCGGCACTGTGGAGGGGGAAACCGTCCGCTGCCCGTTCCACGCCTGGAAATTCAAGGGTGACGGCTCCTGCGCCGAGATCCCGTACGCCAAGAAGATCCCCAAGCTCGCTCGCATGCGCGCCTGGCACACGCGGGATGTGAACGGTCTCGTTCTCGTCTGGCACCACCCCGACGGCCTGGAGCCGCAGTGGGAAGTGCCGGCTGTTCCCGAAGTGACCGACGACGCGTGGACCGACTTCAAGACCCGCCGCTGGAAGATCCGTACCCACAACCAGGAGATGGCCGAGAACGCTGTCGATTCAGCACACTTTCATTACTTGCACGGCACCCAGAACCTGCCGGCAAGCACGGCGACGCAGCATGGTCACCTCTTGCACGTACAGAGCCCGACCATTTCGCGCGCTCACGGCATGGATGTCGAGGGCGAGATCGACGTGCACTGCTACGGGTTCGGGTTCACCACCACGCGTTTTCGCGGCATCGTCGAGACGTTGCTGGTGTCGTCTTGCACCGCGATCGAGGGCGAACACGTCGACGTGCGTTTTTCGTTCCTGGTCAAGAAGGTCGGCGGCGCTTCGGTCACCGAGGGCATCGGCCGCGCCTACATCGCCGAGATCGAACGGCAGCTCGAGCAGGACATCCCGATTTGGGAAAACAAGGTCTACATGGACCCGCCCGTGCTGTGCGACGGCGACGGACCGATCGGCAAATTCCGCAAGTGGTGCAAACAGTTCTACGTCAAACCCGCGGCGTGATCGCGGTTCGGCGCACCCCACCCCAGCGTCCTTCTGTCGGAGCAAGACGTGAACGAACTTTGCAAGAAACTCGGCATCGAGGTGCCCATCTTCGCGTTCTCCCGGTCGCCTGACGTCGTGATCGCGGTGAGCAAGGCGGGCGGGCTCGGTGTGCTTGGTGCGATCGGCTGGCAGCTGCACGAGCTCGATGAGATCCTCGACTACATCGACGCCAACATCGACGGCCGGTCTTACGGAGCCGACGTGGTGATGCCCGCCGTCCACGTCGGCAAGGGCCAGGACATCACCAAGGATGGGCTCGAGGCGATGATTCCCGCCGCCCATCGCGCTTTTGTCGACAAGGTGCTGGCCGACCACGGTGTCCCGGCCCTGCCCGCCGACGCCACGCCCACCGAAACCCTGATCCAGTGGACGCGCGAGCGCACGATGCCGCAGGTCGACATGGTCCTGAAGCGGCCGATCAAGCTGCTCGCCAACGCGCTCGGGCCGCCGCCCGAAGACGTGATCGCCCGTGCCCATGACCAAGGTGTCCTCGTCGGCGCGCTGTCGGGCAGTCCGCGCCACGCGCTCAAACAAATCTCCGCCGGTGTTGATGTGATCATCGCGCAGGGCACGGAAGCGGGCGGTCATTGCGGAGATGTCAGTACGTTCGTCAACGTCCCCGATGTCGTCGACGCCGTCGCGGGTCGCGCCCATGTGCTGGCAGCTGGCGGTGTGGGAAGCGGACGACAGCTCGCTGCGGCGTTGGCGCTTGGGGCCGAAGGCGCGTGGTGCGGTTCGGTGTGGTTGACGACGACCGACAGCGCCGAGCCGGACTTCATCAAGAACGCCCTGCTCGCTGCGGGCAGCCGTGACACCGTTCGGTCCAAGGCGTTGACCGGCAAACCGGCCCGACAATTGAAGACGCCGTGGACGCAAGCCTGGTCCGCCAAAGCCAACCCCGATCCGCTGCCCATGCCGCTGCATTTCATGCTGATCGCCGATGCCGTCCAACGCATGCGCACGCACGCCGAGGACAACCCTGAATCCGATGCGGCGCGGATGGTCCCCAACCCGGTCGGCCAGATCGTCGGCCGGATGAACAAGCCGATCGGCGCGGGCGAGCTGGTCAACGCGATGGTCGATGAATGCCGCAGCACCATTGCGCGACTGGCCGGTCTCGGGCTCTGATACGCCGCACCAACGACGCAACCAACCACAAGCGAGGACACGATGGCCGAATCCGCCGCCGCAACCGCCGCAACCACAACCACAGCACCGGGCAAGAGCTACAAGCTCGACGTCGACGTCTTCAGCCCCGACACCTACCTCGCGGGTGTGCCCCACGAGAGCTGGCAGAAGCTGCGGGCCGAGTGCCCCGTCTACTTCCAGGACGAGCCCCACGGCGGCTACTGGGCGATCACGCGCCACGAAGACGTCGTGCGGATCTCGAAAGACCCCGGGACGTTCAGCAGCTGGCGAGGCGGCACCAACATCGAAGACTACGAGCAGCAGGACCTGGACAACATCCGCATGCTGATGGTCAACATGGACCCGCCGCAGCACCGCAAGTTCCGCAACCTCGTGCGCACCGGGTTCACGCCCCGGATGGTCCGCGCGATGGAGCCAAAGGTCCGCGAGCGGGTGAACGCGATCCTCGTCCGTGCGACGGCATTGGCTGCTGAGAAGGGCACGATCGACTTCGTGCGCGAGGTCGCCGCCGAGCTTCCGCTGCAGGTGATCGCCGATTTGATCGGGGTGCCGCAGGAGGACCGCGGGATGTTGTTCGACTGGAGCAACCGCCTCATCGGCTTTGACGACCCCGAATTCCAAACCACCATCGAAGACGCCCGCATGGCCGCGATGGAGGTGTGGATGTACGCCAACACACTGGCGGAATCGCGGGCTGGCGAACGCGGCGATGACCTCGTGCGCGTATTGATGAACGCCGAGATCGACGGCGAGAAGCTCACGGAGATGGAGTTCGATAGCTTCTTTCTGCTGCTCGCCGTGGCCGGCAACGAGACCACGCGCAACGCGATCAGCGGCGGCATGTTGGCGCTGCTCGACAACCCCGATCAGTACGCGAAGCTGCGTGAGGATCCCGATCTCATGACGACCGGCACCGAGGAGATCGTGCGCTGGGTGACCCCCGTCATGTACTTCCGCCGCACGGCGACGCGCGACGTCGAAATCCGTGGTCAGCTGATCAAGGAAAACGAGAAGATCTGCATGATCTACCCTTCGGCCAACCGCGATGAGGCGATCTTCGACGACCCCTTCACGTTCGATCTCGCGCGCTCGCCCAACGACCACCTGGCGTTTGGCGTCGGCGAGCACTTCTGCTTGGGCGCATCGCTGGCGCGGCTTGAGATCAAGGTGATGTTCGAGGAGCTGGCCAAACGCTATAAGTCGGTCGAGTTGGCCGGTGACGTGCGTCGGCTGCGCAGCAACTTCATCAACGGCTACAAGGAGATCCCGGTGCGCCTCGTACCGGCCTGAGCCGCGATGCACTTTCAACCAGACGAAGATCAACAGGCCTTCCTCGAGGGTCTGGGCCGCCTCGTCGACGACATGGGCGGCGGCGCCTTGGTCCGCAAAGGCCTGGCGACCCGGTCGGGTGTCGACGACGAGCTCTGGACGCTGCTCGGTGACGTGGGCGTGCTCGGAATCGCGGCCGAGGAGCGCTGGGGTGGCCAGGGCGCCGGCTGGCTGGACGCTTGCCTGTGCGCTGAAGTGCTCGGCATGTGGTTGATCGACGGACCGGTCCTCTTTCACCAGCTTGCGGTGGCCGCGATCGACCGCTTCGCCGACGAGACCGCCAAGGAGCGTTGGCTCCCCGGGCTTTGCGCAGGATCACAGCGCGCAACGTTTTCCATCGACGAACGCGACGGGGCGGATGTGCTGCGCAGCGTGCCTTTCGCGGACGGCGCCGATGTCGTGGTCTATGCCGGCAACGAGGGCGCGCTCTTGCTCGAGACCGCCGGCTCCGAGATCGTTCCAGCCCAACCTCTCGATGCGTCATGGCGGCTGGCCGATGTGTCCGCTGAAGAGGCAGCCAAACGCCCCTTTGAAAACGGCAACGTCACGCGGCTGCTCGGCAATATGGCCCATGCGGCGATGGCCTGCGCGCAGACCGGACTCGCGGAACGATGCCTGCAGATGAGCGTTTCGTACGCGATCGATCGCAAGCAGTTCGGGGTGCCCATCGGCAGCTTCCAGGCGGTCCAGCATCACTGTGCGGACATGCTCGTGCAGGTGGAGTTGGCGCGATCGGCGGCGTGGTATGCGGCGTGGACCATCGACAACGACAAAGGCGAACGCGACGAGGCGGCGGTCATCGCCAGCCAGGTGTGCGGCGACGCAGCGTTCTTCAACGCCGGCACCGCGATCCAGGTTCACGGCGGTATCGGGTTCACCTGGGAACACGACTGCCACCTGCTGTTCAAGCGCGCCGAGACCACGCGGCGCCTGTTCCGCGACCGAACCTCGATCCCAGCCCGACTCCGTGCGGCCGCTGGCGTCGCGACCTCTCTCTGAGCCCGATTTTCCGGGGAACTTCGCATGCACATCGGCTTTTCACCCGCAGATGAGGCGTTTCGCGACGAGGTCTGCGCTTGGATGAAAGCCAACCTCGTCGGGGAGTTCACCGTCTTGCACGGCCGCGGCGGGCCCGGCGACGAGATGGAGGATATGCTGCCGCTGCGCGAGGCGTGGGAACGCAAACTCGCCGACGGTGGCTGGACGTGCACAAGCTGGCCGACAGAACACGGCGGACGCGGGCTCTCCATCCCGCAGCAGCTCATCTGGCACGAGGAATATGCGCGCGCCGGAGGTCCCGGTCGGCTTGGCCATATCGGCGAAACGTTGCTCGGTCCGACCCTTATCGAGCTGGGCACCGACGAACAGAAGCGCCGCTTTCTGCCCCCGATTCGGCGCGCTGAGGTGCTGTGGTGCCAGGGCTACTCCGAACCGGAAGCCGGCTCCGATCTCGCGGGAGTTCGCACCCGCGCCGTGCTCGACGGTGATACCTGGCGCATCGACGGCCAAAAGGTCTGGACGAGCCACGCGGCGTGGGCCCAGTGGTGCTTTGTGCTCTGCCGAACCGACGCCGACGCCGCCAAACATCGCGGCCTGTCCTACATCCTCGTGCCGATGGACCAGCCGGGCATCACCATCAAGCCGATCGACCAGATGACGGGCAAGTCCGAGTTCTGCGAGGTCTTCTTCGAGGGCGCTACGACGGCGCGCGACAATATCGTGGGACGTCCCGGCGACGGCTGGAAGGCGGCCATGGCGACGCTCAAGCACGAACGCGGCGTCTCGACCCTCGGCCAGCAGATCGGCTTTGAACGTGAGCTCGAAGCGGTGATCGCGGCCGCCAGGGCAAATGGGCGCATCGACAATCCCGCGATCGCCGACCGCATCGCGAAGGCCTGGGCCGGTCTGCGCAGTCAGCGTTTGTTGGCGCTGCGGACGCTACGGGAATCGGGCAAGCCCGCGCGCGGCGCGATCGTCAACAAGCTGCTGTGGTCGGAGTGGCATAAGAGCCTGGGCGAGCTTGCGATGGACGTCATCGGCGAACAGAGCGCGCGCCTCGAGAGCGGCGAATTGTCGATTCTGCAGCGCCTCTTCTTGTTCTCGCGGGCCGACACGATCTATGCGGGAACAAGCGAAATCCAGCGCAACATCATCGCCCAACGGGGGCTCGGCCTGCCGCGAAGGCGCTGAATTTGTCCAACCGCGCGACACCTTCCCGCTCAAGCCCCGGAATCAACCATGAGCAAGACCCAACTATGAGCAAAACCCAACTATGAGCAAAACCCAACTATGAGCAAAACCCAACTATGAGCAAAAC
>CAZLMW010000171.1:0-13692 GCA_964560875.1 uncultured Enterobacteriaceae bacterium
CGCTGTGCTTGCGAATCAGGCCGGTGAGCATGGCCGCGACCTTGTCGGCCGCCGCGAGCAGCGGTCCGGCTTCGACGGCAGGCACCAGACCAGGCGCCGCGGCCAGCTCCATCTGCGGACCCTCGTGCCCCGACCGCGGCGAGTCGCACCCCGGCTCACGGGGCGGAGTTGTGGCGTGACGACCGCTGACTATACTGTGCGCGATCGTATGACCCAGGCAGGTTGCCCCGGCAATCGCCGCACCGGAGCCACCATGCAGGCCGGCCAAAGCGACGCTGGCCCCGCGGCGGTTCGCTGCGAGTCATTGGTGCGCAGCTTCGGCGAGCGCCCGGTCATCGACCAGCTGGACCTGCGCATCGAGGCCGGGTCCTTGTACGGGCTCGTCGGGCCGAACGGCGCCGGCAAGACGACGCTATTTCGCCTGATCGCTGGCCTTTTGGAGCCTGATTCCGGGCTCATTGAGGTCCTCGGGCAGCGGCCCGGATCGCCAGCCCTGCGGGCTTCGTTGGGTTACATGACGCAGTCGCTCGCCCTGTACACCGATCTCACGGCCGCGGAGAACATCCGTTTCTTCGCCCGGTTGTACGGGCTGGCCGGCGAGGCGCTGCGCGTTGCCGTCGCGGAAGTTCTCGCGCTCGTCGAGCTCAGCGGTCGCAGCGATAGCCTCGTCAGGGAGCTTTCGGGTGGGATGCAGCGGCGGGTGTCGCTGGCGTGCGCCGTCGTCCACAAGCCGAGGCTCTTGTTGCTTGATGAGCCCACCGCCGGGGTGGACCCGCAGCTCCGTGCCACGTTCTGGGACGCGTTCAACACGTGGGCGGCGACCGGCACGACGCTCATCGTAGCCACCCACCACGTCGAGGAGGCGCGTCGATGTGACCGACTCGGGCTGTTTCGCGCGGGGCGGCACATCGCTGATGGCACCCCGGACGCGCTGCTTGAACAGACTGGAACCAACGACCTTGAGAGCGCCTTCGTGTCGTTCGCCCAGTCGGCCGAAACGGACGCGGCACGCCGCGGCACGCCACGAAGCGGGGTGACGAAATGAGCGTGCACCGGGTCTTCACCATCGCCGCCCGCCTGCTGCGACAACTCGGCCGAGATCGCCGCGCCATCGCGCTCGTCATCGTTGTGCCGATCGTCGTGATGGGGCTGCTCGCCGTCGTTCTCAACCCCGGCGACAAGATCCCTCGCGTCGCCCTCCGCGCGTCCGGCACGACCGATCTTTTCCTGCGCGACATCGAGAACCGCATCGGCGCGATCGACGACGAAGACGAGCGCGTCGAGGTGGTCGTGCTGGCCGACGACATGACGACGGAGCAGGCCCTGGTGGCTGGCAAGGTCGACGCTGTCCTCGAGTTTCCCCCCAAGTTCATCGAGGAGCGGGTGTCGGGGAATCGGTCGACGATGATCATCCGCGTCGAAGGCTCCGACCCGATGTGGACCGCGGACATCGGCAAACGCTTGCGGCTCGCGCTGCCCGACTCCCTCGTGGGGCTGCCGAAGATCCTGCCCGCGGACTGCGCTTCGCACTGCGGCGACACCATCCCGGATTCGCCACCGACGACCGACGTCATCGGCGTCTACGGTGAACAGGTCGACGACGCCATGGACTTCTACGCCCCCGTGTTGCCGCCGTTTTTCGTGTTCTTCTTCGTCTTCTTGCTCGCGGGCCTGACGTTTCAACGCGAGCGCGTGAGCGGCACAGCCGAACGCCTCCTCGCGAGCCCTCTGCGGCGCAGCGAGCTGGTGGCGGGGTACATGCTGGGGTTTCTGCCAGCTGCGCTGATCCAGGCGACGATAACCGTGCTGTTCGCCAGGTACGCGCTCGGCGGGCCGTGGGCCGGTTGGGAGGGGGTCGTCGCGATCGGGCTTCTCGCGCTGTGCGCAGAGAGCGCGGGCGTCTTCGTGTCGGCGTTCGCGCGGACCGAGTTCGAGGTGATCCAGTTCATCCCCGTTGTGATCCTCTCGCAGCTGCTGTTGTGCGGGGTCTTCTGGCAGATCAGCGACCTGCCCACATGGCTGCAGCCTGCGTCCCGCGTGATGCCGTTGACCTACGCGGTGGAGGTCGTTCGCGACTGCGCAATCAGGCAGTTCGGCTGGCGGCAGGTGTGGCCCGACCTGTTGGCCCTCGTCGGTTTTACGGTCGGCTCGGTTATCCTCGGCGCTCTGAGCGCCAAGCACGTCAAAGCCTGACCGCGGCGTGCCCGCGCGCTGAACAACCCGGCCACATGCAGGGCCGCCGCGGGTCGTTTTGGGGGCCTTTGCGGTTCGCCGCGCAGGTCACTGCCGACATTCGCCCGCCTCAGAGTTGAGATGCGTCGGGCAGCGCCTTGAATAGGGCTGCTTGGCGAATCATATCCGGCCAGACGGATTGCCCTCGGACGAGTAGCGGAGGGACCATGGCACAGCGCTGTCAGCACCAGACAACAGGTGTCCCTGCGTCGTCCATCGCTGTCGCTGCGCAGGCGCCGGGGCGACCGCCCGCCCTCAGCCTGTGGCGGCGCCCCGTCATCTGGCTGCTCGCGGTCGCTGTCATCGGCTGCGACCTTGGCGGCGGCGGGGGCGGTGGCCCTGCGGATCCCCCCCTACCAAAGCGCAGGCAATACACGCCCGAGCACGTCACGGACGCGGTCGCGCGGGGTGCAGAGTTGTACAGCCAGTGGGGCTGTGCGCTGTGCCACGGCGAGGCTGGCAAGGGCGGCGTTGCGAACCCGAACAGCGAGACCGGTGGCGAGATCGTTGGCCTCACCCGCGCCAAGGCGGGCTACTCCGCCGAGCAGCTCCACGCGCGCATCGCAGAAGGCGTGCCCGAGGTCGGCCGCAAAGGCGGCACGGGCCCAATCCCGCCGCTGCGGATGCCCGCGTATGGCGCGTGGCTCGACGGCGACGAGATCGAGGCGCTCGGCGCGTACGTGTTCAGCTTGTTCCCGAAAGATGAGGAAGCCAGCGGAGACGACTGGGACGACGAGGACGAGGAAGGTGGCGACATTCCGGCACCGGTCACGGCCGCCGTCCCCGCCGCCGACGCCGCTACGCCAGCCGCGACGGTCCAACCATGACCCTCGGTCGACGGTCCAAGTGGGTGTGGGCGGCGACGGCCGTCGCGTTCTGCGGCTCGGCCGCCGGAGCGGTGTGGCTCTCGCCGCGCCCAACCCGGCAACCGCTGCCGTACAACCACGCGGCCCATACGGCCAAGTCTGACTGCGTGCTGTGCCACCAGGGATCGCGCGACGGCTTGCGCGCAGGGCTGCCGGGCATCCAGGTCTGCACGGGCTGCCACGCAACGCCGCCCTTCAGAGGTGCCGGCGCGCCAACCCAAGCTCAGTGGCAGGCATGGGACACGGGCGACGGCGATGCCCCGCCCGTCTGGAACCGGCTCTTCCGATTGCCCTCCCACGTCTTTTTCTCCCACCGGCGCCACACGAACGTGGCAGGCCTGCCGTGCGCAAGGTGTCACGGCGATATGAAGGACCGCCGCACGCCGCCGGAGTTCCCGCTACGGACGCTCAAAATGCGCGACTGCATCGGCTGCCACGAGGCGGAGAAGGTCACGACGGACTGTGCGAGGTGCCACCGATGAGACAGCTCGTTGAGTTGAACTCTGTGTGCGCGGCACGGAGGCGCCGACGATGAAACGCCGCGACTTCTTCACTGTTATTGGCGGCGCCGCCGCTGGCATTACCATCGGCCGGGCCGGGCTCGCCAACCTGTTGCCGCCGCGGGTCGACCCGGCTGCGAGGCGACCGTCTCTGACAGCAACGCCATCGGAGCGAGAGGCCATCAGCGTGTGCGGCGGCTGTGCGGCGGGCTGCTCGGTCCTGCTGCGAGTTGTCGACGAGCGCATTGTCGGCATGCGCGGCAGCCCTCGTGACCCGCTCGGGATGGGGGGCGTGTGCCCCCGCGGGCTCTCCGAGGTCGCCGCGTTCTACGAGCCGGACCGACTGCTGGGGCCGGTCGCGTTCAGCCGCGGGTCCCAGCGCACGGCGCACCGGATTGAGTGGAAAGCGGCGCTGGCGAAGCTCGACGAGCCGGTGGTCAAGCTCGTGGCCGCGGGCCGCGGCGCGCGGATCGGCGTGGCGCTGTCTTCAGGGCGCGGGGTGACTTCAGCCGTCGCGACCAGCGTCCTGGCTTCGCTCGGCTCGCCCCACGTCTATGCCGTCGATCCGCTGCGCGACGAAGCGGTCCGGCCGACGTCGACGATGCTCTTCGGCCAGCCGGTCGCTCCCGGCTACGACCTCGAGCGGACCGACGTGATCTTCGCGTTCGGCGCGGACGTCCTGGAGGGGTGGCTGTCGCCGAGCTTCGTTGCGCGTCGGTTCGGGCGAGGTCGCACCGGACCGCGGCAACTGCAGCTGGTGTACGTTGGCAGCCACCTCACGCAGACGGCGATGCGCGCCGATGACTGGATCCGGTGCCGGCCCGGCACCGAGGCGACCGTCGCGCTCGCGCTCGCCGGCCAGCTGCTGGACACCGGGTCGGGCTCAAAGAGTGCCCTTGAAGCCGTCGCAGGGCTGCGCGGGTTCGCCGACGAGGAAGGGGGGCAACGCGAGGGGGTCGGTGCTGCGCTGCGCAGGGACTACACCGTCGCTGCGGCCGCGCAGCAGTCCGGCGTTCCAGCCGCGGAGATTCGCAGGCTCGCCCGCGTTTTCGCGGCGGCAAGCGCACCGGTGGCGATCGGTGAGCGTACCGCGGGGTCGGCGGGCATGTTTGGGCTCGCCGCGGTCCACGTCTTGAACATCGTTGCCGGCCGCGTTGGCCGTGAAGGTGGCGTGTTTTTGCCGCGCCCGGCGCCGGTCGCGGCGCTCCCTGGTGCGGCGGCGGTGCCCGGCAGGCTCGACGCCCCTCCCATCAGCCGGGTCGCCGGCACGTCGATCTGGCGCGTGTTTCGTGAGCTCGCGCTCGCCAACAAACCACCACCGTTCGATGTGTTGTTGCTCGAAGACGGCGCGGCTCTCGGCGATCTGGGCGAGGGCGACCCGGCCTTTGCGCTGCTGCGCAAGATACCGCTGATTGTGTCGGCGGCCACGGGCCTTGACGCATCCACTGCCGTCGCGGACCTGGTGTTGCCGGCCACCACGACGTTCGAACAGACGGTCGATGTGGAGCCGGCGTCGAGCGGGCCGTTCAGCGCCGTCGCAGCGGCCGAGGCTGCGGTGCCTCGGCTAGTCGATGGTCGACCGTTCGCCGACGTGCTGCTGCACCTCGGGCGGGCGGCTGGCAAGCTCACGGCGGACGCACCGAAGGACGTGGCAGCGGCCGTGCGTCACCGGCTGAGCGGGCTCGCCAGCGCCGAGCACGGGCTGGCATACACGACACCGTACAGCGAACGGTGGAACGCCCACGCGGCTGGGCGCGCCAACAGCCCACCCGGCTCCGATGCCGGTGACGGCAAGAACGCCGACGCGTTCGTTGCCGCAGTGCTCGCTCAGGGCGGCTGGGTTGATCCACGCGCGGAGCTGTCGCCGCCAACCGCCGCCCGGCCGATCGCGGTGCACGGCTTGGTGCGCCTCCGCCAACAATCCGTCGCCGGGCTCTTTCGGATGCCATCTGACGAACGTGCTTGGCTGCCCCGCTCCGAGCACGCAGCGCCGGCGACCAACCCGCCCCAGACCTTGGCGCTGCAGCCGATTCCGGTCGGCACCCTCAACGGCCGCGGGGCGCCCAACCGCCCCGCCTTGCTGCAGACAGCCGCTCCCCATGTGCAGGCCGGCTTTCGGCCGTGGGCGGCGCTCAACCCCGCCGACGCTCGGCCGCGCGGCATCGCCAACACCGACATCCTGCGCCTCGAGACCGCCCACGGCGCGATCGAGGTCGAGGCGCGCGTCACGGAGGGAGCCAGGCCCGGCACGATCGCGGTGCCATGGGCCCCGTGGGCGCGCGGCACCGGCCGCTACCTCACACATTGGACAGCCGGCGCTGAGCGCCTTGCGCAAGGAGTTGCCAGCGACGCGATCGGCGCGCGCACCGTCGGCGGTTTACCCGTCAAAGTCGCTCGCACCGGGAGGAAAGCATGAGTCGCTGGGGAATGGTCGTGGACCTCGGGGCGTGCACCGGCTGCGGCGCGTGCGGCGTTGCTTGTCGGCAAGAGAACAATGTGCCAGACGTCGACGAACGCACGTGGCGCAACGGCCGGCAGCGAGACTGGCTGCAGCTGGTGACAAAGGTCGAGGGTCGGTACCACGACGCGCAGGTCGAGTCGTATCCCCTGATGTGCCTGCACTGCGACGACGCTCCATGCACCAAGGTCTGCCCGGTCGGCGCTACCTACAGCGACGAGGAGGGGCTGGTCGCCCAGATCTACGACCGGTGCATCGGGTGTCGGTACTGCACAAACGCCTGCCCATACTCCGTCAAGACCTTCAACTGGCTCGATCCCGTGTGGCCGCAGGGGACAGAACGCCGCCAGAACCCCGACGTTTCGGTCCGTCCTCGCGGCGTGGTCGAGAAATGCACGATGTGCCACCACCGCCATCAAAAAGCCGACGATCGCGCCAGGTTCGAGGGTCGAGAGCTCAGGCACGGCGACTACACGCCGGCCTGCGTCGAAATCTGCCCGGCGGGCGCGATGATATTCGGCGACCTCGATGACCCCGAGAGCGAAGTCTCCAAGAGATCGGAAGACAAGCGCGCCTACAGGTTGATGGAGGAGCTCGGCACCGAGCCCAAGGTCGTGTTCCTACGCCCACACGGCAAGAGGTCATGACTATGTCCCCAAGCCACACGACCATGTCCACAAGCCCCATGACGATGTCCACAAGCCAACCGCAGCCGACCGCGCCAGCCGCCGAGATGACTGTGCACGAGCGAAAAATCTTCGCTCACATCACCACCACCGGTGTTGGTTTCAAGGTCTTGTACGTCATTTTCGCGGCGGTGGCAGCGTGGGCTTTGGCGGCGTGGATCTGGCAGATCGTGCACGGCCTGGGTGTCACAGGCATGAACCGACCGGTGTACTGGGGCATCTACATCACCAACTTCGTGTTCTTCATTGGCATCTCGCACGCTGGCACGTTGATCAGCGCGATCCTGCGCCTGTCGATGGCCGAGTGGCGGCGCAGCATCACGCGCATGGCCGAGGTGATCACAGTGCTCGTGATCGCTTTTGGCGCCGGCAACATCATCGTCGACCTGGGACGCCCCGAAAGGCTGCTGAACATCATCTTGCACCCGAACTTCCGCTCGCCGCTGCTGTGGGACGTCTGCTCCATCAGCGTCTATTTGATCGGCTCGGCGACGTATCTTTTCTTGCCGATGTTGCCCGACCTTGTGCGGCTCGAACGTCACATCGGCGGCTGGCGGCGGCCACTCTATCGTGCGCTGCGGATGGGGTACCGGGACACGCCCGAGCAGCGGGAGAAGTTGGAAGGGTTCATCGCTCGGCTCGCCGTCATCGTCATCCCGATCGCGGTGAGTGTGCACACGGTGATTTCGTGGATCTTCGCGATGACGATTCAGCCGATGTGGCATTCCACGATCTTCGGCCCTTATTTCGTGTGTGGGGCGATCTTCAGCGGCATCGCCGCGATCCTCACGTTCATGGTGGTGCTGCGCAAAGCGTTCCACCTGGAGGAGTACCTTTTGCCGGTGCACTTCGACTACCTGGGGCGTCTGCTCATGGTGATGACATTGTTCTGGTTGTACTTCACTTTCGCCGAGCACTGGACGACCTGGTACGGGAACGAGCCAGACGAGATGGCCGTGTTTCGCTCGAAGGTCACCGGCGAGTTCGCCCCGCTCTTCTGGACGATGGTCGGCGCCTGCTTCGTCGTGCCGTTCACGCTGCTCTCCCGCAAAGCCTGGCGGTGCAATCCGACCATCATGCTAATCGTGTCGATCAGCATCAACATCGGGATGTACCTGGAGCGCTACACCATCATCGTGCCGACGCTCGTCAACCCCCGTGTCTTCATCACCCCCCCGCACTATCAGCCGAGCTGGGTGGAGTGGTCGATCCTGGCCGGTTGCTTCGCCGGCTTCCTGCTCTGCTACATGACGTTTGCCAAGCTCTTTCCGCTGATCTCCGTGTGGGAAGTAGAGGAGGGGATTGAGCGCGGAGCGCAAGAGGGCGCGGCCCGGGTACGAGGCTATTTTCCGTCCGTCAGCGAGCCGGCGGCGCGACTTGAACCAGGAACAGACGGCGGCGTGCAGCCGCGGGAGGCCGGAGGCATGGGACAACCCGCCGCCAAACGAGGCCCGAGACTTCCCGCCCGGGAGGAGACATGAGAGTCCGAAGAATGCAACTGAGGCGGCCGTGGTCCAGCGTGCCCCTTGCCGCTGTGGTCTTGCTGTTCTCGGCGCAGGGGCTCGCGATCGCGTCCCCGGCGGATTCGGAGCCGACCGCTGACGCGTCCAGCGACGACGACGACGACTTCGACGCCCCGGGTCCGGTCGATCGAAAACCACGTATTTCCGGAGTTTTAGCGGCGTCGCACCGAACCACGTTGTTCGACGACAACAAGCTGCCGGACGGCGAGCCGCTACCCGACGAGTATACGTTCCAGGTCGAGCACACGCACCTGAAGTTCAGCGGTGACCTCACCGAGAAGCTGAGCTGGGAGGTGCTGCCCTGCGTGACCCACATGAACGGCTTCAGCGTGATCACAGCGCACTTCTCGTACGAGATCGCGAGGCCGCTGCACATCACGTTCGGTCGTTTCCTGTTGCCGTTCGGTCAGTTCAATGTCCGTAGCCTGCCGGGCAGTTTCGGCACGGTCTCGCGACCGCTTTTGTACCAGAGCCACGAAGACCGGACGATCACAGTCGCCGGAGCGACCCCGAGGACGTTTATCTTTTCGCCCCGTGACGACACCGGCGTGCTCGCTTCGGGCAGCCTGTGGTTCGGCGCTGACGACACGGTGCAGCTCTCCTACTCGGCGTACTTCACCAACGGTTTGCGCGGCACGTCCGACACGATGGCGCGCTTTTGGGATGACAATAACAACGGCAAGCAGCTCGGCGGCCGGATCAGCCTGCGCTACAACGGCAGTAAGCTGACGGCCACGATCGGGGCTTCGGGGCTCACCAACCAGTACGAGCGTTCCCTCGCGCAGCGGGCGTGGGGCGTCGATTTTGCGCTGGCCTTTCAATACGCGACGGCGCGGCGCGTCAGCTTGCGCGGCGAATGGGTCGACACCAGCCGCGAGATCGTGCCCAACAAGGAGCTCGACAAGGGTGACGCCGGCACCAGCGGCGCCTACGTGACGGTAGAAGCCGCGATCACCGACACGCTCGGCGTTTTCTACCAGTTCGACACACTCACTGAGCGCGTGCCGCACGCGATGCTCAATGAAGGTTTCCGTGACCTCGAGTTGACGACGAACCGGCACGTGGCGGGTGTTTCTGTGGCCCTCGAGCAGTTCCTGCACGTGAGGCTCGAGTATGGCAGGTGGTTGGAGCCGCTCGGTGTGCCGAACGCGCACCGGGTGTCGCTGCAGACGATAGTGAGCTTCTAGGCGAGGGAGGACAAAAATGAACAAGCGACAACAGTCCCAATGGACACGCGGGTTGGCGCTGACCACCGCGCTGACGCTCTTAGCGGCGGCAGGGCTGGGCGGCTGCGTCGGCGAGAGCTCTCCGGCAGCGTTCCTGACCGAAGGCGCGAACGCGTACCGCGGCGGCCGGCTCTGGGACAAGTGGTGGCATGTGCCCGACGTGAAGGAAGGCATCGAGCCCGGCGCGACCGTCAAAGTCGGCGACGAGGACGTGAAATCGTCCTTGCCGACAGACAACCCGCTCTACGCGACCAACACGGCCGGGAACAAGCGCGCCGGTTCGCAGACGTGGCGCTGCAAGGAATGCCACGGCTGGGACTACAAGGGCGTCGACGGCGCGTACGGCAAGGGCAGCCACAAGACTGGATTCGCGGGCGTTTGGGGGGCGAGGGACAAAAGCGCGGCAGAGCTCTTCAACGCGATCGCGAAAGGTACCGGCGTAAGCGGAGGGGCGGAAGGTCACGCGTTCGGCAAAGTGCTGAAGGACACGGACATCGCCGACCTGGTCAAGTTCATCCGCGAGGGCACCATCGACACAGGCTTGGTGGTATCCGCGGACAAGCTGCCCGTCGGCGACAAGGACTCCGGCAAGAAGCTGTACACCGACCATTGCGGCAAGTGCCACGGCAGCGGCGGCGACAAGCTGAACTTCGTGAGTGGCAGCTACGCCTCAGAGTATCTGTACGACATCGCGATGGGCAACCCGTGGGAGTTCACCCACAAGGTCCGTTTCGGCCAGCCCAAGGGCGATATGCCCGACGGCGCGGCCAAGGCGTACCTTCTCAAAGATGTCGCGGACATCCTTGCTTACGCACAGACGCTGTCCGTTCCAGGGCTCGCTGAGGCTAGCCGGACGCGTGGCGGCGTGCTGTGGGACAAGTGGTGGAAGGTCAACGATGTTGCAGAGCCCACGAAAACCAACCCACTTTACGAAGACAAGAAATACAACACGCTCGGCGGCAAGAAGTCCGGCGCCACGACCTGGCGCTGCAAGGAATGCCACGGCTGGGACTACAAGGGTGTCGACGGGGTCTACGCCAACGGCAGCCACGCCACCGGAATCAAGGGAGTCTGGGGTGCCGTCGACTACGATGCGGCCAAGCTCAAGGCGATCATCGGCGAAGGCAAGCTGCCGGACGGCACGGTGCTCAAGGGGCACGACTTTGGCACCGCCAAGCTGCTGAGCTCCCACGACGTCGCTGACCTGGCGCTCTTCATCAAGCACGGCTTGGTCGATCCGTCGCCGTATGTCTCGGCGCCGACCAAAACCTCCAAGGGCAACGCCGCGTTGGGGAGTGGTTTGTACAACGGCAACTGCGCCACGTGCCACGGCAAGGACGGGCTGCGCGTCAACTTTGGTCACGACGACCCGGGCGAGACCGAGTATGTCGCCGATGTTGCGCGCGACAACCCGTGGGAGCTTACGCACAAGATCCGCTGGGGGCAGCCCGGTTCCGCCAAGGAGTCCGAAGAGATGGAAGAAGACCTCGGGATCAAGACGGGCCACATGCCGAACAGCCTCGACGCGGGCTACGACGACAAGGCCATCGCCGCCATAGTCGCTTACTGCCAGACATTGCCGGGTGCCGCCGAGCGTGGCGGGCAGGCGTGGGACAAGTGGTGGCAGGTGTCCGGCGTCAAGCAGCCGATCACGCCTGGCGGCGCCGTCACGGACAAGGACGGCAAGGTCACCAAGAGCAGCCTCGCGACGACAAACCCGCAATACGTAGGGAACCCGGCCGGCAGCAAGCGTTCCGGAGCAGACACCTGGCGCTGCAAGGAGTGTCACGGCTGGGACTACAAGGGGGCCGCGGGTGCCTACGCGAAGGGCAGCCATCGGACCGGTTTTGCGGGGGTTTGGGGCGCGAAAAACAAGGCTGACAAGGACATCCGCGACGCGATCTTCGCGGGCAAGCTGAGCTCGGGGACAGTCGCCGCCCACGCCTTCGGGCCTGTCATCGGCGACGCGGTCATCCGCGATCTGGTTCACTTCATCAAGCACTTGCCAGACTGGAATACGGAGGTCGTGGACCCAGCAACGAAGGGCGTGCGCGAGAAGTACGTGAAGCTCCCCGCAGGGGCGACGGGCACACAGATGGTGGAGCGCTCGCGCGACGCGAACATGTTGCTCGGTCTGGCGAAGTTCGAGAACGACTGCGCGGGTTGCCACGGCTCGGACGGCCGCAAGATCAACTTCAAGGAGAGCAAAGGCGGCTTGGAGTACCCGGGCTCGATCGCGCGCGACAATCCATGGGAGCTGCTGAACAAGATCGCCCACGGACAGGCCCAGAGTACGCCGACCATGCCGACGGCGATCGGCAAGGGGTACACGATGGACGACATGGCTGATCTGTTGCTCTACATCCGAACACTGCCCGACAAGTAGTCGCGCTGCAGGAGACAATCATGAGACGATGGCTCGTTGTAATTCCGGTCGCCTTGTCGGCTGCAGTTAGCGGTGGTTGTATGGTCCAAGTGGACGAGGTTGCCGCCCCTCGCGTTCCGACCGCTGCCGCTGGCGGCGGTGGTGCCGGCGTCGGGTTCGTGGGCGGCGTCCAGCCGGTGCTGCTGGAGTTCTGCGGTCAGTGCCACAGCCCGGGCTCGAAGTCAGGCGACATAGACTTGACAACGTACGACTCGGTGCTGGCTTCCGGCATGATCGTTGGCGGTGCCCCGGACAACTCGAAACTGGTGGCGATGATGGAGACAAAGGCCATGCCGCCGCCAGGGAGCCCGAAACCAACCCCAGAGCAGATCGCTGTTGTGCGGGCCTGGGTTGCGGCCGGAGCGCAGGCTGATTAGCAAAATTGAGAACGAGGTGGGCTGCGTGTCGAGAGCAGGCAACCCTCGGATCCGGGCACGCAGATGCGGCGTGCGCAAGGACCTGAACGCACCTCACGACTGCAACCTGGGAGCACAGAGATGAGCGTGATCAAGTCAAAGAACAGCACTGTTGTGGGCGCCGTCGTCATGGTCGTCGCGTTGGCGGTCGCCACGGCCGCGATGAGCGCGGACAAGAAGAAGTTTGCCGCGGACAAGGGACCGGCGACCGTCGATGTCAGCAAGTACCCGGCTTCGATTCAGGCGAAGTACAAGGTCTTCGCCACCCGCTGCAGCACGTGCCACACCAGGGCCCGAGCGCTGAACACCGACATGACAAATGCGGGCTGGAAGCGGTACGTCAAGCGGATGATGAACAAGCCCGACAGTGGTATCTCGCCCAAGAGTGGCAAGGCCATCTACGGCTTCTTGAAGTACTATCAGCGCGTCAAGGACAAGCGAAAGGCGGCGCGGAAGAAATAGCTGGAGCACGGCAGTTGAGTCCCGCCGCGCGGCGTGTTCTCGGGTCAGTACGACAAGCGAACCTCAGGCTAGCGTTACCATGCGACGAAGACACATCCCGACAACACTTGCGCTCGTGATCTTGACGGCGTGGCCTGCGGCGAGCGATGGCAAGCCGCGCCACAGCAAGAGGCAGTCGACCGCGCGGGCACCACCCAGTGCCAAGGTGAGCGCGCGCCCGGTCGTCCGCGCAGCGACGCCGCACGCCCTGCTGCGCGGCCCGGTCACCCCTCTCGCAGGCCTCGTCGCCGAAGCTATCGGCCGTCACCCCAACCTCCAGCACAGGCGCCAGCTGCGGGCGGCGTCCGCCGAGGTGGCGTCGCGAGTCGGCAGCCTGCCCGATCCAATCCTGGCCGCGTCACCGTCGAACTTCCGCACCGACGTGCCGAGCCTCTCGAGCAGCCCAATGACGGGCGTAGTGGTCGGCCTCTCGCAGAAGATCCCGCTGCCGGGCAAGCTCCGACGGCGCGCCGCCGTCGCGCGCGCTGCCGAGCAAGTCGCCCTGCAAGAGGTGCTTGTGCGCCGCGCCGCGATCGCGCTGCAGGTGCGCGAGCGCTACTGGTCGCTGCACCTCGCCGAGCGCACCCTGGCGATCATCGACCTTCACGTCCGGATCGTCGACCAGCTCGTCGGGGTGGTGACGGCGCGTTTCGGGACCGGCAACAGCAATCAGCAAGATGTTCTGCAGGCGCAGGTCGCGCACAGCCGCGCCCGAGCCTGGCTCACGGAGGCGGAGCAAGGGGTGATCACAGCTCGCCGGCAGCTCAACAGCGCCGCGGGTCGGGCGCCGGCCGCCTCTCTGGGCCTCACCGCGGCGCCGCCCGCGCCGACAGCGGTCGTCACCGGAAGCGCGAAAACG
>CAZLMW010000172.1:0-9699 GCA_964560875.1 uncultured Enterobacteriaceae bacterium
GGGTGGCCCGGACCCGGGTTATCGCTCAGTCAGCGACTTCCAATCGGGCCTGCAGGCAGGCCCATCTCTGGTTTCGACGACGGGCTCGCTGGCGACGTAACCGACGACCGCGACAATCGGCGCACGCAGGGACCCCACGAGGCTGGCGGCGGCGGCCAGGGATGTGCGCGTGACATGCTGGCGATCGGTCGACGCGCGGGCGATGAACGCGACGGGCAAGTCAGGCGGATAACCGAGCTCGAGGAGGTGGCCGGTCCAGCGCGGCATGGTCTTGACGCCCATCAGCACGACCACGGTTCGCTTGGCGTCCCACGGCGGCAGGGTCATGGGCTTTTCGCCGTCGCGCGGATGACAGGAAACAACACAAAACGAGTCCGCCACGCCGCGACGTGTGACCGGAATGCCGGCGAGCAACGGCGCTGCGGTGGCGCTGGACACGCCGGGGACGACCTCGCAACGAACACCGTTTTGCTGCAGGTGCCAGACCTCTTCGCCGCCGCGGCCGAGCACGAATGGATCGCCGCCCTTGAGCCGAATGATGGTCTGGGGTTGGCGGGCGAGCTCGACGAGCAGCTCGTTGATCATCGCTTGCTGCATCTTGTGGCGGCCCGCTCGTTTTCCGACGTCGTAGAGGTCGACATCGAGATCGCGATAGAGGCGCGCGTCGACGAGGTCATCGTGCACGACAACATCGGCCCGTTGCAGGAGTCGGTGGCCGCGCAACGTGATGAGATCGGCGTCTCCCGGACCGGCGCCGACGAGGTAGACGGTCCCCGGCAACGAGCCGGAGCTTCCAGCGGCGGAATCAGCGTCGGGGGGCGGGTGGTCGTTCGGGGCCATGGCGGGATCCTGCAACATTGGGGCGCTGTGTCGAAGGGCTGACAAGAAAGCGCCGAGCTTCGGCAAATTTGTAACAAAGCCATGGCGCTGGGCGCGTAAGTCGCTACATTGCGCGGCATGAAACGTTCTCGCCTCTTCGGCAACCCTGATTTTCCACACCGCTTGTCGGTCGCCGTGCTCCTGTGCGCAGGTTTCGCCGCTGTTTTCGCCATCTCCGGATGCTCCGACGACAGCGACGACGACACGAAAGACCAGCCCGCTGACACCGCCGGCACCGAGACCGACACCAAGATCGGCAGCGACGGTGCATCGACCGGCGACGCGGCCGGCACGACCCTCGACATCCCCAAGGGCAAACACATCGGCGTCGACCTCGCCAAGCATCTGCCCAAGCTCGCGGGAACGGGCGCCTATGCCCGCAAATACGAGAAAAAAGACGCCTTCGTCGGCAGCGCGGCACAAGCGCGCGATGGCGACTGGGTGATCGGCAATGAACATGTGCGTTTCGCCGTCCAGGGCCCCGATCGCCATATCGGTGTGTGTCCGTGGGGCGGCAACCTCATCGACGGGTCGGCCAAGCGCGCAGATGGCACCTGGTCGGATGACGAGATGGGCGAGCAGTGCTTGCTCTACAACCTCGGTCGCACCATGCGCGGCACGGATATCGAGGTGCTCGCGGACGGCAGCAAGGGCGTGGCGGTCCTCGCGGTCACCGGCAAAGACGAGCTGCTCGATTTCATCAACCTGCCGTCGATGATCGCCAACTTCCCCGGCTTCGGAGACGCCGATCTGCCGCTGGACCCCGACGCCAAGGTGCCGCTCACGATCACCCGCTACTTCATCCTCGGCGCCAACGAAAAGGCCCTGCGGGTCGTCACCGGCTTGCGAAACGACGGCGACAAAGACGTCATCATCGGCACCGGCGAGCTCATCGACAGCGGCGGCGAGGTCGAGTTCTTCAACCCCGCAAGCAGCAACAAGGGTTTTGGTTCGGGCGGATTTGGCGCCCAGCAGCTCGACTTCATCGCGTTTCACTCGCCCCGCGGCGGCCACCTGTACGCGCCTCCCCCCATCAAGTTCGGGCCCGGAGCCGGCTACCTCGCGGTCGGCGGCGCGGCCGGCATCCTGACCGGCGGCAACAACCTGCTCACGCTGCTGCTCGGCGGCAAAGCGGTGTTCGAAAAGAGCCAGGCGGCCCTGAAGATCAAGTCCAAGTCGACGGTCGTCAAGACCCACCTTGTCTCGGTCAGCACCGGCATCCTCGATTCGATGACCGCGCCGATCTGGAAAGCCCGCGGCAAGAAGCTCGTCACACTCAGCGGCAAAGCGGTCGACGCGAGCGGCAAACCGGTGGTCGGTGCGCGCATCTCGGCGCTCCGAAAGGGCGCCACCCAGACGCAGACAGTGTCCGGCAAGGACGGCTCATTCTCGATGACCATCTTCGACGCAACGAGCTGGTCGGTGCTCGCCTGGCACGCCGGCTATGGACTCAGCAAGTCGATCAAGCTCGCCGCTGCCAAGTTCGGCAAGGATGGGGGGAACGGCAAGGTCGACGCGGGCCCGGTGACCTTCGGCAACTCGGGGATGCTCAACGTCAAGGTGACCGGCTCGGACGGCAAGGCCAGCCCCGCAAAACTGACGGTGTACTGCGCCAAGGAATGCCCCGAAATCCCCCAGACGGTGCGCGACGCGGGCGGCGACAAGCCCGGCTCTGGGGTGTTGCTGGCCCGCTTTATCGGCGTCGAAGGCAAGCTTGATCAGCCGCTACCCGTCGGCGACTACCGCATCGTTGTCACGCGTGGACCGACCCGCTCGATCTGGCCCGACGCAACGTCCGGCGGTAAGGCCGTGACGATCGCTGCGGGTAAATCGGTCGCCATCGACGCTGTGGTGCGCGACGCCATCGATACGTCCGGGTGGCTGTCCGGCGACTTTCACGTGCACTCGGTCAACTCGCCCGACGCGGCCGTCGAAAACCGCCGCCGCGTGCGCACCTTCCTGGCCGAAGGCGTCGACGTTCTCGTGCCCACCGACCACGACTACGTGACCGACATGAAGCCGCACATCGCCGCCGAAAAGGCCGACAAACTCCTCGCCACGCTGCCCGGCGTCGAGCTGACGACGTTCGATTACGGTCACTTCAACGCGTTTCCGCTCAAGGTCGACAGCAAAGATCTCAACGGTGCGGCCGTCGATTGGGCCGGCGGTGATGGCCCCGGCATGGACCCGCCCGCGATCGTCGAGGCGCTCAAGAAAAAGGGCGCTTACGGCGTCCCCGTCGTCCAGATCAACCACCCAAACAGCTACCTGGGCACGCTGCAGGTCGACATCCTCGGCGGCATCTCGCTGCGGCCGCGCGAAGGCTTCCGCGTCACCGACAAAGCCACCGATCCCAAGACCGGCGACACCGGCATGTACACCGACAAGTTCACCGCGATCGAGATCCTGACCGGCCACCGCGGCGGCGGGTTTGGTGGTGACAGCTTTGGTACGCGCATCAATTGGTGGTTCACGCTGCTCTCCCGCGGCGTCAAGTGGACCGGCACCGCGACCTCGGATACGCACCGCACGTTGAGCAGCCAATCGGGCGGGTCGCGCACCTACGTCTTTGTCGGCAAGGGCAAGGACACGCCCGCGACGTTTGACGCCAAGGAATTCGGCGCCCAGGTCAACGCCGGTCGGGCGGTCGGCAGCGACGGCCCGTTCGTGGTGATGAAGGCGACTTCGGGCAAAGACAGCGCCGCGATCGGCGAGACGCTTGCCCACAACGGCGCGACGGTGGATCTGGGCGGCACCGTGACCGTGACCGTGAGCGTGCAGGCGCCCGCGTGGATGGACCTCAGCCGCGTGGAGCTCTTCGTCAACGCGACCAAGACGTACGCGCCGGTGGGCGAGGACATCAACGAAATTCCCAAGCCACATGCCGTGCACACCTTCGACCTCACCAAGCTCAAGCCGGTTGCGGGCAAGGACCCCAAGACCAAGCGTTGGCAGCTCGACGCGGTGTTCACGCTCAAGGGGCTGAAGAAGGACGCCTGGGTGGTGGCCATGGTTCACGGCGACAAGGCGATGCCCAAGGCGCTCTACGGCGGCCGTACGGTCAAACCGCTGGCGTTCACCAACCCGATCTACCTCGACGCGGATGGCGGCGGCTACAACAACACACCGCTGCAGAAGAAGGTGCAGCCCAAGATCAAGAAGCCGGCACCGCCCCCGCCCGGCAAACCGACCGCGGCGATGTGGCGCGAGGTCATCGAAGCGATCGGCGGCCACAAGCACTGATGGGCGGCATGTCAGCTGCGCGTGGCGTCAATGCGGGCCCGCTTGGACGAGCGTGGGTAGATCGCGCGGCAATCCACCCGTGGGCACCACGAGCGCCTTGGCGTGATGCCAATCGTTCAGCTCGACGAGCCAATCCGCGCCACAAGGCAGCGCAGTCGCACACGAGCGCATCCGGTACATCCCCGGGTTGAGCACACCGGGCGGCTCCTGCCCATCGGCCTCGAACGCCGCGAGCGCGGCCAGCTGCAGCTTGCGCATCTTGATGATGGCCGCATCGGAAGCGCCGAGGTTCTCCTGGCTTCGGTCGACGATCGAGCCCATGCTCGACAAGATCGCGACATCCTGCAGGCGCACGCCGGGGATTCCCGTCTTGTTGCGGGTCCGCTTGGCATGCAGATCCATGTGAAAATCGGTCTCGGCACAGACCTGCGGCCACCAGTTCGCGAAAAAGCGCCCCTTCTGCGCCGGCTTCATCGGCCCGATGCCCTTGGACAATACGCCCGGCTCGTCAGCCAACTCGGCCGGGGGCCTACCGCTGAGGGACAACGCCTCCGTCGGATGCCAGCGCACCTCGAGGTTGAGCGTGTGTTCGTCGTCGATCGGCACGTAGATTGAAACGTTGACGCGCCCGCGCGGGTTGGCCGGAAACATCCCGTAGAAGGGGTGCAAAAAGTGCGCGGTCCGCCAGTAGCGGTGGCCGTTCTCCTCGCCGCGCTCGGCGCCATAGGTCAGCCCGTGAGGCGCATCGACAACGTGCAGCTTCGCGTTGGGCTGGTCATGCCAGACGCCATACCTGGGCGAGTCGTCGCGGTTGAGACGGCCATGCAGAAAGTGCACGTGGGTCGAGTCGAGCTCGGATTCCAGCGCCTGCAGCCAGTTGAAAAGCATCACCTGCTTTTGATTGTGCAGCCGCTGGTTGTCCGGCACCGCGGCCCACTCGAAATCCGGCACACCAGGAGGATCATCCTGCCGGTCGCCCATGTAGATCCAGGTCAACCCACCGAAATCGACCGCCTTATAGGTGACGATCTTAACCCGCTCCTTGAGGCGGCTGCCATCGGGCTCGTTGGGCGTCTCGCGGCAGTTGCCTTGTCGATCAAAAGCCCAGCCGTGATAGGGGCAACGAATCACGCCGTCTTCGCAGCGCCCAAAGTAGAAGCTGGCCTGCCGATGCGGGCAACGCTCCTGCGAAAAGACCGGCGTCCCGTCGCTGTCGCGCCACGCGAGCAAGTCTTCGCCGAGAATCCGCACACGCACCGCCTGGCCGTTGGCTTCGGTCTCCCAGCAGTAGTTGACGGGGATCCAATAGCGCCGCATGAGACGGCCCATGGGCGTCTGCGGGCCGACGCGGCACAAACGGTCATTTTCGCTGTGGGTCAGCATCGTGCCCTCGGGGGACCGGGGGATTGGGACGATTGGCGAAACGATGTTGCCACCAAGACGCACCGATGTCCCCAGGGACTCGCGCACAGCATGCACCACGCCTGGGATCTCGCAGTCCATGGCAGGCGGCTGGCGGCGAGCATCCCGCGAGGCGACCGCGACCTGGCCGCTCAACTGCGGCGGTCGGCAACGGCGCCCGCGCTGCTGATCGGCGAGGGGGCCAACCGACTCAACGCAGGCGAGAAGCGGCAGCGCTTCAACGAGGCGCGGGGCGAGGCGTGCGAGGCGGCGGTGGCGGTGGAGCTGGCCGCGTCGCCTGGTCTGGTGCCTGCCGTCGAAGCCGAGCCGCTGCTGGCGGCGGCCGACAAGGTCACGGCCATGCTCACGGGCCTGCTTCGCAAGCACAGCGGCACCCCGCGCACAGACAGATTGATCTCGGACGGTTTTCGGGGGTCACGCGGCGGCACTGCGACGGTTTTGGCGCGATGTGGACCGACGATGCAGGATGTGGACCGACGATGCAGAGTGTCCTGGGTGGGCGGCGATCATCGTTTGGTCCACGAACCGACGCGCAGCCGCGAGGGACGCAAGGCGCAAATGCGCCGCGCGCTGTGAGAAGGTGGCGAAAAATGACACTTTCTCGGTACCAGGGGCCGGGCGCCGGCCCCGCAACGAAACAACTTCCGAGACCATCGCGGAGTCCGAATGGACGCAACGATGATCGAGGCCCTTGGATGCGACCAAACCGACTCCGGCAGGCAAGTCTCAGATCGTTACCTGTAGCCGCAGTTATCGCACTGTTGTGTGCGCCTGAGCGCGCCTCGGCGTCACCCGTCGCCCCCGCTCCCGCCGCCGCCAGCCCCACAACCCAGTGGCACGTCGCCGAAGATCCGGGCAAGCAACCCTCCGGCAAAACGCCGTATCGCGCCGTCGCCCGCCCGCCCGGTTACGAGGTCCGCAGCTTCGCCGCCGGTCGCGACAACGCGCCACTGACCCGTCAACGCATCGAACACGCCCAGCCGCGCAGCCTGCCCGACGCCCTGCGCGAGGTGCCCGGCGTCTTCGTCCAGGAAACCAATCGAGGCGCCGGCATCCCGATCCTCCGCGGCCTCGTCGGCCCGTCCAACCTCAACCTCATCGACGGCATCCGCTGGCAGACATCGACCTATCGCACCGGGCCCAACCAATACCTCGCGCTCATCGACCCATTCGCGATCCGCCGCGTCAACGTCGTGCGCGGCCCCTCGGCAGTTCGTTACGGCAACGGCGCGATCGGCGGCGTGGTCAACACGCTCATCGTCCGCCCGCCCGACGGTCGCTGGAACCCGGGCTGGTCGTTGGCAGGCGCGCTCAACGGTGCCAGCGCGGACGGGAGCTACGGTGTCGGCGGCCACGCGAGCTACGGCAGCCGCGCCGTCGACGTGCTTGCGGGCGCCGGATACCGAAGCTTTGGCGATCTCACGGTCGGCGGCGGCGACGTGCTGAAGAGGTCGGGCTACTCGGCGGCCAACCTGCGCCTCAAGCTCAAGGTCCGCGCCTCGGACACCACCCGAATCATCGCTAGCGGCCTGTACGGACGCATCGACGACGCCACCCGCACCGAATCGGCCGGCAAGGGCCACGTCCGCGTCTACGACAACACCGATCACTTCAGCATCCTGCAGCTGATCCGCAAGACGCCGTTTGTCGACAACGGCCTGCGCCACCTGCGCATCGCCTTGAGCCACCATCGCCTCGGCGAAACCGTCAGCCGCGACCGCTGCAAGACCAGCAACGGCATCGTCAACAACCTCGCGGGCTGCCTCGCGTCCGACGACGACCAGATCCGATACCGGCAACAAAACCGGGACGAGGTCGACACGCTCGGCCTCGCGATCCGCTCCCGCTGGGCGTTCTTCGAGGGCGATCGCCTGGCCATCGATGCCGGTGCCGACGCGTACCGCGACGACGTCAAGTCAACCGCCGAACGCACCGTGGCCGGCGTGACCAACGCGCGCACCGGAACCTTCGCGGGCCAGGCCGACTACCTCGACGCAGGCGCTTTCGTCTACGGCACCCTCGACGTGCTCGATCTCGGCGCCACGCTGGGCGACGTCTCGCTCGGCGGCGGCGTCCGCTTCGCCCACACCCGCGCCGGCGCGAGCGGCAACCCCGATCTCGGCGACGTCGACTACGCGGTGAGCGGCATGGTCACATCCGCCGGCATCAAGCTGGCGCTGCCCGACGCGCACACCATCTACGTCAACGCGATGGAAGGCCTGCGCGCGCCCAACCTCCAGGAGACGGTGTCCGTCGGCAACACCGGCAGCAAGTTCGAGCTGCCCAACCCCGACCTCAAACCCGAGCGCGCCCGCACCGTCGAGGCTGGGATGCGCTATCGGCTCGGCACTTTGGGCCTGAGCATGGTGGGCTGGCGAACGTGGCTCCAACACAGCATCGACGAGCAGCCCTCGACCTACAAGAACCAGGGCGAATTCGACAGCCGCCCCGTCGTCCTGCGCGTCAACGCCGGCAGCGCGCTCTATTCGGGCGCCGAAGCCACGATCGGCTGGCGATACAAGGGCCTGCTCGTCAACGGCGGGTGGACGTGGACCCAGGGCGACGTGACGTTTGCGGACGGCAGCACTTCGCCAGCGCGCCGCGTCCCGCCGAGGTTTGGGCAGGCGTCGATCGGCTGGCTCGCATCCAAGCAAGGGCTGTTGGTCGAGGGCGTCTTCGCCGGCGCGTTCCGCCAAGATCGCCTGCACGCCAGCGACCGCAAAGACGTGCGCATCTGCGAGACGTCGTACCTCTCCGGTCAGCTGCAAAAGGACTGCTCGGGGACGCCGCCGTGGTGGACCCTCGGCCTGCGTGCGTCGTGGACCATCAACCCCAACGCGCGCATTCGTGTCGCGGCGACCAACCTGCTTGACCGACTCTACCGAACCCACGGGTCCGGTTTCCCCGCCCCCGGCCGCGAGGTCCGCGTAACCCTCGAAGGGCGAATGTAGGCAGGCGGACGGGCGGGATCGGAGGCGAGCAAGCCCCCCAACTATCAAGGCGGCGGCACAAAACCGGGCACCACGACAAACTCGTGATGCCACTGCACGCGATCGGCGAAGACCGTCGCCGTCGCGATGTGCACCCGCAGCAAACCCGCCCAGATCGCCGGCACCGTCATCGACGGAAACTTCATGTCCTTGGTTTGGACGTTCGTCACGATGTGATAGTGACCGGCCAGGCTTGCAGCGATAACACCGGGATGTTTGTCCGCCAGGGCGCCCACCTTGACCATATCCGCCGCCGTCAGCGCGCCGGGCGACATCGCCACCGGGATATGCGACGCCAGCAACACCGAGGCCTTGCGCGGCGCCTTCAGCCCGGCCAGGTGCGCTTGGAGCCACGGCCACGTGCCGCCCGGATAGTCGTGAAGCTCCCCCTGCTCGCCAAACGGGCCGATCTTCTTGCGCGGGTTCAGGTCGGGCACGACGACGTGCACGCCATCGACGTCAAACGCGAGGTTTTCCAGGATCGTGCTCTGCTTGAGCCCCGGGTGATACGTCGGCGTCGCAGCCCGCGCCATGCCGGGAAACTGCTGCTGGAGCTTCGCGTAGACCGGTCCAAAGACGTCATCAAATTGCTTTTCGTCACCGGCAAACATCACGTTGTCGCCGTTGATCGGCACGTACGGCACCGTCAGCTTGTCGAGGGCCACGCGGGCATGCTCGAGCCCGCCGCTCCACCCGAGGTCTCCGAGTACGAGTACCATGCGCAATGCCTTCTTCTTGGCGTTGGCGTTGAGCCAGTCCACGGCGCCGACGAGCCGCTTCATCTTCTCACCGGTGTAGTTGCCACCGGTGATGTGCGGATCGCCGATCGCCGCGATGACCACGGTCGCCAGCGGTGGTCCAGCGTCTTTGTCGAGTCCGCCGTCGTCGTTCTTGTTGCTGAGCGCGTCGGCTTGCGGCGCGGGGCTTGTACCGGCGTCTGCCACGGCCGCATCCGCACCGAAGCCAGCGTCCTTGAGCGCGAGGTCGCCGTCGTCGTCCTGGCCAGCGGTCGGGGCCTCGTCGCCGGGTGTTGGGACAGGATTTACGGCGCAACCCGCGGCGGCCGTCACAATGGCAAAGGCGATGGCTGCCAATCTCAACAGGCCCAACCTCAACAGGCCCAACCTCAACAGGCCCAACCTCAACAGGCCCAACCTCAACAGGC
>CAZLMW010000172.1:9799-13161 GCA_964560875.1 uncultured Enterobacteriaceae bacterium
CCAACCTCGACAAACAGCGCGAATACGGGGAATTCATGGCCGCATTATGCCTCAATCCGAGGCGAATGCGCGCGTTTGGGTGGGGCTATTGAAGCGGTGCGTTCATGGCGCGCGCGTAATCGGCGTCGCGCAAAGCGGCGAGGACTTCCCGCAGCACCGGGGTCGGCACCTCGGAGAAGTTGAGGCGCTCGGGCACCGCGAAGAAGTTGAAGCCTTCGTCGATCCAGCTGCGGAACAAATCTTCGGAAAACCAGCCCTTCTCGATGGCTTGGTTGTAGTAGGGCGTGCCCGGCAGGTAGAGCAGGTTGGACCACGACGCGGCCCCGATCAGCCCGCGTTCGACCCAGTGGCGGATCTGTGCGACGTCGGACATCAGCTCCGCGACGGTCTGGCCGGGAAAGCCGGTCATCATGTACAGGTGCACTTTCAAGCCGACCTTCGCCAGGTGCGTCCACAGCGCTTCGACCTGCTCGACGGAGTACTTCTTGAACAGCTTCTTGTCGTCAAAGCGCGGCGAGAACGTCTCGACGCTGATGGTCACCAGGTCGGTGCCGGCGGCGACATGCACGTCGATAAACGGCTCGTCGGGGACCTTGCCCTTCATGTAGACCGGCAGGAACGTCGAGTTGGGGTGGGTCAACACGAAGGGTTCGTCGACCTCGGACCGGTAGTCCGCGAGATCGCGCAGGAAATCGCGGTCTGCTTGGTGCAGGCAGAAGTTCTCCGAGATGTTGTAGAAGATGCGGACGCCGCGTTCGTAGGCCCAGCGGATGTCTTGCATCATGCGCTGGCTGCCGACCGGGCGCATGTCCGAGTTGAAGTGACTGCCGCAGAATCGGCACGCCAGCGGGCAGCCGCGGGTTGGCATCAGCGGGAACGAGTAGAAGCTCGTCGCGTTGCGCTTGTAGAGGTGGTCTTTGGGTGACGCGTCGATGACGACTTCGTTGTAGCGAAACGATCCGTCCCCTTTGAAGAGCACCAAATCCGTCGCGAACGAGCCGCCGAGCCGCGCTTCAGGCCACGCCTTGGGGTGATGACCTTTGTTCGTTTCGCGCGTGAAGACGCCGGGGATCTTGGTCGGATCGGCGCCGTTGAGCCGGCCGGTGAGCGCGTCGAGCAAGCGCAGGATGGTCTGCTCGCCCTCGCCCTGGACGAGATAATCGACGGCGTCGTTTTCCAGGTGCCACTGCGGCATGAGCGACGCGTGGCGACCGCCGACGATGATGGTCTTGTCCGGCAGCGTCTTGCGCACGAGGGAGACGGCGTGATCGGTGGCGGGAAAGTCGCACGTGAACATCGACGTCAGCAGCACGACGTCGGGGTCAACTTCGCCCAGCCACTCGGCGACCGCGTTGTCCTTGGTGCCCTTGTAGAGCAGGTTGGGGTTGAAGTCGTGCAGCTGATCGCCGTGCTCGCAGGCGATGTCGTAAAAATGCAGGTCTTCGTAGCGGCCGTCGCGGAGCGCGCCGAGGATGGCCATGCCCGTTGTGGAGACGTTGAACGAGTGCAGCGCATCACGCGCGGCCCGGGGGATCAGCTGGCCCGGTTGCAGGAACGCGATCCGCGGCTGACGTGGCAATCTTCCCATACCGGTCCATCATGGTCCTGCCAGCCCGAGACGGTCAACGAAAACGCCCCCGAAAGTGACGACTGCTCACGACGGCGGCGTGCGTACCGGCAGGAGACAAACGTGACGATTCGGCAGCTCCAAACCACAGCCACCATCGACTGTGACGTGCTCGTCGTGGGCGCGGGCGGGGCGGGGACAGCGGCCGCCATCGCCGCGGCGCGCACCGGGTCCAAGGTCCTGCTCGTCGAGCGCTTCGGCGCAGCGGGCGGGGCTTTTTCGATGGGCCTGGCGCTGACACCGGTCGGTTACGAGCCCTTCAAGTACTGGACCGAAGACACCGACCCCGACGGCTGGGCCGTGCAAGGCATCGCCCGCAAGCTCTACGACGTGATGCTCGCCGAAGAGGCCGTCGTCAAACCCGTGTGGGACATCGAAACCTACAAGTGGGTATGCGATCGCATGCTGGCCGAAGCGGGCGTCGGCGTGCTCTTCCACGCGCAATTTGTCGCCGCAACAACCGCCGGCACCGGCCCGGACACCCGCGTCACCGGCGCCGTCATCAGCACCCTCCAAGGCCCCGTCGACGTGCGCGCCAAGCTGACCATCGACGCATCCGGCGACGCCGAAGTGGCCGCGAGCGCCGGCGCCGCGTTCGACATGGGCCGGCAAGAGGACGGCCGCAGCCAACCGATGATGCTGTCGACCATCTTTGGCAACGTGCGCCTGTACGACGACGCGATGAGCTACCCCGAGATGATGGCCCACAGCCGCATGACCGTGACGCCGCTCGTCGAAAAAGCCCGCGCCGCCGGCGACATCCCGCCCGTCTTCACCGGCATCATGTTCCCGCGTGTGGTCAAAGGAGGCGTGCTCCGCGACCAGGTCTGGGTGCGCATGGTCCAGTCCTGGGGCGACCCCATCGATCCACAATCGGCCAGCGACGCCGAAGCCGCCTGCCGCGCCGACGTCTTCAAGCTCCACGCCTGGCTGCGCGAGTCCGTGCCCGGTTTTGAAAACTGCGCGCTGCTGCAAACGGGCGCCCGCGTCTGGCCGCGCGAATCACGACGCATCAGGGGCACAGCGCAGCTCACCGAAAACGACGTCCGCACCGACGTCCGCTACGACGACGGCATCGCCCGCGGCACGTGTTTTATCGAAGCGCACTCGGCCACGCCCGGCGACAGCGGCCAGGAGAAAGGCCTGTCGTGGAAATCCGCCAACTCGCTCATCTTCCACGACGTCGACTACAGCATCCGCTACGGCTGCCTGGTCCCCGAAGCCACCCAAGGCCTGCTGGTAGCCGGCAGATGCCTCAGCGCTGACCACCTCGCCCACGCCTCCGCGCGGATGCAGGCCACCGCCATGGCGCTCGGAGAAGCCGCCGGACTCGCCGCCGGATGGTGTGTGGAGGACGGAATGGAGCCGCGCGACGTGAACACCGCCGAGCTCAGGCAGCGGTTGGTCGATGGCGGCGCACGGGTCTAAGAAAAGGGATCGTCTTGGCAGCTGCTTGTCGCTGCGACGGCCGGTAATCAGCGCGTCACCCGTCGCAAGCGTAACGATGCGCCGCGGGTCGATCCCCTTGCCTTTGTCGGTGAGGCCATCGTGGAGCAACGTGCGGTTTCCGAACACGGCCAGGCTGCGCTTGACGACGTTGGCGTAGTAGGCGGTGTAGCCCAGGGCCGCTCGGGAGCCGACGAACAGCACGTCCGACCCCACAATGGCCGCATCGGTGAAGCTAGATGTGCGCGGCGAGAATGGCGATCCGCTCTTCCGCTCCCGCTCCCGCTCC
>CAZLMW010000173.1:0-13137 GCA_964560875.1 uncultured Enterobacteriaceae bacterium
CCGAGGAAAACCGCAACCGGAGTTTGGCACGGTGCGGCCCGCGCTGCCGACGTTGGCGGGGACTTGACCGCCGCTTCCACGGCCTCAACGACCGCCAGGAAGCACCACAGCTCATACAACGTGGCGATGTCTTTCACATCGAGCAGGCGCCGCACGTCCTTTGTCCCGAGCGGGAACCGCGAGCCGAGACGCAGCCAGTTGTAGTGTTGGAAGACCGTTCGGTAATCGTGCCGCCGCTGCAACACGGTCGACGACGCGGGGAAGTGCACCATCGTCCCCACGTCGTTCCACAAGCTGTGCCGCCGCGATGGCTGCAGCGTCGCCTCGATGTGTCGGCACGACGCCAACAGCTGGGGCGCCGGTTCTTGCTGCTGCTCTGTCACCTGGCGCATCCGGGTCGCCACAGCAAGGAACGCATCGAGCGCGGCCTTGATGAAGCGGTTTTCCGCGGTGTCCACGTCCATCGACAACACCGAGTCGTCGACCTCGACGGGCACGAGGCCGCGAATCTTCGCTGCTATCGGTATGTGGGACGCGCGCTGGAGCGGATAGCGGCCGGTGGCGATATCGAGCATTGCCGCCGGCCCAATGCGTCGTGCGCTGCCCACCGGTACGATCCGGCGCTCGCGGCGGGTGCGCCGATGCGGTCGGGCCAGGATGCTCTGGAGTGGCCCGAGCAGCGCGTTCGACGGGCGCAGAGGCGTGCCGACGATGTGCCGCAGGTAGACGAACGCGTGGTACAGCACATCTTCATGCGCGGCGATCGTGCGGTCGTATGGGATCGCGGTGGCGGTCTCTGCGGCGAATGGAAGTGCGGCCGAGCGGCGCGTGATCTCGGCCAGCAACGCGTCGAAGTCGCCTTCCTTGAACTTGGCGGTAGAGACCTCGACGCGGCCGAGCGGGCCGGCATCAACCAGTCCAATCCGGTTGCCGAAGCGTAGCCGGGCCGTCGTGTCGGTTAGTGGCGTGCAGGTGTCTGCTCCAAGTAGCCGTGCCAGCGCGTCGATGTCAGCGGCACGCGCCTCGACGACGTAGCGCGTCCAGCCCCGCAGTTTCAAAGGACCGCCGCCGGTCGGTCTTGCCACCAGCTTCTTGTTGGGCTCGTAGAGGCGAACCGCAGCAGGCTCCGATGCTGACGTGCTGGCGGCGGTCATTCGATCCACGATGTGAATCCGCGTTGGCGCAGCTGCCGACGCATACGGGCCAGCTTCCATCCGCACCTTGGCAATGCTATCTCGAACGCGTCGAATTCCGGGTTTTCCGCGATCCATTTCTTCGCGCTGGAGTGGTCGGACGCTGTGGCTGTGGCGGCGAAGTGCAGCAGGCGATCGAGAAGCGGTTCGAGCTCTTGCTGGGTACCGTGCAGCTTGACCAGCACTTTCTGCAGGATCGCCAGATCAAGCGCCACCCGCGCGGCTGCCGGGCCGTCGCTGCATTGATCGTGCGCCAGGCAGACGTAGCGGGCGATCTCGTTGGCGACGCGATAGCCGAAGTGGCGGTTGTCTTCGGCGAGCAAGTCGTGCAGCGCGATCAACTGATCAGCGAGCTCACCGTTGAGCAGCTCGGTGAACGTCTGCCAGTCGGACCTATCCGGCTTGCGGGTTGATTCAGGCGTCAGGGCCTGATCCCAAGTCGCCAGGTCCAGCGGCGTTGGCTTGGCATCGGCAGCCGCGAAGCCCTGCAGGTCCACGGCGTTCAGTTCGATCGTGAACGCCCTGTCCAAGACCTTCGGACTGAACAAGTAGGTCGTCTCATCGACGTTGACCGTGCCGATGAAGTAGAGATTCGGCGGCACGCGTATCTCTCTCGGAATCGGTCTCGGGTCATCCCCGGGCCGATCGCCGGCTTCTACCGCAGCGTCGACGTGAAGAGGTATGGGTTCGCCAGACTCGGCGGCCGAAAGGAAATCGGAAAAATAGTGCTCGACGCGGGCAAGATTCATTTCGTCCAGAATCACGAAGAAGGGCGGTGCTTTCTCTCGATGCAACGAATAGGCGGTGCTCGCACGTAGCACAACATCCAAGAACGGAGTCGACGCAAAATCGCGCAGAATTGGATTGTAGTAGCCGAGCAGTCCTCGGTTGTCGGTCCAATCGGGACGGACAGCCACCACGATTGCCCGAGAGTCAGGTTCCTGTGGCAGATCCGCAGGTGAGTCCGCCGTGTCCTCACTCGCGGGAGGCAGTACCCTCATTCCGATGGCACTCCCGGCCTCATTTGTGAAGACGCCGATGTGCATCCAGACGCCTGCTGGAAACGTCTGTTTCATCAAGCCGGCAAGGTCCGAGGGAAGATAAACGGCGCAACCACCGTATCCCGCTGAGATGACTGACAACGTATGGCGCCGCCCTGAGGGATCCATGAACGGGATCTGTTTGGGGTCAGCATTGTTGTCGAAGATCGAGAGCGAATCCTGGACGGTCGCTGGAATGAGGATTCTCCTATGCGCGTGAAGCGTCTTTGCCGCCTTGGTGCGCTTCAACACTTGACTAGGCGTCGCAGCCGGTCGAGTTGCGATGCGTGCGACAGGCTGAACGGCATCTTCTCGCGGGTCGCATGCAGCGGCGACCTTCATGGCCAACTGCGTTTTGCCCGTACCGGAGATTCCAGACAGCAGCACAAACCGCTTCGTTTGGAGCGCCAGCAAGAAGTTGGCGACGGTTTCGGACGAAAAGGACAACCCGCCCGCCAACAACGATTGGGTTAGCTTGTGCACGGTCTCGTCTCCTGATCTGTGCTTGTCGAGCACGACATCCGGCATCGCAACCTGCAAGGGTCCCGCAGCTCTTATTGCGGCCAGTGGCATGTTCAACCTTTCTTGCAGCTCGGGAAGGTGCCCAAGGGCTTCCCTGAACCACTCACGGCGATGGTAGCGATGCTGGTCGCCGTCTTTCGCCCAAACCAAGTAGGCGTCGTAGTCGCCCTTGAGAACCTGCCTTTCCGTTTGTGCGACACGATTGCCCATGGCGCCCAGGATCCCGCTGATTCCCTTGCGGTCCGTCCCGAGCGCGTCTGCGAGCTCTTGCGTCGAGATTCCGGGCGGGTCGTCCGGCAACAACGAGACCAGCTGCAGTTGGCCGACCGGAATCGGAATCCGGGTGAGCGCGTGGAGCACGTCGTAGACCTCAGCGGAGACGGAGGGTCTCGCGTCGTCTTGTAGTTGTGGCATGGGTGCGCTCATCGGGCGTCGAGATGGTGTACCGCAGCTGCGGCGAAGGCGTCGTGCGTCGCGGTCTTGGCGGCGAGGTGCTCCTCCAACTGGTCGAGCAGGCCCATCAATTCGTTGACGACGGCGACAATGCGCTCTTGTTCGGCGACCGGCGGCAACGGGACGACCATCGCTCTGATGGATGCCATATTGACATGCGGAGATGTCGTCTGGTTGACCACCCCAACTGCCGCGCCATAACCGGAAGGGGAGTTCATGAACCACATCACGAATTCCGCGGCGAGGAGGCTCGAAGGCCGCAAGTGAGCCATCCGTTGCGAGAGGCAGCACTTCACGCCCTCCGGAACCTGTGCCGCAATTCCGAGGCGCTCACCCTCACGTGAATAGAGAATGTCGCCCGTCCGGGGGGCCAGCCGCCTGATCTGCTCCATGTAGGTAGAATCGGAGACACGCCGCGCCTTCTCGACCAGCAACCGTCCGGGCACCACATCAGCGGTGCGGATGGCCGGTATACCCTCATCAACGTATTTGGGGGTCCTGTGGAGGCAGTCCACGATATGAGTGCAAACTGTGTCCATGCGAGCCCATGACCAATGTCCGCCAACCAGGTAGTGCTGCTCATCCTCCGACACCGGCGGCAACACCTTCGGCTTCCGAATCTTCTTCTCCTTGACCAGCCGGGCCTTCTCCACCGCGATGCGCTCCAACAACACACTGGCAGGCTCATCCGCCGGGTCCTGCGGCACCAGCCGCCCGCGCACGGCAAGCTGCAGCACGGTCTGACGCAAGGGGCCCACGTCGGCGGGGTCGGTGAACAGGTCGTCCATCCGGCCCGCGATGCGCTCCCACGCGACCTCGACCTCCTCGGGGGTGTCGGCGTCGGCAAGCGCGGCGAGCGTGGCGTCGCGCAGGGCGGTGCGGGTGGCCTCGCGGGCGTTCCTGGCGGCCTCCAGCCGGTCGAGCAGGCCCATCAACTCATCGACGCGGGCGACGATGCGCTTCTGCTCGGCGAGGGGTGGCACGGCGATTGGCATCGCGAACAGCGACTTGGTTGGCAGCTTGCATGTGCCGTGCGTGGACCGCTCGACGAGGTCGAGCGCGTCTTGCTTGTGCCCCTTGCTCGCCATCAGCAGATACGGAGCGAGTCGGAGGTCGAAGGGCAGGAGCGCCTTCATGTCCTGATTGATCGTGACTTCGGCAGTGGTAAGCGCCGTCGGGAACGAGTGCGCCAAGATCATGCCGCGCACCACCATCAGCACGGAGTTGCTCGGGATGCGCTTGACCGATGAGCCTTCGACGGCTGCCTCGGTGATGTAATCCCGCGACTCGCCGATGAAGTCGCGCTTCATGTCCTTCGGACTCACCCACGGCACGTTTCCACCCCAGAACGCGGAATTCCTCTTGCTCGGGGTAGCTCCGCCCAGCACCTCGCCAAGTCGGGAGATGTCGGTCCAGACCCATCCGTGAGGCAAGTCAAAAGGGGCGTCGTCGAGTTGGTCGCTACCACGGCCATCGAATAACACCGTTGCTGGTTCATCCTCGGGACTCTGCGACACCAATAGTCCGCGTGTGGCCAGTTGCAGCACCACCTCGCGCAGCCGGCGTAGCCCGTCCGGGGCCTCCGCGAAGGTATCGAACGCCGCGATCAAGTCCTGCGGCGTCATGCAGCCCCCCCGGCGAGAGCCGCCCCGAGAACCTGCCGGAGCTCCTCGCGCAACGAGGCCACCGCCGCCCTCTCCTTTTCGAAGCGGGCGAGCAGGTCGTCGGGGTCTTCGTGTGTAGTACCGGGAGCATTCGGGTTGCTGATGTCGAGGTTGAAGCCTCGCTCGCGGATCTCGTCGATGCCGACCTTCCACGCCAACTCGGACTCGACCCGGTTGTCCCACCACGCCTTCTCGGCATCGAACTCCGCGATGCGCATCGGCTTGGTCTTCGAGTAGCTCTTGTAGCCCGCGGGGTACGGGTGCTCGTAATACCAGACCTCGGTGGTCGGCCTGCCCTTCTCGAAGAACAGCACGTTGGTCTTGATGCTGGTGTACGGGGCGAACACGCCCTTGGGCAGCCGGACGATTGTGTGCAGATTGCACTCGGCGAGCAGGCGCTCCTTGATGCGGGTTTTCACGCCCTCGCCGAACAGCGTGCCGTCGGGCAGGACCACCGCTGCGCGGCCGCCATCTCGCAGCAGCTCCATGACCAGCACAAGGAACAGGTCGGCGGTCTCGCGTGTGCGGAAATCGGACGGGAAGTTGTTATCGATCCCGTCTTCTTCCATGCCGCCAAACGGTGGGTTCGTCACGACCACGTCAACCTCGTCGGCCGGCCCGTAGTCGCGCAGCGGCTTGCGTAACGTGTTGTCGTGTCGCACGCCGACCGGGTCTTCGATGCCATGCACCATCATGTTCGTGACGCACAGCAAGTGCGGCAAAGGCTTCTTCTCAACACCGAGGATGTCGCGCTTGAGACGCGCGATCGCCGCCGCGTCGCCCTTGACCTGCGCCTTCACATGCTCGTAAGCGCAGGTGAGAAAGCCGCCAGTGCCACACGCAGGATCGAAGATCCGCTCGCCAGGCTGCGGGTTGACCATGTCGACCGCGAACTGAGTCACAGCCCGCGGCGTGTAGTACTCCCCAGCGTTGCCGGCGCTTTGCAGGTCGCGCAGGATCTTCTCGTAGATCTCGCCGAACAGGTGCCGCGTAGTCGCGTTGTTGAAGTCGATGTCGGCGTTGATCTTGTTGACGACCGTTCGCAGTAACTGGCCCGACTTCATGTAGTTGAAAGCGTCTTCGAACACGGCGCGCAGCAACACGGCCCGCGCCCGCTGGCGCCCGCTGAACGCTTCCAGATCCAGGGACTTCAACTGCGGGAACAAGCGCGTCTCGACCAGGTTCAACAGCGCATCCCCGGTAGGCGCGTCCTTGCCGAGCACGTCCTCATTGGCCCAATCCGACCAGCGCAGCGCGTCGGGGATAGGCGACACGTAGTCGTCGTCGGTCAGCTCGAGCTCTTCGTCGAGATCGCTAAAGATCTTGAAGAAGAGCATCCAGCCCAGCTGACCGATGCGCTGGGCGTCGCCGTCGATTCCGGCGTCCTTGCGCATGATGTCTTGCAATGACTTGACAGTCGTAGTCAGCGCCATGTTCGTGATGTCTCCGGTGTTGTGGTGGGCCTATGCAGCCTTGGCGGGGCCGTAGAGTGCCCGCTGAAGGTCACGCAACGCCTGCTTGTACCTGGCCTTGCCGCCGAAGTGACGGACGAGCTCGATCGGGGTGCCCAGCTCGTTGAACGGATAAACCTTCAACACCCCGATGTCGTCGATCTCGGCGATGCCCTGGTCGGCGTACTTGTCCAGCAGGCGCTCGAGAACTGCCCGCGCGTGCTCGCCGTACTTGGTGAACACGTCGCGCTTGCGAACGTTGTCGGCGCGCTCCCGCCGTGTAAGCGGCGGCTGGTCGAAGGCGACGTGGCAAATCAGATCGAACGGGTCGTAATCGGCGCCGACCATATCTTCAACAGCTTGCAGGATGACGCCCTGCTCAAGCAGTTCATCGATGACCGCCTGCTTGCGGTCGGCGTCGGTCCAGCGGCGAACAAAGTCATCCAGTGAGCGGAATTCGTCGCGCACCTGGTGGCGCGTGTAGTCGCGCAGTGACTCGGTGATCAGCTCGCCGTCCTTGCCGTAATAGGAGATGCGCTCGAGCCGCACAGCAAAGGACTGGTCGCCGACCCGGTAACGTCGCAGCGGCATCCCGTCGCCGTGATCGTCGTCATCAAACCCGTCCGTCGCCTCTGGGTCGTTGCCGTCGAAGATGACCTCGTCAATGGCGTCGTTGTCCCAGCCGCCGTCGCCCGTCCCGTCGCCATCGGGAACCGGCGGGGGGACCACCTCATCAGCGCCGCCAGGCTCATACACTTGAATCGGCGGGCCGTCCCAGTCGGGGTCGGCGAACAGCGCCGTCGCGCCGCGGAAGTCGATGATGGTGAAGTAGTGCTTGCCATAGTCAGACCGTACCCGGGTGCCTCGACCGATGATCTGCTTGAATTCAATCATCGACTGAATGCGGCGGTCCAGCACGATGACGTGGCACGTCTGCGCGTCGACGCCGGTGCTGAGCAACTTGGAGGTTGTCGCGATGACCGGGTATTTCTCCTTGGGCGTGATGAACTTATCGAGCTGACCAGCGCCCTCATCGCTTTCGCTGCCATGCGCTCCGGTGATGCGGACGACGTAGTGCCGATTGGCGTCGACGAATGGCCGGTTGGCGGGCACGTTGACGAGCGCCTGCCGCATGCGCTCAGCGTGATCGATGTCGCCGCAGAACACGATCGTCTTGTTCATCGGGTTGGTGCCGTGGAGGAACTGGCTGATGCGCTCGGCAACCAGCTTTGTCCGCTGCGGGAACACGATGTTGCGGTCGAAATCGCGCAGGTTGTAGGTGCGGGCCTCGATGTTTTGGCCGTGATCGTCGGTTTGTCCCGCTTCGGGGGTCCATCCGTCCTGGTCGATGTCGAGGTTGACGCGGATCACTTTGTACGGAGCCAGGAAGCCGTCCGCGATGCCGCGCCGCAGCGAGTACGTGAACACGGGCTCGCCGAAGTAGTGCATGTTGGAGACGTAGCGCGTCTCCTTGGGCGTCGCGGTCAGGCCCAGCTGCACGGCCGATTCGAAATAGTCGAGGACCTCGCGCCAAGCCGAGTCGTCCTTTGCGCTGCCGCGGTGGCACTCGTCGATCACCACGAGATCGAAGAAGTCGGCTGGGAACTTGCTGTAGAGCGGCTCGCGCCCTTCGCCACCCACGACCGCTTGGTATAGGCCGAGGTAGATTTCGTATGACGTGTCGATCTTGCCCGTGCTCGCGTCGACCAGCTTGCGGTTGAGCTTCTTCATCCCGCCGGCGAAGGGTCGGAAGTCGTTGAGCATCGTTTGATCGATGAGGATGTTGCGGTCGGCCAGGAACAGAGCGCGCTTGACCACGCCGGTCTTCCACAGCCGCCAGATGATGTTGTACGCGGTGTAGGTCTTGCCGGTGCCGGTCGCCATCACCAACAGGCAGCGGCGCTGGCCGTTCGCCACCGCCTCGACAACGCGGTTGATCGCCAGTTGCTGATAGTAGCGAGGCTTCTTGCCGCCAGGCTCGCTGTAGCAGGGCGACGTAATGACCTCGTCGTTCGCAGCTTCGAGGCCGCGCCAGACCTTGTAGCGATGCCAGAGCTCGTCCGATGACGGGAACTGGTCGCGAGTCAGCAGGCGCTCGACCTCTGGATAGGTGCCAGTGCGGTCGTGGAAGAGGAAGGCGGACCCGTTTGTCGAGAAAGCGAATGGCACGTCGAGCTCTTCGGCATACGCGAGCGCCTGCTGCATTCCGGCTCCGACCGACAGCGATGGCTTCTTGGCTTCGATGATGGCTAACGGAACACTGGCGCCGCGCATGAGGAGGTAGTCCGCAGCCTTCTTCTTCCCGCGGCCAATGAGGTTGCCGCGAACGTGAATCTGGCCGGCCGTGAATCGGTACTCGCGCCGAATGTGCTTGCGCCGCCATCCCGCGGCGTCGAGCGCCGGATCGACGAACCGGTAACAGATGTCGGCTTCGCTCAAGGGCGGCGTGGGCGGCATCGAGACCCGCTGGATACGTGATTACCCGCTCACGATGCCGCAGCGGCAGAGCTAAGACAACGTCCGCGCGGCGCAAGGAGTGCGCGGCTCGCTAGCTCTGAGCGAGCGCGTTTGCACTTGGCACGCGGTTACAGCGAACGCCACACGGCGGCGAGCGACACACCGGGTCTAGACCGGCGACCCGGTGGCAACTCGACTGCCCATTTGATCACGTGCAACCGCTCGTCGGTCGCGCAAATGCAACCAATCGTGATGAAAAGACGATGAAAACAGGGCGCTCCCGTCACCTGGCTTGGTAGGATGGGACAATTCGCGTCGAGGCAGGGAGTCCGCATCGGCGCGAATGGGACGAGGACCGCTGCTCGAACCGGCCCAAACGTGATGGGTACGCCCGCCAAATCGGGCCGTCGAATGGAGAAGCTCACATGCCGGCCAAGATCTCGCGCCCGGTACTCGAACGAATCAAGCGTCTCTACGAAGACGGGATGCGCATCTCTGACATCGCCGGCGAGCTTGGCCTCTGCCGGGGCACGGTCGCGAAATACGTCCGCGCGTACGAAGCGGACCGCATCGTTGCCGGTTCTCCCGCCGCTCAGCTGACCGACGAAGAGATTCTCAAGCTGCGATACATGCTCGCGCGGATCGTCCCAGTTGCCTGCCCGAGTTGTGGCGAGAGGATGTATGCCGACCGGACAGCCGACGAAGGGACGTGTCCATCCTGCGGGAGTGGTTGGAGCCGGAAGAAGCAGTCTGCGCGAGCGACTCGGCCCCGTGGCTCGCACTATCGTTAGGCTCGCTGGTACTCGAGGTCTGCCAACTTGAGCACATTGTGCTCAGACCTTCGGCTCCGGCGCTTCTGCGATTGCGTGCACTCTTTCGACGTTCCAGCCCCCACGCGAACGGAGGTACGCTATGCGCTCGACGACCCGCGAATTCTCGTCGGAGGAAGGCTCGTCGTACACGGCTGGTCTGGAAACAGCGATGACTCGGTCTACTCCGCTCAACATCGTCTTCCCGCCCCGAATGTCGGCCGGCTTGGGGCGATGGCCTGCGCGGCGCATCGCGTGTCGTGTCGCGTGACAGGTCACAACGAGCGCAGCTCCAAGTTGCCGCGCCACCCGTCGGATGTCCTGCAGCGCACGACCGCCCCGCAGCGTCGCCCCCGCTTTGGACTCATTCGTGAGTCGAGGCCGGCCGAAGCCGTCGATGATGATGAGCTCGACGCCACCGAGCCGTTCTGCGGCGGCTGAGATCGCCGATTCGACATGCAACGGGGTCGCGAAGTGGTCCTCTACCAGCTCGAGGCGACCGCGCTCGTTCGCTTTTGATGTCGCCGGTTCAATCAACGCGCAGCTGGGCTCCGGAGAGAGCGCCGCCGAGGCGCGCATGCGGCCGGCGATGTCGTTCACGGCCGGATCGACGTTGCAGACGATGACGCGATTGCCAGCAAGCGACGCACGACGGGCGATGTCGCACGCCAGGTAAGTCTTGCCCATGCGCGGCCGGCCGACGATGACGACGACTTCACCAGCCAAAACGCGCATCGATTCGCCGCCCCAAAGGATATCGACCGACGAGGCGTCGACGCCCGCGGTCGCTGGGCTGCCAGCGCCGGCAGTCGAGAGCAATGTGATCGCTGCGCAAGCCATGTAGCCAACTTGCGGGGTGGCAACCATGGCGTCAACGCCGCTCCGACGGCCCGAAACGTGTGGACAGGAGAGCATGGGCCTGCAGTTGTGCGAATAGGCCCGGAGCAGGCTTGGCGCGATCGGCTACCGCGAGTCAGCGTCCACCGCCAGGTCGCGCGCGAGGCGCAATACCGCTCGCAGGTGGTGGCTGGGTAGTCTTGCGACCGCTTCGATCACGGAGGCTCTTTCGGCGTCGACTGGCTCGCTGTTCGTCTCGGGCGGGCCGCTGGCTGATTCGACGAGCTGTCCCACGTCCACTCCGAGCGCGACGGCAATTCGGTGTGCGGTGTCCAACCGAGGAACCTGTTTGCCCCTTTCCCAATTGCTGACGACCGAGGGCTCGGACACGCCGCTCCGATCAGCCAGGTCGCGCTGAGACAACCCGCCACGGAGTCGATACTCGCGAATCCTCTCGCCGATCAGGGCTGCGTCAACCGCCATCCAGTCACGGTACGACTTGTCGCAGTCGTCGTAGATGATGTACGAGTTATTGATGTACGCATTATCTTCGGGGAAGCCCATGGCGGCCGACGTTTCTGGATTCGCGGGAATGCATCACCGGGGTTGGATCGTGGTTGCCCTGTTGGCGGCCCTCCTCGTCGTTCCATTGTCTTGCTCCAAGAGCGCCCCGGACGCCGACGAGTTCGCCGACACGAGTGGCGGGCAAGCGGACGGCGCCTCGGCCGACAGCGTGGACGGCTCATGGCCTGAGGACGCGGCGGCCAACACCGGAGCGGACAGCGGCCAGCATCCGGATCTGCCGGCGGCGAGCGCCGTGGGCGGGTTGACGTGGTCGAATCTGGGCGCCGAAGACGGCAGCGCATTCGCGGTGGCCGGCGGCGGTTTCTCGGGTCGGATGGCGTGTGGCGGCGACTACTGCATCTCCGCGAGGTGGCAACGATGAAACGACGGCTCTCATGGCTCGTGGCGGTGGGCGTCCTGGCGTCAGCGTTCGGGTTTCACGCCGGCAGGGCTGCAGCTGATGGCGTGCCCGCAACCGACGGGCTCCGCTACGGCGGTCGGCTGTTGGACAAGCTCGGCCAACCGGTCGAGACGCCGACTGCCGTCCAACTCAGCCTCTTCACCAACGGAGAGACGGGCGACGGCGTGGCGGTGTGCGCGTCGACTCCGGTCATGAGTTCCGCCAAGACCGGGCTGTTCAGCATTCCTCTCCCAGCCAGCTGCGCAGCGGCGATACACAAGCATGCGGACCTGTTTGTCGAAATCGCGATCGGCGCGAAATCGAAGACCGTTTTGCCTCGGACAAGACTGACAGCAGTTCCGTACGCGCTCGAGGCCGCCTCTTCACAGGTGGCAGCCGGCGCTTCAGGCAAGCTCAAGGCCGACATCGACGAGATCGCGAATGCGAAGACGCGGGCGTCAGCGTTGAAGCTCGAGGTCGGCACAGGGTCAGGTAGTGCGAGTGCCAAGCTGACCACCGCCGGCGGGAGTCTGCTGCTCATCGCCAGCGGCGGTATGTCCGGTGGTGGTAGCCCCAACGGCATCGAAATCACGATCGACGGGAAGGTTGTCTTGGCGTCGAAGGGATACCAGTCGTCTGGAACGAAGCTCCGATTCCACGAGACGGCCATCGTCAGCTCGATAACCGCCGGGGTGCACGTAGTCGAAGCCAAGAAGACCAGCGCTGGGTCGGCCGGGGTCAGTCTCACCGTCATCGAAGTGCCGAAGTAGCAGCAACCGGAACGCTTCGCCTCCGATAACCTTCAATTCTCGGAGGCGGTCCATCGGGTAGTTTGACGACTCGTTACTGCCACTCAGGGTCGTAGTCCGAGAAGACCCCGGCGCCAGGCAGGCAAAACGGATGGCCGTGGTTGGTGTCAGGGTCGATGTAGGCCACATCGATCCCAATGTCGGGGCTTTCCGCACAGCGACAACTGCGCGGAAATACTGCACTGCGCGGGTCGGAGCTCAGTAGTACTGTACGCGGCACCTTCCAGCCGGCGGTGTGCTTGGCACGGACAAATCCCAGCGCGTTGCGCTCGAGGCATTGGTGCTCCCACCGAACCGGCCCGTCGTGAATCCAGACGACGTTGTCGCGGAGCCGTGTGGCATCGTCGAGCGCCGCAAACTGACGCAGAAGGAGAGCAACACGCACGAAGACGGCAAGCCAGTCATATTTGGAGTTTCGGGCGACGTTGATGCCATCGACGAGCAGGAACTCAGTGTCGAACGAAATGGACTCCATGGTGCGGGCACGTCTCAGAGACAAGATCAGGCCATCAATGTAGGCGTGTGGCGTCATGTTCGTTCTCCCTCGCGTTCGGTAGTTTGTGCATAGCCTGCAAAGCCCTGTTGCACACACGAACACGAATGAATTCATCCTGTTGACTGTTGTGTGCAGAACCAGGGCATGGAAACTCTTCCGTGTATGAGCAGGCACGTGCGCGAGTAAGGTCTTACGGACTGCATCGTGCACAGGTCGATTAACTGGCTGATAATACTGAGAAAATACGATGCTGATAAGCCGATCTGGTCCTGCACCGGAATCGTCAGGTGCGCTCGGACGGGGCGTGGCCTGCCTGCAGCCATCATTGTGCCGGACCTGATGTTCGGACCGGCGCAACGCCAAATGGTACGTACGGCTTGGCTGACACTCCACGCAGCTTGAGATTCCACCGATTTCCCGCTCTGCTACGGCGTTTCTCAAG
>CAZLMW010000174.1:0-13003 GCA_964560875.1 uncultured Enterobacteriaceae bacterium
GGGGCCACGGCGACCGTGCATGCCGCGCGGAGGACCATGGTGGCGACGACCCATCTTGTCGGCCCATTTCACGCGCTGGGCATAGGTCAGGATGCCGGCGACGGCGAATCGCATCTGCAGCCGCAGCTTGGCCATCTGGCCGCGCAGGGCGTGATGTTCTCGTTCCGTGGCCGTGATCGCGCCCTTATTGATGCGTTTGGCGATCCAGAGCGCCTTGAGCTTGGCGCGGACCATGTCGAGCTTGGCGCGCAGCGGCGCGGATTGGACGCGGTGTTTGTCGTGGAGGCTGCGCATCTTGGCTGTCTGGGCGTCGCTCAGGCCGAGGTTCATCGGCCCGTGATGGCCGCGTGGTCCGCCGTATGCAAAGGCCATGGGGGCGAGCAGCAGGACTGCGGTGACGGCCGCGATGGGCGCGGCGAGCTTGGCGAGGGTGTGCATGATGCCTCCGTTGGGTGGTCGCTTGATTGGACACGCGACCCGACGCGATCCGCACTTGGAATGCCGGATTGACGGCAGCCCGACTCAAACGATCCGCACCCAGTCCCCGACAGTCAATGCGCGGCAACGAGGCAATGCGCGGCAACGAGGCCCGAAGGCGGCCAGCGTCGGAGGCGCAATCGTCGGTTTTGATCGCAGCGCTGGGCGGGAGTGGCTTGCCCGAAACAGCCGGTGTTCGAACGACTGCGCGGCATCCGTCGTTGACCCGCGGTCAGCGCCTGTGCACCATTGCAACCTCAATCTCACTCAGTCCCCGGCCATCAGGGTATCTGCTCGTGTGGCGCGGGATTCGGTCTGGAGGCGCTGTGTCCATCCGTCCCGTGGCGTTTGTGCGCCTCTTTGCCGTTTGTGTGACGATCATCTGCGTCCTGGTAACAGCTGGGTGCAGCGGTGGGCGCACCAATCGCGTCGATCTCGACACCGAAGACCTTGGCGACACCGGCACGGGCAGCAAAGAGCTGCGCGCCGTCTGCCAGAAGATGGTGCGTTCGCTCATCCAGCTGCACCAGATCCAGACCGCGAAGAAGCCGCCGCGTATTGCGCTTGTGCGCGTCGAAAACCGCAGCAATGAGATGATCGACACCAAGCTCTTCACCCGGAAGATGCGCACGCAGCTGATCAAGTACGCGCGGGGCCGCGTTATTTTCGTGGATCGATCGCGCATGGCGTCGGCGGCGATTCAACGCGAGCGCCAGGCCAAACGAACCGCCGTTGTCTCCAGCCGCGGCTCGAAGATGTTGTCTGGTGCCGACTACTTCCTCACTGGGGAGATCGGGTCGATCGACAAGGCCCGAGCCGGAAAACGGTCGACGTATACGCGCTATGCGTTTCGGCTGACCGACGCCGAGAGCTCCGACATCCTCTGGGAAGATGAATACGAGATGAAGAAGGTCGCCCGCACCGGCATGTGGGACCAATAGGCCGTCGTGCTTTCGATTGGCGAAGTTGTCGCGGATCGATTCGAGCTCCGAAGAGAGCTTGGTGCCGGCGGATTTGGCGCCGTGTTTCTCGCGGCGGATCTCGACTCGGGTGGCGAAGTTGCCCTCAAGGTCATGCTCCCCGAGCTCGCGCCAAGCGACAAACACCGGCGCCGATTCAAGCGTGAGATCGATGCGCTCAGCCGGCTCGTCCACCCGTCGATCGTCGGCTTCGTCGCGGCCGGAAAGTCCCGTGCGGGGTGGTATCTCGCGATGGAGTACGTGCGCGGCAACGAGCTGCGGGATCAACTCCGTGAGCTGCGTGGCGCGGACCGAGCAGACGACGATGTGCGCCGGCTGGTGGGCATTTTCCGTGATATCGCGCGCGGGCTCGACTGCGCCCATCGGCTGGGCATCGTCCACCGCGACCTGAAGCCCGACAATGTGATCTGCGAGACGGACGCGTCCGGTGCGGTGCGCGCGCGGGTTTTCGATTTCGGGATCGCCTGGTTCGTCGGCTCTGACCTCAGCGAGCGGCTCACTACGGCCGGCAAGGTGATCGGGACGCCTTCGTACATGGCGCCCGAGCAAATGCGCGGCGGCGCCATCACGGAGAAGACGGATATCTGGGCGTTTGGCGTCATGGCGTACGAAGCGTTTGCGGATTGCAAGCCGTTTCGGGGCGACCTGCCGACGCTGTTGCGGGCGATTACGACCGCTCCGCCGCCCGACCACGAACGGTTCGCAGCCCTGCCACGCGCGATCAAGACCACGGTCTTTCGGTGCCTGAGCAAAGAGCCACGGGAACGCCCCGACGCCGGTGACCTGGCGGCGCTTTTCGGAGCGGAGATCGACGGCGAGGTGGACGCCACGACGCTGTCCGATGTCAGCGGCGGAACGCAGGTGCTCGATCCGAGCGCGGTGAACGACCACGACGTGAACCCACCGAAGTTCGCTGCAGCTCCGCCCGTCCGGCCGAACGCCACGGCGAAGCTCGAGCAAACCGACGAAGTGCCTGGCGAGCTCGTCGCCGACACGACCGTTTTTGTCGAGTCTGATGTCGACGAAGCGCGAGACATGCAAGCCGCCGGCGGACCGCAGCACGGGCTCGAAGCCGCCGCCGCGTCCGAGAATGCTGATCCGACGGCGATCGTCGATGCGCCCGATCCGCTGGCCCCGGGCTCCGTTGTCGATGGCGTCTACGAGATCGCCGATGTCCTCGCGTCTGGAGGCAACGGCGTCGTCTACCGAGCCCGCAACAACAAGACCGACGGCATGGTCGCGCTGAAGTGTCTGCGCACCGACAAGGCGCTGGCGGACTCGGAGACCCAGCGTTTGCAGCAAGAGGTGCGCACGCTCGCGAAGCTGAGCCATCCCAATACGGTGCGCGTTTACGACTGCGGGGCGACCGACAGCGGTGAGTTCTACGTGGTGATGGAGCTCCTGCGTGGACGGACGCTGCAGTCCGTCATCAAGAATCATGCGCCGCTGCGACCGGCCCGGGCGGCCCGCATCGCTCGCCAGGTCTTGTCCGCGCTATCCGAGGCGCATGGGCAACGGGTTGTTCATCGGGACTTGAAGCCCGGCAACGTCATCTTGTTGGAGCAAGGGGGAACGGGCGAGGCCATCAAGCTCATCGATTTTGGCATCGCCAAGCGGACCGATGGCGCCGGGCTCGACCTGACCCAGGACAACACCGCGCTTGGCACACCGACATACATGGCGCCCGAGCAAATCGTGCGGCAAGACGGTGCTGCGATCGGACCGGCGACCGACATCTACGCGGCCGGCGTCGTGCTCTACGAAATGTTGGCCGGCCGCCCGCCATTTGTGGCCGACACCGCCATGGCGATGCTCTATCAGCACATGAACGAGGCGCCGCGCGACCTGGCCGACCACCCTTCGCTGCGTGTGCCAAAGCGGTTGGCCGCGCTGGTTGCCGCGATGCTTGCCAAGGATCCGGCCAATCGACCGTCGTCGTGCACCGACGCGATCCGCGAGCTCGACGCGATCTTTCCGGTCGGCGCTGGCAGCGAAGTTGCGGACAAGCCAAGCGCCTCACCACCGTCGGTTGCAGCAAATCCTGGCGCGCTGTCGTCGCGCAAACCGGTCGGCCTCTGGGCAGGCGGCGCTGTCCTGGCGGCCGTGGCGCTGGCGGCGGTCGTCTATGGAACGCGCGATAGCGGGTCGGAACCGGTCGAGAAGCCGGCAGCAGCTGAAACTCCCGCGGTCGAATCGGTTGCCAAGACTGCCGCGGCGGAGGCTGGCGATCCGCGGCCCGACAAAGGGGCCGAAGACCAACCGGGCAAAGAGGCGAACAACGCCGTCGCGCCACCCCAGGTCGCGAAAGAGGACGACGATCAGCCTCCCGCAGGAGCGCCGGAATGCGCGGGCGGCAAGAAACCTTCGACTGTCTTGATCGACCAGCCGGGGATTGTGTTTCGGGCTGGCAAGCAGCTGGGAAGCTCGCCGCAGACGTTCTCTGTGTGCGCGGGCGATGCGCAGTTCATCGTCAAACTCGTCGGCACGGACAGTGAGACCCAACGTTTGGTCGTGCCCGCCCGGCTGACTGCGGGCGCAGTCGTGCGTCCGTTCGCCCCGAAGAAGGCCGCGGGCACGTCGAAAAAAGGCGGACGAAGGGGAGGGGGACGTACCGCTGTCGCCGCCGGGTCGCGGCGTGCCGGCAAGAAGGTGGGCGGAGGCGCGGGCGCGCGGACCGTTCGGAAACCGCCGGTGCGTCCCAAGCGCCCCAAGAGCACCAGGCGCACCGTGAGCAAAGACGGCGGAATCGACTGATGTCTCATCTGATCGGCACAACCACTACTGAAACGGCGCGATTGCCAAGCCGTTCACCGATCGTGCTCGGCGTCGTGCTCTGCGCAATGCTCGGCGCGACGCTGGCCACGGCGGCGCACGCGTCCGACAAGACCTGGAACAAGCGCGGCCAGAAGCTGTGGGTGAAGGGCGACATCGACGGCGCGCGGCGGGCCTTTGAAGACGCCCTCTCGCTGCGTCGCGATGCCCAGTACGTTTGGAACCTCGCGCGCGCACAGGAGGAGTCGGGCCGTCCGGGCGCGGCGCTGGCGAACATCGAATACCTCCTGAACAACCGCGACGGGTTGGGCGGCCGCTACCAGGCCAAGCTTCTACCGACGCGCACGCGCTTGTTGACCAAGATCGCGGCGGCCAAGGCGCCCTCGACAGCTGGTGCGGCGTCGTTTGGGTGTCCGGGGGCCATGGCTGCCGTTGCCGGTGGCGCGTTCTGGCGTGGCAACGGGCGCGCGACGATGGCCGCTGAGAAGCCCGAGCACATCGTCATGCTCAAGCGCTTCTGTATCGACCGAACGGAGGTCACCAACGGCGCGTACAAGGCGTGCGTCGCGGCTGGCAAGTGCAAGGCTGCGGCCTACGCGGCGCATCCGACGTTTGGCGGCGCGCAGCATCCGGTCGTCGGCGTCAGCTGGAAGGACGCGCAGGCGTATTGCAGGTTCAAAGGTCGCCGATTGCCGACCGATGCGCAGTGGGCCAAGGCGATGCGCGGCGCGTGGCCGGCGCCCCTCGCCATATTCAGTGAGATGGCGGTCAACGGAGCTGGGCCGACCGATGGCTATCCGCAGACCGCTCCCGTCGGGCGCGTGGCCGGTGACATCAGCCCGTACGGCGTCATGGATGGCGGCGGCAATGTCGCCGAGTGGGTGGCGGACAAGTTCTCGGCGACCGGGTTCGGCAACGCCGCGGCGCATGACCCTGTTGGGCCCTCGACTGGCGCCATGATGACCGTGCGCGGCGGGTCATGGGTCACACCGCGCCAGGCGATCCGGGTAACGAGGCGCATCGGACTGCCGGCGGACTCGCGGGCGGCTCAGCACATCGGCTTTCGGTGCGCTGTCGATGCGCCTCCCGCCGTTCGTACCGCCCGAAAACACCGCAAGAAGCGCAAGAAACGACGCAAAAAGACGCGGCGGAGGAAGAAGTGAGAACTTTGCTCCGTGCGCTGTTGACCGTCGTGGTCGCTGTTGTGGTGACCGGGTGCGCGACCAGCATCAACTCGATGGCGCTGCCCTACATGGATAGCGCCGAGGCGTACGCGTTCTGCCACAACAACGCGCGGGCGCTGCGTTTGCTGGATCGGGAGGGGCGCCACAAGGACCCCAGCAATAAGAACTTCGCGCTGTACAACATGACCTACGCCATCGCGGCGACCGAGGAGGGCGACTATCCGCGGGCGCTCTTCGCGCTGCGCAACGTGACCGGGACGATGCGGACTGGCGTCGGCCGCAATCGCGGCATGGCGTCGGTCGCGCTGATGGAGAACATCAAGTACTTCAAGGGCACGGTCCACGAGCAGATCTTCGCGTTCGCATTGCAGGGCGCCCTCTACTACCACGCCGGCGACGACGAGAAGGCACAAGCGTCGTTGCGTTTGGCGCTGTTGGTCGATGACAAGCTCAGTCTCGGTGATAGTCGCGGCGACGTACCGCTGGCGTACTTCTTCCTGGCGCGGTCCATGCTGCGCAGCGGCGACACGGACAACCTCGCGATCGCGACCCGGCGTCTCAAGCACTGGGCGCCCAACTGCCCGTTCTGCGATGGCGCGCGCCTCAAGAACGACAACGCGGTGTTCGTCGTCGGCTATGGCAAGCCGCCGGTTCGCGCCATCGACCGAGATCCTGCTGTCGACGTCTATTTCGCTGGCGGCAGCGCCGTCGCGGGCTGCACCGTGACCATCGACGGAACCGCGGTCGGCAGGTGCGTTCAGGTCTTCGATGCGAGCGCCCAGGCCGCCGGACGAAGCGTGCCCACGCGCCACAAGGTGCAGGCAGGCAAGGGTGTCGTCACGCGCGCGGGTGGTGGCGTGCTCGACAAAGCTACCGGCGGGCGCTTCACCGGCCTGGGCGGGGATTACATCGGTAAGGCGGATCTGCGCGCCTTTCCCACGATGCCGGGGTTTGTCGCTGTGGTGACGGCGCAGGTGCCTCCCGGCATGCATATGCTGCGCATCGACGCGCTCGATTCGGCTGGCAGGGTGATGCCGCGCTACGCCTATTCGCGCGAGATCTACGCCGTGCCGTCCGATCGACACGTCGTGACGTACGTGCGCTTGGGATTCGATCGGCAGGCGGCGACGGCGAGCAGACGACGCTGCGGCACACCCAACGAGTACAACTACCCCGACGACGACGCGCGTTTTCAGACGACCTACAAGAAATTCTGGCCGCGAACCCGGACCGCTCCCGCCAGGTATCGCCGCTACAGCTTCCGTCACAAAGGCGTGCAGGTCTGTCTCGACGGCGTCCCTTGCCCGGCCGGCATGAAGCCTGCTGCCCTGGGCGGAAAGGACTACCGGATGCCGTCGGCGGCGGTGCTGGCCGACTGGCAGCGACGGGGCTTCTTCGCCGGCAAGTCGCTCGATGAGGTGCTTGGTCGTTACGCCGACGCGGGCTTCCGACTCCCCGAGGGTGACCTGCGCGGCTGCGGTCGCCATGCGCTCGATGGGGGCAAGTGCATCTTCCCGCCCGCGCCCGGTGCAACGCTGTTCGAACGGATCGTGCTGCGCAACCGATGGATCGTTTACTGAGCTCTTGGTGGAGCCGCGTGAGGACCGATGAACAAACCCAACCGCCGCCTTCGACGCTGGTCATGGCCGCTTGTATGCGCCCTGTTGGTCGGCTGCGCGTACGGCGCGGTCAAAGACAGCACACCGATGCAAGAGAGCAACAACGTCATCATGCTCAACTTCGGCAACGCCGTATGGGTGCATGTCGTCAAGATCGGCACGCGGCGACTGCCGGCCGGTCAGCTGCAGGTGGCGGCCAAGCTCCTCAACCGGTCACCGTCGGACCGCAACGTCGACATCCGCTGCGAGTTTCGCGACTCCAACGGGTTTGAGCTCGAAAAGACCAGCTTTGCGCCGGTCATGTTGAAGAGCGGCGTGTCACAAACATGGCGCAGCAACTCGCTTTCGCCCGACGCGTCTGATTTCCGCATCTACATCCGCAACAGCAAGTGAAGCAGAGCGAACCCATGCAATCGCCCCATCCTGCGCGCTCGGTATTCGTCCCTGTCGCGGTCTGTCTGATGACGTTCGCCGCCGCCGAAACAGCCCATGCGGATTCGTGCGTGGCCCGGCATTTCGAGGTTGCCGACTGCAACGGCAAGCAGCGCCAGGTCGCGGTGTTCAAGGCCGACGGAACCGGCACGTTTTCGTTCCCGGACTGTTCGCGACGCTGCGAGCCCACCGTGACGTCGTTTACCTGGATCGCCATCGGCGGCAAGTTGCACGTCGAATACCTCGAAACGAAGCGCTGCGGCACGCTGACCCCTGCCAAAGTCAATGTGAAGCTGCCCTACACGTGCGACGCGACCAAGCTGGTGTTCAACGACGTCACCTGGCTCGCCTCCACTCCGATGCCGGCACCCAAGGCGCCCGCCCCATCACCGCCACCGACGACACCCCCACCAGCTTCGCCGGCGCCGCCCTCTGCGAAACCGCAAATTCCTCCCGCCGCCGCGGCGCCACCTGCTGCTCGCCCCCGACCGCCTGCTGCCGTTCCGCCGGCCCGTCCCAAGGCGCGACCGGCCCCGAGCCCCCGACCCGCACCGGCGCCCAAGAGCAACGATCCACTTCTCGCAGAGAAATCCCGCCTGCCGCCCTTGGCATCGATGCGGGATCCAAGCCGCGCCGCGCGTCGCAAGCTCTTGGCCAAGCAAGCAGCGACCGCGCGGGCCGCTCGCCCTGTGACTGCTCCGGCCGCCACTGCACCAAGGCCTGCACCCGGCGGGTCGGCGGCGCGCTACAGCGGGAAGGTCGGTCTCGTCGTCGTCGCCCCCAAACGCGACCGCGCACAGATTGTCGCCGCGGCTCGGAACGCTGTGGCTGCGGCCGGGGGGACACCAACAGCGCAATCGCGGGTCGATGCTGCGTTGGACCATCTCGCAGCCGGCTGGCGAACGGCGCGCTTTGGAAGCGTCGACGCGATCCGCGGCGTTCTCGGCTTGGACCTGCTTGTCATCATTTCGTCCAAGGCGACGTCTCCCACGGGCCCGCTATCGGCCATGGTCTACACGTCACCCCGCTCGGGCGCCCCGCAGTTCGCGTCGTGGTCGCGCGCTGGTCTCAAGGCTGCGGTCGAAGCCGCCGTCGGAGCGGTCCTGCCCCGGTCGTCTGCAACCGGCCCAGTCGTGTCTGCACCGCGCAGGCGCACCCTCGCCGTCAAGCGCGGCGGCCAACCGGTGCGTGCGACCTTGACCACCCGCCGCCGAACGCTCGCGGCACGTCCATCAACTGCTGCCGGTGCCACAGCCGCGCCGACCCGCCGCAGTCTTCCATCCCGTCGCTCGCTGGCAGCACGCCCCGGCCGATCCCGCGGCGCCGCCCACGAAGCGACCAATCGCGTCGGCCGAACATCGGGCAAGCGCGGCGGCAAAGGGGTCGGCTTTTCGACCGGGGTTCGGCTCAAGAGCGATGTGATTCGGCGCGCATGGGTACAACGCGGCGGGCTCATCGGCAGCACGCACGTGGGCGCGTCGTATGTCGGCATCTTTCCCGAAGCTGAAGGCGCCAACTCACTCAACGGATTCGGCTTCACGCTTGGCCAGTCGTTCCTGATCCTGAGTCCGCCGGTGTACGGCAAGAAAAGCAGCTTCTTCGCCGTCAAGTTCGGCGCCGGTCTCGACTTCCAGGCCATGTTCACGGGTAGCGGTGGTGGCGGCGACGCGCCCAGCGAGCTCACATCGCTGTCGCCCAGCTACAGCGGCGGCTCTGGTGGCGGCGCAGGCGGTAGTGACGATCCCATGACGTCGCTCACGGTTCCGTTCGAGTTCGGCCTCATGCTCGGCGGTGGCTCGTTTGTCGTCGACAACCGATGGCGCGGCGTGGTCCTGGGCCTGTACTACCGGCCGTCGCTCACGATCCCCACCGACGACAACCAGGAAGCGTCGTTCAACGAGAAGGGATTCAGCTTCACGCTCGACTTCTCCACGCTCGAAGCGGCGGTGGGAAAGCTCGCGAAGAAAGCCCAGTTACGGATCTTCGGGTTCTTCCTGCCGCCCATCGACGACTTCAACGCGTGGGTCGTCTCGCTCGGATTCGGGGCGACCTGGTATTGACCTTCTGAGAGGCCACAAATGCAGAAAATCGACACAGATACCGGGATTGGCCTGTTGCGTTGGGCGACGCCCCTGTTTTTGGTGGCTGGGTTGGTCCTTTTCGCTGCGCCGACGCCGGTCGAGGCGGCGTGTGGCTACGGCAAGAAGTCGTGCGGCAACTCCAATTGCTGCATCACATCGAGCCGCGTTTGCTGCGGCTACAGCTCGTACACGAAGCAGTGCACCAGTTGCCCGGCCAAGCACTACTGCAAGAAGAGCGGGTCGTCGTGGAAATGCGAGATCACGTCGTCGTACTGTTCGAGCCAAGGCAAGAAGAAGTGCGGCCCCAAGTGCATCCCCACCAGCTATTCGTGTTGCAGCTACACGACAGGCTACAGCTGCTCGTCATCCCAGAAGTGCTCCGGTTCGAGCAAGTGCGTGTCCAAGACGTCGAGCTCTTCGGGCGGGTCCTCGGGTTGCTCTTCGTCGTACAAGAAATGCGGCCCCAAGTGCGTTCCGTCGACGTACAGCTGCTGTAGCTACACCACCGGAAAGGCCTGCCCGAGCTCGCAGTACTGCGCCTCGACAACGTCATGCAAGACCAAGTCGTCCAGCAGCTCCTCGTCCGGCTGCGGCTATGGGAAGAAGGCTTGCGGCAAGTCGACCTGCTGCATTCCGTCGTCGGCCGATTGTTGTGGGCTAAAGGGCAGCAGCTGCAGTTACTGCAAGTCCGGGACGTACTGCGCCACCGGTGGCGGTTGTAAGTCCAAGTCGTCCAGCAGCTCGTCGTCCAGCAGCTCGTCGTCCAGCAGCGGCATCTCGAGCTCGAGCGGCAGCCACATCTGCAAGTACGCGTCGAGCAGCTACGATTGCTCCGTCAAGTTCTGCTACAAGCAGACCAACGGCGTATGTCACAGCGCGTATTACTCCTATCTCGGCGATAAGTACTCCTGCAGCTCCTGCACAGGAGCCGGCTTGGAGGATTGCGCCAATCGCGTGCACGAGGAATGTACGAGCAGCGGTTGCAGCACCAGTCGCCAGGTTCCGCTTCGCCCGATCGGCCCGTGGTGGGGATGGTTGTTCGCGATCGGGGCGCTGCTAGCCGTTCGGTCGGCGCACGCGTTCTTGGTGACCCGGGACGACTGACCCGCCCCTCGCGACTGCCATCGGTAACCGCCGCCAAAAAGGGCCCAACCCGCCCCGAACGATGTGACTCGTTCGAGACGGGCTGTGCTCAAGAAGGGCTCTGCTGAGCCGGACCGCTACTTGCAGGTGTAATCCCGCAGCTCCCGCCAGGTCGCTTCCTGGGACGGGTCCTGGCCGCGGATCATCTTGGTGCGCTGGCCGGCTTTGTTGTAGCTCGTCTTCTGGAACCACCGCGCCACGCCCTTGCTGTGCCGCGACCAGCTGGTCTTCATCGTCTCGCGCCCGTCGCTGTCGAACGCCCATGTCTGAACCTGCGACTCCGGCTGATCACCGAGCGCGATGCTCCGGCCGACCACGCGGTCCTTGTCGTCCCACACCCAGCGCATCATCTGTGCCTTGTGACCGGCGACAGCGTTTTCGACACGAGCGGACAGGGTGCGGCCGCGCTCGTCCCAGGTCCTGACCAGGCGCATCATGAGCTGAGGTGCGGGAATCGTGGTCGGTTTCGCGCCGGGGTGCAGGTACTTGTAGTGCTGGTGCAAGCCGCGGTGTTCGCGCACGAGCGGCATCCCATTGGCGTCGCGCTGCCAGCTGTCGACCTCGACCGCGTGGCCGGTGATGACGAGCTCGCGGCGGATGAGGCGACCCGCGGCGTCGCGTTGAAACTGCAGCGTGCGCTGGGGAACGCCGTCTTTGAGCACCACATCTTTGGCGAGGCCGGCGGCGTTGAACGAGCGGACACGCAGCCAGACATGGGGCTTTGCGGCCGTCTTGGAGTCGGTGATGGGCGTGACATGCAGCGCCTCTTTGACCATGCGACCTTCATCGTCGTACGCGATGGTGAAGCGCGCCGCGGTGAACTTGCCGATGAGCGCGAGCGCGTCCCAGCTACCGCCGCCGCCGATGTGCGACGCATGGCGCGGGCCGCCGCCGTAGTAGCCGTAGTAACCGTAGTAGCCGTAGCCGTAGCCGTACGCGTAGTAGCCGGCGTACTTGTGGCCGATGAGCTGCTTGTCTTCGGCGTCGCTCAGCGCGTAGTCGGCGCCCGGGTAGCCATGCCCAACCGCGACGGGGAGCGTCCGGCAGCCTTCTTCGACCCGCATCATGGCGTCCTGCCAGGGCTGGGCGCCGTGGGCACTGCCGCCGTAGTAGCCGCATCCGTAGCAGCCGCTGGGGTTGGTTCCGGTCGGCGCGTCATAGGTGTCGAGCCGGCCGCCCTGCTGGGCGCCATTTGCCCTGCTGACCGTGACGTCGCGCGAACGAAGCGTGCCATCGGGCGCCCAGGACCACCGCGCGACCATCGACGGCTTGCCCTTGATGGTGCGTTTGACCTCGGTGGGGCGACCCGCATCGTCGTATGTCCACGCGGCGGCTGCCTGCACGGCTGCGTCGGGGCTTCCGATCCGCCGTTCACTGAGCACGAGCTTGCCCGCCTTGTTCCACGTCCACGTGGTGCGCACGGCCGGGCCGTTTTGGTTTGTCGTCGTGCGCGACGCGAGACGGCCGTGGCTGAACGTCTGTTCGACGCGATGCGCGTACTTGATGGCACCGTCGTGCTTTTGGACGCTCTTGGTTCCGTACATCACGACGCGGCCAGCCTCGTCGAAGGCCTGCTGGACGATCCAGGTGCGGCTGCCGTAGTTGCTGTGTTGTTCGCGGCGAATGACCCGCCCGGCGCTGTCGGTCGTGTAGACGCGTTTGCCGTGCTTGTAGTGCACCGTCGTCAGGTTGCCCGACCGCGTGACGAGGATCTTGGACTCGGGGACGCCGTCGGCGTTGCTGTCGACCAGGACCGAGTTGAGCTTGCACTCGCCGTCGATAACACCGGCTTCATCTTGCAGTTTCGGCGCGTTCCAGACGGCGGGTTGCGGCGCGCAGATCGGCAACTTGGCGGCGCGCGCCCCGTACTTGGCCACCTTGTCATCGCTGCCGGCCGGGTTGGCGGTCGCGGCCTTGTCGGTGGTAATCGCGGTGGTCGACGCGCCGTTGTAGGCGTGCGCGGCTGTGTTGGTCGACGCAACCTCCTCGAGGTCGGCCTGGCAGGCGCCGAGGAAGACGAAGAAGAGAAAAGCGGTTGGTAGAGCGAGGTGACGCATGGTGGCTCCCGGTTGATGTCCCAAGAGCAGACTGGCGTTGTTCTATCGTGTTGTGAATCGGAATGATCAGGATTGGATTGTTCGGAAATGCATGACAATCGGTGTCGGGCTGGAGCGACGGCAGCTGCCGAGCAGTCCATCGAATAGCCGTCGTATGTCCGCCTTGGCGTAGCTGCCGTCCCACGAGACTCGCTGCGAAGCCAAAAAAGAACCACAAAAACAGGCGGTTGGGGTAAACGGGGATGGGGGTCCAAGGGG